>JAWLHX010000081.1:0-15493 GCA_041690105.1 Phycisphaerae bacterium
GGGCACAATGAAGGTAACCGAGCAGATTGACGCTCTGGTCTCGCTGGCCGCCGACCCCATCCGCTACCTGGTTGTGCCGCGATTTCTGGCCTGCCTGCTTTTGATTCCGTTCCTTACAATCTACTGCGACGCGGTGGGCGTGCTTGGCGGCTACGCCATTGTCGTCTGGGCTTACGGTGGATCGAGCGCCGACTACTGGCACTACAGCGCCCAGGGCATTCAGACCTTCGACGTGCTGGCAGGAGTGGCCAAGAGTGTGCTGTTCGGGGCGGCGATAGCGATGATCAGCTGTTACAAGGGCTTTACCAGTCGCAGCGGGGCGGAAGGCGTGGGCCGCGCGGCAACCGAAGCCTTCGTGCTGAATTTTATCGTGATTCTGATAATTAACCTGTTCATGGCCATCTTCCTGAACAGTCTGCAGAAGCTGATTTTCGGTCCGGCCGACCTTCCGGTCTGATGATTCGGCCGGGGCGGTGCTGGTTTTTGCCGCCTGGCACTTAACGAGGATTTTAGGGATGGTGGCAGCCATGTTCAGGCGCAAACGTGCCAAGCTTGAGATACCGGAGCCTGAGCCGGGCGATGTTGTGGTGGAGTTGGAGGGCCTGCGGAAAAGGTTCGGCCAGCAGAGGGTGCTCACCGGCATCGATCTTTCGTTTCGCTATGGCGAGACCACTACCATTCTGGGCCGCAGCGGCACCGGCAAAAGTGTGCTGCTGAAGCACATAATCGGGCTGATGCACCCGGACGCGGGCTCGGTGCGCGTCTTCGGTCACGATGTCTGTCATCTCGGTCGGCCCCAGATGGAGCAGCTTCGCATGCAGTTCGGCATGGTTTTTCAGTATGCTGCCCTGTTTGATTCGATGGACGTACTGCATAACGTGGGCTTTCTTCTTTACCAGCACACGGATATGAGCGAGGATGAGATTCGCCAGCGTGTTCGCGAGCGTCTTGACATGGTTGGCCTTGGCGAGATAGAAGAGATGATGCCGGAGGAGATTTCCGGCGGCATGAAGAAGCGCGTGGCCCTGGCCCGGGCCATCGTGATGGACCCGAAGATTATTCTGTACGACGAGCCGACCACCGGCCTCGATCCGGTGACAGCCGATACGATCAACGATTTGATCATCAAGACGGGCGATCAGTTGAACGCCACGAGCATTGTCGTCACCCACGACATTGCCAGCGCCATGAAGGTCAGCGACCGGATGATATTTCTGCACCAGGGCAAGGTGCATGTTGATGATTCGCCCGATGCGGTTCGACATAATGACGACCCCTTGGTTCAGGGTTTTCTTCGTGGCGACGCCAGCATGCAGGCCGAGTTGGAAGAGGGCGACTAAATGCAAGATCATAAACGAAATCTGGCCGTAGGCGTTTTTGTGCTTATTGGTTGCCTGGCCCTGGCCGGCCTTGTGCTGGCCTTCAGCAGCATTGCCACGGTTTTCAAGAGTGGCTACACCATTCAGGTGCGGATGGAGCACGCCCACGGGCTTGGCGAGGGTCGCGTAGTGCATTACCGCGGCCTGCGTGTGGGCGAAGTCGAAGAGATACGCTTTGACGAAGAGCTTAACCAGGTGATAGCCCGTGTCCGGATTCGCGAGCCGATTAATATTCCGGCGGGGGCTATGCTTTTTGCCGCTCCTGCCACGTTCGGTGAAGTTTTTGCGGACATTCGCGTGCCGACAGACCGTGAGGATATGCCCGGCTACCTTCCGCAGGATGGCAGCGGAGTTATTCCGGGGCGTTCGGCCCCGCCGCAGCTGATACCTCCGGAGCTGGCCGAGCAGTTGGAACAGACGCTGGAGGGGCTCTCGGGTGTCAAGGATCTGGTCGAAAACCTGAAACTTATGACCGAGCAGCGACGGCTGGCCGATGTTCGTGCCGGCCGGGTGCCGCCAAATCTTAATACCACCATCGAGCGAATTGATGAAAGCGTGGCCAAGCTGGCCAGCGATGAGAATGTGGAGCACCTGAACGAGTCGCTGGCCCGCATGCGCCGAGCGTCGCAAAGTCTGCAGCAGACGATGGAGAAGGCCGATGTGCTGATAGAGCGCCTGGCCGTCACCAACGAGAATGTGAATGCGGCGGTCATCGATGTTCAGGAGCGTTCGGCTGCGCTTATGTCGCAACTGACCGACGACGCCATTGTTCTGGAACGCCTGCTGACGAATGCCGATGCAGTGGTGGCCGGCGTGCGCCGCGGCGAGGGCACAATGGGGCGTCTGCTGCGCAGCGATCAGTTCCACAGGGAGTTGGAGCTGACATTAATGCAGGTACGCCAGGCGATGCGCGACTTCAGCCGTCTTTCTGTTAAACTGGAGGAAGAAGGTTTGCTGCGTCGCGGTGGCTGATGCTTTGGACGATTCAGGGGGGAGTACAGATGGCGGAAGTTCAGACCTATGCGGATTTGGAATCGCTGTCGCAGGCGACGGCGGAGTTGGTGGCGGCTCATTGTGCCCAGGCCATCAGCGAGCGGGGGCGGTTTCTGCTGGCCATAAGCGGCGGCCGCTCGCCCAGGCGAACATACGAGTTAATGGCCCGCCCGCCTGTCAGCGGCATGATTGACTGGTCGCACGTGCACCTGTTCTGGGCCGACGAGCGCTATGTCCCTCACGATCATCGGGAGAGCAATTACCGGCTGGCTCAGGAGACCCTGCTGCTGAATGTTCCGCTGCCACCCGGGCAGGTTCACCCCTTTGCCACCGATGTTGAACCCAAGCGCGCCGCCGAGCAATACGACCGTTTGCTGCGCGAAACCTTTAACGCTCCGCAAGAGTCGCTGCGTCCGCTGAACAATGGCTCAACCTTCGATTTTCTGCTGCTGGGCATGGGCGACGATGGTCATACGGCGAGTATTTTTCCGGACAGCGGGCTGGTCTTCGAAGATCGCTGCTATGCCGCGGCCGAGTTTGTGCCGAAGCTGGATAGCTGGCGTCTGACGCTGACGCCGGCTGCAATCAACAACAGTCGCCAGATTGTGGTGCTGGTTTCGGGTAAGGATAAGGCCGAACAGGTGAAGAGGGTGCTGGAGGGGCCGCGCCTGCCCGAGCAACTTCCGATTCAGAACATCTGCCCGCGCGAAGGCCGACTGGTGTGGATGCTGGATGCCGCGGCGTCGAGCAAACTGTAACTCCGCTGGCGCCAGCGCGCCGCAGGTTTGGTCAAGATATCCCCTTTGAAACTAACCGTGCCTGCTGAGGCGGGAGGCCGGCAAGGTCGGTCAGACCTCGTCGCCGGCTTGCGGCATGGTATAGCTGAAGACGAACCAGCGGGCCTTGGGGTTGCGGGGCTGGCGGGCCTGGCGGTCGCAGTAGATGGTCAGCACGGCCTCGGGCTGGGTATGCAGGCGGAACCAGTGACGTCTCACATACATTTCCTGGCTGCCATGGCGGCAGCCGCCGGTCGACTTCCATTGCGAGAGAATCTCAACGACTTCGAACTGCCGGCCGCGCCAGGTGAACCGGCGCGGAACGCCGGGCGCCCCGCGGCTCATGGCCGAGGCCGACATGCTGCCTGGCTCGGGCACAATTGGCTCGCTGGCAAAACGTTCGCCGGGCTGTCCCTCGGTGCCGCCACTACGATTATGATTATCGCTCTTCATGCTATTGGCCAATTCTACACCGCAGAGGCCCACAGGTGAAGTACCAGTTAGTTGTCGCTGGCCGGGCCGGCAGGTGGGCCGACATGTCCTTTGAAGCCCTCCCGCAATGCGGGGAGGGATGCCGTTTCTTTTGATGTTGCTGTTGCCTTTGAAGCCCTCCCGCAATGCGGGGAGGAATGCTGTTTCTTTTTGATGTTTCTGTTGCCTTTGAAGCCCCCGGCACTGCCGGGGGATGCTGTTTCTTTTGATGTTGCCGTTGCCTTAGAAACCCCCTCCCGCAATGCGGGGGGGGGATCGACGCTTGGCGATTCCACAAGATTTCAAACAACATCAACCACAACAACAACCAACTGCTACAGCATCCCCCGGCAGTGCCGGGGGCTTTAGAAAACGACATCCTATCGCAAGGTGTCTTTAGCGACCATGTTGGCCGTTGACACAATGCCAAGTGGTTCAACCGCAACTGAAAAACCGACCACACCCGCTGGGCCGACATCATCAAGAAAAGCAGAAACCCGTGGCCGGCGCTTCCCAGAAGGGCTGCTTGGGGCTATCATCTGCCGCATGAGGAATCGATTTGTCAGACCTGCGGCGGCCACCTTTGCGGCCTACCTGGCGGGACTGCTGGCCAATCTCGCGGTGAGCATAGTTGTGGCCCGAGTGCTCGGGCGGCAGGGCGCGGGCATAATTGTGCTGGCCCTGGTGGTGCCGAACGTGATAGCCGTGTTGGCCAACCTTGGCTTGCCGCGGGCCCTGGCTCAGCTCATCCGCACAGGCGAACTGCCCGCGGGGCGGGCGACGCTGCTGGCTCTGGTCTCGGCCGAATTTGTGGCCCTGCTTGCCGCGGCTGGTTATCTGCTGCTGTGGCCGCAGCTGAGCCCGCTGCTGGGGGCGGGGGCGGCGCTCGATCAACTGGCTCCTCTGGCCGCGGCCATCCTGGTGCTGGAGGTCGCTCTTCAGGTGCTGATGGCGGCCTGCCAGGGCTTCGAGCACTTTGGTCGTCGCAGCGCCATCCTGCTGTCGTTCCGCTGGTTATATGCCGCCCTGGCCATTGCCGCGCTGTTGTGGGCGGGGTCACTGTTTGATTTTGAGCCTTCGCCTGCGGTGGTTCTGGCGGCCAGCGTTGCAGCCTACGCCTTGGCGACGATCATCGGCATTGTGCTGGTGTGGCAACTTGTTTCGCGCGCCCAGCCAGTGGCGGCCGGGCCGTCGGCCTGGCAAAGCCTGAAGCGGATGGTTGGCTTTGGCTGGCGAGCGCACATTATGGCAGTGCTGATGCTGCTGGTGCTGCGGGCCGACGTTTTTCTGCTTGGTCTGCTAACTGGCGACGAGGCCCAGGTTGGCCTGTATAGTCGGGCGGCGCAGGTTGCGGAGGTTATCCTGTACCTGATGCTGGCCATGGAGAGCGTGATTTACGTTCGCGTGGGCGCCCTTGGCCGTAAGGAGGGTCCGTTGGCTGCGGCCGACATGAGCAGGGTGGGCCTGCTGGCCGGCGCAGGTCTGGTTATTGTTTTCGCTCTGGCCTCGTGGTGGCTGATTGTGGTACCCTTCGGGATGGAGTTTGCCGCCAGCGTTGTGCCGCTGCGGATACTTCTGCCGGGCGTTCTGGCCATAGGCTTTGGCCACATGATCATGGCAATTTTCCAAGCCATCGAACGTCCGTGGCCGCCGGCCGTGGTAACTGCCGGCGGGCTGGCCCTGGTGACGGCTCTGGATTTTCTGCTCATTCCGGCCTGGGGCATTGTTGGCGCGGCCTGGGCCTCGCTTGTGGCCTACACCGTGATGGCCGTGTGGGCCGCCGTCTGGCTGAGCCGGTCGCAGGGCATAGGTTTGCGACGACTTATGCTGCCGCGAGCTGCTGATTTTCGGCTCCTCTGCCAGTTGGTGCCGCTATGGCGTCGGCCTTCGGCAGAGGCCGAGGGCGAATGGCCACCGACGGAAGGTTGAGCGGCCGCTTTTATGCAGAACCATAATTTGAGCTTTGACGAGGGAGCTGAGGCTATGTCGAAAGAGACGAATCCGGTGGTGCAGGTTGTGCTGAATGGCCAGACCATGGCCCTGAGCGAGGCCCGTGTTGCGGCCATGGATGCGGGATTGCTGCTGGGGGCGGGCCTGTTCGAGACCCTGCGTGCGGCCAATGGTCGCATTTTCCGCCCCGGCGACCACCTTGAGCGGCTCTTCAAATCAGCCGAGGCGCTTGAAATTCCAGTGGTCGAATCGGCCGACCAGCTGGCCGAATATCTGGCCGAGGCCTTGGTCCGCAATGGTCTGCAGGAGGCCCGTTGCCGCATCACCGTCACCCGTGGCCCGTTGCCCAGCGAGAGCGGACAGGGCAACGAAGCCCGGCCCACCTGTCTTGTGACGGCTGGCGTGCTGACCGAGTATCCGGAAGAGCTTTACCAGCAGGGCATGACGGTTACGATCAGCGACGTGCGGGTGAATCCGACCGACCCTCTGAGCGGGCACAAGACGACCAATTACCTGACCAATCTGATAGTGCTGCGCGAGGCCCACGCCCGCGGCGGACACGAATCGCTGCGCTTTAATGGTCCGGGGCGGCTCGGTTGCGGGGCCATCAGCAACGTTTTTGTGGTGCGGGGCAATCGCGTCCTGACTCCGCCGGTAAGCGAGGGCTGTCTGCCGGGAATTACGCGGAAGGTGGTGCTGGAGTTGGCCGAGCGGCTGGGCATCGAGGCCCTTGAAGAGCCGATTGAGGCGGGCGAGGTGCTGCAGGCCGACGAGATTTTCCTGACTAACACGATGATGGGCGTCATGCCGGTCTGCCGCATCGAGCGACACGCAATAGGCGACGAGAAGCCGGGCGAGATGACGGTGCAACTCATGAACGCCTACAACCAACTTCTTATGGCCGAGACCACCGGCAGCCAGGGGTAACACGGCCCGCAGCACTCCCCCGCACGCGCCCGCGGACTGGGAACGCTGTTGCTGTTCTGGCCTTGAACGCTCTGGCTGTTGCGCTCGCAGCTAGCCGGCTTCGTTCAACCCCGGCCTGCGGCAGCATGATCGAGGGCCGGGGCATTGGCGCCAGCCTGATGTTTTGCGTCGCCGGCCGCCGTGTGGCCCGGGCCGCCTGCCGAATGGCCGCCACCCAACCGAATTTCCATCTTCTGGTGGCACTGGTGCATGAAGGCCTCCAGCCGCATCGTCTCGGTCGACTGCTCCAGACCATCATAAGCAAGCTTCAGAATCGGCAGGTCGTACTCCGCCTGGAACTTGGCCAGCAGACCGTTGACAATCGTGCCCGGCATGCAGTTGAACGGATAAAGGTTGACCACGCCATCGAAACCGGCATGGGCGTATTCCACCGCCCGGCCCATACTAAGCACCGGCTCGCCGCGCATGGTCTCGTGGATGTACTCGCGGCCCATGGCAATCACCTCGCTGGACGACGCCTCGCGGAATAACTTCCGCACGCTGCCCTCGAATGGCCGCAGAACACGATTCTTCTCGCGCTTCTGGAACCAGTTGACAATGGCCTCGCTCAGCAGAGTCTTGTAATTGCGCTCGATGCGGCCGTCCTCAACCCGGCTCCAGCCGATGTAATTCACCCACTCCTCGAACGGAGGCAGGCAGGCCTCGCCACCAAGCTCCTCGATTTTGCGGGCAATAAAGTTATTCGTAAACGGGTTGCAGCGGACGAAAACCTCGCCAATCACCCCGATCAGCGGCTTCGGACGCGACATGTCGACCTTGATGGCCTCGAAAGCCCGCCGCACTTCGCCGCCAAGTTCGCTCGGCATGCCGCCCTTCTCGATGTGGCGGCACAGGGCGTCGAGCGATTCCTGGTAGACCTTGTCGGTCTCGCCCTTGTTCAATTCATAAGGCCGCGTCTCCCGGGCCAGCTTCTGCATGGTATCGACAAAAACAATGCCCGACCAGGCCAGCTTGCGGAACTTCGGGCCCAGCAGCTTGGCGTCCTTCTGGTAATCGATGTCCTGATCGAAGGTGAACATGCGCACCTGCTCCAGCCCGGCATCGTCGAGCACCATGCGCTGGAACTTGTTGTATTGGCCGAAGCGGCAGGGGCCGTAGGCCGTGGGCATGAAGAAGGCCGATTTGGCTGGATCGAAATCGCTCTGCCGCGACTGCCGCAGCATGTCGCCCGTGGTGATGATACACGGGTAGCACTCTTTGCCGCTGGTAACCTTGCGGCCAAGCTCGATGGTCTCGTTGTCGGCCATGGGCATCTGCACGGCGTCCAAGCCGTTGGACCGCATGGCCGCCGCCAGGGCGTAGCCATGGTCGTCCATATACGGTATGTACAGCCGTCGACGTTCGCTCTGCAGATCGTACTGCAGCTTGCCGGCCTGAACCTTACGCACGGCCGACAGGTGCAAGTCGCGAACGTTCTTCAGGCTATCCAGGTAAGCCTCGCAGCGGGTAATGGCGCCTACGTCGGCCGAATGCTCGTCAACCTCAAGCGTCAGGCAGGGCTTGCCCTTCAGCTCGCGCTCGAAAAACTTCATGATGAAGCTGTCCGGCCCGCAACCGAAGTTGGTAATGTATACCGGGTACAGGTTCGGATGCTTCTGCACAAAGCGGGCCGAGGCCAGAATGCGCTGGCCGTACTTCCAGTACATGTGCGGGTAACTGTCGCTGATGTTTTCGTCTTCCAGCGGCAGCATGTCGCAGGGGATGGCCAAACAGCCCAGGTCGCGAAGCTTCTCCGGAATGTTCAGGTTCAGCCCCGAGTCGCAGCCATTGTACGGCCGGCTGATAATCACCAGCGTCGGCTCGTCCTTCAGGCCCGCGAGAACCTCGCGCCCGCGAGTGGCCAGACCATCGTAGAACTTCTCCTGGGCAGCCAGGGCCGCTTCGACCGCATGGCGACGCTCGCCAAGGTTGGCCCCCAGATCGGCCGCAACACGTTCCATGTCGCGCCGCAATTCCTCAACACCACGCGAAAAATGGAAAATCGGGCTCAGCACCTTCGTCTGCGGCCAATCCTCAAAACGCAGGGCAGCCTTCAGCAGATATGGCAGGCTCTGAACGTACGGGCAGGTGTAACTGTTGACGATCTCCTCGCTCATGGTCGGCAAATCGACAATGCTCGGCAGGAACAGGTAGTCAACCCCGCGCTCCAGGCAGTCCAGAACATGGCCGTGCGACACCTTGATCGGGTAACAGGTCTCGGCCCCGACGTTCTCCAGACCCTTGTTGATGATCGTCCGGTTGGTCTCCTCGCTGGGCACGACCTCGAAGCCCAACTCGCCGAAAAACGCGCTCCACAGCGGGTACTGTTCCCAGAAGAACGTTACCCGCGGAATGCCCACCCTTTTGCCCTTGCCAACTTTGGCCGGAGCCACGCTCTGGTAGCTGTTCATCAGCATTTCGTTGCGCTCGACAAACAGTCGCGGCAAGTCCTTGCCCAGGCTCTCGCGCTTCGATTCATCGAACTTCCCGCAACGGCTGCCGTAATACAGCTTGCCCTGACCCTCGATGCTCACCACCCGCACCTCGCACATATTGGAGCAGGCCCGGCACTCGAAGCTGGACAGGTCGTACTTCTTATCGCGCAAATCGAACGTCCGGAAGCGACTCGGCGTCTGCTTCTCCAGACGAGCCAGCAAGGCCGCCCCGATGGCCCCCATAATGTCGTGGTGCGGCGGTACGGTGATCTTGCGGCCGGTAATATGCTCGAAGGCGCTCTTTACGCCACGGTTGTAGGCCGTGCCGCCTTGGAAGAATATGTGCTGGCCAATCCGCCGGTCCTCAACCACCCGGTTCAGGTAGTTATGGGCGATGGAATAGCACAGGGCCGAGGCCAGATCGTCCTTGGCCACGCCCTTCTGCTGATTATGGTTGATGTCCGTCTCGATGAACACCGTGCAGCGCTCGCCCATGCACGGAGGCTCGTCGGCCGCCAGGGCCAACTGGTTGAACTCGCCGGTCTTCAGGCCGATACCCAGCCGCTCCGACTGCTCCTCGATGAAGCTGCCGGTGCCCGCCGCACATACCTTATTCATGGTGAAGTCGACGACCGCCCCGTTTTCCAGGCTGACATACTTGGAGTCCTGCCCGCCGATCTCGAAAATGGTGTCCACCTTCGGATCGACAAAGGCCGCCGCCGTGGCATGAGCGGTAATCTCGTTCTTGACCACATCGGCCCCGATGAAGTCGCCAATCAGGTAGCGGCCCGAGCCGGTCGTGCCCACGCCGCAGACGTTGACCTTATCGGCCACCTCGCGTCCAACTTCGTAAAGCCCTTCGGTGGCGGCAATCAGCGGGCGGCCGGCGGTCATCAGGTAGCGCCGCGAAAGCACCCTGCCGTCAATGTCGATGGCCACCACGTTGGTCGATATGCTGCCGATGTCAACGCCCAGGAAGGCGTCCACCTTCTGCCCGGCCTTCAGGCCGCTCAGGTCGGGCTCTATGGTCAGAGGATATTTGTCGTCCACCAGAGGCTTGTGGCACTTGTGCGGCTGGCTCTGCTTGGTGGCAATGTAATCTTCCAGCGGCTTAAGCCCCGCGAACGGCCGGAATTCGTCGCGCTCGGCCGTAGCCATGACCGCTCCGATGGCACCCATGGAGGCATGGTGCTGCGGAAT
The DNA here is from genome assembly GCA_041690105.1 of Phycisphaerae bacterium. Classification (GTDB taxonomy): domain Bacteria; phylum Planctomycetota; class Phycisphaerae; order FEN-1346; family JAACEH01; genus JAWLHX01. Next base: position 10,171 of record JAWLHX010000081.1, read on the forward strand.
GATCAGTTCGCCATCCTTGAGCTTCAGTACATCGTTGAAGGCCCGGACCATGCCGGCATTGGCCGCCACGCCGCCCTGGAAGCTGATGGTGGGGTAGAAATCCTTGCCCTTGCCTATGACCGCCTTGAAGTTACGGGCCATGGCGAAGCACAGGCCGGCCACAATATCGTAATCCGGGGCGCCTTCCTGCTGCAGGTGGATCATGTCGCTCTTGGCAAATACCGAGCAGCGGCCGGCAATGCGCGGCGGATGGGCGCTCTTCAGGGCCATTTCGCCCCACTGGCCTTCAATATCAATGCCCAGACGCGAGGCCTGCTGATCGAGAAAACTGCCCGTACCGGCGGCGCACAGGGCATTCATGGCAAAATCGCGAATACGCGTGCCGCCCGTCTTTTCGTCAGGCTCAATGAGGATCAGCTTCGAGTCCTCGCCGCCAATTTCAATAACCGTACGCACCGCAGGATACAGCCGCCCGGTGGCCGTGGCCTGGGCCACTACCTCGTTAACCAACGGCAAATCCAGCAGTTCGGCAATAAGCTTGGCACCGGCCCCGGTCACGGCAACGCCCAACAGACTGCGCCTGTCGTCAAGGCGGCCAAGCAACTCCTCCAGCACCTCGCGGGTCCGCTCAAGAGGCTGGCCATGGTTTCGCAGATAAGCCTCGTGCAGCACACCAAAGCCACCATCCAGCAAGACACCCTTGACAGCCACGCTGCCTGCATCAATCCCGATGTACATCCTGATGACCCCCTGATTCTTTACACGCGCGGATTCCGCCTCGCGGCACTTTCAGCCGTAGCCCGGCATTGTCGCCGCACAGCCCCCCGCCGTCAATACCAAACCGATTCATAGCTAGCTGAAAACCATCAGAAGTGAACAGGCGACAAACGCTAAAGCAATCTCCTGCCGATACTTAGCGTCCCTCACGCCATTGCATTGCTGTTGCCGTTGCTGTTGCTGCTAACCCCTCTCCCTGGAGGGAGAGGATGTCTCCGGCAATAGCCGGAGACAGGTGAGGGTGTCGCCGTTGTTGTTGCCGTTGCCGTTGCCATTGTTGTTGCCGTTGCCGTTGCCGTTGCTTCTTCTATAAAGCCCCCGGCACTGCCGGGGGATCGAATACCAGCAAGGTCCAAAAAACAAAGTTAAACCGTGGCCGACAAACAAACGCAAGACAACAAAAACGGCAACAACGTATCCCCCGGCAGTGCCGGGGGCTTTAACAACAAAAGCAAACGGCAACGGCGTATCCCCGGGCATTGCCCGGAGGCTTTAACGGCAGAAGCAACGGCAACGACCACAGGCGGCTGCCTTTATCTCTCGCGGTTAAAGCTTCTGCAACTCTTCGGCTACCTCGTCCATCAGCGGGGCGATGGTCGATTCCGAGAAATCGAACTTAAGTCCCGCGGCGGCAAACAGTTCCGGCAGCGGGCGCGAGCCGCCCAGAGCCAGGGCACGGCGATAACCGGCCAGGGCGGCTGCCCGGCCCTCGCGACGGGCACGCACCCATAGCTGCAGGGCCCCAAGCTGGGCAATGCCGTATTCAATATAATAGAAGGGCACCTCGAAGATGTGCAACTGGCGGTGCCACATGTGCCCGCGCTCGGCCTCCAGCCCCGTCCAGTCGACCACGCCGCCGCCAAAGCGGTCGAGGCACGCCAGCCAGGCCTGCCGCCGGGCTTCGCGGTCGTGCTGCGGATTGGCGTAAATCCATTGCTGGAAAGCATCTATCGTCGCCACCCAGGGCAGAATGAAGATTACCCCCTCAAAGTGTTCGCGCCGCGACCGCTTCAGGTCGTCCTCGTTGTAGAACTCGTCCAGGAAGTCGTCGCCCAGCAATTCCATGCCCATGGAGGCCACCTCGCAGAACTCCATCGGGCCGTGACGGTAGCCGAGCAGAGGCTCGTCGGCCGCCGCCAGAGAATGGAAGGCATGGCCGCCCTCGTGCAGCAAGGTCCGCACGTCGCGCTCCAGCCCCACGGCATTCATGAAGATAAACGGCTTGCGGGCCTCCGACAGCGTCGTCTGGTAGCCGCCGGGTGCCTTGCCCTTGCGGCTGGCCAAGTCCAGCAGACCATCGCTGATCATCGTCTCGAACTGCCGGCCCAGGGCCGGATCGACCCGCCGGAATATGCGGGCCGTCCCATCAACCAGCTCCTTGGGCTGCTCGAAGGGCCTCAGCGGCGGCCGACCGAGCGGATCGACACTGGTATCCCATGGCCGCAGCGATTCCAGTTGCATGGACTCGCGGCGCTGGCGCAATAGCTCGGACCAGAGCGGAACGACGCGCCGCTCAATGGCCTGGTGGTAGGCCTCGCAATCGCTTATGTCGTAATCGAAGCGGTGCATGGAGCGGAACTTATACTTCTCGTAATTATCGAACCCGGCATTGGCCGCAATCTTCACCCGCAGGGCCAGCATCTGGTCGTAAATGCTCTCAAGCTCGTCCTTGTCCTGCAATCGCCGCTCGGCCGTGGCCCGCCAGGCAGCCTCGCGCAGCGGCCGGTCGGTCTGCAGCAGATACTTCTGCATCTCCGGCAGGGTTCGCTCCTGCCCCTCGAAGCTGACCATCATGCCGCCAATCAGCGTCTGGTACTTCTGGCTCAGCAGCGATTCCTGCGTCTGCAGCGGCACGTTGTCGCTACGGAACAGGGCCAGGTCGGTCTCCACATTACGATCGAAGACCTCGTAGCGCTTCTCATTAAGCTGATACTGTTGCCGCAACTTGTGGTACTTCTTGTCCAGCTGATTGTCGATCGGCTTGACCGCCGGCACGACCTTTTCGACAAAGTGCTGATAGGCCGCGGCCCGCTCGGCATCGTCGGTCTGGCAGGTCATGTTGACGTAAAGCACCGAGCCCTCCTCGTCCAGGGCGGCCTCAAGCTCGCTGCGGTCGAGCAGCCAGCCCTCCAGCGACTCGGCCGAGTCGACCTCGCGCTCGAGCAGTTGGCTGTAAAGCTCAACCACCTGCGATTCGTCGCTGAAGTTGACACCTTCGGGCACGAAGCGGCGCGGCTGGTAACGGGGCGGGCGGGTCAGGCAGGCGCTATCGGACGAGGTCATAATCTTGGCTCCGCAGTTAAAGGCCGGTACTGTAATAGACGAAAACTCATTTTATAAGCGCTCCGGGTCGTGTAGACTAGGGTTTTTCGTCTTTTTGATGGCGCCGACGCTCCGACCGGGCCCAATAATGCCCGGACACCGTGATGGCCTCGGCCCTACGCCCGAGCGACAAGCGGCCGGCTATCCGTCATCCGGGCCTGCCAACCGGCAAGCCGCTGCGTTACAATGATTTGAAGGGTTTTAATCTTGAGCAGTCAACACGACCGTATGCTGATCGGCATAGACATAGGCGGCACAAAATCGGCCGCCGTGCTGGGCACCTCCTTCGGCCGCGTCCTTCAGCGCCACGAAATTCCGACCGCCGACCACAAGTCCACCCTGGACCAACTGGCCGATAGCGCCCGGCAGATGATGGGCGACAGCGCCCCGGTGGCTTGCGGCATATCGTGCGCCGGCCCGCTCTCGACCGAAGAAGGCCTGGTGCTCAGCCCGCCTAACCTGCCCGGCTGGGACCGCATCGAAATTGTCAGCATCTTCCAGCAGGCCCTCGGTCTGCCGACCTTGCTGGAAAACGATGCCAATGCCGGAGGCTTGGCCGAATGGCGCTGGGGGCTCGACCGCAGCGTGCATAACATGGTTTTCCTCACTTGCGGCACCGGCAACGGGGCGGGGCTGATACTCGATGGCCGACTTTACCGCGGGCGGCAGAGCCTGGCCGGCGAAATCGGCCACGTCCGCCTGACCGCCGACGGCCCCGTCGGCTACGGCAAAGCCGGCAGCGTGGAGGGCTGGACCGCCGCCTCGGCCCTGGCCCGGCTGGCCCGAATCCGCCTGGCCGACTGCGAGGCCCCCTCGGCCCTGCAGGATGTTGATCCCGAAAAGCTCAGCGGACGCGATGTCGGCCGGGCGGCCCTGGCCGGCGACGTGCTGGCCGTGGATGTTGTGCGACAACTGGCCGACTACCTGGGCCAGACCTGCGCCATCCTGCTCGATTTGCTGAATCCCGAGCGCATCAGCCTTGGCAGCATGGCCTGCCGCCTGGGCGACCTGCTGCTCGATGGCGTAAAGGCTGCCGCCATGCGCGAAAGTCTGCCCGCAGCTTACGAGGCCTGCACAATTGCTCCTGCCGCCCTCGGCGAACGCACGCAGGACCTGGCCGCTCTGGCCGTGGCGGCAATGGTGGCCGAGGATGAAAACAGCCAGTAACCGGCACTCGCGGACTACAACGTGCAATTGACCATAACCAGTTTTGCCAGCCCCAGAACACACTAAGAACGGAGAACCATGGATGTCGGCTAAGAAGAATCGGACAACAAGTGACGGACAGAACATGATACCGAAGCGAATGCTTGGCCGCACGGGGCTGGAAGTCACGGCTCTTGGCCTCGGAGGCGTCAAGTACAACCTGCTGGACGACGCCGAGGCTGCGGCCGTGATCAACCGGGCCATTGACCTGGGAATCAACTATATTGACACCGCCCACGGTTACGCCGAGAGCGAACGCAAGCTGGGGCCGGTAGTCGGCGAGCGGCGCAAGGAGATTGTGCTGGCCACAAAAAGCAGCGCCCGCGACCGCGATACCTTCATGCAGGAGATCGAGGAGAGTTTCGTCCGCCTGCGCACCGATTACATCGACATCGTCCAGTTGCACGATCTGAAGGACGAGGCCGACCTGGCCGAGAGGCTGGACGAAAAGAGCGGGGCCATAAAGGCTGCCGAGCAGCTTCGCTCCGATGGCCGCGTGGGCTTCATCGGCGTAACCGGCCACACCAAGCCGCAGGCCATGGCCAAGGCCCTGGAATCCTACCCCTTCGACACAATGCTGGTGGCCCTGGGTGCTGTGCACGAGGCCGTCCGCCCCTTCTACGATACCGTCATGCCGCCGGCCCTGGAACGTGGCGTGGGCGTGCTGGGCATGAAGGTGACGGCTTACGGCTTCCTTGCCGGTCATCTGGAGCGGGCCATCAGGTTTGTCATGGGCATGCCGGGCGTGGCCTCGGCCATTGTCGGGGTCGATGACATTGCACAGGTCGAACAGAATGTTGAGATTGCCCGCAACTTTGCCCCGCTCAGCGAGTCCGAACAGTCCGACCTGCTGGCCGCCGCCGAATGCATTTACCAGGGCCGCGTTGAAGAGGCATGGTTTGTCAAGAAGTCCCGCGACTGAGGTTGCGTCAAGTCTTGTGTGTAATATGTTCTGTGAGGTGCCATCGGAGGAGTTGTCCGAAGATGGCACGCTCTGCGGCGGCTTTATTATAGAAGG
>JAWLHX010000082.1:0-14192 GCA_041690105.1 Phycisphaerae bacterium
GGCGAAGACTTCGCCGGCGGCATCCAGCAGCACCCACGAGCCGTCCGGCTCAATGCGGCGGCGGGCCTTCGGCTCGATGTAGGCGTCGATGCCGCTGAACAGCCGCCACTTCTGCCCGGCCTCGGCGGGCATTCCGTTCCAGGCGGCCAGCGAGCCCTCGAGCGGCACCACGTCGATGTGATAATGGTCGAGGAACTGCGGCTCGACCTCGGCCAGAAGCTGCATGGTATCGAGGATCTTCGTCGGCGTGTTCAGGCCCATCCGCTGCTTGAGCTTCTGGTAGACCGTGGCGCTGATGCCCGAGGCCCGCATGGACCCGAGGTCGATCGGAATACGGTCGGGCTGCTGATGATTGATGGCCCGGCGGACACGCTCGCGGCTGGTCAGGCGTTCGGTAGGCATGATGGAGATTCTCCGGCTGATAATGGTGACCACGGAGCCGCGCCCGGGTTGCGCACCGGCCGACCCGCGATGTCAACATACCGCAGGCGATGGGCGAATGTCAAGCTGCGACATACCAGGGTGAATTCCCAGCGCTATCATGGCCCGACTTCGTCAGACCGCGGCACCGACCGCCAGCACCCGCCGCGAGTTCACCCTGCGTTTACACTTGACGACCACTTGCCCGTGTACTTAAACTGCCCCTGATATCAACATCTCCGCGGCAGGGCAGTCTGGTCCTGCCGCACTTGTCCATGGCCTCATCGTAAAGGGAGACACAAGAGAATGACTACACGCAAGAGCGGCATTCTGATGACTATGGCGGCCATCGTCCTGCTGGCCGGTTGCTTCCCCATTCTGCTGGACGTCAACAAGGACGGCCAGGTGCTCATTCCCCGCAAGGAGGGCGTCTTCGTCTACGACCTCAAGACCGACAAGATCGACCTGCTGCTGAAGAGCAACGGTCAGGCCGACCCCGCCTGGGCTCGCTGGTCGCCCGACGCATCGATGGCCCTGGTGGCCGCCGTCACGCCCGACAACCAGACCATCTTCACGGCCGTCCAGGTCCGGAGCAAAAGGGCCAAGGAGCTTGGGCAGGTGGGCCAGGTGGCCCTGGCTATCTGGTCGCCGGACGGCAAGAAGTTCAGTTTTGTTGAAGTGGGCATGGGCGATGGCGGGTTGAAAGCCATGGACCCGGCGAGCGGCAAGAGCCAGATGCTGCTGGAAGGTGCCAGCGCTACGCACGCCTGGCTGCCGGATTCCAAGACCATCGTGGCCATCAAGCCGGCCGAGAACGAGGGCCAGGACGACAAGCCGGCCAGCCTGATGCTGGTGACTCTCGACGGCAAGAGCCGCAAGATTGCCGAGGTTCGCACCGAGGGCAACTCTGCCCTCAGCCTGAGCCCCGATGGCAAAAAACTGGTCCTGGTGGAATCGGGCGAGGACGGCGACCGGCTGGTCAGCATAAGCCTGCCCGATGGCCGCAAAACGCCCGTCACTCTTGGCGACCTGGAGCCCAAGGCGGCCTTCTTCAGCCCCGACGGCAGCAAGCTGGCCCTGACGACCGGCGGCGAGAACAATAAGTCGCGGCTGGTCATCCTGCCCAATGGCGGCAAGCCTATCGTTGTTGACGAGGACATCATGACCTCCACCGGCGGCATGAACGGCATGCCCGTCTACCCGACCTGGGTGGACGAAAAGACCATCCTCTACTTCAAGGCGGTACCGGCCTACGGCGTCAGCGGCGTAAGCATGCACCTGGTAAAAGCCACCATCGGCGGCCAGTCCAACGACCTGCAACTAACCATCGACAACGGCGTAGCCGGGCTGATGAAGAAGTGAGTTTGCGGCAATTGGTCAGCGAGCTCACGCTATGCGACTACAAAACTCATAAGGAGATATCTCATGCCGCTGCCCGTCGAAGAACGTTTTATTCTGGAAGCAGAGAAGAAGATTGGCGCCAGGTTCCCCGAGTCATTCCGCCAGAAGATGATGTCTGACAATGGCGGCGAAGTCGACGCCGCCGACGACGACTGGAACCTGCATCCCTTCTTCGACACAACCGACAAGAAGAGCCTCCGCAAGACCTGTAACCACATCCTGCGCGAAACTGAAGTAACGAGGAAGTGGCAAAGTTTTCCGCCCAATGCTCTGGATATCGCTGCCAACGGCAGTGGCGATCATCTGGTATTTCTGATCGACGGAGATCGGATCAAGCCGGAGGTCCAACTCTGGAGCCACGAAACAGGGCAGCTGATGCTGGTAGCCAAGGATTTCAGCGAGCTAACATAATTGAGCCGGGTGCCGGGTGCCACACTTTGAAGCGACGGCGAAGCCGGCGCCAAAGCGTGCCGAATGCCAGAAGCGGTGCAATTTGGAGCCGCGTAGGATGGGCTCGGCTCAAACGAGCCAACGCTGAACAGCATTCGCCTGCACCGCGTGCGCTCGTCAACAGCCGCGAGTCCGCCCTGCCGGGCTCAGTCAATGAACATGATGTTAGGCCGTAGCAAGAACAGGGAATGACTATGAGTATAGAATACTTCAGCTATTGCATTATTAGCTGCTTCGACAGGGAATTGCTTGATGTCAGCTGTTCAGCAGGCATGTCACTGGAGAAGTGGCGTCCGAAGATTCCCTTCTCTCGCACTGAAAAGGAGTTTCAGCTTGCTGACGTTCCAGTTGAGCCAAAAGCAGGTGACTTGTTTGCCAAGCGAATCATCTTTCTTGCTTCCAGCATTGCTGAAGGCACTGTCATGATAACCAACATGTCTGACGGATATTCATCGCTTGCCTATGCCGTTACTCGCCAGCTCTCCTGCAGTTGCTTGCGCTTTCAGATAAGCAAGAAAAGTATTGTGTACCCCACAAATAGTTTTGGGCTTATCGTAAATGGTGTACTTAGGCGACTTGTAAGAGCGGGAAAAGAGGATGTCGGGAAATGGGACTTCTATGATACTGGCCTTCCTCTCGGCGTTGAGGAGGTTGAGCGATATGCTGCTCGCCGTGTCAAGGACCGTGTCACTCGCGAATACGTGATTGCAGTCGCAGCAAAACTGGGGTGGCCGTTGGAGAATGAGTCGTTCTGGAAGGCGCGAGAACCAGCAGTGTATTTTGAGCAACAGTCATAGGGGGGCATAAATCAAATGCGGGTGCCAAGGTGTGCGCGTGCTTACGCGACAACCGCGGAGCGTTCCATGGAGGAACTTATCAAGAACACTTACGGGCCGCTGACATTGGCTGTCGGTGTGCGCTGTCCCTGTCGTGGCGACACATTTCAGGCCACAGCAGTTGGCGAGCCATCGGTCATTCTTGGCCAGTGCTCGCAATGTAATAATCAACTGGTCATTTTTGATCCTGAGAGAGACGGTTACGATGCAGAGATGGGGCAGGACGTTGTAGTTGATGGAAATGAGCCGGAGTTGCTTTCCTGCAGTCGCTGTCACTCTGAACAGTTTCAACTGGCCTGTGGTTTCCAGTATTCAAGCGAATACGACGATGTCGAGGAGGCTGGGACCGAAGATTTCTTTGAATGGTTTGCACTTATTGGCCGTTGCAGCGCCTGTGGCAACTTGGTGGTATTGCATGACGAAGAATGTGCGTGAGCGCGAAGATGTCCAGCCGGGTGCCACACTTTGGAGCGACGGCGCAGCCGGCGCCAAAGTGTGCCGTGCCGGCTGCCGCCTCTGCACCGGCCATGGACCACCCGAAACCCTCTCGTCGTTGCAAAACAGCAGCAATCGACGGTGGCAGGATGGCGTCAGGTACCTGGCATGACCTTGGTATTCGTACCGCTTCAATGTCGTCGTAGTGCCCGTGTCATTCAGGCAATATCCCCTCGTCGTACATCTTAGTCAAGCTGTTTATTGTAAGGAGATGTTCGTGTAACCGTCCATTTATTGGGACACTCACCGAATCGCACCGCTTCTGGCATTCCGCACACTTTGGCGCCGGCTTCGCCGTCGCTCCAAAGTGTGGCACCCCTGCACGCCATGATTATCAGCTTCGCCGGGAACCCAAAAAAAGAGCCCGACCGATGGCGGCCAGGCTCCATGAACCATATCTCGCGACTCATCCGTCCGCCATCATTCCGCCGCCGGCCTGGCCTGCAGTTTCTCAATCCTGAACGGTGAGGCCGGCAGACCCTCGGCGTTATAAAGATTGCACTCGGGATTGTCAGCCCAGGCATAACGCAGCGCCGTCGGCGACGCCACTTTGTCGCTCTGCACAATCACCGCCGCCCCGTCAATCGTCGCCTCGGCCCAGTGGAACACGCCATCCGCCCCGGCCAGGGCAAAGCCCTTCAGCGCGCCGCTCCTGGCCACAAGGCCGCCGCCAACATGGTTGAAGGTCAGCCGCACCTTGCCGCCCTCCACGCTGCTCGATTTCAGCATCGGCCCGCTATAGACGATATCCTTGCCGTAGGCCAGCTTCTTGGCGGCCAGGGCCAGACGCAGGCCAACGTCGCGCTTGTTCTTGGGATGAATATCGTTTGCCTCGCCAATATCAATGGTCACAGCCATGGCCGTGTTGGGCAGGTTGAGCGTGCTCGTCTGAGCCTCGCGCAACTCGGCCCATTTGCTCTCGACCGGCTCAGCGGCCTGCTCGCGGAAGTTGGCCAGTTGCACAAACAGAAATGGCACGTCGCCCTGACCCCACTCGGCCCGCCACGACTTTATCATCATCGGAAACGTCGTCCGGTAACGCTCCGCCGCATGAGCATTGCTCTCGCCCTGGTACCAGATGACGCCGCGAATGGCGTACGGCGACAGCGGGCTGATCATCCCGTTATACAGGCAATTCGGCCGCCACGCATTCTCCGTCGCCCGTACCGGCTTGCGCGGAGCAGGCTTGCCATCGGCCGCCGCCTTGGCCGCCTTCTCCTGCCAGGCCTTCAGCTCCTGCTGATAAGCTTCCTCGCTGAAGTTGGCCACATTCCTGTCCCACTGCTCGATGCTCGTGGCAAGTTCGGGCACGGCTTCAATCAAGGCATTGCGGTTCATCCAGCTCTCAACCGGAGTGCCGCCCACGGCGCTCTTGATAATGCCAACCGGCACGCCCAGTTCGCCATGAAGCTCGCGGCCGAAGAAGTACCCCACCGCCGACCACTTCAGAATGTTGTTGCCCTTGCAGACGACCCAACTGCCGCGGACGTCATCGGCCGGTTGACCGGCAATGGCCCGATCGACCAGAAACATGCGAAAGTTCGGCAAATCGGCCTCAGCCAGACCCTGCTTGAGTTCCGCGCTGCCTGCCGGACCAAAGACGCCCCAGTCGATGGGCATGTTCATGTTCGATTGGCCGCTGGCCAGCCAGACCTCGCCAATCAGCACATCCTCCACGACAATCGTATTGCTGCCGGCAACGGTCAGAGTGTGCGGGCCGCCCGCCGGCATGGCCGCAAGTTTGACTGACCAGGCGCCATCCTCGCCGGCCACGGTCTCGACCGATTTATCCGCAAGAGTGACAACCACCTTTTCTCCGGCTGCCGCCCAACCCCAGACAGGTATCTCCGCCTCACGCTGCAGCACCATGCTGCGAGTAAAAAGCGTCGGCAACCGCACTTCGGCCACCGCCGACAACGGAGCAACCAAAGCCACAAACGCGGCCATCACAACTGCAATCACCAGAATCTGCTTAATGCCGGTCATTCCAAATCCTTCCATTATGATTTTCTTTCAACTGTCGCAGTATTAACACCAGCCGGCAGGATGTGTCGCGGTTTTTCGTGTGACCATTGTGGACAACAAGAGACAGCGTCGCACAGTGTGAGCCAGGTGCCATGTTCTTTAATCGCAGCGCAGGAGCCGGGTGCCGGGCGCCATGCCTGCTCCGCAGGCATGTTTTGCGATCACAGCGCCGGGGTGCCACACTTTGGAGCGACGGCGCAGCCGGCGCCAAATTGTGCCATGCTCTGCCAGGCCAAGCCATGATTATTGGTCGGGCGGCATCCCGTCCGGCAGCATCCCACACTGAATTCCAAGCGTTATCATGGCCCGACTTCGTCAGACCATGGCACCAAGCCCGACTGCGTCAGACTATCACTTAACAGGCCCTTGCCGGTCCGGCGGCCAGTAGCGTTTGTAGGCTTGGCCGATAAGGTCGCTGGCTGGCAGCGCACCGAAAAAGCGGCTGTCGCGGCTACGCTCGCTGCAGTCCCCCAGAACAAACACGTGTCCGGGCGGCACCGTGTAGGGCCTTCCTTCGCCAACCCATGTCTCGAAAGGCTTGCCCAAGTTAACAAAACGGAAACGGCCCCAGACGCCGTCGGTCAGCCGTCTGCCGTCGATGAACACGCCACCGTCCTTAATCTCAATTGTTTCGCCACCGAGCGCGGCCAGTCGCATCACGTAAAGATCCCCGGGCGCGTCGGGCGGAACGAAAACGACAACATCGCCCCGTTGCGGGACGTAATCCAGCTTTCGCCCCAGCAGAACGTCGCCTGGCTGAATGGTGGGTGACATGGCGCCGGTGGGAACATTATAACTGGCCACCACATGATCACCGATCAGCATCGCGCCAAGGTGCGGCGTCATCCCTGAGGCGACTATCAGCAGGCTCACCAGGATCCGGACCTGTGGCGCCGGTCGGCGCTGGGCGGGCGCGGCGCGAAACGCCAGCAGGCAGACCGCGCCTACGAATACCGGTACGAGCAGGACGGCCGTCTGCCGTAAGGCGTCGTCGGGCAACATGCGACTGCCGAACCAGATCATCAGCCAGATCAGGATCAGCAGCGAGCCCAGCAGCCAGCGGCACAGGTACAGGTGCCCGAGCCCCGGCAGCAGGTTCGTAAGGAACACCGCCAGGAACGGGTCCTTGTTGTCTCGGCGCGCCTGCTCCGCCGCTTCGGGGTTCCTCTTTCTCGCTGAGCGGTGTGCGTGGAAGAGGTTCAGGACGACCACGACCAGCAGCGCCGCGGTGAAGAGCAGAACGTGGTGTAACCTTCCTGCCACCGAGAAGGCGCTCCAGGCCAGGCCGAGCAACAGGCCGAGGAACAGCAGCAGAAAGAGCGTCCCGGCCAACCAGGCCCGGGCATAGAACTGGCCGACACCGGGCAGCACGATGTGGGACAGTATCACTGCCAACCATGGTTCTTTCGCCGGCAACTGATCTTGCTCCATACGAACAAGCCTCCCGATAAGACGCCATACTGTAAATCGTCGTACTTTAGCACTCAGTGTAACACATCGGCCCTAGGGTAACGCAGGACTGCTCGTGGCCGCCGGCGGTCCCACTGTCATCACGGCCAGGGGCGATCCGCCGGGCAGCGTCGTCAGCCCCATCAGCGGAAAGGTGCCGTACTCCTCGAAGACCACGGTCTGGCCCTTCATGCTCACCGCGCTGATCTGCTGCCCGAGAATCTCGGCAAGCCACGGGGCGGTCGGCAGCGGTTCAAAGGGCTTCTCGTCCGCGCTGGCGTTGGCGGCCATTCCCCACAGGACCACTGCCCAGCCATAGTAGTCGCGAGCCATGCGGCCAAGGTCGTTGTAGCCGAGCATGCAGGCGTCTGGCGAAACCTGGGCGCGCAGTTGGCGGAATCGTTCGTCGCTCACCAGCGCAGCTTCGGCAGGTTGCTCAAGCGTCGTCGCAATGGCCTGGGGGTAGGCTGCCAGGTAGAGCCGACCGCCATGCACGGCATAGGCCGGCGTAGTGAGCTTCAGCAACTCGTGCTTACGCAACAGGTAGTGCACGTCGGCCCCGCCCGCTCTCATCACCCGGGGCACGTACGACGTGGTCGGGTTGTTCGACAGGAACCCGCCACTCTGCGGGGTGAACGGCTCGGCCAGATGTTGCTGCATCTTTTCCTCGGCCGCGGCCAGTGCTGCCGCATCAACGACATGAGCCCTGAGCATGAGTCCCGGAAGCAGTCCACCCTGACGCTGACTGGAGCTGAAGACCCACGCCCCTCCGACAGCCGGAAGCCAGTCCTCCGGGGCCAGTCCAAACTGCTCCTCGATGCCGCTGGCAATCGAGCTGAGCATCGTCTCGTGCTCCTCGGCCGACCGGATCTGCTTGAGCAACTCGGCACCCGGCATTCTCCAGGCAGACATGAAGTAAGCGTCAGCCGGAACGTGGGCCAGGTCAGCGTCTTCCAGAGGCGGCCGTCCGAATAATTTCCAAGCCTTTTCAGGCGGCCCATTCAGGACGAAGTGCCCGCGGGTCGCCAACCGGCCGTCCTCGACCACGCGCACGCTGCCCGCCAGCACATCGAGCAGATCCAGGCCCGTGACCGTGTATTGTCTGACAAGGCGATTCCGCTGGCCCTCGTCTTCGGCCGCCGCCGACAGGTGTTTGAGGTACGCAGCCATGTCCACAAAGAGCAGACCCAACTCGCCATCGCCCCGCAGTTCGGTCATGTGTCGGCGAAAGCGGTCCGACTTCGGCAGCGAGTCTTCCGGACGCCCTGCCCCAAGCGACGCCAGGACATCCGGCTCGGTACTCAGGCAGAAAATGCCCTCGCCCAGGTAGCCCAGGGTCAGCGTGCGCCCGTCAGGTCCGACAATCGTCTGCCCCCGCTCGGTCTGTTGCGGCTGCAGGACCTCGGCCCGCTCGAGCGCGGCCCGCAGCCATTGGTCGAACTTCTCACGATCGGGGCCAAGGTCAATCAGCCAGTGCAGTCGCGGGAGCATCTCAGGCGGACCATCCGGGGCGGAGGTCACGGCCGGCGCGTCGCCCAATGCCCCCGCACCATCTGCCGGCTCAGGGTGGTTGTCCGTTCCCGGCTCGTCTTCGGCCTCGCCGCCTTCCTGCCCCGCCGCCGCCCCCGCAGGCCACCGGACGTCCACACCGACCAGGGCCACGGCCATGGGGCGCTTCCAAGTGAGCCTCAAAATGTCAATGACAAGCTGATGCGCGGCGGCCTGCCGCTGGAGGTCGTCGGCGCCGGGCACCGTGTCCCCGAACAGGTCGAGCCCGCCGAAGTCAGCCTCGGAGTCGTCGCTGCTGTCGCTGTCCTCGACCTCCGTGTCCGGCTCCCACTCATCCAAGCCGAAACGACTCAGAAGTTGAAAGAGACACGTCGAGGTAAAGTCCTCCGTCCGGCCGTGCCAACCGGCGTAGGCGATGGCGTCGCCGGGGATGTAGTCGCCCAGCGGAACCTTCGGGGGAGCGGCCGCCGCCGGCCCGCTACTGGAGCACGTACAGGCCAGGACGGCAAGTAACAGAAACAGCGTCAAAGCAGCAGCCTTTCGCATGGTCATTCTCCTGAACCGGAACAAGCCAGCATTGCACCAGGTTTAGTCAGATGCCAATATGACAACGTCGTGCCGGGTAATCAAGCCCATTCGACCAGCAATCCGCATTGTTTTCGCCGCCGCCATATGATACCTTATGGTTCTATGGATAACCTGACCGAGACACTTGAGCGCAAGCTCCTGCCGTTTATCAACCAGCCCGCCCAGTACGTTGGCGGCGAGGTCAACAGCATTCGCAAGAGCTGGCAGGACAACCCCTTGCGAGTCTGCCTGGCATTCCCCGATACCTACGCCATCGGCATTTCGCATTACGGCTCGGGCATACTTTACGAGATGATTAACGCCCTGCCCGGCATCCTCTGCCAGCGCACCTATCTGCCCTGGGTCGATGCTCAGGAGATCATGCGCCGCGAATCGATCCCCCTGTTTACCTGGGAATCGTGCCGCCCGGTCCGCCAGTTCGATGTCCTGGCCATCAGCCTGCAGTACGAGTTGCTGTACACCAGCACGCTTGCCCTGCTCGACCTGGCCGGCCTGCCGGTCCGCTCTGCCGATCGCACCGAGGCCGATCCTATCGTCCTGGCCGGCGGCCCGGCAACCAACAATCCGGAGCCCATGGCTCCCTTTATCGACCTCTACTTTATTGGCGAGGCCGAGGCCGGGCTGCAGGACGTCCTGGCCATGCTGGCGGACCTGAAGCGGACCCAGCCCGATTTGCCCCGCTCCGAGCGCATCGCCCGCCTGGCCGCCAGCTTTCCATTCCTGTACGCTCCGGCCTTTTACGAGCCGCGCTACGACAATGCCGGTCGCATGGCCGCCCTCGATTGCACGCGCGACGACCTGCCGACAACCATCGAGGCCGCCCAGGTTGACGATTTTGATGCCGCCCCTGCCCCGCTGCGCCCTCTGGTGCCATCGTCCGAAGCCGTACACGACCGCCTGGCCATCGAGATAATGCGCGGCTGTCCGCGCCGTTGCCGCTTCTGCGAGGCCGCCTTCACCAAGGGCCGCCTGCGTCGCCGCAGTCCGCAGAAGATCCTGGAAATTGCCCGCAGCGGCATAAATTCCACCGGATTCGAAGAGCTCACCCTTCTCAGCCTCTCCTCCAGCGACCACCCGGAGCTCCACCAGATACTCGACCTGCTGAACGAGGAATTCCAGGAGCAGAATGTCAGCATTGCCCTGCCCAGCCTGCGCACAAACGAGCAACTGGCCGAAATGCCCGCCCTGGTGGCCGGCGTTCGCAAAAGTGGGCTTACGCTCGTGCCCGAGGCCGCCAGCCAGCGCTTGCGGCAGGCCATCAGCAAGGATGTTGACGAGGGCCACCTGCTCTCCGGAGCCGAGGCCGCCTTCCAGCGGGGCTGGAATTTGCTGAAGCTGTATTTCATGGTCGGCCTGCCCGACGAGCGGCCCGAGGAGGTCGAGGCCATTGTCACTCTGGCCGACCGCCTGGCCCAGGCTCGCCAGAAGTACGAAAAAGGGCCGGCCCGCGTCAACATAGCCGTGGCCACACTCATCCCGCGGCCGCACACGCCCATGCAATGGCTGCCGATGATTCGCGAGCCCGAGATGGGGCAGAAGCGCGGGCGGCTGCGCGACCTGGTGCGCGATCGTCGCTACCTGGCCCTGAAGTTCCACCACATCGAGCGCAGCGTCCTCGAGGGCGTGCTGGCCCGCGGCGACAGGCGCCTGGCCGATGCCATAGAGCAGTCCTGGCGGCTGGGCTCGGTCTTCGACGCCTGGGACGAAACCTTCGACTATGCCCGCTGGAAGCAGGCCTTTGCCGAGACCGGCATCGACCCCGACTTCTACGCTCATCGCGGACGCGACGCCGACGAGCATCTGCCCTGGAGCCACATCTCCGTCGGCATGACCCAGCCCCAACTGCGCCGACAGTACGAGGCCATGATGCAGGAACTTGCCGCAAATTCGCCCTGATCGGCTTTTTTGCAGTAACCGCCGGCCGCCAGGTGCGTTTAACCGGGCATTCCTGAACAGCGTCTACTCCATTCAATTCATTGGACACCATCATGCTGAGCACCACGCGCCGCCCCACCGCAGCCATTCTGGCCATGCTCGTAACTCTTGCCGCCGCAACTATTTCCGGCTGCAGGCCCGATCACTCGCCCACCCGGTCCGAGCGAATATACACTGCTCCGCCTCTGGCCCATGCCAATCAGCACCCGCACCTGTTTATGCGTCAGGGCGACGTGCAGCAGATACGGGCTTCGCTGGCCGAGCACCAGCCGCTGGCCCAGTGGTGGGAAAAATATGTCGAAAATACTGATCCCGAGCGCCAGATCGAGTTCCCGCCGGCCGATGGTCGCATTCAGCCGCATTGGGCCGGCATAACCCGAACAATGGGCGGGCATGCCGCCCGCTGCGCCATGATCTACCAGGTGACAGGCCAGAAGCGCTATGCCCAGTGGGCCCGCCAATGGCTGCTGGCCTACACCCGCCGCTTCGACGACATCAACTTCCAGAGCATGACCGATTACTTGGCCCCGCCCGAGCCCGGCAGTGGCGAACTCGAGGGCGGCAACACCATGGGCTTCTATTTTGTCGGCCACCTGCTCACCGACGCCGCTTTTGCCTACGATTGCATTTACGATGAGCTTTCGCCAGCCGAGCGGCAGGAAATTCGCGACAACTTCTTCTACCGCTTCGTGCAGGTTATCGAAGGCTACGACCATTCCCGACGCCAGGGCGGCATGGCCCCCGACTTCATGCACGCCGGAGGCCAGTGGAACGGGGCCAACCTCTGCAACCAGGGTCTGGCGGCCGTCGGATTGCTCTTCAACGATGCCCGACTCTACGAGCGAGCAATCGACAACTGGCGGCTCTACATGGCCCGCGACATGCTGGAAGACGGCTTCTGGATCGAAGAAGACCTGGCCTACAGCAGCACCTGCCTGGCAACGCTGTTCAAAATTGCCTGGATGGCCCGCTCCAGCGGCTATCATCAGGACCTCTTTGCAATGCAGGTCGAGCAGATCAGCCGGGAGCAGTTGGACAAGCGCTACTACGAGGCCCTCCCCGGCAGCGACGGCCCGCCACAGCCCCTGAGGCGACTGGACATGTTCCTCGATGCCAATCTGGATTACCAGTTGCCGGACTTCGGCCCAGGCAACTGGGGCTGGAGCCCGGGACGCGGATCGCTGGCCACCAGCGGCACCATGATTGCCATGTACCGCATGGGCCAGGCCGTCTACGACAATCCGGCCTACGCCTTTGTGCTGGACAAGGTCGATAACCGGATGGCCGGCCTCTGCCCCGGCAACGTCGATATGCTGACCAACTGGCGGCCGATTGCCGAGCAGTCGCCGCCGCCGGCCTTCAGCCGCTGGTATCCGCACGGCCGCTGGATTGTCCTGCGAAGCATCGAGGGGCCACAGTATTGGGACAGCGATGCAATGTACGCCTTCATGCCCTACGGATCGCAGCGCACCAAGGGTCTGTTGCCCCTGAGTCTCGATATTTTCGCCTACGGCCGCAGCCTGGCCCCGCGCATTACCTTGCGCGGCTACGCCCAGAACCTGACCAAGGGCTATCAGCTTACCGAACCCGCCTGGAACACGGTCATGGTCAACGGCTGTCAGCGCAGCATTTTCCGCGAGTCGGTCAGCCGCCAGGGCGTTAACTACGCCCATCTTGGCGGACCGGTAAAGGTCTTCTCGGCCTATCAGCACCTGCGAGGCGAACGCCGCAACTCGCTGCACAGCGAAGTGGTGGAGCGGCACCCCGAGGAAGACCGCACCATGTCGCGGACCCTGCTGATGACCGACCGCTACCTGGTCGACGTCTTCGCCATCAAATACGATCGCCCCTCGCCCTACAAGCACAATTTCGACTATGTGCTGCACGGCTATGGCGAGCTGAGCCTGTCGCCCTGGCCGCAGATAGCCTCGCGCGACCACGTGACCGCCACCTGGAGGCACGAAGACGGGGTGGGCCTGCGCAGCACAGTGCTTTCGGCCGGCCCGCGCGGCAGCATGAAAATCAACAAGTTTGCCGATACCCACAGCCAGTTCATGGTGGTCGCCCGAGCCGACTTCGACGAGCGATTCATAACCGTCCACGAGCCCTTCAAGGGCGATATGCCGCCAATCAAACAGATTGACACCCTGCACGACTCGCAACAGGGCGTAGCCATTCGTCTGGTGCTGGGCGATGGCACCGAAGATCTGCTCTGGCTGCGATTAACCGACGATGGCCGCCTGCCGGATGACCTGCGGCAGACATTCACGACCTCTGCGCAGCCGGAAAACGCAGGCGATTATCTGTTCATTCGCCGCCAGCAGGACAATCATCAGTTGACTAAGGCAGAGTAGAAACAGTAGAATACGACACGTTTTGACCAAATTCAGCGGCCTTTCTATACCGGACCCGACTTGGTAATCCGGCAGATGGCTGCACGGCTCGGCCCGCAACATCGAAAAAAGCAAATCTGTTCGCCGCCCGAGGCCGGAAATTGTCTCGTCGCACTTAATCAAAATTTATGATTCCAGCAGGAGGAGTATTCCGTGCCAGCACACAGAGTAGCCATTCTTACCAGCACCACGGCCCTGAGAAAGACAAGCTCGCGCAACGGCATCAGCCAGCAGCGCATGAATGTAGACGCCGCCCTGAAGCTCAGCAACGACTTTGACGTCGTGATTGTCGGATCAACCGCCGCCGACGAGGTCTTCGAGTATCTCGGCTCGCACCTGCCGCGAACCAGCAGGCAGAAGTTCCGCTTCTATGCCCGCAGCTTCTTCAAAATGCAGAAACCACTTGGCCCAGGCGACGATGGCCGCAACGGTGGATGGCAGAACATCCTCAAGGACAACCAGATACCGTTCGACCCCGAGGCCAGCGATCCGCAGACGCAGGAACCCGTACCATTCAACTGGCGCAACATCGACCAGTACATCCGCAGCAGCAAAGTAACCTTCGTAACCGGCGCCGAGGGCCAACTCATCTACACCAAAGCCAAGACCTGACACCCTGCCACTGTTACCTCTGCCGTTTCTTCTGCCTCTGTTATATAGCCCCCGGCACTGCCGGGGGATGCCGTTGCTG
>JAWLHX010000082.1:14292-15451 GCA_041690105.1 Phycisphaerae bacterium
TTTTTGTAAACCAAAATAATTATTTCCCCAAATAACATAAACGCTTGACTTGTTGCCCCGACGGCTTCATCATAAAGGTATAGTAGATTTCTCAATTCTGCTCCGACATCTGACCTGATACCTGTCGAGGCTTCAACTTGCGAGGAAACAACCATGTTCGGCATTGAAGACGGATGGATAGTTGCCGCTTACCTGGCCTGCCTGGCATCGACGGCAATCTGCGTCATTTATGGGCTCATCTGCTGGAACCGAGGTGGCGAACCAGTCGCCGCTGAAGAAGATGTCAAATGGGCCGTCGAAGAGAAGAATATCGAATCCGAGCTGTAGAGCCGTAAGATGCACGACACATCCTTTAAGTGCCGCCATCACAACCTCTGCGGCTGAAGTCACATCTGTCGGTCACGGATGATTAGTTAATTTTGCGCTGTTCAATAGCACTCGCGCTAATTGAGCGGAGAATCTGCATCTGCCCCAGCCGGGCAAAGCTTCGGAGGCGAACTGATGACAACGTCCTCTTGCGACCGGGACCCCACTGCTCGCCCCCAATATGGTTCAAAAAGCACAGATCAGCAGTCCTGCTGCGAATCCTGCGACGACCAACAACCGACCTCTCTGGCCCATGCCGAGCAGATAATCAGAGAGAAAAATGAGCAGATTCAGGCCCTGGCCCTCCAACTCCTGGAGGCCGAACAGCGCGAACGCCGGCGACTGGCACAGGTGCTGCACGATCATCTCCAGCAACTGCTGGTGGCCGCACGCATGCAGACCGACCTGCTGCTGACCGACGAACTGACGCCACCGGCCGAGCGTTACGCCAGTCTCATTCACAATCTGGTGGGCGAAGCCATCGAGACGGCACGCTCGCTGACCTGCGAACTATATCCCCCCGTGCTCCACCAGAAGGGCCTCTGTGCGGCCATCGAGTGGCTGGCCCAGCACGTTTACCAGCAGCACGGGCTGGACGTACAGTTGCGCCTGTGCAAAAAAGCCGTGCCCCCCGGCGAAGCGCGACAGGCCTTCCTCTTCAGCGCCCTGCAAGAGCTTCTGCTGAATGTCGTCAAACATTCCGGCAGCAGGCAGGCCGTCATACGAATGCAGTGCCGCACGCCAAACGCCATAATTACCGTTCGCGACTTCGGTCGAGGTTTCCGCCCGCAGC
>JAWLHX010000083.1:0-15437 GCA_041690105.1 Phycisphaerae bacterium
GGAGGCGCATCCGCCGGAACATGCAGAGGGTGGTTCGGCCGCAATCGACACGGTGGCCACCTATCTGCCAAGCTGGGGCACCAGCGTGGTGATGCACCTGGCCCTGTTTCTGGTGGTAATGGCCCTGGCTCATGGGGTGGCCAAGCCCGAAGTTGATCCACCGACAATGAAGGCCGATTTCGTGTCGGTGCCGAAGCTGAACGTGCCGATAGATGAGCCCGTGCAGAAGTCGCGGACGCTGCACGAGCCGAACGATAACGCCCGCCGCTGGTCCTATCGTCCTACCAAAAGCCTGGCCAGCGACCTCAACAATAACAAGCTGACGAAGGCCGATCTGTTCGGCACAGGTTTGAGCGGAATCGACACGGGCGGACCGGAAGGGTTCGGTCCCGGCGACGGAAACAATTTCTTCAAAATTGACTTTGACCCCGAGGTGCACAGTTCGGTGGTTTATATAGTCGACCGCAGCGGTTCGATGGCCGACAGTTTCATCTACGTTCAGCACGAGTTGAACCGGTCGATAAGCCGTCTGCGCCGCGACCAGAGCTTCCACGTCATATTCTACTCCAGCGGCCCCGGCGTCGAGATGCCCACTCGCAAGCTGCTGCCGGCCACCGAAGAGAACAAAATTGCAGCCTACGATTTCGTCAGCAACCAGTTCGTGGAAGGCTTGACCGATCCGTCGGATGCCCTGGAGAAGGCTTTCCGGTTGCGGCCGCAGGTGATTTTTCTGCTGACCGACGGCGATTTCGATCCTTCGATAGCCGACCTGGTCAAGCGATTGAACAAAGACAAGCGAGTCATCGTCCACACGATCAGCTTCCTTTACACCACGGGCGAAGAGCTTTGCCTGAAGATTGCCAAAGAGAATCAGGGCACATACAAGTACATTGACCAGACCTGGATTCGCTCTGGCGGGGGCAGATGAGGGGCCAGTCCGGGCCTCCTCTGGCGGTGCCCCGGCAGGAGTCGTAGCGGCCAGGCCTTGTGCCTGTGCTCGGGGCGGCGCCTGCCGGGGTGGAAAAATCGGTCGCCTGACAATCGGAAAATGGACTGGAAAATTGGTCCGGCGGCTCCTACCATACCACCGGTAACTGCAGCATGAGCCGCCGTTTACGGCCGGTTATCGCGGTTATCCTTCGACCTTCCGGAAATTTGTTCGAAAAAGCGGGAACTTTTCCAGCGTGGCAGCGTATTTGGTTGCGAAGGCCAATTGCCCCCGATGGCGTCGCCACGGGCAAGGCCTGACGGTCTGCGGGCGGAATCGTCTTGACTGGCCGGGGTGGCTTCTATAAGTTGTGGCACTTTTATTCGGCAGATACAAGAACAAGGAGAAACGATCATGGCATGGAGATTCCGCTGCGAGCATTGTGGCAAACGGCTCCAGGTGGATCAGGACCCTGGCATGAACGTGCGTTGCCCGCACTGTCAGAACGCCATTGTGGTTCCCGCGGATGCCCAGGCCCATTCCCCGCAGGATCAGGCGGAGCAGGGTCAGGAGGAGATGGTCGGCGAGGAATCGACCGGCGATGTCATTATCGCCTTCATGGCCACCTATCTGCCAAGCTGGGGCACCAGCGTGGTTCTGCACCTGGCCCTTGGCCTGGTCATTATGGCCGTGGCTCATACCCTGGTCCCGGTGGAGGAATTGCCCCCGCCGGAGAGTACCGTCATCACGCGGCCGAAGGACATGGTGTATACCGAAGATTCGGCCGAGAAGACGCGGACCATTTATGATCAGGTGGAAACCAAGAAGTCCAGCTGGGCTTACAAGCCGTCGCAGAACCTGGAGTCGAGCCTGACGGATAACAAGATGAAGGACACGACGCTGTTCGGTGTCGGGGCCGGCGGTTCGAACTTCGGCGGGCTGGAAGGTTTCGGCACCGGTCGCGGGGCCGGTGGTGGCGGCAACTTCTTCGGCGTCGGCGGAGCCCAGGCACGCGACATTATCTACATTGTGGACCGCAGCGGCTCGATGGCCGACAGCTTCATGTTTGTGCAGCACGAGCTTAATCGTTCCATCAGCGGGCTTCGTCGCGACCAGAATTTCCACGTCATATTCTACTCCACCGGTCCGGGCGTCGAGATGCCGACCCGCAAGCTGGTGCCGGCTACCGAGGAGAACAAGCAGGCGGCCTACGATTTTGTAAACGAGCAGTTTGTTGAAGGGCAGACCGACCCCTCGGACGCCCTGAACAAGGCTTTCCGCCTCAGGCCGCAACTTATCCACCTGCTTACCGACGGCGATTTCGATCCGGCCATCCGCACGCAGGTTCAGCAGTTGAACAAGGATAAGCGGGTGACGGTCAACACCATCTGCTTCCTTTACACTACCGGCGAAGAGCTTTGCATGAAGATTGCCGACGACAACAACGGCAGCTACAAGTATGTCGACCAGAACTGGATCAGGGCGTCGGGCAGGTAATTCGTCGTCCAGCACAGTTGGGAGAGGTCAGGATGAAGAAGTCGGGAGTTAAGATCGGATTTACGCTGGCTGTGGTTGCCTCGCTGTTGTGCCTGACGGCACCGGCCCGGGCTGATCGGTTATTTGATGTCAGCAACATCGGTCGCGAAGGTACGGTGCGCAGCGTCAACGAGCGCGGCATAGTGCTGGCGGTCAAGGCCACCGGAACTGAGCAGGCGTTTCCGCTTTCGCAGGTGAAGCGTATTGCCGTCGACGGAGTGCCTGAACTGGAACGGGCGGATGTTGCCCTGGCCGAGGGCGAGGCGGAGAAGGCTATCGAGCTTTATCGTCGGGCGCAGACCAAAACCTCCGGCAAGGCCTGGATGAAGGACTACATAAATGCCCGGCTGGTGCAGGCCTTCGCCGATTCCGACAAGAGCGGCGATGCTCTGAAGACTTACGTTGAGCTGGTTCGGGCCAAGAGCCCGCTGGCCGGCCAGGTAAAGGTTCCTGCGGTCGGGCAGGCCAGCCGCCGCGAGGCCGATGCCGTGCTGGCGACGATCAATGCAGCCCTGTCGGCCGATGCTTCGAACCCGCACAATTCGCGGCTGAAGGAGCTGAAGATTGCCATTCTCATCGAGCGTGGCGATCCGAAGGAAGTTTTGCCGCTGATCGAGGAGCAGCTCAAGAGCCAGGACGTCGAGACGCGTACCCAGGCCCGGTTGAAGCAGATCGATCTGCACCTTCAGACCAAAAATGCTGATGCCGCCCTGCAGAGCCTGGAACTGGCTCGCAAGGAAGTTGATGCCGCCTACCAACCGCAACTGTTCTTCGCCGAAGGCCGGGCTATGTATTTGAAGGAGCAGTATGTTGCGGCTGGACTGAGCTTCATGCGTGTGCCGGTGATGTTTGGTGCGATGAATAAGGCCCTGGCGGCCGAGTCGTTGGTCTGGGCCGGCAAGAGCCTGCAGAAGGCCGGGGCGGCCGAGGAGGAGATTCGTGCGGTTCTGGTTGAAGCGGCCCGGGATTACGCTGGCACCAAGGGTGCCGAAGCAGCTGTGCAGATGCTGAAGGAGATGGATGGCGAGCAGCAGGGGCAGGCGCAGCAGGCTGCGAAGTAGTTTCGGTTTGAGTCGACAGCATGGATAGCGGCAGCATGGATAAGTGAGCGGCTCGGCGTGAGTCGCCTGAAAATAGCGCTGGAAGGACAGTCAAGGTCGTATCTGGAGTCCCATACTGGAGGTTTAGGAACGTCATGAGACGGAAGTGGATCAAGATTCTACTGATTAGTGCGGTGGTGCTGCTGACGCTGGCTCCGATGGTCATGGCCCAGGACGGTGCGGCCCAGCCACAGAAGAAGAGCTTCTGGTGGGTGCTTACGACCGCCTGGTTCAACGACGTAATCTCGTTTATCGACATTACGATCATCTTCCTGGCCTCCATCGGCGGCATCGCGTTGATTATCGAGCATGCCTTGACGATTCGCCGGGCGACGATGCTTCCGGACATGAGCGTGGCGACCATCAAGACGATGTTCGACGAGCGTCGCTTCCGCGAAGCGTTGGAGTATTGCCAGGAGGATCCGAGCTTTGTGGCCAGCGTGGTGCATGCCGGTCTGATTGAGGCGGCCAACGGCTACAATGCGATGGAGAAGGCCATGGGCGACGCCGCCGAAGAGCGTACGGCCCGGCTGTTCCGCAAAATCGAGTACCTTAACCTGCTGGGCAACATTGCCCCGATGCTTGGCCTGTTCGGTACGGTGTACGGTATGATGGACGCCTTTAAGGGTCTGGAGATGACCAAGAGCCCCGACCCGTCGATGCTGGCCGGCGGTATCATGGTCGCTCTGTTCAGTACGTTCCTTGGTCTGGCGGCGGCTATTCCGGCCCTTACCGGCTATGCCATTTTCAAGAACCGCATTGACCAGTTGAGCATTGAGTCGGCTCTGATGGCCGAGGAGTTGCTGGCCAACTTCAAGCCGCAGAAGGCTCCGCAGAAGCAGGCCTAAGGATCGGACATTAGCGACCGTGGCGTCGGCGAATTGTGCCGGCGCCAGGCGAGGAGCAGGCTATGAAAAGCAAAGTTAAAGGCGGCGGCGGAGTCAGCTTCAACATGACTCCGATGATCGACATCGTCTTCAACCTGATCATCTTCTTCATGCTGGTAAGCGCTTTTTCGCAGATGCAGGTTGAGCAGGTCGAGTTGCCTCCGGCCGTCAAGGCCGATCCGAAAAAGCAGGAGCTTGGCGAGGCCAAGAACATTGTCATCAACGTCGTCTATGTTCCGCACTCGCGGAACCCGGCAAACAACATAATTGTTGACGGCAAGACGTTGCTTGTGATCCGCGAAGGTCCGGGCAGCAGCCCTCCGACGGCCGAAGAGATGGAGAGGCTGGAGGAAGCCATCAAGGCAGTCAAGGTTGAGGCCGAAGCAAACGACGATAAGGTTCGCGTCATTTACAGGGCCGACGAACGTGTAAAGTACGACGTGACGGCCCGGGTGATGGCGGCGATGACCATCTCTGATGTCTCGAACTGGTGGGTGCAGGCCTATCTGCCCGACCCGAAGAGTGCGGCGGACCGCAAGAAGATGGAGGAGTTGGGCATCGATCCGAAGGAGGTGACGCAGCAATGAAAATGCCAGGTGGCGCACGGCGGCACAAGCAAAGACCGCCCGAGTTGATGATGACTCCGATGATTGACATCGTCTTCAACCTGATCATCTTTTTCATTCTGACGCCGTCCTTTAAGGCGGAAGAGGGTTATCTGCCGACAAACCTGCCGGGGCCGGGACAGGCCCAGCGGGCCGAGGTTAAGAAGACCGACAGCTACCAGATAGTGCTGGACAATCCGGATCAGGACGGTGAGGAAGTCAACATTTTCCTGGGCGGCGAGCAGATGAGGGATTTTGCTGAGCTGCGAGCACGTTTGAAGGCGGCGACAGCGAATCTGAATGACGAGATGCGAAAGGAAGCCTCGGTAATTATTGAGCCGGCTACGACAACCTGGCAGAAGCACGTTGTGGCAGCGTTTGATGCCGCGGTTGCGGCCGGGTTGAGCAACATCAATTTTGTTGTGCCGAAATAACGAGCTGAAGGTTGCAAAGTGCTGATTTGGCAGCTGACACAACCGGGCAACATATCCGGCGGCGCGAAGGAGAGTGACGATGAATCATAAACGGGTGTTGAAGATGGTTCTGCTGCTGGCCGTGGCGACCTTTGTGGTGGCCTTGCCGTCGGTGGCTCGTGCCGAATCGCAGCCGATGTCATCGCAGGACCGGATTTTTGTCGACGGTTTGCTTGATCGCGGCCTGCTGACACTGGCCGAGGAGTTTCTGCAGCAATTGCAGGAGCGCAACGTCGACCCGGTAATGGTCAATGCCCGGCGGATAATTGTGCAGGAGGCCCAGGCCCAGCGTCAGCCGAACGAGGAGCTGCGCAATCAGAAGTTTGCCGAGGCGGCCAAGAGTTACGAGCAGACCGTTGCCGCCATGGGGGATCAGATAAAGCAGACCACCGATCCTCGGGCCCAGGACAAGTTGCGTCACGAGCAGATGAAGCTGCGCCTGAAGCTGGGCGAGATGCTGTGGCAGAAGCAGGCCTTCAACCAGCTTAACCTGATTGAGATTACCGATGGTTCGGGCGGCGACCCGGAGAAGCTGCGGCCAATTCTGCGCAAGTCTCTGGAGGTTATGCGCGAGCTTAACGCCGAGAGCATTGTGTGGCACGAGGAGATGGATCGCGATCCGGACTTCGGCCGCCGTTACGGCGAGTTGTACGGCCAGATCGAGATGCTGAAGCATTACTCGTCGTACCAGGTTGCCTGGGTATCGTATTACCTGGCCTTTGTTTTGCCGCAGGACGACGAAGAGCGTAAGACTCTGCTGACGAACGCCATCGACCGTTTCGGCATGTTTGCCGATTCCGAAGGCAAGAGCGAGGGCAAAATTCAGAGCCTGCGCGGTCGCGGCATGTGCTATCGGCAGCAGGGCGAATGGGAGAAGGCCGAGAGCGATTTTCGCAATGCAATCGAGCTCAGCGAGAGCGAGCAGTTCAAAATCCAGGTCTTTTACGATCTGGCCCAGACTCACCTGTTGGCCAAGCGTTACACGGGGGCGCTATCGACGCTGAACGAATTGCGCGGGCAGAATTATGAGTCGTTGCCGCAAAGCTTCATCGGCTCGCAGCTGATGCCGTTCATGGAAGCCCGGATTCTGGTTGCCGAAGGGGCCAGCGACGATGCCAAGCGCCAGCAGGGCCTGCGAATTCTGGGCGACCTGTGGCAGAAGGGCGGCGTGTGGCGCGACATAGTGGCGGCCGAGGTCAAGAGGCACATGCCCAAGGGCGCCGACCGGTCCAAAATGTCGCCCCTGGAGCTGTGGGTGCTGGCCACCGATGCATTCGAGAAGAAGGAATTGAAGGAGGCTGCGGAGTTATTCGCCCAGTATCTGAAGATTACGCCGCAGGAAGACCCGATGCACCAGGAGGCCAAGTTTAACGTGGCCGCCTGCTATGCCCGGCTGAGTACCGAAGCCGATGACGGCATGGAGAAGATGGCCATGATGAAGAAGGCGGCCGAGTCGTTCCGTGGCGTGGCCGAGGCCTTCCCCAACTCACCGGTTGCCGACACGGCGGTTGAGCATTACGTTGACTTCAGCAAAGAGGTTTACCTGCTGGATAAGAGCAAGGAACATGCCGAGGCCTTCGGCAAGGCGGTCAAGTGGACTCTGGACAACAGGCCCAAGATTGCGGCCGCCGGCGACATGCAGTTTCTGTACGGCAACATTCAGCGGGAACTGGGCCAGTATCGTGAAGCCGCAGCAGCCTTCGAAAAGGTACCAAAGAGCAGCCCGAACTACAACATGGCCCTGTTTTCGGCCATGGAAAGCTTCCGCCTGTATCTGCTGGAGCAGTTGCCGAAGATGAGCAACCCGGCCGAGGTCAAGCGCGAGGTTGACCAGGCGGTCAGCAAGACCGAGCAGTTTGTGAGCAACGTTGATTCTCTGCCGGCTGGCGAGACCAAGGAGCAGTTGTCGCGCGATGCAGCCATGGCCCTGATTATTGCCGCCGACATTCTGAGCCGTCCGGAGGTGAAGGAGTACGAGCGCGGGCGGGCGTTTATCGACCGTTATCAGAAGGACTACGGGCAGTATGACGACTACCTGGGCGAGGCGCTGAAGATCAAGGTCGATTGCCTGGTTGGCTCCGGCGTGCCGGACGAGGCCATGAAGCTCATCGACGAGATAATGGTGAGTGTTGAAGACCCGATGCCCATTCTGCAGAACCTCTTCCGCTCGATTACGCAGGACATCGAGCGGCTGAATCGGACCATGCAGCGCGAGGCGGCCGGCAAACGTCTGCAGGACGCTGTGAACATTGGCGAGAGGCTGAAGCAGCAGTTGGCCAAGCCTCCGGTCAGCGAAATATCGCAGTTCCGCATCGACGCCATCCAGTACGAACTGGCCCTGCTGTACATGAACAGCGGCCGACTGGCCGAGGCGGTGAAACGTTTCGAGGCTCTGTGCTATCAGCCTTACGAGCGTTTCCACGAGATCAAGAACCTGGATGCCCGTCACATGAAGGGGCTGGCTACCGCCACGCAAATGCAGGCAGCCGAGACGCGCGACGAGGCGGCCGCTCACGAGCTTTACAAGAAGGCCGCCTATTACTGGCAGAATATGGCCGACAGCATGCAGGCTACGCAGCGTGCGGCAAAGGTTTCGCTGGGCAGCGAGACGGACCCGCAGAAGAAGGCCCAGTTGGAGAAGCGTGTCGAGGAGTTCGGCAACCTTTACTGGGAGTTCCGCCTGAACCAGATGCAGGCTTACCTGGCCCTGCACCCTCTGGAGCAGAAGCTTGGCGGCGAAAAGCCGTTTGATTACAAGGGTGCGGTGCAGAAGTTCCTGGCGGTCGAGCGATCGCTGAATTCGAAGTTCGGCGGCGAGTCGATGAAGCTGAATTTCGACCGCATGGCCCGCGAACTGGGCATGTAGCAAACCGCTTGCCCGTCAGCTGCAATTACCGCTGGTGCAAACGCGCGGCCTCCGCCGGATAAGCGGAGGCCGTGCTCTTTATCCGACCAAAAGCCGGGGAACAGGCCAAACATGACTCCGCCTCGCACCTTCTACATCGAGACATATGGTTGCCAGATGAATAAACTGGACAGCCACCTGGTGGCCGATAAGCTGCTGGCCATGGGTTTGCAGCGGGCCGAGTCGGTCCGCCAGGCGCAGGTGGTTCTGTATGTCACCTGCAGCGTGCGCGAGCATGCCGAAGACCGTGTTTATTCCAACGTCGGGCAACTCAGGCGGCGCAAGCAGGGCGACCCCGCCGGGCTGATAATCGGCATACTTGGCTGCATGGCCGAAAAGGACGGCGAGGCGATTTTCCGCCGCCTGCCTCACGTTGATTTCGTCTGCGGGCCTGCCCAGCTCGACAGGCTGGAAGATTTGCTGCGCGAATCGCTGCTGCGCATGGAGACTGGGGCACAGGCTCTGGCTGAGGGATCGTCGACTGATTCAGCCGGCAGCGCCGGCGGAGCGCACCTGGCGGCCCTGGACGAGTGGTCGGCCGAGCGGGCTCCGGGCCAGATCGACGACCATCTGGAATCGTTCGAAGAGGGACGGCTGACGCCCGTGGGCGAGCATCCATACCATGCCTACGTGCGGGCCATGCGCGGCTGCGATAACTTCTGCGCTTACTGCGTGGTGCCAATGACGCGCGGGCCGGAGGCCAGCCGTCCGCCATCGGCCATACTCGCCGAGGTCCGCCGCCTGGTGGAAGCCGGCGTCCGGCACGTGACCCTGCTGGGCCAGAGCATCGGCGGCTACCATCGCGAAGAGGACGGGCGGCAATGGCGACTGGCTGATCTGGTGCAGGCCGCGGCAGCCACGCCATCTCTGGTGCGGCTCGATTTCGTGACCAGTCATCCGAAGAACCTTACGCCTGACATCATGGCGGCCATGGCCGATGGAGCCCCGGTGGTCGCACCGTATCTGCATGTGCCCGCCCAGAGCGGGTCGAATAAGGTGCTGGCGGCAATGAAACGCGGCTACACCATTGAGCAGTACATGGATCGTGTGGAGCGGGCGCGGCAACTTGTGCCGGGGCTGTGCGTGGCGTCGGACTTCATCGTCGGGTTTCCCGGCGAAACCGAGGCCGACTTCGAGGCCACGCTCGAGCTGATCCGCCGGATGCAATACAGCCAGGTATTCGCCTTCAAATATTCCGTCAGGCCCGGCACGGCTGCCGCGAAGCTGGAGGACGATGTGCCTGAGCAGGAGAAGACGCGCCGCATTCAGGTCCTGTTCGCCGTGCAGAAAGAGGTGGGCGAGGCAAGCAATGCCCGCTGGGTGGGTCAGGTTGTGCCGTGTCTGGTGACGGGTCCGAGTCCGAAGCCGCACCTTGACCCGGGCATGCCGGCGGCCGAGGGCCAGGTGCAGCTGACGTCGCGATCGCCGGGGCATCAGATTGTGGTATTCAATGGGCCGCAGGAGATGATCGGCCAGTTGGTGCAGGTGGAGATCGTCCGCAGCAGCGCCCTTACGCTGTTTGGGCGGATGGTTGGCTGACGACGTTCTTCTGGCGCGTGCGAGCGGGCGAATTGTTCGTGGCCACGCGAGCGTGGCCACGCCACCCCTGTGAAGAAGCCCCCACGCAAAGGTGGCCACGCCACCCAGTCCAGCATTCAGTTTACCTCTGGAGAAAACGCCATGAACGAGAAGATCCCCGTAATCCTTGATACCGATATCGGTGACGATATTGACGACACCTGGGCTTTGATAATGATGCTGCGCTCGCCGGAACTGGACATCCGGCTGATCGTTGGATCTTCCGGCCCGACGCAAGCCAGAGCCGAATATATTGCCAAAATTCTGGAACTGGCCGGACGCACGGACATTCCCATCGGCATCGGGCCAATGCAAGGGGATGCAGGTACGCACCGCACCAGTCAGGCCAGGTGGATTGACGACTATGATCTGTCCGGCTATCGCGGAGTGGTACATGCCGACGGCGCCCGGGCCATTGTGGAGACCATTCGCCAGTCAGAGCGGCCCGTCACGCTGGTGGCCATTGGTCCTCTGCCGACGGTGGCCGAGGCTTTGCGGCTCGATCCGTCAATCACCAGCAATTCACGCTTTGTGGGTATGCACGGCAGCATTTACGAAGGCTATGCCGCCGGCTCCCCGCCATGCCCGGAAACGAATGTCCGCGTCTGCACGGCCGATTGCCAGCACGTATTCAGCAGCGACTGGCAGATGACCATCACGCCGCTGGATACCTGCGGCCGCGTCGTCTTGAGCGGAGACCAGTACGGCCAGATATTGAACTCCGATGACCCGTTGCTGATGGCTTTGATGCTCAACAATCGTTATTATGCTGCCGATGCTCCTTGGGTCAAATCGTATGATCCTGACAAGCGTTCAAGCACGCTATTTGACACCGTAGCCATCTACCTGGCCTTCAGTGAGGAGTTGCTGGAGATAGAGGAACTTCCCATTGTCGTCACCGAGGACGGCTTTACGAGGGTCGACCAGTCCGGAAAGATGATCCGCTGTGCGACCAGGTGGCGCGATCTGCCGGCATTCCGCGAACTGCTCGTCAACCGATTGCTCGGCCGCTGACTGTTGACCTCCGGCAGGCAGGCGTCAATCTCCAGAATGGTCCGGGTGAGGCCCATGAACAGTGCGATGCAGTTTGCACTCCGGCGGGGCGGGAGCGGGGTGGGATTCTCTTGGAATTTCGTGCTCAGCATTTATAATGCTGCCCGCCGGCGGAAAAAGGTGCAGGTCGAGCGGCAAAAAGGTTATCCTTAGTAATGTAATTTCCGCCCTTAAAAGCGTTAATGTTGTGAAGTTGCGGGCGCCGGGAATCCGATGATTGTTATTGAGGCACTTCCCGGATCGTCCCGATCGTAATCGGATTTGGACCAACAGATTCAGGACCAGCAATTGAAAGGAAGTGGCATGTCAGCGTCTATCTGCGGTATTCAGGCACGTGAGATTCTGGACTCGCGCGGCAATCCGACGGTTGAGGTGGATGTTTTTCTTGAGAGCGGGGAGATGGGCCGGGCTGCGGTGCCGTCTGGTGCATCGACGGGCGCCCACGAGGCTGTCGAGCTGCGCGACGGTGACGACAAGCGTTACCTGGGCAAGGGCGTGCTGAACGCCGTCAAGAACGTAAACGAGACCATCGCCAAGAAGCTTATGGGCATGGACGCCCGCGACCAGGTCGGCATCGACAATACGATGATTGCCCTCGATGGCACGAAGAACAAGGCCAAGCTGGGCGCAAACGCCATTCTGGGTGTCAGCCTGGCCGTGGCCAAGGCCGCCGCAGCTTACAGCGGGTTGCCACTCTACCGTTACATTGGTGGAACGCAGGGTCGGGTGCTGCCGGTGCCGATGTGCAACATTCTCAACGGTGGCAGCCATGCCGACAACAACGTCGACCTGCAGGAATTCATGGTCATGCCTTACGGGGCCAAGACTTTCAGCGAAGGTCTGCGGATGGCGGCCGAGACTTTCCACGCTCTGAAGAAGGTGCTCAAGGCCAAGGGTCTGAACACCGCGGTGGGTGACGAGGGCGGCTTCGCTCCGGACCTGAAGAGCAACGAAGAGGCCATCGAGGTCATTCTCGAAGCCATCAAGAAGGCCGGCTACAAAGCGGGCAAGGATCTGTTCATCGCCCTCGATCCGGCTTCCAGCGAGTTCTACAAGAGCAAGAAGTACGACCTGGCCGGCGAGGGACGCAAACTGAGCTCGAGCGAGATGGCCGACTTCTACGCCGATTGGGCCGGCAAGTACCCGATCGTCTCGATTGAAGACGGCATGGCCGAGGACGACTGGGCCGGCTGGAAGGAACTGACGGACAAGGTCGGCGACAAGGTTCAGCTGGTCGGCGACGACCTGTTCGTGACCAACACCGAGCGCCTGTCGCAGGGCATCAGCCAGGGCGTGGCCAACTCGATCCTCATCAAGGTCAACCAGATTGGCTCGCTGACCGAGACGCTGGCGGCCATCGAAATGGCCCACAAGGCCGGTTACACGGCGGTCATCAGCCATCGCAGCGGCGAGACCGAAGACTCGACCATCGCCGACATTGCCGTGGCTACCAACGCCGGCCAGATCAAGACGGGCTCGCTGTGCCGCACCGATCGCGTCTGCAAGTACAACCAGTTGCTGCGCATTGAAGAAGAGCTTGGCAAGGACGGCATCTACGGGGGCACACTTTGCAAGAAATAGGCGGCATCGCGGGCAGTCTGCTGCGTCGCGTTGTGTCGATAACCGGCTTCTGGACGTTGGCGATTACTGCCATGGGGTTGTTTGCCCTGGTGGTATTGTCGCCAACATACCAGGAGTTGTTACAGATTCGGCAGAAACATGCGCGGCAGGAGGCTCGTGTTGCGGTCCAACGGCAACTGGCCGAGCGTCTCGGGGCGGTTTGCGAGGCGGTACGGTCGGAGCCGCGATATGTTGCCCTGGCCCTGCGTCGGGAGATGAATTATCAGCGTCCCGGCGAAGAGCCACTGAGTGTGCGGCCCGAGAGTTACGGACTGGCGAGCGAGCCGGTCAGGCCTCAGACTCCGTCGCAACTGGTGAGCGTTGTGCAGTTGGCAGAGGTATTCTCGCAGCCTGGCATTCGTCCGGTTGCCCTTATGGGCAGCGCCGTCATGCTGATTGTGGCGATTCTGTTTTTCGAGGTGCCCACCAAGCCTCGGGCTTCCGGCAGGACAGCCGGTGGCGGAGGTTCGCCCGGGGGCGACCGGCTGGTCGTTGGCCGCCGCACGCTCATCAGCGGCAGGTGATGCGTTTTTTCATGATAGACATGAGGTGCCCGAGGGATAGAGCCCTTTGGGCGCCTCTGTTTTTTTGTGTCGGCAGGGGGGTGGCCGATTTTCCGTGGCATGTTGCTGCTTTCACCCTTTCCCCTTGACGGGGGAAGGTGGCCCGCAGGGCCGGATGAGGGTGAGGCCGTGGCCGCGGATGAGGGCGAGGAGTTTTCCGCGCGACGTCACCCCCACCTGTCTCCGGCATGCGCCGGAGACATCCTCCCCCGTCGAGGGGGAGGGGTTGAAACGGCAACCCGCCTTCGCCACGGCTTCGGCGGGTAAACAGCATCCCCCGGCAGTGCCGGGGGCTTTTTAAAAGCAACGGGCAACGGCAACGACGTCACTCCCACCTGTCTCCGGCATGTGCCGAAGACATCCTCCCCCGTCGAGCCCTTCGACGGGCTCAGGGCAGGTGGGAGGAGTTGAACGGCAACCCGTCTTTCGCCACTTGGAATCGCGAACCCGCCTTTTGTCACTTGAGATCGCGCTGCAGTGGTTGGCGGCAAAGGGTTTTAAGCGATTGCAGAGGCTGATGAAAGCCGTTAGAATCACGCTGCTTGAGGCTGGCGTTTCGACTGTGATTGCAGCTTTTTACGGCGCACGAGTGGCGGAACTGGCAGACGCGCAGGATTTAGGTTCCTGTGGGGTAACCCGTGGGGGTTCGAGTCCCCCCTCGTGCACCAGAAGTTGTTGTCGGCATCAGTGCAACCGGGCTCGGAGCGGCAGGCCGATTGCAGTCGCTTGCGGGCCGGCCGATAATGTTCTGACACCTCTGGCTCACCATGGCAGACGGCCCGGAAATTCCCGGAAGGCGGTTTGCTGTTGGCGGGGCCGCTACGATGGGAGCTGAATTTGCCGGCTTTTAGCCTGCCACAACTGCCCACGTTGGCTCAGCTTCCTCTGCCCGAGCACATGGAGCTTCTGGATCGTGGCCGCAAGTGGTTCGAATCCATGCTGGCCGACCTTCCGCCGGTAAGCGAGTGGGTGCTGGCCTCGCTGGCCCTGGTGGGCGGCCTGCTGATGCTGCTGTACGGGCTGCGAATCTTCAAGGCCCTGGTGATCATCCAGACAGCTCTTTCGCTTGGGACGCTGGGTTATGCCGTGGTAGCGCACCTTATCGAGCGTCCTGACCTGGGCTGGGTTGGCATGCTGGTGGGCGGACTTGCTGGGGCATTGCTGGCTTGGCCGCTGCTGAATTTCTTCATCTCCTTGTGGGGCGCCCTGATGGGGGCGGCGGCCGGGGCCTTGGTGGCCGATGCACTTGGGGCCCAGCAGCACATAATTGTGGGTCTTATAATTGGCGGACTGGCCGGCGGCCTGCTGATGCTGATTGTTTTCCGCCTGGTGATTATCGTGCTTACGAGCCTGTTCGGGTCGGCTTTGACTATCGGCGGGCTGCTCGTGCTGGTCATCCGCATTCCGCAGGTTGGTCCGGCCATCAGGCAGGCCATGGAGGGCGCACCGTTGCTGGCGGCAGCCGTGGTTGTTGTGCCGGCGGCCATTGGCATTGCATATCAGTTGCGTTTTACCGAGCGTCGCGACAGTCGAAACGAGAGCGAGCCATCTGATTCCGGCGGTGGCAGGAAGAAGGGCTGAGCATGCCTGACCAGGTGCCCATAGCGGTAGTCGGGAGCGATGCTGAAGGTTGCCGCAGGGTGGCCGCCTCGCTTTCCGGGCGCGGGCTGAATGTGCTGCCGGCGAGCGATGGGGCGTTCGCGGGCGAGGTAGCCGGGGCAGCCAGCCTGTGGCAAGAGGGCCTCGCGGCCGAGGCCCGGGTGCTGGTTCTGCTGGCGGCAAGTGCTTCGGAAGCTCGACACCTGCTTGCTTTTTTGCCGCACGATAAGCCCGAGCGCCCGGCAGTGGCGGTGGTTCTATCGGCGGGCAGCAGCCAGGATCGGGCCATGATCATCGGCAGCGGGGCGGACGATTGCCTCAGCAACGAGGTTGATCCGATTGAACTCGAGGTACGCGTGCGTCGTCTGGTTGAAGTAGCGGCCCTGGCCGAAGAAGCGGCCATGCGCGGCGACCTGCTGGATCGCGAACTGGATCAGGCCCGCCGCATTCAGCGTTACATTCTGCCTCTTAATCCGCCGCAAGTTGCCGGCCTTGACATTGTGGCCGAATATCTGCCAGCTGCTGTATTG
The DNA here is from genome assembly GCA_041690105.1 of Phycisphaerae bacterium. Lineage (GTDB taxonomy): Bacteria > Planctomycetota > Phycisphaerae > FEN-1346 > JAACEH01 > JAWLHX01. The sequence goes on from JAWLHX010000083.1 coordinate 15,378, forward strand.
GGAGGCGATTTTTTTGATATCATACAATTAGAAGATGATCGGATCGCTTTTTTCATGGCC
>JAWLHX010000084.1:0-15301 GCA_041690105.1 Phycisphaerae bacterium
CGGTCATGCGGCTCTCGCTGTGGGGCTCCAGGTGCTGAACAATGACAAACGCCATGTCGCCATCGGGGGGCATGGCGCCGAGGAACTCCTTCAAGGCCTCAAGCCCGCCGGCCGAGGCCCCGATGCCAACGACCGGAAACGTCCCACGGCCAACATCGGATGGCAATTCGCTCGTCACAGTTGTCTCCTTCACCACCTGCTATTCGGGCTGGTGGGGGGGGGCTCGCAGGCTCCGTCCCTTCGCTCCCCGGCAAGACCCGGGTGTCTTTAAGTCTTTACAGCCATCGCAATCTCCGCTGCTAACGCACTGAAGAGAAAGATTCCTCAGCTCAGCGTATCATGGTGCATCGTAAAAAACCAGTCATTTCGGCTCGCTGCGGCCAGTTCCATTTATCATCTTAAGCGAATTCGCGCGCGATTGTAACGTACTAACCCACAATTGATTATAGCCACTCCTGATACAACCTTCGCACGACGACTAACTTTTCTCCGCCGGTCTGTTTGATTCGGCCAGGCACGACCGCGTTATCAGGCCTGCCTATTCGGACCGACGAGTTTGTTCATGCTTGCGTTCACGAAGACAGATGGCGGCTGGTGTCTGACTCGTAAAACCAGTCCACCGCGAGGCGCCGGTAGCGCAGATGGAAGAACCTGCCGGCCTTTGCTTCGGAATGCGTCTCCCAATAGGTCAGATGCACCAGAGCGTCCTGGAAGGCCAGCGAGGGATAAGCGTGTGTTAAGCGTGGCGGCCAGCTATCCATCGGCTCCACCTGGCGGATCTTCTGCCAACTCTCGCCCTCGTCGGAACTTATGGCCGAACAGAGCGGCGAGCGGACACGGTTGTTATTCCACACCAGCAGGAGGTCGCCGGTCGCCGGAAGGCGTTTAACCATGCAGGGCGAGCGGGCGGCGTTGGGCCCGCAGTCGGCGTGGCCGCACATGTCCGGCGGGTGTACCTTCCACGGCCGCCAGTTCTCTCCCCCATCCCCGGAGCGCCACAGATGAAGGTTGCCGGCATCGGTGCGGATGAACATGGCCACATTGCCCCCGGAAAGCTCCACAACCGTGGGCTCTTCGTACGCCGACGCACCTTCCACCGGCCGGGCCATGTCGCCCCCGGCCTGCCGCCACGATAATCCGTCGTCGTCCGACAGCCAGCAGTGACAGCCCTGGTCGGCCCTGCTTATCGGATAGATTAGCCTTCCTGAAGCCAGCCGCACCAGCCGGTCATTGGTTATGCACCAGTAAGCCCCGCCGGGGGTGATATTCCGTGGCGGCAACCAGCTCTGCCCCAGGTCATTGCTGATGCGAATGACGGCATCGAGCATCGGGCGTTCGTCTGCAGTTCCGGCAGAAGACGGCGGATGACACTTGCGGCCGAAGGCCAGCAGGATCCGCCCGCCCGGCAGTTGCAGCAGCGAGGCCGACATGCAGTTAAGGCTGTCGAGATTCTCCTGCAGCACAACCGGCGGGGCCCAACTCTCGCCGCCATCGTCCGACCAGCGGCCTAAGATTCGAGCCGGTGCATGATCGCCCCACTTGCCGCCGTAGAAATCGGACCAGGCAGCCAGCAGACGGCCATCGGACAGGGCCACGATGGAGGCTTCGGTCTGTCGCGGAGATTGCGGCGAAGCCGGGGCCAGCAGCAGGTTGATTTCGTCTCTCATGCCCTTATCCTCAATGACCGTCGCAGGATCCGCGGAGTCGATCTTCGGAAATAGCCCCTGATTTGCACATTGTACCGGCGGGCATACCCACGGCAAGAGAAAGGGCTGAGACAGCCTTTTACACTGGCCTGTCTGGACGAGGTAAAAGACATTTTCAGGCCGTCATTTTTGGCAGCTCGGCGAGTTTATTCGTTCTGGCGGCCGTGCGAAGCTCTTCCTCATCGCCTAACGACCGGTGATGTCGCTGTGGCTTCTGATGCAGCATGCCTGGGCGCAATAATCATCCACTTCTGTACAGCCGCGCAAGGAGCCACTCCGGCAAGAGTTTCAGAGCCCACGCTACCAGCCGCCATCGCCTGGTAATGTACGCGTGCTTTCGCTTGCGGTCGATGGCGCGGGATATCTGCGCCGCCGCTTTTTCGACCGAGGCCACCCAGAACAGCCCATCGCCCTGGGCCATTGCCGTGTCCACGAAACCAGGCTGGATTTCAGTAACAGTAATCGGACTGTGCATCTGCAGCACCTTGAGCCTCAAGGCCTCGAGGTAGTTTGACATGAAGGCTTTGGATGCCCCATATGCCGGGCAGTCCAGCATGCCTCGCAACCCCGCAATGGAAGTGATGCCAACCAGCTGGCCGGCATTCTGATCTAGAAAGTGCGTCATGGCCACGTTTGCCATGGCGGCAAATCCAGCAACATTGACGTCTATTGTGTCGCGTTCCTTTTCCCACGCCAGATCCAGATTCACATAGCCGGTGCCGGCACTGATAATCACAATGTCGGCTCCGCCCATCTCGTGTATCAGGTCCTTAAGAGATGCAGCCGCCGCACCTTGATCAGATACATCCATCTGCCTCACGTAGCTGTTGGCCGGCCATTGCTTTGCCGCTTCCGACAGAAGCTCGTGCCGACGTCCGGTCAAGGCGACGCGACAGCCGCGGCGCAGATAAGATTGGGCCAGTTCCAAACCGATGCCTGATGAAGCACCAATGACTATCACCCTTCGATCGTCAATTGGCTGCAAGCGACCGGCCTGCGCTGCGTCATCTTTCATATTTTGCATCTCCTCGGGAGACGGCCTGACTGGATGAATTCGTGGACGCACGATCGCTGGCGCCAGAAGCACAGCGTGGATGAACGTGGGGGCATTATATGCGGTCAAATCAAATTTAATGCTGATGAAACTGGCGCTGCCCCGTGGCAAATCCATCGATTTCACCGTGACTTATCGGTGACTTGCTTTTTTGGGTAGTTCGGGCAACAAAAAGGGCGAGCCGCATAAGTGGCGGCGCCCGTTGAGGTTATATGGTTCCGGAGGAGGGGGTCGAACCCTCATAGGAGTCTTGGCGGTCATTGCGGTCTCGGCGGTTGCTGCACCTCGCTTCGCTATGAAACCTCGGGCGATAATCTGGTTGTCACCGCTGCAGATGGCAGAAATCAATGCTGGAGTATGGCTGTTGACGTAGGAGAAAGTGTTTCTGCAGCCTCATCAAAGGCGGCGACCTCTTGGATGCAGAAAGGTCCGAATGGACCTTGACGACGTGGGCAAGGCGGTGTGAGGCGTGAGTGAGCGGATGTCGCAATTGTCACGGCCAGCAAGCGAGGTCCGAGGTTCCAGGCGTTTGGGGCACAGCAGAATTATTTGTGACCTCGGCGGCAACTGGCAGTATACTGAATGAAGCCTCTATGGCATCTATCATATGTGGAGGCACCGTGGCAATTCTGTTGCGCTTTATGCATTTCTCGCTGGTAGGCTCGTCGCAGGCATTCTAAGCGCCTGGCTGTTACGAATCCGACTTTACTCCGTGCAGGAGGAAAAGCTCATGGCTCGACCTTTTGGTGTAAGCCGCAGCACCTTGTCCGTGGCGTGTGGACTGGTATTGGTACTGACGTGTGGTGCTGCGGGGCAGGTAACGTTCGATCTCGATTACGATGCGTATCCCCACGAAGCCCCCTCGTGGGATCCTCACGGCACACACCTGACGGTTCTCATGCAGGCGGCCGCTGTTGTGTGGGGAGACATCATTCGCGACAGCCATGAAATTCGCATACAATACCAGTACGAGGAATTGGACAGTGGGGCCGCCTCCACGGTCTGGCACACGTCGGCCAAACACTACTTCGACACCAACAACAACGGCGTCAATGACAGCTCGGTCGAGCGTGTAACAAACTGCACCATTCGAGTCGATCCGAGGATCGCCTGGTTCGTTGACCCCACACCGCTGGACCACAGCGAATTTACAAACCCCACCCAGTTGCTGAGTCGAGACCTCACCCCGGATCAGTTGGCGGACGCCTACGCTGATTCTCCGCCGGACCTCCTCGAGTCCGCCTTCTTCCTGGAGCCAATCACCGGCCCTGGGGCGCCGCTGGGGCGAGACCTGTTTACCACTGTGCTGCATGAATTCGGCCATGCCCTGGGGCTCAACGAGTCCTCTAACGATTCGGATCCTCCCTATCGGCTTCCTTCAGACATGGTGTGGGGAGAGTCTGTTTTTGCTCATAGCGAGCGAGGGCACGGAGACCAGAACCGAAACCACATCGACACGCACCGTGCCTTGATGTCCTACAACCGCCTCGACGCTAACCGCACCCTGCCTTCGGCGACTGACGTGATGGTAATGGCGGAGTTTTGCCGCTGGACCCAGATCGACATGCCCCGTAAGGACTTCGTGCAGGTCGGGGCGACCGCCTATTGGGACCATTCGCGACACTGGACCGGCAACCGCAGTCCCGATGCCGATGACGACGTATTCATCCGCAGCGGGGCCGACTGCATCCTGCACCAGCCCGGCGAGGCACGCTCGTTGCTCATCGACGAAAACTCCCGCCTGACGATCATGGGCAACCAGGTGCTGCGTCTGGCCGAACTGGATGTCGGGCCGACCGGTGTCCTGGAGATTGCCTGGAGCGGCTCCCGCGTCGAGATCATAGACCCAGCCACGGGCACGCCGCTGCCAGCGCCGGACGTGTGGATCAACGGTTCGCTCGAACTCACCCAGCAAGCGAACCAGTCCTTCGGCAGGCTCACAATTGCGGACGAGGATCCCGTAGCGGGGCCGACGCCGCACCTGTATATGGACGACCACTCCACGCTGACGCTCGCCAACAATCTCCGCCTGCTCGGCGGGACGGAGTCCCACCTGTCGCGTTCGGACATTGTATTCACAGATGATACCGGTTCGCTGCTGGAGCTGAACGGCCCCATGACGCTGGAAGACGAGTCAAACGTGTCGGTCCGCAGCCTGGTAATGGCCGAGACAGCGGACGTCTCGGCGCACCTGTCGCTGCTTTCCGGCAGCACGTTCACGATAACTGACGATGCCCCGACGGCCGAAACAATCATACCGGTCTCCGGTTCGCTTGAAGTGCGGAATGCCGGCTCCAGGCTGACGGTGGCGGGTGATCTCCGAGCGGACGGCGCGTTGACCATTAACCACGCCGCTGGTGTCCATTTGGGAGGCTTGAGCGTCGAGGATTCCGGCTCCCTGTCGCTACGATTCGGGGGGCTGCTGGACGCCAGCGATCCCGGCGGCCTGGTGCACCTGCACAAAGGAGCCGACGTAACGATCAGCGACCCGGGCACGCGCCTTCTGGCGGACCGCCTGGTGCTCAATGACTCTGTCGATATCAACGGTGGTGCCCGACTCGACACCAGCAGCGTTTTGGTGAACGTTCTGTTCGGTTCGGTTGCCCCAGTCACGATGCAGCTCAACGGCGCGGGCGAGGTGCTGACCACCCAGGAACTGGCTCTCCGCACCGTTGCTGGCAATATGGCCGGCACGGTCCAGAACAGCGGTCTGGTAACCGTTCATGGCGACTTGCAGGCCGAAGGCGAAGGCGTAGCGTTCTATACCCTGCAGGATGGTGAACTCCATGTGAACCGCCTGAGCCTGCTGGAATCGTCCAGCCTGGAGTTTAACCTGAACGGCGGGTCGCTGCACCTGGGAGAGGTCCATCGGGAGGCGACTGCGAGCCTCATACTCAACCTCAACGGAGCGGAGGTCGCCCTCACCTCTGCCGCCCCGCTGGCCCTGGACGTGGTCCGTGTGGCGTCGGGATCGGCCATGGATGTGGATCAGGAGATGCCGAACCACGAAATCTCTATGCAATCACTGAGCGTCGGTTACGCGGGAACAGGTCGCCTGACCCTGCGCGGCCCCGTGCAGATCGGCGAAACGATGATCGTCGGCGACCAGTCCTACGGCGAATTCACGTTTGCCCCCGCCAGCGAGTGGACCACTCTTGGCGCTGGAGAAATCCAGATCGGTCGCGACGGCCGTGGCGTTTTCGTGCAGACCAACGGCTTCGTGAGTGTTGACGATGCTGACCCGTTGCAGATCGGCCGGGGCATCTATCGTCTCGAGGGCGGACGGCTGCAAACACGGACGACGGAAGTCGGCATTCTGGCCGGTCGCGAAGGGTCCTTTGTGCTGCAAGGGGGCCGCCACGAAGTGAGCGAACTGCGAATCGGCATGGGGGGCGCGTCTGCCCTGTACGAGATCAACTCCGGCATGCTGGACGCCCATGACGTGTTCGTCGCCGCCGACCACGCCGGACAATTATTTCAGAACGGCGGCACCGCGGAGATCGGCGGAGACCTTTTGCTGGGCAGTACCCACGCCCAGGCCGGAATCGTCGAACTCAACGCCGGACGGATGACGGTGGCCGGGCGACTTCAGATCGCCCATGCCGCGAGTGGGCGCGGCACGTTCACCCATCGCGGCGGCGATCTGACGGTGCGCGACGATCTGATCGTCGGCCACGGAGAAGATTCGATTGCCCGCTTCGACGGCTACGGTTCGCTCGATGTCCTGGGCAACGTGCTGGTTGGAGCGGGGTACAACGCTCAGGCCGACTTGCGGATCGAGGGCTCACCCGGTGCATATCCAACGCTGGACGTGGGGGGAAGCATCCATGTGGCCGGCGGCGCCGGCAGCCGGGCCGATATGTACATTATCGGCTCGGGCTTCACTGGACCTACCGTCTGGCTGACAGACGGAGACGTGCAGATCGGCGCTGGCGGCACGGGCACGCTACACATGGCCGGCGGACGCATCAGGGCCATCGCCCGCCCCGAAGGCGGTTACGATTCGCAGCTTGTGCTTCACCCAGCCGGCAGCCTGAGAGGATACGGCCAGGTGGACATCCCCCTTGCCAACAATGGTGGGGTCATTAATGCCACGGCAATTCCGCTCGCTTTCATGTCAAAGATAAGCGGCAATGGCCTGTACCAGACGGTCAGGGATGTCAACACCTTCCAGAGTGGCCGCATCGAGTTCTGGGGCGGTGGCGAAATCCACGGTGCGGTTCTGTCAGACGGGACGGTCAGCGTTCTGGGTTCTGCCGACGCGCTGCAGGTGTATGGCGACATCAATGGCGCGGGAGAATTCGAGGTAGTCGGGGTCGCCGATGTGTACGGGAACATGAAGGTGGCGAATGTTCGTGTAAGAGGGACCCTTTCTCAGCAGGCCGGTGCCTCCGAGCCGGGTCTGCTGCACATTTCGATGGGCACGTACACGATGCTCGGCGGCACGTTGGAGACGACTTCGCCCGTCGTGGCCGGCACGTTGGAGCAGACTGGAGGAAGCATTCTCATCCACGAGGACCTGCGCATTGGGCCCGATCCGGCGGGCTACTCGTACATGGGGGGGAGCCTGGTGCTGTCGGACGGCGTCCTGCGGGTGACCGGCGATTTGCACGTTGGTGCCGAGTCGGAATACGGCATGCCCAGCTCGGGCGCCCTGAAGTTCACCAGCGAAAAACCCCACGTTACGGTGGAAGGCGACTTGTATCTTACGGCGTCCGGAAGGATCGAGGCCGTGGAAAACGCCTCCATCACGCTTACCGGCTCCAGCGTATACAACAGCTCGCAAAATCCTGCCTCGATGGCGGCCTTGGCCGGGATGACCCTTCGGTTCCGGGCCGATGGCTCGGTCCTGGACACGTTCGAGGTTGCCGGGGACTCGCAGGCCGCCTTGGACGATACTTTCGCCATCGGTCTGCTGGATGTGGGAATGGAAACCCGTCTGCAACTGGTGGACCGCATTGACAATGGCAATTGGCTGGCCGGGGAACGCGAGGTCCTTTTCCTGCACGACTTGCTCATCGCCGATACCGCATCACTGGACACGAACGGACTGGGCCTCTGCATTGAGCACGATGTCCTCGCGACGATCGAAGCCTGGATGGAAGACTCGCGGCTGTTTGACGGCTCCGGGCTGGTATTGGAGAGCTATTACGATGCGACGAGAGACCTCACCTATGTCCAGCCGGTCCCGGAACCGACAACAGCTGTCATGCTGTCCTGCTGCGTCCTGGTGCTACTGGGCAGGCGCACTTTCCGGCGTCGGTTGCCGCTGTAGGGACTTCATCAGGCGCGGCGGACTGACCACGTCTCGTGAAAACGCCTTCAACTATGTGGGCAGCAAAGTTCTCGCTCTATTTTGACGCCACTGTAGCCCAAGCCGGACAGCCATTTTGAGCGTATCCACTCATCTGGCGGAGGCAACCGCTTCTAAACAAGTGGCCTTGGCATCACTCGGCAGCACTAACTCAGCAATGACTGGCGCCAGTATTTTGGGTGAGACAGGGAGTCCCAGTGCGCGGCAGTTAGGATATTTTTTTAATAGCTCAAGGAGCGCGGGATGTTCAGTCTCGCCGGTCAAGAAAAGGCAGGGCAATTGTGGGCAGTGCAAACGCATGTAGTTCATGTAAAAGGCAACTCCGGATATTTTGCCGTTCAGAGTCTCTGCTGCAATATGGTACCCATCCAGCGGTCTCTGGAGATACTGAACCATCAGCAAAAAGTTTCGCTTCTTCTCTGCGCCGTAAGCAACGTGATTCCCTCCGGCGAGTTCACCACCGCCCATAACCCCAACAACATTCCCGTCCAGTTCATTGCCCTTTTCCTTTCTTCGCAAATGCCTTCAGAATGCCGATGTTTGCCGCAGCACCATCGTCCGCAATGTGCTTTATTTTCGGTCAAACATTCCTGCTCAAGCCGCTTCGAATTGGCTGCAGATTCTCCTGACCCGACAGCAACGGCTTTGACTTGGGCTGGCTGGACCAAAGATGGGGAGGGGCGCAGCTTAACCGAAACTCTCATAAGAACCGGAGCAAATTCCGGGGAGCAAACCACGGCCACAAATGTCATTGATGTCAGCTGATCTTTTTGCACTGGACTCGGTAGACCGTGGGCGGCAAGCCGACTGCCTCTTTGAACAGACGACTGAAGTAGAACTGGTCGGGCCAGCCAACAGCCTGACCGACTTCGGCGACCGTGAGGTCGCTTTCCTGCAGCAGTAGGCCCGCCTCGCGCAGACGCCGGCGTTTGACGTATCCAAAGGGGGTGACACCGGTCAGTTCTTTGAAAGACCGGAAGAAATGCGTGCGAGAAAGTCCGCTCAGAACCACCAGCTCCTCCAGAGGCGGCGGCAGAAGGTAGTGCTCGTTTAGAATCTCGATGATCGGCAGAAGTCTCCGGTGCGAGAGCAGTCCCGGCTTGGGCGTTGCCACCGGAAGGAGGGCCTCCAGAATAGTGTAGCCGATTCTCTGACGCGAGATCGACTGCTGCAATGTGGGCTCAGCACTCTCGTCCAGACCCATTCCGTCATGCAACTCCTCCAGCAATGTCCGCAGGCGGTCGTTGCTAATGTTGTCCAGCCTCTCCGGAAAATCAAAGAAGGACAGCAGGTCCAATCCGCCGTGGATTTCAAAAATAAAGCCTGCGGCGAGAATCTCGGTCGGGACCACTTGCGTCTCCGGGCTGCGGCGGAAATTTGCCGGCAGCACGCAGGCCTGGCCCCTCCGCTGGACGAGTGCTGGTCGTCTGCGATCGGCGAAAGTAAGTCGAAGCTGACCGCACAGCAGGACCGAGATCACGGAGTAAGGCAAGCTGAACATAGGCACAAAGGTCGGCTGATTCCAGATCCACCGTGAGCAGTGGCAGAATCGCAGCCTCAGATCATCCGGCAAAAGGTCAAAGCTCGTTGTCATAGCATGGTACTTTAATGCAAATAATCAGCCGTTTCAACCATTCCGCCGTTGCCATTGCATATTACAATACTGCTGTGGTAGTCCGAGCGGAATTAGTAAGCACGGAGAAACGCGGATTGAAAGGCCGCTTCGGGGCCGATCAGGAGTCTGAATTATGAGTTCAATAAGCGTGTGCGAGGGCGACCGGGCTTACGTGTGCAACAAGTTCAAGGCCCCCGTCTTCGATCCTGCAACAGGTCTCGACAACGACACCATCATGCAAAATCTCACGGCATTGGTGGACGATTTGAAGCAGCAACCGCACCCTGTCGTCAAGGCCAGGGCCTTCGAGTACGTTGCACGTCATGTGCGCATCGACGTCAGTCCCCATGATTGGTTCGTGGCCTTTGGCTGCTGGGACGGAAAGGCTCGCCCCCTAAACTTCCTGCTATCGAGGTGGGATGAGGAAGTTAATACTCGCCTCACGACTCTGCCGCTCATTCAGGATCTTAATAGGTCCGCAGTGTGCTATTCAAATAAGGACTTCTACCACTCCGTTCCTGACTGGGATGCCGTTTTCACCCTTGGCTTTCCGGGTCTCCTTGGGCGTGCGCGACAATATCGCCGGCAGCGCGAAGCGAGCGAGACGATGACGCCCCAGGCCCAGGCATATTTCGATGGTGTCGAGATCACTTATACGGCCATTCTGGAAATGCTCCAGCGATTCCGGGACCATGCCCTAAGTCGAGCTTTTGGAAACGAAAGGATGCTGGCCTGTGCCCAGTGCCTCGACAGTTTGACTCAGGGCCCTCCTGCCAACACCTACGAAGTTCTTCAAATGGTGTATGTCTTCTTCATGTTCGGCGAGTATATCGACCTGATACAGGTTCGCTCGCTGGGCAACCTTGACCGCACCGTCTACCCCTATTACCGCAGGGATCTGCAGCTAGGCACATACACGGAGGCCCAGATCCGCGAGTTCTTTTCCTACTTTCTCATGCAGTGGGCATCCATTGATGCCAAATACGGCCATCCATTCTATTTCGGTGGAACACGACCGGACGGCGGCAGCGAGATTAACGACCTTTCCTACCTGATCCTCGACGAATTCGACAAGCTCGACATCTGCTCGCCCAAGCTGCAGATCAAGATGTCTCCTGGCACCCCGACAACATTCATCGACAAGGCTGTGGACATGATCCGCCGCGGCCACAGCAGCATCGTCTTCCTCTGCGAGCCTTCCATCAGGCGGGCCATGATGGGCTACGGCGCTACGGAGCAAGAGATACGCCTGTGCGACATTACCGGCTGCTATGAATTCGTCCCCCACGCCCGCGGTAACTGTACCATCGTCGCCTGCCTGAACATGCTCAAGATGGTTGAGCTTGTTATGTACGATGGGATCGACCCGCACAGCGGCATTGACTTCGGCTGCCGCACTGGCAGCATTGAGATGCTTCAGACCTTCGACGACTTCTACAAGGCCTATCTGAGGCAACTCGACCAGATCATCGAGAGCGCCATGTTATGCGCCAATGAGTTCGAGAAGTATCTCAGTGACGTTAACCCGGCATTGGTTCTCTCGGGAACAATCGAAAACAGTCTGGCCACGGCCCGAGACGCTTATCATGACGGGTGCGTCTACAATATCTCCTCCATCCTTACATCAGGATTCGCATCTGCCATCGACGCTCTGATGTCCATCAAGGAACACGTCTTCGAGAAGCGCATTCTGTCGCTGGAGCAACTGAGGGAAGTGCTGCGATTGAACTGGAAGGGCCATGAGAAGTTGCGGCTGAAAATGCTGAACGCAAAATGCAAGTACGGCAATGGCATTGATGCTGTCGACACGTATGCTGAGGCACTGGCACGCTACCTGGGCAGCAAAATTAACTTGCGACCCAACAGTCGCGGAGGATTCTATATTGCGTCTATGCACACGCCGCCTCCGTATCATCTGGCTCATGGCCAGAAGACGGGAGCGACGCCTGACGGCCGCATGGCCGGAGAAGAGGTCTCCAAGAACATTTCACCCACCATGGGCGCCGACACCAATGGGGTCACTGCACTGATCAGGTCCGTCACCCGGATGGACTCCGCCATGCATCCTGGCGATTTCCCGCTCGACGTCATGCTGCATCCTGCCACTGTGCAAGGCGACGATGGCCTGTTTGCCATGCGGACACTGTTGAACACTTACATGCAGCGGCACGGCGTGGCCATTCAGTTCAACGTCTTTGATGCCCGTACCCTGCTTGATGCCCAGACGCACCCCGAGAAGTACCAGGGGCTGCAGGTGCGCGTCTGCGGATGGAATGTGCACTTCACCGACATGAGCCGCAAGGAGCAGGACATGTTCATCCGCCGCGCCAGAAATATTCGCGAGTAATCCAGATGCCCACGACAGCCACGGTGTTTGAGATCAAGAGATGTGCAGTCCATGACGGACCAGGTGTGCGCACAACGCTTTTCCTTAAAGGCTGCCCGCTTCGTTGCCGCTGGTGCCATAATCCCGAAGGCATCGCGCCTGGGCCACAACTGGCATACTACGATCATAAGTGTCTCGCCTGTGGCGAGTGCGTCAGTGTCTGTGAGGCCAATGTTCACAGCATCATCGACGGCAGGCATGTCGTGAATACAGCAAGTTGCACCGCCTGCGGCAAATGCGTCGATGCCTGTCTTGGCCGATCCCTGCGTCTCTATGGACAAAACCTCACCGTTGAACATGCCAGGCAGATTGTTCTCGAAGACCGTGAATTCTATTCAGGCGGTGGCGGAGTAACCCTCTCCGGCGGCGAGCCACTGCTGCAGGCCGGTTTCTGTGCTGAACTTCTCTCGTGGCTCAAGCAGGATGGCATCCACTGTGCCGTCGATACCTCGGGTGCTGTCGGCTGGCAAGCTTTTCAAAAGGTCCTGCCCCACGCCGACACCTTTTTATATGATGTCAAACACGCCGACGACAGCAAGCACCAGCAATATACCGGCCAGAGCAACAGCCGCATCGTCGATAATTTGCGACGCCTGTCCGAGTGCGACGTACCGATTGAAGTTCGCATTCCGCTCATCACAGGCTTCAATGACGACGGCAAGAGCATTGACTCCATCGGCGCTCTGCTGAGCGAGTTGCGCGGCGTTGTCGCCGTGCGGCTGTTGCCGTATCATCACGCTGGTTCAAAATACCAGGCCATCGGCCTGGATGCTTTGATGCTGGCGCTTGAAGAGCCTTCGAGCGTCCGAATCGAGGAAATTGCTGCACAGTTTAAAAGCCTGCTGGATTGTCCTCGCGTAAAACTATATGTGTGAGAATTGAACCCGCGACAGGGGCCTGGCAGCGGGCGGCGTAGGCGGCCGGGGCTTGGTAGCCCAAGGCTCCGTGCGGCCGGCGATGATTGTACTCCAGCCGCCACGAGGTAGCCATATCACGGGCCGATTTCACCGTCGGGAAAATCGCCGTATTCAGCAGCTCATCCCGAAAGATTGCATTCAACGATTCCACCACGCCTTCTCCCACGGACATCCAGCCTCCACCACCAGGGCCTAGCCCCCGCCTTCTGCTCTTTCCCGGGGGCCACCATCGCCAACGTTGCTCCGTTGAAGCATTGTCTGAATTCAGACAATGCATTCTCGTGCCACTGGCGGCCCTTAACTGTAACCGTCGCCAGATTCTGGGCTTGATGTCATTGAGGGCGACCTCGAATTCAAAGTACTGTGGCATGACTTCGTCCTTCTTCGGCGCTGACCTACGCCGAGACGGGCCTGACGAACACGTTTGGCGGTTCGCGCACCACGGATTTCAACAGCAGCGGCTCCGCCTTGGGCAATTCGTGGGCGGTGCTCAATGCCGCAGGCAGCGGGCTCACGCTGACTAACGCGAGCGGCTATTACAACATGCTGCAACTATCGTACGATGGCAGTGGCGCGGGCTTGGGTCTTGACACCACCGGCGGTACTGTCTTTACTGTGGACATGACCACCGATCACCTTGGAAATGATAAGACCACAACACTGTCAATCACGCTCGTGGACGGGACGGGTGCTTCCGACACCGTCACCAAGTTATGGACTACCCATCTCAACAATGTCGGCCGCGCGGAATATGACTTCCTGTTCGCCGATTTCAGCGGCCTCGACATGACCGAAATCGACAGGATCCTGCTGAATTACGAAAGCGACGTCAGCAACGACGCCACGTTCCATGCCATCACCACGGACATACCCGAGCCGGCGACGATGGGGCTGTTGGGACTGGGCTTGGTGGGTCTGGTCGCCCGGCGGCGGAAGCATCGGGCATAAGTTTGTAGACATGACAGATTGAAGCGGGGGCCGCTGTTTCCGCACGGCTGCCCTGCGAGAAGCGGAAACACGTGCCCCGCAGGTTGGAGAGACCTGCGGGGCACTTCTGTTATTGGACGCCCAAGCCCCATGTTCTTCATGTGAGCTGTGGGCTGACGCACCGCACCAGTGGCCCTAGGACGCGACTATGCATGTCGACCTGTATGCGAACGAATATCCGCAGGTAGGCTTCAAATGTCCGTATCGCCTTCAGTGTCGCTTCGGACCCTCTCCAACACAGCTTCCGGACCACTCTTCGGGCGGATCGCAGGGGAATCGGACGACAGGGGATTGCCTTTCCGGCGGGAAGTTGCCATATTGGCATTTGAAGAGCCCGGTTGCGGTGTCGGGCGCAGGCCAAACGGGCAATCGGCTGTTACCCGTAACTTGTCGGCAAAGAGGCACACCATGGCATGGGGCATGAGGAACATCGTGATCTGCCTGTATGGGTCATCCATCATGGAGGGACGTATCGGTGTCGATGATGTGCAGGATCGGTGGTACAACATCTTCCAGCGGCGGCTGTCCCAAGCTTATCCCGACGCCTGCTTTCCGATCATCAACAGCGCCGTGGGCGGCGAATCCACACGAGAGGTCATGAGCCGATACGATCGGGATGTGCTGCCGTATAGCCCGGACTTCTGCCTGTTCATGGTCGGCGGCAACAACCATGACTGTCAGAACCCCGGCCGGATTCTTGCCGATGGTGAGTTGCCGGCCCTCCTGCAGAGCTTCGTGAGTCGACTCCCGGAAAGGTGCAAGCCGGTTGGGGTGGTGCTGAATCCGGTGGTGGACGACTGGCACTTCGCCACCAAGCACCCCGCGTTCAGGGAGTACCTGGCTTCGTTTGGCGGCAGCCTTGACGCAAGCCTGAACCCGGAGCGGGAGTTCGTCCGCTCTTTCTACAGCCAGCATGACTGGCCGTATCTGGACCTCTATGCCCTGATGTCAGACCGTCCCGCCCAATATGTGTTGCCAGAAGATGGCATCCACATGAACAAGGCCGGCCACGAGTTGTTTGCCCGGAAGATGTCCGAGCTATTGGACTCTCTGCTGTAGAGTAGGGGTAACGGGGGCGTGATGGCCGGCAGGTACGTGTCACATTGGTGTCTGAAGAGCCCGGCAACAGTGCCGGGCAAAGCCATATGGGACATCCCGGTTTGCCCTGTCCACACTCAGGAGATTCTCATGATTAACCGATGGCGCCTTCTGATGTTGACTCTGCTAAGCTCTCTGTGCATTGCAACGTGGGCTTCTGCCGCAACGTACTACATCGACTACGCCGACGGGAACAACACGGCCGACGGCCTGACGCCGCAGAC
>JAWLHX010000085.1:0-15161 GCA_041690105.1 Phycisphaerae bacterium
CCAGGCGGACGGGGTGGTGTTGTCGGTATTACTGCAGGCGGGCGAGCATGAGGGTGTGACGCGGGTTGTTTTCCGGCCGGATGTGAGCGACGTTGAGAGTACTTTTCTGGCCGACATGGATGCCCTTGAGCTATGGCCCGAGAAGCACGACTCGCCGTGGATAGTAGTTGATAATACGGCCCCTGCGGTGAGCATTGAGACGGTTGAGCAGGGCGGGGTAAATCTGCTTGAGTCTGGCGTGAGGACGGTGCAGGGCCAGGTGCTGATAACGGTGCGGGCCAGCGATGCTCTGGCCGGCCTGGAGGACGAGCCGCAGGTGAAGGTGCGGACGAGTGATGGTGTGGCCTTTGCGGCGGAGTTTGTGGAGCAGGATGGCGACTTGTATGTTTACAGCTGGACGGTGACGGCGGCGACGGCCAACGGTGCGGCGAGTGTGGAGGCCGAGGCCGGCGACCGGGCGGGCAATGTGGGTTTGGCTGCTGAGCAGGCGATAGAGGTCAACAAGAACCGGATAAGCGGGCAGATTGAGCTGCAGGGCTTCGTGGGTGAGTCGCGGATGGTTGTTTTTGCGGCCACGGGCCAGGTTACGCGGGTGTGGTCGGTTGAGGTAAGTGGATTCCAGGGTCCGGTTGGCAGTTATGTGCTTGACGACGTTCCGGACGGGGTGTCGGGGCTGAGTGCCAAGACTCAGTGGCATTTGCGGAGAAAAATTGTTGTCTCGCTGGATGGTCAGGGGCAGGCTTTGGGTTCGTTTACCGATGCCAGCCGACTGCTGGGCGGCGACTTGAATGGCTCTAATCTGGTCAACGTGCATGACTATACTATTCTACGGAGCCAATGGCTTACGTCGAACCCGCAGAGCGACATCACGGGCAGCGGAGTGGTCAATACGATGGACTACACGATTATGAAGATGAACTGGCTGCTGCAGGGCGACGCAGAATAGGCCCTTTTGTGGAAGTAATCAGGGTTCTGGGATTTGACTTAATGTATTATATGAGTTATATGACTTACAAGAGGGATTAAGTCTGCTAAAGCATCAGGAGGGGGCGCGGAGTGTGGTTGGCCCATTGGAAACAACCCACCGTTGCACCAGTCAACCGTCGGAGGAGAAGGTCAAGATGAAACGTTCAGCACTGATTACATGCGTACTCGTTGCCGTAATGGCTTGTGGCAGCGTTGCTTACGCAGATGTTCCGCCGGCTTGGCGTGGTGGGGCGGAGACTACCTACCAGGTGTGGGATTTCAGCACTTCGGCAATGGTGGTGGCGCCGGAAGTGTCGAGTAATGGGTACGGCAGCGGCACGGCCTCGGTCAGCCTGGGCTTTGCGGCCTCGGGTTACTGGACGGATTATCCGCCGATTCCTGGCGGCCGGACAGGCGTGTGGGACATTGGCCGGGGCATTGATGAGAATAGCTCGGACATTGGCCGCATTACGCTGGACGTGCCGGTATTCGACGGCACAGGCGGCCCTGGCAGCTATCTGGACGTCTGGGTGCAGGTTTTCTATTACGACGACCTGACCAGCACGCCGATTGTGGACGTTGTGGGCGGCTCGTTTATTGAAGGCGCGGACAATGTGGTGGAAGTTGTTCCGAACTGGGGCAGCTGGAAGGTGAGTCAGTCGCTGTGGCGCGTAAGTCCTCTTGGAGAGGATATTTCGGTAATGGTGACCGGTAATTACATGGCCTCCATGATCGACCAGGTTATTGTTGACACGCAGGTAGTGCCCGAACCTGCCAGCATGCTGCTGCTGGGGCTGGGCGGGGCAGGGCTGTGGCTGCGTCGGCGTAAGGCCATGATGCAGCGGAGGTAAAGGGCCGAGTGCTCTGCCGGGAGGCGGAGAATAAGGTCAATCTGGTGAAGATTAAAGACGCGCGGCGGAAGAGAATTCCGGCCGGGCGTCTTTTTTTTGGCTTGGACGCATTGAGCCGCATTGGTTAATATCGGGGTATTGGCAATTATTGGTCTGGCTGGCGGTCAGGCTGGCGTCACTTGTGCCGGAGGCGTCATCTTACGTCGATGTAGAGGGCTTAAAACTGCATCTAATCGTTATCATGGCCTGACTTCGTCAGACCATGGCACCGGCGCCTGTCGATTACGCTGGCTGCGGGCGAGTGCCTGTTTCGCGGCGGCTGCTTCAGCGGCCAGCGGGGCGACGGCAGCACCGAGTTCAGCTACTCCTTCGCCGGCAGCCCCAACCACACCAGCATCGCCATCGGCAACATAACCGTGCCGTCGAAGAAGGGCTGGGAGTACCTGTGGGTGCGCTACATCGACAGCATCGTCGGCACCGACCTGGTGAAGAAGCCGCGGCACGCATATGTGGAGAAGGTTTATGAGGAGGGGGATTTTGCGGGGCTGGGGATTGCGGTGTAATTGTGATTCCCATGGGACTCACACAGAACCGTCGTTCATCTTATGAAGTTTCCACGCTCCGGAATCATCACGACGTGCTTTATATTGGAGTACGATATCATCCTGGCTTAGAACATCGAAGGATAGTTTATCTGTTCGATCAATGCCCTCGTAGCGCTCAACGACGTAGTCCATCATCGAAGTCAGCAGCTGAACGCGTTCCTGCTCAGTCTTCTCATGGGCATTGCCTGAAACTTGAAAACAAATATTGGTATTTGTCAGCACCAGACGCACGGGGACTGCAAACTTTTCATTGAGGCCGTGGTGAACTGTGGCAATTGGAACCCGAAGTTGCTTTGCCGAACCGGGGCGAGTTTCTTTGTTGAACAATGCGCGCGCCTCGGCGTGTTCTATACCCTTGCGGGCGTCTGCCTTCTCGACTCTGATTGCCATGATGAGGGCATAGTCACATCGAAGGTCCACCGCGCGATCAACGTGGTAATCTCCGAGGTCAAAGCTGTAGATGCTCACTGACTGTCCTGTGGATGTAGATACGCCGTATCGTTTAAGTAGGGCGAAAGCAGGCTCTTTAACATCAAATCTGAGGCCGCAAGCTGTAGTTTGCTCGGAAGCGCCGAAAAGGGAATCGGATTGCACAAGCCAACGGATCTGCTGGCCATCAGGCAAGGTCAGGTTCAACGAATCCCCCTTGCTTACGTTGTATAGTTTCTGCCACGGCAAATCAGAGTCTTTTAGAGTCACAACTGAGGCATCCTGTGTCACAACCGATGTGTCGGCGCATCCCGACATGGCAGTTCCAACGGCTGCGAGTACCAAAAAACAAGCGAGGGCCAAAGTGGAGCGTGCAACCGCCATAGCTAGTCTCCATTGGTGTGAAGGGAAGACGGCAAAACCAGGCTCTCCCTGTCGCCATTTGTGGAGTTCAATATGAGCAATGGGTTCGGAAAAGTCAAGTCTGGCGAGAAAATGTGTATTCCCGCCTCGACCTGAAACACGCTACTCGACGTAGCCTAGGAGCGGCAGGCCCACAGCCAGAATCAGATTGGCGAGGCCCAGCCGCACGGGCTGCCGGCGGGTATGGTCCTGGTAAAGAACGCCAGCGGCGCCGACCTCCGCCGCTGCCTGAGGGCGGCTGCGACCGTCGCCGCCTCGGGCCATGCGGTTGGCGAGACGGGGCGGGGAGTCAGGAAAAAAGAAGCTGTGCAGGTAAGAAGTCGACGGGTGCCGAAAGGAGAAGCTGAGAACAAGACGACAGGGACTTAAGGTTGGACCTCGACCGGTGCCATGAGGCATTATGACCTCGCGACCATGACTGAGGCCAACAACGAAAACCGATAAGTGGCGCTCCCTAACCGGATGACGCCGGATAGATGGTTGGAAAAAGTCCCGTAATTGTCCCTGCTTCGCGCTTGACAACGGCTTGCTCATAGATGGCACCGGCGCTATGCAAGTAGAGCACCCACAAACAAGTTTGTGGGTGGCACCTGCGAGGGGTTTTTGCGCGGGCTGGCGGCACCCATACCTGTCTCCGGCATGCGCCGGAGACATCTTCTCGCGTCGAGGGAGAGGGGGCAAAACGGCAACATCATCCCCCGGCGGTGCCGGGGGCTTTAGAGAAGAAGCGGCAACGGCAACAACGACACCCTATCCGGCCCTTCGGGCCACCTTCCCCCGTCAAGGGGGAAGGGTTAACGGCAACGGCAACAGCGAGCGGCAACGGCGGCACCCCCATCGGCCCTTCGGGCCACTTCCCCCTTGAAAGGTGGAAGGGTTACGGCAACACCTTGAGCCTCATTTTTCTATTGGTGGGGCGACGTCGTCGACCAGAGCGCCGCGGTTTTTGAGTTCGGTTCGCAGGGCCTGCACGTCGATGTCGGCCGGGCGGCAGGCGTTGTCGATGCTCATGGCGGCGGCCAGGCCGGCAGCCTCGCCGGTGGCCATGCACTGGTACATGACGCGCATTGAGCCGAGGGCGAAGTGGTCGATGCTGATGCAGCGTCCGGCCACCAGGAGGTTGTCGATCTTCTGCGGCACGAGGCAACCGTAGGGGATGTCGTAGTGATCGCCCTTTGGCAGTTGTTCGTCGCCATAGGATGCCTGGCTGGTGCCCTCGGGGCCATGGACGTCGACGTAGAATGAGCCTTTGGCGATGCCGCGCGGGCTTTTGCGGCACTTGCGTACGTCGTCGATGGTGAGCTCTTCGATGCCGATGATGCGGCGTGTTTCGCGCGTGCCGATGTAGGCGGCAGTGTCGAGGAGGTAGGCATTCTGCCATCCGTCGAAATGTTTGCGGAAGGCCTGGACGGTCTGGAAGACCTGTTTGCGGCACTCGATGGTGGCCCGGGTGATGTCTTCGGCGTTGGTGGCGTCGATGCCGGTGAGGTTGGTGTAGTTGACGCCAAGCTGGTCGGGTCGCTGCGGGCACCACCAGAGGCCTGACATCATTGTGTGGAAGGGCTCGAGGTCGCCGGCTTCGATGGCCCGGGCGATAGTCTGGCTGATTTTCCAGGACTCGCGAGCCCGGACGGCGTTGACCTTGTCGTTATCGATTCCGCCAACGCGGAACATGAGGGTGACGGGCTGCATGAGTCCGTCTTCGTCGCGTCCCTTTCTGAAGTCGGCTCCGGCATGGGCGGCGAGGTCGGCGTCGGCGGTGCAGTCGATGGTCTGGCGAGCCATGACGGCCTGTCGGCCGGACTTGTTCTCGATGATGATGCCGCGAAGCTGGCCATCCTGCACGATTGTATCGGCTGCGATGGTGTGGTAGAGGAGTCGGACGCCGGCCTCGTCCATCATCTCTTCGAGGATGAGCTTGAGGGTCTCCATCTCGAAGTCGACCATTCCGGCGTGCATCCATCCGCCGTCGCGGGCCAGGGTGCGTTCGGTGATTTCCCAGGGGATGCCGCCAATGATGCGGTTGCCCATGTGGCCGGCGGAGTTCCAGATGCAGACGTGCTGGTGCAGGCCGGCGGTCATCATGCCACCGAGGCAGCCTGTGAGTTCGACCAGGAGGGTGGATTTTCCGCTGCGAGCGGCGGCCAGTGCGGCGCAGATTCCGGTTGGTCCGCCACCGGCGACGACGACGTCGACATTGGCGTAGACGGGAATGGTTTTTGCGGGTTCAAGATAGGTGCTGGACATGGGCGGCTGCTCCACTAGAATAGATGGCCGAGGTTCCGGAAAGATGATGCTCAGGGGTGGGATTGTGGTGTTGCGTGGCGACGGTGTCAAGTATTAATGGCGGCGGGCTTGGTGGGATTGTGTGTGGCAGCCAGCGAGAGGTTGGCGTTTCTCGGTATTGATCATGGCCTGGCTTCGTCAGACGATGGCACCGACAGAAGCAGCAACAGCACCCCCATCGGCCCTTCGGGCCACTTCCCCCTTGAAAGGGGGAAGGGTAACGGCAACGGCACCACCATCGGCCTTGGCGGGCTGAGGGCTGCATCTGCTGGGGCGTTATCTGCGGAAAAACCTTGACTTATGGTAGTGTGGTCTGCTACCGTTAACTGGGTTTTGTCTTGCTGTTGGAAATCTGCCAGCAGCCTTTTTAGCAGCGTTATAATGACAGGCGTGTTCCGAGGCCGTCCGGTACCCGGGAGGATTGCATATGTTGAAGCGGTGTCTGATTTTGTCGCTGTCGCTGGCTCTTGTTGTGTCGCTTTCGATGGTGGCCTCGGGGCAGATTTATAATCTGGCCCCGCTGGTTTCCAAGACGACATTCACTCCTGACGACACTGCTACTCTGCAGGAGATCATCAAGAAGGATGTTGAGGTGATCAGCACGTCGTCTCAGTCCAACGACGTGCGGGCCGCCCGCGAACGGCTGGTGCGTTTGCCGCGATACCCGGGAGCGACGACCGAATTCCAGCAGGTAAGCTCGCGTCTGGCGATGGCCGAGTTGACGCAGCGTTACGAGAGGACGCAGGATCCGCGGAATCGGCTGGCAATGACGGTCACTCTTGTGCGGCTGCAGGCTCCGGAATCGATTAACGTGCAGTTGGGAATGTTGAAGGATAAGAATCCGGGGGTCCGTTACTGGGCAGCCCGCGGTCTTTCGGGCGAGCCTGTGCTGACTCCGGTGCTGCGTGGTGCGGAAGGCGCTCCGACGGTGCGGCAGGTTCTGGACAAGGTCCGCGAGGCTGTTGAGGCCGAGCAGGACCCCGTGGTTCTGGAGACGCTTTTCGGTCTGTTGCAATCCATAGGCACGCCCGACGCCACTGACGTGCTGGTGGATCAGGCCCAGAAGAAGGCGGTGGCTTTCGATCTTGGTCAGATTGATCAGGCCAATGCTTTGCGTCGTGCGGTGACGGCCCTGCAGGCAGCTTATGAGCGCGAGCGTCGGCCGGAAGCCGAAGGCAAGCAGAAGATCATCAAGGCGATTGCCCAGATTATTATTCAGGCCCCGCCGCATGGCGACAGCCTGGAACTGGTCGAGCAGGCGAGCGACGTACTTTCGAAGCTGAGCGGCAAGGCCAGCAACATGGCCGAGGCCATCAAGGCCTATCGCGACCAGGGTACGCTGCGCGACAGCAAGCTGATCGACCTGATCTGGGTTGAGCAGTTGGGCTGGGTTCAGAACCTTGAGTTGAACGGCCAGGTAACGGTTTTGAACTGGTCTCCGCAGAAGAGTGCCGATGCCAACAAGGAGACTGCTCGCCAGTAATGCGGCCGGCGGGAAATGAGCGTGAATCATCAGGAGCCGCCCTCGAAATGGGGCGGCTCTTTTTGTTGAGGGCAAGCAACAGCGACAACGGCGGGGCCACAGGAAAGAAGCAACAGCGACACCCTCACCTGTCTCCGCTGGCGCCGGAGAGACATATCTCTCCCGGCGAGGGAGAGGAGTTTTTTACCCTTCCCCCTTGACGGGGGAAGGTGGCCCGCAGGGCCGGATGAGGGTGAGCCTTGGCGCGGCACAGAAGGGCGAGTCGTGGCGTGCAGAAGTGCGAGGAGTTTTCCGCGCAGCGACACCCTCACCTGTCTCCGGCTGGCGCCGGAGACATCCTCCCCCTCAAGGGGGAGGGGTTGAAACGGCCACGGAAGAAGAAACGTCATCCCCCGGCAGTGCCGGGGGCTTTATAGAAGAAGCAGCAGTAACAGCAACAGCAACAGCAACAGCAACAGCAACAGCGGCACCCTCACCTGTCTCCGCTGGCGCGGAGACATCCTCTCCCTCAAGGGAGAGGGGTTGAAACGGCAGAAGAAGAAACAGCGGCAGAAGAAGAAGCGGTTTAGTGCGGCGTTGGAGTGGTCGATAGAGGAGGCTTTACATTGTTGAATCTGCGGCCGTGGCGCGGTCTGGCCATTACGCTGGCAATAGTGCTGCTGCTGAACGCGGCGGTGCTGTATGCCGTGCTTGGCGAGCCGGCGGTCGATCCGGGCAGTCTTCGCATGAGCCAGGGGCCGGAGATTGCCACGCTTGACCCGGGGCGGATGAAGGCTCTGGCCGATGGTCGAATTGCATCGTCTCTGTTCGAGGGGCTGACGGTAACCGACCCTGCGACACTGGCGGCCCGGCCGGGCGTGGCCCAACGGTGGGATGTTTCGGCGGATGGGCTGGAGTATACGTTTCATTTGAGGCCCGATGCCCGCTGGAGCGATGGCTCGGCGGTGACGGCCGAGGATTTCATCTACAGTTGGCGGCGCGTGCTCACGGCCCGGACGGCGGCGCCTTACAAGTATATGCTCTACCCGATAAAGGGTGCGGAGGCTTATGCCAAGGCCAGCGAGGCGGGGGACGAGGTTCTGCCCGAGCTGGGGATGAAGGCCCAGGGCGACAACTGTCTGCAGGTGACACTTGAGCGGACCACGCCATACTTTCTGTCGCTGACGTCGTTCAGTACCTATTTGCCGGTTAAGCGGGAGGTGGTTGAAAAGGGCGGCGAGGCCGCCGGCGACGAGCAGTTGGGCTGGACGGCACCGGATAAGATTGTGAGCAACGGTGCCTATGTCCTGAGCGAGTGGGTCTACAGCGACCGCATGGTTCTGCGCAAGAACCGGCATTACTGGAACGCCGACGCAATCCGCATAAACGAGGTCCGCGTGTTGCCGATGACCAGTGATGCGGCCTACGTGGCCTACGAAAAGGGTCAGCTTGACATGGTGACGGACGTGCCCGCCCTGGCGGCTGAGGCTCTGGCTCGCCGGCAGGCGGCGGGGCGGCGTCCGGATGTTTACCTTGTGCCGAACTTCGGCACCTACTATTACAAGATCAATTGCCGGCAGAAGCCGCTGAATGACGTGCGGGTGCGGCGGGCACTGTTGCTGGCCATCGACAAGCGGGCCATTATCGAAAAGGTCGGCCGGTTGAATCAGCGGGAGGCCGGTTCGTTTGTTCCACCGGGCGTGGCCGGGTACGAGGGGGCGGAGGCGGTTGAGCGTAATGTTGAGGAGGCGCGGCGACTGCTGTCCGAGGCGGGTTACCCGGGCGGCAAGGGTTTTCCGCGGCTCACACTGCTTTACAATACCCACGAGGGGCATCGCAACGCGGCCGAGCTGGCCATGCAGTCGTGGAAGCAGGAACTTGGCATAGAGGTCGCCCTGGAGAACATGGAGTGGAAGGTGTTTCTGGAAGAGGTGCAGAAGGGCGGCTACCACATTGCCCGCTCCGGATGGTATGGAGACTACATCGATCCGAACTCGTTTCTGGATTTGTTTGTGACCGATGGCGGCAACAACGACACGGGCTGGTCCAACGAGCGTTATGATGAGCTGATTCGCAAGGCGGCCGAGACTGTCGAGAAGGCGGAGCGGGCCGCGATGCTGCGAGAGGCCGAGCAGATATTAAACGACCAGGGGCCGATCATTCCGGTTTACTATTACAACTCGATGATTCTGGTGCGGCCGCACGTAAAGGGCTTCAGTCCTAATCTGCGCAACGAGATTCTCTTCGGCGATTTGTGGATCGATGCTGCGGGCGGCAAGGGCAAGGCTGCGGAGCAGGGCGAGGCGGCCCCGGCTGGCGGCAGCGGCGAGGCAATGGGCGGCGGCCAAGAGGGCCGAGGGCAGGGTGGGCCATGAGCAAGTTTCTGATCAACCGACTGCTGTGGCTGGTGCCGACTCTGCTGGCCATCTATACGATATCGTTTCTGATGGTGCACAATGCGCCGGGTTCGCCCTTCAGCGACGAGCGGGCCATATCGGACGAGACCCGTCAGCAGTACGAGCGGATTTATCGGCTGGACCAACCTCTTCACGTGCAATATGTGATGACCCTGGCGGACCTGGTGACGCTGCGCGGCATGCCCTCGATGAAGTATCCGGACAAGAACGTGGTGAGCGATCTGCTGGCGCCGGCCTTTCCGCGTTCGTTCGCCCTGGGGCTGACGGCTCTGACGGTGGCGGCGCTGGTGGGCGTGGCGGTTGGCAGCTACAGCGCGGTGCGGCGCTACTCGGCGCTCGATCATCTGTTTACCGGCGTGACGCTGCTGGGGGTATCGCTGCCGAGTTTTGTCATAGGCGGCCTGCTGCTGATGATCTTCGGTTTCTGGACGCAATTGCTGCCGGCGTATGGCTGGGGCTCGGTTGATAAGCTGGTGCTTCCGGTGATATCGCTTGCGGCTTTTCCGGCGGCGTATATTGCACGTCTTACGCGCAACAGCATGGTTGACGTGCTGCCGATGGACTTTGTGCGGGTGGCCCGTGCCAAGGGCGTGCCGGGCTCGCAGACGATTGTGCTGCATGCATTGCGGAACGCTTTTCTGCCGGTGCTGAGTTACCTTGGGCCGGCGGCGGCATCGATATTTACGGGCAGTTTTGTCATCGAGACTATCTTCAACATCAACGGAGTGGGGCACCATTTTGTGCAGAGCGCGCTGAATCGTGATTATCCGCTGATTCTGGCCTGCGTCATGCTCTTCAGCACGCTGCTGGTGGTGATGAACCTGCTGGTGGATCTGGGCTACGCGGCGCTGGATCCGAGGATTCGCTATGACTGAAGTGGTCGACACGGGAATTGAAACGGTGGGCGGCGGGCGGCAGCGCGGCTCTGGTCCGCAGGGTGAGCAACCACCGATGGTCCGCAGTCACAGCCCCTGGCGGATGGCCTGGCGGCGCTTCGCGGCCAACAGGGCGGCGCTGGTGAGCGCGGGCGTGCTGGTGCTGATAATGGCGGCCTGCACGGTGGCGGCACTGAGGCCGCAGAGCGCTCCTCTGCCGACGGAATACAAGCTGGAAGGCGCGGGGAATCATCCGTGGCAGCCGTCGGCCAGTCATATATTCGGGACTGATCCGAATGGTCATGACCTGTTGCTGCGCGTGTTGCAGGGCGGGGCGGTATCGCTGCAGGTTGGCTTTGCGGCGGCGGCCATTGCGGTGTTCATCGGCACGTTTTACGGAGCGGTTTCGGGTTTGATGGGCGGGCGGCTGGACCGCTGGATGATGCGTCTGGTGGACGTGCTGTATGGCCTGCCGTACATCGTGCTGATCATCCTGCTGTTGGTGTTCATGGATCGCAACTTTGTGGCCCTCTTTGTGGCCATCGGGGCCTTCATCTGGCTGACGATGGCGCGTATAGTTCGGGGTCAGGTGCTGAAGCTGCGCGAAGAGGATTATGTGCTGAGCGCCCGGGCCCAGGGGGCGGGCTGGTTCTGGATTCTCACGAGGCATATGCTGCCGAACCTTGTGGGTCCGATCATCGTGTGTGCTACGCTGACGGTGCCGGTGGCGATATTGCAGGAGAGCTTCATCAGTTACCTTGGTCTGGGCATTTCGGCGCCCATGACAAGTTGGGGCCAACTGGCCAGCGAGGGTGTGCGGGCCATGAATCCGGCGGTGACTTATTGGTGGCTGGTACTGTTTCCGAGTCTGATGCTGGCCCTGACCCTGCTGTGCCTGAACTTTGTCGGCGATGGTCTGCGCGACGCGTTTGATCCGCGGACGATGCACAAGGTGTGATTGCCGGTGTGCCAGCGTCGAGTTTTCCGCGCGCGTCACCCTCACCTGTCTCCGGCATGCGCCGGAGACATCCTCTCCCGTCAAGGGAGAGGAGTTTTTACCCTTCCCCCTTGACGGGGGAAGGTGGCCCGCAGGGCCGGATGAGGGTGAGTCTTGGCGTGCAGAGTTTTCCGCGCAGCGTCACCCCCACCTGTCTCCGGCATGTGCCGGAGACATCCTCTCCCTCAAGGGAGAGGGGTTAACGGCGACGGCAATAATGGAGATGGCATCATCCAGTTGACTTGACGTTTTCGCGGGCGGCGGTCATACTTCGGCGCGGGGCGAGTATTGGTGACGGTGGGCTGATACAGAAATAACGTGCGATTTAAGGTGCGAATGAGCGTGGACATCAGAGACAGATTTCGTGAGCTGTACGGCAAGGATTCCTCGGGCCTGAGCGTGGCCCCGGGTCGTGTGAACCTGATTGGCGAGCACACGGATTATAACGACGGCTTCGTCCTGCCGATGAACGTTGAGCGTTACACCCGCGTGGCCTTCGGGCTGCGGGCCGACAGGCTGGTGCGCGTGTGGAGCGGGCACGTTGAGGCCATGGTGGAGTTTCCTCTTGGCGATGTTCCGCAGGATTTGCCGCAATGGGCCCGCTATGTTGCCAACGTGGCGGCGGTGCTGGTTGAGGCGGGGCTGCCGGTTGGCGGGGCCGATTTGGCGATTGTGACGGACGTGCCGGTTGGTGGCGGGCTGTCGAGCAGCGCCAGCCTGGAGAGCTCGGTGGCGGCAGCGCTGCTGGCCTCGGCGGAAGAGTCGGCCGGGCTGACGCTCGATGAGGTTCTGGAACGCGTGGGCCACAGCCGGACCGACCTGGCCCTGCTGTGCCAGAAGGCCGAGCATCGGACCGGGGCCATGTGCGGGATCATGGATCAGTACGTGGTGCTGAACGGTCGCGAGGGTCAGGCTTTGCTGATTGACTGCCGGAGCCTGGAGGCCCGCGGCGTGGCCATGGAGACGGGTCACGACGTGGCGGTGGTGATCATCAACAGCCGCGTGCATCATGATCTGGCGGCCGCGGCTTATAACGAGCGTCGCCAGCAATGTGCGGCGGGGGTCACGTACTTTGCCGAGGAGTTGCCGGGGCAGGGCGTGCGTGCGCTTCGGGACGTGAGCCTGGCGCAGTTCGACGCTCTGGGGCGAGAGCTGGATCCGCTGATCCGCAAGCGCGTCAGGCACGTGATTACAGAGATTGTGCGGACGCAGCGTGGGGTGGAGTTTCTGGAGCAGGGTCAGCTGGCGGACTTCGGGCGGCTGATGAACGAGTCGCATGCATCGCTGCGGGACGACTACGAGGTGAGCACGCGGGAGCTGGATCTGCTGACGGAGATTGCCCGCGGGGTAAAGGGTGTGTACGGCAGCCGGATGACGGGCGGCGGGTTCGGCGGCTGCACGGTAACGCTGTGCGAGCGTGGAGCGGTGGAAGCTCTGCGCGAGGCGGTAATGGAAGCCTACCCGCGGCAGACGGGGCTGGAGCCGGACGTTCTGGTAACGCGGCCGGCGCGGCGGGCACACCTCCAGTGGCCGCAACATGCGGAGGGCAGTTGACGATGAACAGCATGCTTCAGAAGCTGGTGCGGCACGAACATCTGACGGTTGACGAGTCGCGTCAGGCCATGACGCTGATCATGGAAGGCCGGGCCAGCCCGGTGCTGATGTCGGCCTATCTGACTGCCCTGGCGATGAAGGGTCCGACCAGCGAGGAGATAACCGGGGCCGCCATGGTCATGCGCGAGAAGGCAACGCGCATAGAGGCCGCGGGGCGGACGGTGGTTGATACCTGCGGCACTGGCGGCGACCATAGCGGCACGTTTAATATATCGACCGCCGCGGCCCTGGTGGCGGCGGGTGCGGGTGTGGCGGTGGCCAAGCATGGCAACCGTGGTGCGACGAGTCGCAGTGGGTCGAGCGATGTGCTGGAGGCGCTGGGGGTACGCATTGATATTGAGCCTGCGGTGGTGGCCAGTTGCATCGATCAGGTGGGTATAGGCTTTCTGTTTGCTCCGAAGCTGCACGGGGCGATGCGTTTTGCCGTGCCGGTCCGCAAGGAGCTTGGCATCCGGACGATATTCAACGTGCTTGGCCCGCTGACGAATCCGGCGGGGGCCCGGCGCCAGGTGCTGGGCGTGTTCGATGTGCATCTCGTGCCACTGCTGGCCGAGGTGCTGCGCAATCTTGGCACCGAGCATGCCCTGGTGGTGCACGGCAGCGACGGGCTGGACGAGATTACGCTGGGCGGCGCGACTCGCGTGGCCGAGGTGCGTGACGGGGAGATCGTCCTGAGCGAAATAGAGCCGGGACAGTTCGGGCTCAATCGCGTTGACGTGGGCTCGCTTCGCGTTGACGGGCCGCAGGAAAGTGCGGCGGTGATCCGGGGCGTGCTCGAAGGTCAGCATGGGCCGGCCCGCGATATTGTAGTGCTGAATGCAGCGGCGGCGATTTATGTTGGCGGCAAAGCGGAGTCGCTGGCCGAAGCCGTGCCGATGGCCGCCGAGAGCGTGGACAGCGGGGCTGCCGGGAAGATTCTGGCCTGTCTGGTGAGGTTGACGAATCAGGGGCAGTGATCTCGGGTATACGGTGGCCGCGAGGGCGTGGGGTCAAAATAAAACGGTATCAGTCTAAAGAGTAAGACACAATGGCCGAAGGCATGACGTGCGACCGTTGCGGCAAGCTGTTGCTGGTTGATGAGCGTACGCGGTATCGGGTGGTGCTGGACGTTTTTGCGGCTTACGACGTGATGGAGGTGACGCGCGAGGAGTTGTGGCGCGACCATCGTGACGAGATTCGGCGTCTGCTGGAGGAGCTTGAAGAGGCCGACGCCGAGACGGTTCAGGACCAGGTTCATCGGCACCTTGAGTACGATTTGTGCCCGGTGTGCCAGCGGGCATATCTGAGAGATCCTCTGGGCAAGGGCGGCAAATAAGAGCGGCGTTGTGCAGCACGGGGCCGCCTGCGACGAGCGCGGCCTGCGGCTTTCATCGAGTGGCGATGACGCGCCACAGAGCGGAGTTTATCATGGCCTGACTTCGTCAGACCATGACACCGGGCGTTTGCCCTCCATGCCTTACTGAGCAGGCATGGCACCGGACCGCCCGTTCAGAATGGGCCCACCCAGCGGACGTCGATGGCGGCGGCCTGACGCAGGCGGCCCGCGAGCAATGCCGCGTGGTGCTGGACGTGCCGGATGTTGTTGATCTGATGGTCCAGCTTCGGCAGCGGATACCAGGGAAAACCGCACGTGGGCGCATCGAGGTCCATGTTGTCGACGGCCGAGTCCACGGTATTGCTGCAGAACTGCCAGTAGTCGAGCAACTGCCCCCGCGTGTACGGTTCGCCACGAGTCGCAGCGTCAAGGTCGTGGCGACTCTCCCGGTGATGCGTCCACGGGCGAAAGTTCTCCACATCCTGGCACAGGTACAGGTGCGTGAAGTACAGCGTGTGATAGACCACTTGCCAGAAAGGCACCGGCAGGTCGACGCCGCCCCACAGGTCATCCGGGCAGTCGTCGATCGCCTGCTTCAGCATATCCAGCGCCGCGTGATACTGACACTTCAAGGCCTTCTGTACATTCATGTTTCGCTCCCTTGGTAGCTCGAGCCGGGCGCGCATGCTTCTGCTTGCAGAAGCATGCGCGCCGCACAGATGTCACGCCCGCTCACCACAAGGCGGCACTGTTGCGATCGATCCTTAACGGCTCGTCGTTATCCCTCTGGTGCCAGGCCTGCCAACTCGACCACGGCCACAACCGCGGATGCGCCACCAGCCCACGCCGCACAGGGTTGGCATGAATATAATCGATCTTCTCCCTCACCTCAGCCTGACGCCAAAGGTTTCGGTCGTAGCC
>JAWLHX010000086.1:0-14743 GCA_041690105.1 Phycisphaerae bacterium
GCATAGATGGCCTGGCCATCCTTTGCTGCGGGCAAGGTGAGGAATTTGCCCCGTATCCAGCCGGCGGCAACGGGTCCGCCCTGCCATCCGTGGGTGGCGTTCTCGACTCGTTCGGCCTTGCGTGGGCCTTCGTAGCAGAACTTGGCGATGTCGGCGTTGAAGGGCGCCAGGCCGGCCGACATGTAGCTGCCGGTCTGCTTGCCCTTGCTGCGGTCCACGCGGTACCAGACGGGATTTTCGATATCGCCATTCCACGACTTCTCGGTCTGGGTCTTGACGAAACGGTCGATGTCCTGGCGATTGAAGACGACTCCGTGGTGATACAGGGCGATAGCCTGGCCCAGTGTGGTGGCGTAATATCCGCCTTTATGTTCGGCTCCGATCCAGTGCTTCCAATGACCGGTGGTGCCGGGCTTGATATCCCAGGCGCCGGCCGGATCCCAATAGTTCCAGGCGTAGCAGCCATCGTTCAGAGTCAGCGAGTTCTTGAACCGCGTGCCCAGCTTGACGGCCCGGACCATGTACTCGTCCTTGCCGGTGACGCGATACATTTCGAGAAAGGCCTGGATGATTTTGGCGTGCTTGTTGTGCGGCTGAGTAAGGTTGCCCTTGACCGGGGCAAGGTCGAAGTGGGTGCGATAGATGCCGCCCTTTTCGCCCAGGTCGACATAGTTGCCGCGGGCGTCCCATTTTTTGATCAGGTGGTTCTCGGCCAGGTCCAGGTATTCAGTCCGCTGCTTCTCGTACTTTTTCTTCAATTCGGCCGACTCGCTGGTCAGCTCGACGAAGCGGGCAATGTCGGAAACGACCGTAAAGCTGGTGATGATAACGTCCACCTTCTGGTCGGGATTGTCGGGGTTCTGAAAGGTACTCAGCGCTTTGCCGTACCAGCCCAGGTAACCGTCGGGTCCCTTGCTGAGGGCCGAGCGGAGGTTATCGAAAGCCTGCACGAAGACGTCAAGGTACTTGGTGTCGCCGGTCAGTTCGTAGGCTGTCAGGGGCATGCTGAGTACTGGCGAGATTTTCCAGCAGATGCCCTCGGCCTCGTTGGCGGCCATGGCCTTACAGGCGGCCTCGGTAACGCTTTTGGCAGCCACCTGTTCGGAATGTTTGAGGAATCCGGCAACAATCTTCTGATCCTCGGCATCGGTAATTTTTACCGGCTCGCGGGCCAGGCTGAATGATGCCGTGGTGGCCAGCAGACAAAGGCACGACAGGATGATGAGCGTTCGGTTTTTCATGATGGAATCTTCTCCTAAGTGTATTCGAGCAAGAGAGGCGTTCTAAACGCACGGATGTGCTTTATCCGCTGGTTAAACACGCCTGTGCGGGGGCAGAGTCGGAAAATCGGCATGAAAATCCAAGGAATCGCCTTGCCGTCCATCGGATATGCAGGCAGGGCCAAAGTACAGATAATGCGTTTTTTTTGAACAAAGCTATTGCACATTTCTCCCTCATCGTATTATGCTATTCACTTATTCGATGGTTTCACGTCAGGTTGCTCAGTCGAATTTCTTGTTTCCGTTTTCTTTTTTCTTTTTAAGGGAGAGACATCATGCGGTACCTCTTGATTATCCTGGCCGTTGCTGCATTTACCTTCGCCGGCTGCCAGAACGACGAAGTCGACACGCCCAATGGCGAGGTCGAAGTCAATGGCGATGCAGTTGATGACGCAGTGGATGATGCCGGTGACGCAGTGGACGATGCCGGAGACGCAGCCGGTGACGCAGCCGATGACGCCGGTGACGCAGTGGAAGACGCTGTAGACTAACAATCGACAGCGCATGCAGCAGATTTTCGGCGGGCGGTTCCGTTTACGGAATCGCCCGCATTGTCATTCGGCGATCGTAACAGCCCGAGCAGGGATGCCGGCTCCGGTGTCATCTGGTGTGGGTCTTGAAATTCCCCCTCAAATCTGCTTTAATTCTGTTCCATTACCCCGGCTCGAAGTCTTGCGACAAGTCCTTTCAGTCACGGCAGCAATCGTGGGGGCTTTTCTGCAGGCTCGGCCCAGCGTGGAGTAACGCATGTCGAATGAAGAAGCTCGCCTGCTCCTGAGCGGCAACGAAGCCGTGGCGCAGGCCGCTGTTGATCTCGGCTTTGCTCTGGGAACAGGATACCCGGGCACGCCGAGCACCGAAATTCTGGAAAATTTCAGCCTTTTTGGCGGCAAGGCTCAATGGGCTCCGAACGAGAAGGTTGCCCTGGAAGTCGGCCTGGGGGCAGCATACGCCGGGGCCCGCTGCCTGGTGACCATGAAGCACGTAGGCGTCAACGTGGCTGCCGATCCTCTCTTTACGGCCGCCTATACCGGTGTTGCCGGGGCGCTGGTGCTGACCGCAGCTGATGATCCGGGCATGGCCTCCAGTCAGAATGAGCAGGATACCCGCCACTACGCCCGCGCGGCTGGCGTGCCCTGCATCGAGCCGGCCGACAGTCAGCAGGCTTACGATGCCCTGGCCTCGGCCGTGGAAATGAGCGAACGCTGGCAGATGCCGGTTATTCTGCGGCTCACCACCCGCGTCTGTCATTCCAAGACCATCGTCCGACGTCGGCAACTGCCCAAGCCGCAGACAGCGCCGCACTTCAGGCGCGATCCGCAGACCTGGGTCATGATTCCCGCTTACGCCCGTCCGGCGCACCGTAAGCTGCGGGCTAAGTTGAGCGAAATTGCCCAATGGAGCGAGACGGCCGAGATCAACCGGGTGGAGCCTGGCCGCGATGGTGGCGAGCTTGGCATTATTACTGCCGGCGTGACCACCGTGCATTGCCGCGAGGCGGCGCCGGAAGCGACCATTCTGCAGCTTGGCACCACCTGGCCGCTGCCGATGAAGAAGATTCGCAGCTTCGCCGACAGTGTCAAGCGCTGCCTGGTGGTGGAAGAGGGCGATCCGTTTCTGGCCGAGAACCTCCGGGCGGCGGGCATCAATGTCGAGAGCAAGGACGAAATGTACCGCTTCGGCGAGATGAGCGTGACGCGAGTTAAGCGCATTCTCTCGGGCGACACCAGCGAGGAGTTCGTTCCGCCGCGCGGCAAGCCTCCGGCCCTCTGCCCGGGCTGCCCGCACCGGGATGTTTTCGGATTGCTGCGCGACTTGGGCTGCATTGTCTCGGGTGATATCGGTTGCTATACCCTCGGCGTCCTGCCGCCGTTTCAGGCGATTGATACCTGCGTCTGCATGGGCGCCAGCATCGGCGTGGGGCTGGGTCTCAGGCATGCTCTGCCCGAGGAGGAAGCACGCAAGGTGGTCAGCGTCATCGGCGACAGCACCTTTGCTCACAGTGGGCTTACGGGCCTGATGGAGATGATCTACAATCCGCCGCCGACGGGGCATCTGGTCATGATTCTGGACAATGGCACGACTGCCATGACCGGCCTGCAGGAGCATCCCGGCACGGGCCGCAAGCTCGACCATCAACCGACAAATCGCATAGTATTCGAGGATGTGGCCAGGGCCATGGGCATGGCCAACGTGCACGTTATTGACCCGAACAAGGACCCGCAGGGGCTGGAGCGGATGGTTCGCGAGGCGCTGGCCAGCAACGAACTCACGCTGATTGTCGCCCGGCGCCCGTGCATTCTGGCGGCCGGCAAAATCAAGGGCTACGAAAAAGCCATTGCCGAAGGCAAAGGGGATACCTGCAATGAGTGAGTCCGCAGGCGTTGTCAACATTGTCGTCGCCGGTCTGGGCGGGCAGGGCGTGCTTAAAGCCTCCGACATTATGGCCGATGTGGCCTTCCGCTCCGGGGCCGATGTCAAGAAGAGCGAGATCCACGGCATGGCTCAGCGCGGCGGTTCGGTCACCAGCGACGTCCGCTATGGCCCGCAAGTACTCAGCCCCATGGTGCCCGAGGGGCAGGCCGATTACCTGGTGGTGTTGTCGCAGGACCAGGTTGAACACAACCTTTGGCGGCTGAAGTCCGGCGGAGTTCTGCTGGAGCCTCAACCTGCCGCGCCTGTTGCAGGCATGCCGGCGATACTCGACGAAATCAGCAACAAGCGTTCCATCAACGTGGCCATGCTGGGCATGTTAAGCGTCTACCTTGATATTCCGCAGGAGGTGTGGATCGAGGCCATCAAGGCCAACCTGCCCGAGAAGCTTCACGAGGTCAACCTCCAGGCATTTGAGCAGGGTCGACGCCAGGGCGAGGCCAGGCGTCAGGCCGGGCGATAAGCTGGCATAAGACAGAGCCGCGGACGCAGTATTTGCTGCAGGCGAATAACCGCTATAGGATGATCGACATGAAAACCACCTTCTGGCACGACAGCGGCAACGGATTTCATCCGGTCAGCGCTCCGGACTATCTGCCCTTGCCGCAATTGCGACAACTGCAAATGGGGAGACTTAAAGCCATTGTGCAGCGGGCTTACGACAAGGTCAAACTGTTCCGCCAGAGAATGGACGAGCGCGGACTGACGCCCGATGCCATTGCCTCGCTGGACGACATCAGGCACTTGCCCTTTACGGTTAAGACCGATCTGCGCGACACCTATCCATTCGGCCTGTTTGCCAGCGGGATTCACGACGTGGTGCGCCTGCACGCCTCCAGCGGCACCACCGGCAAGCCCATTGTGGTGGCTTACACCCAGGAGGATCTGGACGTCTGGGCAGGGGTCATGATGCGAACCTTCGCCGCCTGCGGCCTGCATCGCGGCGACATCATCCAGAACGCCTACGGCTACGGCCTGTTCACCGGTGGCCTTGGTGCTCATTACGGTGCCGAGGCCCTGGGCGCCACCGTCATCCCGATTTCCGGCGGCAATACCGACAGGCAGATAATGGTGATGAAGGACTTCGGCGTCACGGCCATCTGCTGCACGCCAAGCTATTTTCTGCACCTGGTGGAGCGCGCCGGCGAGATGGGCATTGACCTGAAAGATTTGCCGCTGAAGGTTGGCGTCTTCGGTGCCGAACCGTGGACCGATGCCATGCGCCAGCGCATCGAATTCGAGTCGGGCATCAGGGCCTTCGATATTTATGGCCTGAGCGAGATCATTGGCCCGGGCGTCGCCAGCGAGTGCGCCGAGCAGCACGGCCTGCACATTTTCGAAGACCATTTTTACCCCGAGATCATCGACCCGGCCACCGGCGAGCCTCTGCCGGAGGGCAGCGAGGGCGAACTTGTCCTGACTACGCTCTCGAAGCAGGCCATGCCGATGATCCGTTACCGGACCCGCGACATCACCAGTTTCATTACCGAGCGCTGCTCGTGCGGCCGGGCCATCAGGCGAATCAAGCGCGTGGGCCGTCGCAGCGACGATATGTTCATCATTCGCGGCGTAAACGTTTTTCCGTCGCAGATTGAGACGGCCCTGCTCGAAGTCGAACAGACGTTGCCGCACTACCAGATTATCCTCACCCGGCAGAAGGGGCTGGATCAGATGGAAGTGCAGGTCGAAGTCACGGCCGATGTTTTCAGCGACCAGGTGCGCAAACTGGAATTGTTGCAGAGCAGCATCGCCGACGCCATCGAGCACACCCTCGGCATTCGTGTGAAGGTGGGCCTGGTCGAGCCGCACACTATTGAGCGCAGCCAGGGCAAGGCCAAGCGCGTAATCGACAAGCGAAGCCTTTAAAGGCATAAACCCTTGCGGAGAGCACCACGATGAAACTGAACCAACTGTCGGTTTTTCTGGAAAACAAGCCGGGTCGCCTCAGCGTCGCTTGCCAGGCTCTGAGCAAGGCGGGCATCAACATTCTGACCTTGTCGCTGGCCGACACGCAGCAATTCGGCATTCTGCGGCTCATTGTGCGCGACTGGCAGAAGGCTCGCGACGTGCTTCGCGAGGCCGGCTGTGTGGTCAATGTGACCGAAGTAGTTGCCGTCGAGGTGCCCGATAAGCCGGGCGGACTGGCCGATGTGCTGATTACCATCGAGAGCGCCGGCATCAACCTCGAGTACATGTACGCCTTCACTTTCCGCAGCCAGGACAAGGCGGTGCTGGTCTTCAGGTTCGAAGATCCGGACTCCGCCATCGGCATGCTGCAGGAGAAGGGCATCAACATAATCGGCAGCGTCGAGCTTTACGGCCGCGTCGAAAACTAAGCCGGCCGCAGTCACATCTTTTCTGCCGGCAGGGCACCCAGGCGGCCCTGCTGCTACGGTGCCGAAAAACCTGTGGCGGCCAAAAAGCCGCCCTCTCTTTTTTTGCCGCACAGGACAAAATTCAATGAGCGAAGTCGCAATGGAAAAACGTATATGGGACCCTGCCGCCGAAACCATGGCTGTCGCCGAACGCAGGGCTCTGCAGGTTGACCGCTTGCGGGACTGCATAGCCCGGGTCGGCGCGGTGCCCTTTTACAAGAAGGCCCTGGCCGATGCAGGCGTCGGGCCCGGAGACATCAATTCGCTCGACGACCTTCGCCGGCTGCCCTTTACGACCAAAGATGATCTGCGCGATCATTACCCGCTCGGCTTTCTGGCCGTACCTCGCAAGAATGTTGCTCGCATTCACGGCTCCAGCGGCACTACCGGCAAGCCCACTTTTGTCGCCTATACGGCTGACGATCTGCGAACCTGGGCCGACCTGTGTGCCCGATTTCTGACATCCGGCGGACTGCTTCCGGAGCATACAGTACAGATCGCCTTTGGCTATGGCCTGTTTACCGGCGGTTTCGGCCTGCACTATGGCGTGGAGCGCGTGGGCGCCGGCGTGGTACCCGCGGCCGCAGGCAATACGCCGCGGCAAATCATGCTGATGCGCGATCTTGGAGTCGAGGTGCTGGTCTGCACGCCGAGTTACGCCCTGAATATTGCCGAGGTCTGCCGCGAGCAGAACATCGATGCCAGGCACTTGCCGCTACGCTTTGCCCACCTGGGCGGCGAACCGTGGACCGAAGACATGCGGGTGGAGATCGAGCAGCAGTTGCACGTGGCGGCTTTCAATAATTATGGCCTGAGCGAGGTCATCGGCCCGGGCGTCAGCGGGGAGTGTCAGTACCGCACCGGCATGCACATTCAGGAAGACCACTTCATCGTCGAATGTATAGACCCGGATACGCTGGAGCCGGTTTCGCCGGGGCAGCAGGGCGAGCTTGTCTTCACCGCCGTCACCAAGCAGGCCATGCCGATCATCCGCTATCGTACGCGCGATATTGCCTCGCTCGATACCGAACCATGCCCCTGCGGCCGCACTACCGTCCGCATGAGCAGGGTTGTGGGCCGCACCGATGACATGCTCATCATCCGCGGCGTTAACGTCTTTCCGTCGCAGGTCGAAGAGGCCCTGCTGCGGGTGGAGGGCACGGCTCCGCACTATCTTATCGAGGTCGACAGGCCTGGTGTCATGGACGAGGTGACAGTGCGGGTCGAGGTCCGGCCGCAGGATTTTTCTGACCGCATGAGCCAGATGCACAAGCTTCGCGACCGCATCGACCGGGAGATTCAGGCCGTGACTGGCATCCGCATGACTGTTGAACTGGCCGAGCCTCAGAGCCTGGAGCGCTTTGTCGGCAAGGCCAGGCGCGTCATCGATCATCGCCGCGAAAAAGGACAGATTTAGCCCCGCCCCGGCATTGTGCCACTTGACGTTGCCGGCCGCAGTTACCACAATAACAACGGATTTCTGACCCGTTGTTCACGGCTTTCTAACACACCTGGCTGATAATGCCGGCGTGTGCCTGGCTCTCGCCTTTCTTTGGAGGCCGAATTGTGGCGAAAGAAAGCATCCTGATTGTTGATGATGAAGAGAACATACTTGAACTGCTGGAATATAACCTGACGCGCAACGGCTACGTTGTCACCGCCGTCAGCACCGGAGAAGCAGCCGTCGAAAGCGCCCGCCGCCAGCGGCCCGATCTGATTGTTCTGGACCTCATGCTGCCCGGCATCGATGGCATCGACGTCTGCAAGATGCTGAAGAACGATCCAAAGACGCAGCAGATTCCCATTGTCATGCTGACCGCCCGGGGCGAAGAGGCCGATGTTGTGACCGGCCTGGAGCTTGGGGCCGATGATTACGTTACCAAGCCGTTCAGTCCGCGAGTGCTGCTGGCTCGTATAAAGGCTGTACTCAGGCGCAAGCTTGAGGCCGAACAACCGTCCAGCGGCGAAATGCTGAAGGCTGGCGAGGTGCAGATAAACCCGGGGCGGCACGAGGTGCTGGTGGCCGGGCAACCGGTCGAACTGACGCACACTGAATTTCAGATTCTCTGGTTTCTGGCTCGCCGTCCGGGCTGGGTCTTCACCCGCTACCAGATTGTCGACGGCGCCCAGGGCGATGGCACGGCCGTGACCGATCGTTCAGTCGATGTGCACATTGTTTCGCTCAGGCGCAAGCTAGGCTCCTTCGGCCAGTATATTGAAACCGTTCGCGGCGTAGGATATCGTTTCAAGGATCTCGCGTGATTCACAGACACCGTCGGTTGATCTGGCGCCTTTACATTACATACCTGGTGGTGGTAGTGCTGACCACCGCTGCCGTTGGCATCAATGCCACCAGCTACGTCATGCCCCACCTGTTGCAGAACACCCAGCGCGAACTGCACGACAAGTGCGGCATGATTACGCCAACTTTGGCATCGGCCGTTCTGCAGCAAGCCCCGGCAGACCCGGCGGGCCAGGGGGCCGAGGCGCCGCAAGAACCTTTTGCATCAAACAACGCCGCAGCAGGCCCGCCCATCAATTCCGATCTGCAGGATCTGGTGGTGCAACTGGCCGAAGCCGGCAGCACACGCATTACCACGCGCATTACGATAATGGGCCCATCCGGTGACGTAATGGCCGACAGCCTGGAATCGCCCGGCGCCATGGAGAACCATGGCAACCGACCGGAGTTCATATCGGTAATGGATGGAGCAAGCTTTGGCACCGATCGGCGGATCAGCCCCACGCTCGGCACCGACATGATGTACGTTGCCGTGCCCCTGCAGGCCGACGATGGCCAGGTTGCCGCCGTGGTCCGCTGCGCCATGCCGGTGAGCGAGATAAAGGTTGCCGCCAACAGCGTCTATCGGCGCATTGTCACAGGGGCTGTCGTTGTGGCGGCTCTGGCGGCAGCTCTCGGCTTTCTGCTGTCGCTTGGCATCAGCCGCCCCATCGCCCAGATAGCCGACGGTGCCCGCCGATATGCCGCCGGCGACCTCAGCCAGAGAATCAGTGCCGAGGGCTATGCCGAGGCCGAAAGTCTGGCCGATTCGCTTAACGCCATGGCTGTCCAACTCGATCAACGTATTCGCACTCTCCTGAGGCAACAGAAGGAGCAGCAGGCGGTGCTGGGCGGCATGGCCGAGGGAGTTCTGGCCATCGACCTGCGCCAACGGGTGCTTATAATAAACCAGGCAGCGTCGGCAATGCTGAGCGTAACTGCTGCCGAGCCACAGGGCCGCAGCCTGGCCGAGGTTGTTCGTCATCATGGTTTTCAGCAGTTTGTTGACACGGCCATGCTGTCGGCCAGGCCGGTGGAGAGCGATATTGACTTTGCCGACATTGTTCCGCGACACCTTCATGTCAACGCCAGTCCGCTGCGCGACGACCAGGACCGTCACATAGGCATGGTGATTGTGCTGAGCGACATTACCCGCCTGCGAAGGCTGGAAAACGTGCGTCGCGATTTTGTGGCCAATGTCTCGCACGAACTCAAGACCCCCATTACCAGCATTCAGGGCTTTGTCGAAACGCTGCGGGATGGGGCTGCCGCCGATCCGGACAGTTCGGCCCGATTTCTGGAAATCATAGCGCACCAGGCCGACCGCCTCAGCGCCATTGTTGACGATCTGCTGAGCCTGTCGCGAATTGAGCAGGATGCCGAAAACGCCCGGGTCGAGATGGCCCGTGCTGCCGTTGGCAACATCCTCTCGGCCGCCGCGGGGGCCTGCCAGGATGCTGCAAGCCAAAGGCAGGTGGCGCTGCAGATTGAGTCGCCGATGAATATTTTCGTCAGGGCCAATGCCCAACTCATCGAGCAGGCGATTGTCAACCTGCTGCAGAATGCAATCCGCTACAGTCGCGAAGGCGATAACATCATCCTGCGGGCCACGATCGAAAACGGCGACTGGCTGGCCATCAGCGTTACCGACCATGGCTGCGGCATTGCCAGGGAGCATCTGCCACGAATCTTCGAGCGGTTCTATTGTGTGGACAAAGCCCGCAGCCGCAAGCTGGGAGGCACGGGCCTTGGTCTGGCCATTGTCAAGCACATCGTCCAGGCTCATGGCGGCCGTGTTACGGTCCAGAGTGTGGTGGAGCAGGGCAGCACTTTCACGCTGCATCTGCCGGGCGTCTGTTCCTGACAAGGCCGCCGCACAATTAGCCGTTCCATTACCATCCTGGCCTCACGCCGGGCCAATGCACATCCATCTGCCGCTGCTTTTTCAGTGGCATGGGCATCCTGCCCATGAGTTCCACGGGCATCCTGCCCGTGGTTTCTGACATAGCGCGGTCATGGACTGAGCGGTGTTTGCGCCATCAGGATTTGACTCAGGCCACGGCACCAGAAAAAGAAAAGGCAACAGAAGCGGGCCGAGGGGCAAGATGCCCCCCGGCACTCACGGCCAGGATGGCCGTGCCACGGTGAAGATGCCCCCGGCCACTTAAAATCGGCCGCAACCTGCGGCTTGCTGGCGGCAGGCATTTCTTGACGGTTGCCCGCCGGTAGTATATTCTTACGCCTCTTCTTACTGTAACAGTAGCGGACCGCGGCAACCGAAGGACCTCTGAATGAGAATCTGTCTTATCAGCAGCGATAGTAACCTGGTTGAGAACGTACGCGAGGCGTGCTCCCAGCAACTTCACAATCTGACCACGACCACCGCCTGGCCCCCGCCGGCCGATGATGGACGTACGCTTGTGCTGCTTGATGCCGACCAGGTGGGCAACTTGTCTTCGCTCGATCCCGTCTCGCTGGAACAGGCCGGGGCGGTCATCCTGATAAGCTCCGGACAGAAAGGCCATCTGCCCGACGCGGCCCTGACCATGGCCGCTGCCGATCTCTGGTTCAAGCCTTTGCCTGCGGCCCTGGTCTCGCGGCGGCTGCTTATCTGGGATCGCATCACCCGCCAGCAGAGCGAGTTGGAAATGCTCGGGCAGAGGGTCGATCAACTGGCCGCAGCTCGTGACCGGCAGGCTTTCCAGGCCAACGATGTTCAGGAGCGGGAGATTCTGGCCGACAGGCAGCAGTCAAGGCTGGATCAGGTAATGCAGAAGCTGCAGATGGTCACTCGTCTCAGCAGGCTGATCAACTGTCTCGATCTCAATACCATTGTCGAAGCCTGCATGGAGCGCGTGCCCCTGCTGGTGGAAGCCCGGTTCGCTTCGCTCTACTTCTACGATCAGCGCAGCGGGCATCTTATTCTGGAGAGGCATAATCATCCGCGCAAAATCGCCGAGCGGGTCGACGTGTCAGAAAATCCGAACAGTCCGATGAGCCTGGCCATTCAGCGCAAAAAACTGGTCCTCATTCGCGACTTTAACGAATTCGAGGCCGCCGAGCATGTTTCCATCGACCGCGGCTACAATCAGCACTACGCCACCGGCAGTTGTATCATAGCCCCATTGATGAGCGGGCACAGGGTTATCGGCGTGCTCAACCTGGCCGACAAAAAGGACGGCCAGCCGTTCGACAACGAAGTTGATCTGCCGCCCATCGAGCAGTTGTGCGAACTGATCGGCGCCAGCATCTACAACATTGAGCTGTTCCGCGAGGTGGAGCGTCAGGCCAAGACCGATGGTATGACCTCGCTGGCCAACCACAGGGCCTTTATCGAGGGGCTCAGCCGCGAGTTCGACCGCGCTCAGCGTTATCGCAGTAAACTCAGCCTCCTGATGATCGACATGGACCGGCTGAAGAGCATTAACGACGGGCTGGGCCACCAGGCAGGCGACCTGGCCATTAACCATGTCGCCCGCGT
Organism: Phycisphaerae bacterium; assembly: GCA_041690105.1. GTDB lineage: Bacteria > Planctomycetota > Phycisphaerae > FEN-1346 > JAACEH01 > JAWLHX01. The sequence goes on from JAWLHX010000086.1 coordinate 11,851, forward strand.
AATTGCCGAAAGCGTACGCACCAGCGACCTTGCTGCCCGCTATGGGGGGGACGAGTTCGCCATTCTCCTGATTGAAACCTCGCTGGCCCAGGCCCAGGTCATGGCCCAGCGATTCGTGACCAAACTGCAGGAATCACCAGTCGAAATCCAAGGGCAGAAGTTGTCGCTCACGGTGAGTGTTGGGGTGGGCGAACTTGCCGGCGATGCTACGCCCGAGCAGTTTATCAAGCGAGTTGACGACGCCCTGTACGAAGCCAAGCGCAGCGGACGAAACCGCATGCTCTCTGCTCCCGAACAGCAGGCCGATTCCTCTGATTGACCACTGCAGAAACGCAGCAGAAACCGCCGAGGGGCAAGATGCCCCCCCAGCACTCACGGCAAGGATGGCCGTGCCACGGTGAAGATGCTCACGGCGGTTTCAGCTTACCTTTTCCCACCTCAGCAGTTGAGCAACCTTGCCCAGCGAACTGCGGCCACTGGTAATCTCTTCGCGCAGCCTGTTTTCGCGCTCCAGAACATCCTGGGCTCGGTTGGCCATTTCAACAGCCCGGCTCTTGGGCAGCACCATCACGCCATCGTCGTCGCCCACAATCCAGTCGCCCGGCAATATGCGCTGCCCGCTGATGGTAATCGGCTGGTTGATTTCGCCGAAGCCCTTAGGTTCGCCGGCATGGCTGCAAACGCAGCGCGAAAAGGCCGGAAATGCCAGGCGGCGGATGTCTTCGCTGTCGCGGATGGCGCCGTCGATGGCCACGCCCGCCAGCTTTCGCACTTTCGCGCTTTGCGTGGCCAGTTCGCCCCAGATGGCCGGAGGACGACCGCCCGACTCAATCACAATCACCGAGCCCTCGGCGGCCTCGTCAATCGCCAGAACCGCTTTAGACCAGTCGCCGCCCGCGGTTCGCACCGTCACGGCCGGCCCGCACATGCGCAAGCCAGCCGTCAGGCTGCGGATGCCATCCAGGCAGGGCTGACGGTGAGCACCATCGCTGATGTTGGCCGTACTGACCCGCGACAGCACCTCGCGCAGGTGGCTTTCGTCAACCCGGCGGAAAAGGTCAGTCGGCACGCGGGCCTTCTCGTCGGCCGCACGACGGATATCGCGCGTGGCTGCCGCAACGTCCTGTGCCTTGGTAATCGACCCGCCGACAATCACTATGCGAGCTCCCGCCGCAACCGCGTCCACCACCGTCTCGCTGTTTATTCCGCCGGCGGCCGCTACCGGAATGCTCACTGCTTCAGCCACCGCCCGCAGTCGGTCGAAGGACTGAATGCCTCGCATCTGGTCGTCAATTGGCAGGTGCACGTTCAGGAAGCCCGCGCCCCATTCTTCGCACTTGCGGGCCAGGCCGGCGGCGTCTTCAACGCCCAGCATGTCGACGCCCACAACAATGCCGTAGTTCAGGCCGGCTTCAATCGACTCCTGAACGGTCGATTCGCTCACGCTTCCAAGGCATATGGCCATATCGGCCCCGGCCTTGGCGGCTGCCTCCATCTCAATTCGCCCGGCATCGGCGGTCTTCAGGTCGGCCAGAATTTTGCGACCCGGAAAAGCCTTCCGCAATTGACGCACGGCATCAAGGCCCACGCTCTTTATCAGCGGCGTGCCGGCCTCGACAATGTCAATGCCTTCCGGCACGGCCAGAGCCGCCACCGCCAAGGCGCGTTCCATATCCAGAAAATCCAGGGCCAGTTGTATCTGCACGTCGCTCATAATCCGCTCGCCTTTCCCGCTATAGCACACAATGCCAATCTACTGCAGTTGACGCGTCATAAGTTGTTGCCGCCCGATTGCTGCCATCCGTCCCAAACTCCCTGCCCCAGGTTAATCCCGGATATACGTTGCTCCACAGCGGTCGCTCTCCCATGCCGTCACTCGCGCCACGCGAACCCCGGGGGGCAGGGCGGCCTGAAGCTCGTCGGCCAGCACATGGGCAATGTTCTCGCTGGTGGGGTTCAACTCATCGAAGGGCGGCACGCTGTTGAGGTCGTAATGATCGTACTTTTCCAGCACCTGCCTGATGACCGCCTTGGCGTCGCTGAAATCCAGCAGCATGCCTTCGGAGCCAAGAGCATCGGCCGAGAGAACAATGTCCAGCTTCCAGTTGTGGCCGTGGACCCGTTCGCATTTGCCCTTATATTGCCGCAAATGGTGCGCCGCCCCGAAGTCGGCCTGCACAATAAGTTCGTAGGCCATGGCCCACACCTCCCGAGAGTTTAAATGTCAGTCAGCGCGGACCAGCCGCGCCCGGTGCCCTGCCTGCTGAGCCGCTCGCCGAGCCTTGAGCCGTCCGCTTATTCCGACATTTTCCATCGCTGGGGACAAAATACAAGTCCTGATGACGAAAATCGTACCAGGCGAGGTCAGGTGGGGCAAAATTGTGCTCCTTCTGAAACTTGACAACGCGATTTCTGACGGTATCATACCACTCTGTCGTAAGCGATCGTGGCGGAACTGGCAGACGCGCTAGGTTCAGGTCCTAGTCCGGATCACACCGGGTGGAGGTTCGAATCCTCTCGATCGCACCATCTTAACGAAACTGGCGAGGCGGCTACCAATGCTGTCTCGCCTTTTTTGTTGCCACGCGGCCTGCTGCTCAGCCAGCATCTGCCTTCCGGCAGAACCACCATAAGCCAAATGAACCAGCGCCGGCCGACCATTGGACCATTGTCGGCTTATCGTTGCCAGAGCCATGGGAAAGCAATAGAATAACATTCTTCGGTTTTGGCCCTCAAAGCTGAAGCGGGGTATGCTGCCCCTGCTGATTGCCCGCTTGTTTGCGGCCGCGGCCGTTTTCCGAGGAGCGTTGCGAAGAAGTTTTCCAAAGGAAGGAGCGTACTTTACAGTGACGACGTCAACTCCATCGGCCACCTCTTATGGCCGGGTGACGGC
>JAWLHX010000087.1:0-14701 GCA_041690105.1 Phycisphaerae bacterium
AGCCCCAAATGCCGCAGGATGTCGCAGAGCGAAGAACGCCGAATCATAAGCCTTCTCGCCCAGAGCAATGCAGAGACTGGTTAACGGCGTTGGGTGCCATGCTTCTGCTTGCAGAAGCATGCGCGCCGCACAGATGTCACGCCCGCTCACGACAAGGCGGCGCTGTTGCGATCGATCTTTAACGGATCGTCGTTACCCCTCTGGTGCCAGGCCTGCCAACTCGACCACGGCCACAACCGCGGATGCGCCACCAGCCCGCGCCGCACAGGGTTGGCATGAATATAATCGATCTTCTCCCTCACCTCAGCCTGACGCCAAAGGTTTCGGTCGTAGCCGCCACCACGCTGCCAGAAGCGATACGGTGCAACTGTCAGGCCTTCGCGGCGCGCGGCAATCATTGCACGCCGAGCCACGGGAAGCTTGATCAGACGCAGAATCTCGCTTATGCCTGCCCCGGGGTGCGGCCACACCAGCACGTGAACATGCTCCGGCATAATGACGAAAGCCAGCAAATCAAAGCCAATTTTGACACGCGCCGCATCAATCGCGTCGCAAAGCCATCGGCAGGCAGTGCCATTGGCAAGCAGAGGCTGGCGTCGGTAACACGAAAAGGTCAAATAATGGACGTGCCCGGCAATGTCATATCGTCTGCATCGCTTTCTGACTCGGTCAGTAATCATTGCTGTTCCCTGCTGCTATACGCATGCTTCTGCAAGCAGAAGCATGGCACCCGGCGTGTCCGGCTGGACATCAAAGAAATACGTATTGTGTTCCCGGAATTGCCTCAGAGTTCCTCCGACCCACCCTGTCCGACTGCATCAACGGCTCCACAATATATCGCGCGCGATGATTAATACCAGACACACTGGGGCAAAGATCAGGAGAAAGAGGATAGTTCTCGACCAAGCCTTGGCGAACATGACGACGGAGGTGCCCACGAAGCCCAAATCATGTCCGGCTTTCGTGCCAAGCAACCGACATGACATATGGCATAGAGCAAGACTAACTAAGTGCGCCACCCAACCTGTCATCAATACTACGCATACCGCCCAGATGAGCACCTTATTGTCCAACATGGGTCTTCTGTGTGCCAAGATAATGAGCGCTGCGACAGCAACAACATCAAGAAAGAGAGCCATTACACGGGTGACGCTCAACACCCTCCTGCTCGGCAACATGCCCTCACAGCGAAGATCGTGATCCAAATCCTTTTCTTGTGTAGCATTGATAGTCAAGTGCCACTCCCGTGCATCCTGCTGGCTGCATCCAAGGCTGATACTTCGGGCGGGCTAGGCCCGGCATACCGTCCAGAAGCCATGTGAATGTCCACCATGCACCTACAGGTTTGCCTGCTTCTATGCTGTCCCCCATGTCGATTACAATGGCCGGGCCGGATGGCATGGCCACGCTCGCGTGGCCATGAACAGAACCGATTCCAATCATGCCTGAAAGCTGTTACGCTTTCGACGGCGGCGCCGGCGGCAAAGTGTGTATGATGCCTGCCGCTCTGTCATTCTGATATTACAAATCTTCATCCCACCCCACAATCCCAAAAACAAAGCCAGTCGGCGTGCCATGGACGACGTGAGCGGCCGACCGGTCCGGGAGACAGTATATTCTTCATGGCCACCCAAGGGTGGCCATGCCATCCGGCCTGGTGCCATGCTTCTACGACCGGTGTGCCATGGTCCTTGACGCGATACACACAGTTGCGATTCGACGGCCCGTCGCATGTGGTGCTTGGTTTCATCCGTCCTGATGCCCGGGGTAATCCGGGGATCCGGCCCCAAGGTAGCCCCTGCTGTTGCCTCTATCGTTTTCGCTGACCCAGAATGAATACAGACTGGCGTCTGCAAGATAAAAACGAAAACGCACGGGCTTTCCGGCACACTCTGCCAGCGAACGGTTTTTTTTCCAGGTGATGCGCGTCTTGCAACTGTCGGTTTTCAGAGGCTGGCATTGGTCGACTGCGAACCCGTCACAAACGGAGCCGTCCGGATTCAGCACTTCAACGCGCAGTACGCCATTGGATGCATCGGCGTTGACAAACAGATGTCGTCCCGAAAAAGTTGCAGGGCGTGTCGTCAATGCGCCGCCTTTGGCTGCAGCGTCAAGCGAAGCGAAGCCGTCGCGTCTGAGGGTGGCGATGCCGGTGCAGGCGTTGGCGTACATGCCGGAGTTCCACATTTCCTTATCGTGGGTTCGTGTCGGGTCGCCGCGGAAGCCGCTGTAGTAGAATCGCAATTCGTTTTCAAAGACCAGGCAACAGCCTCCCACCGACTGAACATAGCCGCGGTCCCAGTCGCCCGCCTTGCGGGTCGAAGCGATGAAAGCATCGCGCCCCGGACGATGCCAGTGGAAACCGTCGCGGCTGAAACCAAGTTTGAGGTCGATGATTTTCGGAAACCCGCCTTTGGCGCAGACATCATTATGAGGTCCGAGATGAATCTCGAACATCCCGAGCATCAGGCTTTCGTAGCCGACGGCGTCGAGATTGTACAGATGCGGCTGGTTGCCGATTTCGGGATCCTGCGGATCGAGCCGGTCGGCACGGGTCCAGAAGACATCTTCACCTTCTTCCCAATAGGCCTGGTCGATCAGATCGTCGCATTCCCGGTAATGACGAATCCGGCTGAACGGGGAGCCAAAATGGTAGGAGCGGATGCTGAAAACCCATTTCCGGCGGAACGGATTGTAGAACACCGTCGAACGGTCGCCGACATTGCCGGTGACGACCGGATCGCTCCAATGGACGCCATCACTGGAGAACATGACATAGGCACGCGTACGACCCTTGGTCACGGCCCATCCGCCCGGTTCCTGCGGCTCGTTACTATCGGGTTGACGGATGAACAGTTTGAACCGCCGCGATGGATCAGGCTCATGGAAGTCAATAAAAGCGGCGCTCGAATTGGTGACGAAAGGAAGCGGCGCGTCGTCGGCCTTGATGAGCTGGCCCTGCCGCTTCCACCTGAAACCGTCCGCGCTCGTGGCACAGGCGTACCGGTGACTCCAGCCAGCGTCATACCACATCCGATAGTGACCGGCTTCCGGGTCCCACCAGATGCCACCGCTTTTCGGTATGGCGGCGGGCATATCATCGCCCTGCTCAAGTTCGGTTTCCGGCCACATCACAGGGTTGCCTTCAAACTTTTTCGCCGCATGGAAGGTGCGCTCGAGCGTGGATGCCTCAATCAAAAAGTCGTCAACGAACAGTTGCCGTCCGATGTCGATCGGAATAACTTGCGGCGGTGTTTGGAGATAGGGAACCGGCATCGGCTCATCCCCGCCGGGTTCATATGCCGGTGCCGGGGGCCATTGTGCGGGCAGGCGGATTCCGTTGTGCAGAGTGGTCATTCGGCGAGTCTCGCTTCTGACGGGATTTCCTGGATAACGTGCCGGACAATTCGACACGCATTATACTGCCCCCCGTCCGCTTGCGTTAATGAGATTCTGGCTGGTGCCATGGTCTGACGAAGTCAAGGGTGGCCGTGCCACCCGACGCGGCCTTACCCCCGCTGCGGCGCCAAGTGCGTTTAGCTGCCAAGCGCGTTTAGCTTGACGAGGCGGGCCGTGGCGGCTATCCTTTCTGGTTCGGTTTCGCTCTAAATACTGTTGTTCTGAAAGGTTGCCTGCACGATGAGTCTGATTATCGAACAGCGCTTGCAGAAGCGCCAGCAACTGATCGACCTGGGTGTCGATCCGTACGGTCGCCGTTTTCCTGATGCGCAGTCGGCCACCGACATTCATGCCGCCTTTGCCGAGAAGGGCGAAGGGGCCGAGGCCACGGCCGCCGGACGCCTGATGGCTCTGCGGCGCTTCGGTAAGCTGGCCTTCGGCGACCTGGTGGACCAGAGCGGCAAAATTCAGGTCTGCTTCAATAAGAAGGAGCTGGGCGACGAGGCCTTCAAGGTCTTCGAGCTGCTGGACCTGGGCGACCTGATCGGCGTGCGTGGCACCTTGTTTGTTACCCGCACGGGCGAGACAACCATCCTCATCAAGGAGCTGACCGTGCTGTGCAAGGGCCTGTTGCCATTGCCCGAGAAGTGGCACGGTCTGCAGGACGTTGAGACGCGCTACCGCCAGCGGTACGTGGACCTGTTCGCCAATACCGAGGTCCGCGACGTCTTCCTGAAGCGGAGCCGCATTGTCAGCCATTTTCGCCGCACGCTGGACGACTGGGGCTTTACCGAGGTCGAGACGCCGATGATGCAGCCGCTGTATGGCGGGGCCGCGGCCAGGCCCTTCACCACGCATCATAACACGCTGGACATGGACCTTTTCCTGCGCATTTCGCCGGAGCTTTACCTGAAGCGCCTGCTGGTTGGCGGCATGGAGAAAGTCTACGAGATCAACCGCAACTTCCGCAACGAGGGCATCTCGACCCGGCACAATCCGGAATTCACCATGATGGAGTTGTACCAGGCCTGGGCCGACTATAATGACATGATGGATGTCTCGGAGCGGTTGGTGGCCGGGGCCGCCCTGGACGTGTGCGGATCGATGAAGCTGCCCTACGGCGAGAAGGAGCTGGACTTCACGCCGCCATGGCGCCGCGTCTCGTTTGCCGATTTGCTGCGCGAGCATGCCGGGGTGGACATGTCGGACAAGGCGGCCGTTCGCGAGAAGGCCTGCAGCATGGGCATCGAGGTATCGAACAAGGACGACGCCGTTGTCACGCTGGAACTGTTTGAGCTGACCTGCGAGGACAAGCTCATCCAGCCGACATTCGTCACCGATTATCCCGCGGCCGTCTGCCCGCTCACGCGGCCGAGCCCGGACGATCCGAGCGTGGCCCTGCGATTCGAGCTGTTTGTTAACGGTATGGAGGTGGCCAACGCCTATACCGAGCTGAACGACCCCGAGGTACAGGAAGCCAACTTCCGCCGCCAGCTGAAGGGCGAAGGCGAGGGCGAGGGCATGCGAATTCTGGATGACGACTTCCTGACTTCGCTGAAGTACGGTATGCCGCCGGCCGGCGGTCTGGGCATGGGCATTGACCGCGTGGTGATGCTGCTGACCAACTCGGCCAGCATCCGCGACGTCATACTATTCCCCACGCTGCGCCGCTGAGAAAAGGTTGCATGGCGGGTTTACGGGCCGCAGCTGCGTGGGCTCGCAAGTTGGCCGCAAATGGACGCCATAGTCCGCATCATCAAAGGAAGGTAGCGAGACCAGCCGCGTGTATAGCATTATTCTATGTCTGCAATATCTTTTGCGGCGTCGGCTGACGATTCTGTCAACCATCGGCGTGCTGCTTGGCGTGGGTACGCTGGTGGTTACGCTGGCCGTCATGAGCGGCTTCCTGAAGGAAATCCGCAAGGCCTCGCGCGGCGGTCTTTCCGACGTCATCATCGAAAGCGACATTGCCGGCTTCCCCTACTACGATGAGCTGGCCGACGAAATCCGCAAGCATCCTAACGTGGTCGATGCCACGCCGGTGGTTCAACTTTTCGGTCTGGCCCGCATCTCGGCCGACCCCCACACCCGCTACGCCGGAGCCGTCACCAGCCGGGTCAGCGTGATCATAGGCGTGCGGCCCGACGAGTTCGCCCGCGTCAGTCAGTTTACCGATTTTGTCACCACGCCGACCGACACCAGTCCGGAGACCGGCCAGCCGCTGCCGCCGGATTTCGAGGTGGACGACGAAGTTGTCCTGCGGATGTATCGCCGCCTGCAGCCCTACCTGCTGGTCAGCCGGATGAGCGACGACGAGCTGCTCATGCTCTTCCGCAGCAGCCTGCGACTCAGCGATGACCTGGAGCGGGACGCGCTTATCGATCGCATGCGGCAATGGATAGAGGAGGAGCATCTTGGCGGCGACAGTCCCGTCGGCTGCATTCCGGGCATCGAGCTTGTCAGCTACGATCCGCCGGAGGTCTCCCAGCAAGTCGACCCGAATTCCGAAAAGCTGCTGCTTGCCGACATCGGCAGCGAAATCGTCCTGACCACGCTGCCCATTACCTCCAGCGGCGACCTGGACACCATGGGCCGCAACGTCTCGCCGCAAATGGGCGCTTACACCATCGTCAACCACTTTAAGAGTCGGCTCTACGAGTTCGACCAGAAGAACATCTACATCCCCTTTACCGAGGCTCAGCGGCTGGGCCGATTGGGCGAAACGCCGACTGAGCTTGGCACCATGGCTCCGGCCCGGGCCAGCCAGTTGCTCATCAGGCTGAAGGATTATGGACAGGCCCGGGAGTCCATCAGCGAATTCCGCCAGATATACGCCCAACTGCGGCCCGGCGACCCCTACAAGCATCGGTTCCTGACCTTCTCGACCTGGGAAGAAAAGCAGGCCATGATTCTGGGCGTGGTGCAGATGCAACGCAACCTGATGATCATCCTGCTTGGGCTGATCATCCTGGTGGCCGGCTTCCTCATCGGGGCCACGCTGTCGATGATCGTCAAGGAGAAGACGCGCGATATCGGCATTATGAAGAGCCTGGGGGCCAGCGACACCGGCGTGGCCGGAATCTTCCTGCTCTATGGCTTCATTATCGGCGCGGTCGGCTCGGTGCTGGGCCTCGTGGCCGGGCTCGTTTTCGTCGCCCGAATCGACCGCATTGCCGACTTCCTGAGCAGCCTGCTCGGCTACCCGGTCTTTCCGCCGCAGGCCTACGGCTTCGACCGTATTCCGCGCGATGTCGACCCAGTGGCCAACGCCACGGTGGTTATCGGAGCCATCCTGGTTGCCGTCTGCTGCAGCGCCGTGGCCGCCTGGCGGGCATCGCGAATGCAACCGGTGGAGGCCCTGCGCTATGAGTAACAATGCCAGACCCTCATCGGACCAGACGCCGCTGATTGCGGACCCGACGCCGCCGCCGCTGCTGGAGGCCGTCGACCTGACGCGCAGCTATCGCATGGGCACGCAGGATATTCACGTCATCCGCGGGCTGAACCTTTGTATCGAGCGCGGCTCGTTCACCATCATTGTCGGCCACAGCGGGTGCGGCAAAAGCACGTTGCTGCACATGTTCGGCCTGCTGGAGCGTCCGTCGTCGGGCAAGTTGCTGCTGGACGGTGTGAATGCCCAGGCCCAGAGCGGGCGCTGGCGCGAGCAGGTCCGCAACCGGCGCATGGGCTTTGTCTTCCAGTTTTTCCACCTGCTGCCGGAGCTTACGGTGCTTGGCAACGTAATGCTGCCGGAGATGATCCGCTACGGCCCGCTGCGCTGGTGGAGCGTGCGCGGCGACGTCCGGCGGCGTGCCATGGAGACTCTGGAGCGGGTCGGCCTGGGCGACCGCATGAAGTTTCCGCCCAACCGACTTTCCGGCGGCGAGCGGCAACGTGTTGCCATTGCCAGAAGTCTGGTTTATGATCCAGAGATTATCTTTGCCGACGAACCGACCGGCAACCTCGATACCGACAGTGGCTGGCAGGTATTCGAGATGCTCCGGGGCTTTGCCGCCGAAGACCGTAAGACGGTCGTCATGGTAACGCATGATAACAGATTTCTGCCCGAGGCCGAGGTGATTCTGCACCTTGCCGGCGGGCGGATTGTGGATGCCGAGACTGCTCGCGAAATTGAGCAGACACACGAAAAGAAAGGTCCGTGACCGATGGAACGCCTGGTTTATATCAACGGTGAACTGCTGCCTAAAGACAAAGCAGTCGTCAGCGTGTTCGATCATGGGTTGCTGTATGGCGATGGCATATTCGAAGGCATTCGCGTATACAACGGCACCATTTTTCGCCTGGTCGAGCATACCAAGCGGCTCTTCCAGTCGGCCGCCAGTATCCGCCTGAACATCGGCATGACTCAGGACGAAATTAACCAGGCCATTCAGCAGACGGTCGAGGCAAATGGCCTGGCCGACGCTTACATCCGGGCCATCATCACGCGCGGCAATGGCAACCTGGGCCTTAATCCGAACAAGTGCGGCCAGCCGCAAATCATTATCATTGTCGATACCGTTGCTCTTTATCCGCCCGAGCTTTACAAGAGCGGACTTGAGGCGATTACGGCGGCCACTGTCCGCAACCTGCCCGGGGCCCTTAATCCGCGCATCAAGAGCCTGAACTACCTGAACAACATCATGGCCAAGCTCGAAGCCATCGACGCCGGCGTGCCCGAATCCATCATGTGCAACCACCTGGGCTTCGTGGCCGAGGCCAGCGGCGAAAACGTCTTCATCGTCCGCGATGGCGCGGTTTACACCCCGCCCGTCAGCGCCGGCATACTGGAAGGCATTACCCGGGCCGAGGTCATGGACATCTGCCGCCGGATGGGCCGGACGATGCTTGAGGCCGACCTCTCGCGGCACGACCTGTACATTGCCGATGAATGCTTCCTGACCGGCACGGCAGCCGAGGTTATTCCGGTGGTCAAGATTGACGGACGCGTGCTGGGCGCCGGCAGAATCGGCCCCATCACCGAAGAAATCCTGACCGCCTTCCGTCAGCGCACCCGAGGGTAATTTGAGGATTCCACAATGACCAACGCACGTCTGCCTCGCGCACTGGCCGCTGCATCCCTGATAATCGTTACAATGGTCGCCTTTGGCGGCTGCACGCCCGGCATGAAGCGCATGCTGGCCGGCGAGCAGAGCAAGCGGCAAGTCTACCTCAACCTGATGACGCCCGAGCAGGCCGCCACGCTGCGGGCCATGGAGAAGGCCGAAGTCGACGAGCAGAAACGCATTCTCTACGTGCAGGAGATCGGCGTCTATCAGCAGTGGGCGGCCGCCCCCGAAGACACTAAGCAGCACATACTGAAGAAGCGAGTGGTCGAAGGCATGAAGCCCGTCGAAGTCCAGATGGCCTGGGGCCCACCGGCCGCCGTGGAGACCCTCGGCGACGGTACGGGCGAGCCCGCCGGGACGACCATCCCCGCCAAAGAAGTACCCCCCGCAGAAGTTGCCGCTACTGAGGTCCCAGCGGAAGAGGCTACCGCCGGGGCGGAGCCTTCTGCCGCCAGCGCAGCAGCGGGCTCCGACCAGACGATCATCTGGCACTACGACCCCTCAACCAGCGGCGATGCGACAACCTACGGCCGCAGCGTCAAATTCGTCAACAATCGCGTGGTGGAAGTAGAGCAGTAGCTTCCTATCCCTAAGACTTCCAACCTTGCAGCCCCCAGCTTGATCAGGAGACATGCGTGATGGACGCGAGGACGCGTTTTTTAAGCGTCATGGAATACCAGCCTTGCGACCGGTTGCCAAACTGGGAGCTGGGCACCTGGCCGCAGACGCAACAGCGTTGGCTTGAAGAAGGGCTGCATCCTGAAAGCATCCACTGGGACTGGTTCACCGGCGAACCGAAGCTGGGCATGGATTTGCGCGAGTTCATACCTTTTAATGGCTCGCTGATTCCGCCATTCAAGGAGGAGGTCCTTGAATCGGACGAGAGGACCGAGGTCCTGAGGGACGCCTCGGGCCGTCTGCGGCGGGCGCTGAAAGAGGGCACTGTCAACGCGGGACGCAGTTCAATGGACCAGTACCTGCGCTTTGCCGTGGAGAACCGTGACGACTGGCGCGAGGTAAGCAAACGTTTTGACCCTGCTGATCCCGCACGGCTGGAGGCCGATTGGCAACGGCACTTGCCGCGGTGGAAGCAGCGAACTGTCCCCCTAATCTTCGGCCCGAACATGCAGACTATGGGCTTTTATTGGATGGCCCGGGAACTGATGGGCACGGAGAATCTGTCCTTCGCCTGGTACGACCAACCGGAACTGATGCATGAGATGATGGAGTTCTGGGAACACTTCCTGATCCAGTCGGCACGGCCCGTGCTGGAGCAGATCGACGTCGACTACATCAACCTGAACGAAGACATGGCCATGAAGAACGGCCCGCTACTGGGTCCGCAAACGTACAAAACATACATCTTCCCGCACATGAAGCGGGTCGTGGCTTTCTACAAGTCGCACGGCGTCCGCTACGTCAGCGTGGATACCGATGGAAACCCCGAGCCGCTGATCCCGCTGCTGCTGGAAGCCGGCGTTGATCTTATCTGGCCCTTGGAGCGGGCGGCGGAACAGGACCCCGTGCGCTTGCGGAAAAAATTCGGTCGGACACTGCGACTGGTCGGTGGTGTGGACAAGCGGGCCCTGGCCAGCGGGCCTGAAGCGATTCTGGCTCATCTGAAAGAACTCCAGCCAATAGTGGAAGATGGCGGCTATATCCCGACAGTAGACCATACCGTCTCGCCGGACATAAGCTGGAGCAATTTTCAGTATTACATCGAGGCGAAGAAGAAGTTGCTCGAAGGAAAACTTTAGGCCACGTGACAAGGCCACGCTAGACGAAGATTTCCAGTCCGTAGAGGGGCGTGGCGATTCACACAGGGGTGGTCTCGTCCCCGACGAGGCCACCCCTCACATACTATCTCGATTCCGCGTCTGCTCTCAAGCATCCTGAAGTCAACAAGTTGCCTCAGCGACGCTGCCGGCGATGACGGAGCAGCACCCCAGTCCCCAAGGTCAGCAGAATCATCGTGCCAGGCTCAGGCACGGCCATGACGGCGTTGATCTGGTCGGCTGTCAGGGCTCTGTCCCAGATCATAATCTCGTCCATCTTGCCGTCGTAGTTAGCGGCGAGAGTATTGGCTTTGAGCCCGAACGTACTGGTGCTGCTGCTGGCGACGAGTGGCATGTTGTACATGCCCGCATTGCCCGTTTTCACCTGTTGCCCGTCGAGGAACACCTGGAGAACCGCGTTCTTCAGTGTCATGTCGTAGACGACCGCCAGATGATGCCACTGACCATCCGCAGCAATCTTGCTCGTGTTTGTCCTGACGCCCACCGTTGTCGGGCTTGTCGGCCACCAGTAGGCCTCCGCCCACAGATAATTCGTATCGGCGAAGACCCGCAGGCCGCCGCTGATGTCGAAGTAGGTCTGGGCGGCGCCATCGGGCTTGACCCAGGCCGCCACGGTGATGGCTCCCAGCCCCGCCGTGGTCTGCCCGGAGTTGGTATAAACGTATCCGCCAGTGAAGTCCAGCCCCTTGCCGATCTTGCCCGACTCCAGGCTTTGCACGCTGCCGCTCACGATGCCATCGGCCGGCGTCTGCGGCAGCAGCACACTGTCGTGAATCGGGCCGGGCAGCACATCCTCGCAATGGTAGACGTGAATCGGGCTGGGGATGACAACATCGGCCCGCGCCGAGCTCAGCAGCACTGTAGTACCGATGACGATTGCCGCCATCCACTTCATCTGGTCGGGGAACATCCGCTTCTCCTTGATAGACGTAAATCCGCAGGCTGAGGCGAACACCTCAGCAACCATTCGGGTGCGGCGCCCACTCTTGCCGCTCCATACCATGGCAACGGGCCATTGCAGCGGCTTAGGGTGGACAAACTGTACATGCAGCCGCCGGGAGCATCCTGCTCCGACTTCCTTGCGAGGCAGCACAGCAAAAAAAACGGGGACCGCCACCGCCGACGCGCAAAGCGCATCATCGGTCACGATCCCCGGGTGCTGTGCTTGATACAGCAGTTAACTGCATCGCCCCACTTCAGTTAACAACATAATGCGGATCTGTGCCTGCGTCAAGCAGAAAACGAACGATCGTTCTAAGTTATTTGACAAACGCCTGCGGCAAGGAGATCAAAAGGGCCGCCAGCATCGCCCTATTCTGATTCCGGAGACGCAATACTTGTTCCCCCAGTTCAGCCATGCAGGATGTTCTCGCCGCAGAAAGGTATGGCGCGCAATACATACCACCTATTCGCGGTAATATGTTGTCTGCATTCGAAGAAACGGTGAAGAGTTGATCTCCTGCACACCTGGAGGGTAGGTGAAGGAGGGATGAATTCTATCAAACTCTGCTTGATCAATCGGTTGCCCCTTAACCACTACCGCAACAATCTGCTCGCGACTCTCCATCTGCCCCTGCCCGGTCACATCCCCCTGCTGCACTTCTGCGTCTCTGTCGCCAATGGCGAGTGAATTCCGCCAAATGGAAACCACCCGTAATGGTCGTTGCGACTCGTCCAGGCATACCAATCCAATACTTCCCGTAATGGGGCCGTCTCTTCCCTCAAATTCTGTATTCTGCTCTACGGCCTGCCGCAGTTCCTGAACCAGTTCGCCCTCCAGAACGAAATACTGCCATTCCTCCTGTTCAGCCCCTGCACCAGATTCCACGCTGGCGACTATCGTTTTGACGCCAGCCCAGTTTATGCTCTGGCCTGCTCCGCATCCGGCGAAAGTCACTGCAGCTATCACTGCAACAGTAGTAATGCAGCAGGTGCTAATCTTCATGTTCTGCCTCTGATCTTGAACTGCCGGTGCCATGGTCTGACAAAGTCAGGCCATGATCCCCTCCCACCGCGCGTCAATCCACCCTCAACCCTTTACCCAGTCGGGCGAAAAATCCGTCGTACAGGTCGTTGGATATACGGGCGTCTATGCCCATGCGGACCATTACCAGTTGCCATTGCTGCGAGAAGAAGCAGATGTTATTCATGTTGCCCTGGATGGCCGCCAGGTCGGTCGGGGCCGACGGCCACATGCGGTTGCCCGCCGCCGTCACGCCATTGAGCCACAGGTGCAGGCCGTACGAGCCCGGCAGACGAAGGTACCACTGGTCCGGCTCGTGCGGCGGAGTATCGGCCGGCACCTGATTGCTCGTGATTTCCCGTACCGACTGCGGGCTGATAATCTGCCGACCCTTCCAGCTGCCGCCGGCCATCATCAGCAGACCGACGCGGGCCATCTGACGCGGGGCGATGTTCATGCCCCGATTATACATGCCGCTGCCGCCGCAAATTGCCAGCCCATGGCGCAGACCCCAGTCGTCCCATCGCCAGGTGCCGTCCGGTATGCCGATGGGCAGGGTTATGCGCTCGCGCAATACTTCGCGCAGCGGTCGGCCGGCCACGCGGGCGAGCACCTCGGCCAGCTTGTCCGGGGCTCCGCTGTAGTGAAACTTCTGCCCCGGCTCGTGCAGAGGCGGCGCGGGCGTGAAGGCATCGCCCGCCGCATGAGCGTAGCCGCTGGTGAAGGCTGCGAATTGCCGCACCGTGGCCCGCGGATAATATTCACGCAGCTCCGGGGCGTAGTCGGCCAGCGGATCGTCGAGCTGCAACTTGCCGTCATCCAGCAGTATGCCCAGAGTCAGGGCCAGAAAGCCTTTGGTGCACGACCAGACGTTATGCACCGTGTCCAGATCGTCGCCAGCGTGGATGAGCCGCCCGCGACGTATGACCATCACCTGCCGCACGCCCTGCGGCCCGGTAATGCGCCGCAACCAGTCGATGGCCTCGGCCAGGTGGCCGGGGTCAACGCCCTGCTCCTGCGGATCGGCCCGCACCCAGTCATCGGCCGGAAAAATTATCTCGCTCGGTTCCACGCCATCGCTCCGTTGTATGTGCCCCGCCGCCTCTATCGCAGCACCTCGACTGCAACCATAAACACAATACGCGGGGGCCCCGCTGCGTGCAAGCAATATTGACCGCTACCCGCGGCGATGGGCAATGTTTAAGCCAGCATGATTATCACCCGTCACAGCATCGCCTGGCTGGCAGCGACGGCCCTGCTGACGTTTTTTATCGGCGGCGGACTTGCGGGCCGCTTGGCGCATCAGGCACAGGCCCAGCAGCAGGGCGATGCCTCCTCCGCCGCCGAGACCGAGCCCCCGGAGCCCGCCCCGGCCGATCTCCCGGCTCCCGGTGGCCAGGCCGGATGGCACGCACTGGACCTTTCCCAGCACATGAATCGCGACATCATCCAAACGCCCAACGAGTGGCTGCGATGTTTCCAGATTTACCACGAGGCCCTGCTGGCCAGCGATGACCAGGATCGCACGGCGGTGGCCAGCCGCATAACATGCAATCGCGTCTTCGGCGACCACAGCATCGCCCGCTGGTCGTCGCTCAGCTACCACGTGGTGGGCTCATACCCACACCTCAAGCGCGACGAAGAGGACGAAAATCGGTTGTACATGGTTCATAGTCAGCAGGACGAGGGATTGCCGCGAGACGGCAAAATCGGGCCCTTCCGCCTCTACATGGACGAGCTTGAATCGGCGGACTGGCGAGTGGCCAACCAGGATAATGGCCGCATTGCCGGTCGCAATGCCATCAGCATTTCGCGCTGGCGGCAGGATCTGGATTACACCCTGACGCTGGCCGAGCCCGACAGGCGACGCTACAAGTCGCTGAATCTGCTCTTCGCCGCCGGCGATTATGGCTGCAAAAACTATATCCAACTGCTGGCCGAATACGAGGATGGGCACACCGCTCTTTTGTACGAGGGCGGCATGATGGACTACCACGGGCCCGAGGTCTACGCCGGCGACCGCCGCGGTTACGATCAACCCGAAGGGCAGGTTGTCTACTACCGCTACCAGTCCAAATCGGGCGGATACCGCACGCCGGGCTTCAGCTCGTCCCACGGGCCCATCGGCATGAACGTCTTTGAGCGACCGCTGAAGCTCGACCCCAGGCGCAAGCTGAAGGCCCTGAAGGTCCAGACCATAATGGAGCGCGACGATAAGCTTTTGAGCGGCGAGCACTGGGTCATCTACATTTTCGCCGCCATCGCCATGCCCGCCGACTGACCCTGCCGCCGCAGTCGTCGATTGCGCGGGTGCTGCCGTCGCCGTTAAACCCCTCCCCCTTGAGGGGGAGGATGTCTCCGGCGCATGCCGGAGACAGGTGAGGGTGTTGCCGTTGCCTCTGCCGCTGCTGTCGCCGTTGCCGTTGCCGTTAAAGCCCCCGGCACTGCCGGGGGATGCTGTTGCTGTTGCCGTT
>JAWLHX010000088.1:0-13985 GCA_041690105.1 Phycisphaerae bacterium
AGAGTCCGTTCCGCAGGTCGCGATAAATATCGGCAAGGTCGTCGAAGAGCATGAAGGACCGCGTGACGTGATACTCATTGGCTCCTGATGAGTCAGAGCCAATAAGCTCCTCGTACCACTCCTGCAACTCAAGTGACTCGGCGGCGACATGTTCGTGGATAAGTCTGGAAACAGCAGCATGTTCGTCCATGGTCATCGACAAGGACTCGAATTCCTCATGCTCCTGTTCGGCAGTCTCGGTCTCAACGGGCAGAATGGCCTGATGCAGCCGTTGCAGCAGTTCCTCAAGATGACTGTAAAGTCGGTCTGGCTTGCCGTAGCGGAATGAATTAATAAAGTCGACATACTCCTGGGCTACCAGTGCAAAGCTGGACAGTGCCGCGAGGTTACTTTCGGAAATTTCCATACAGCAATCATAGCGAATCTGCTTCATTTCACGCAACAGGCCTATTCACAAAATTGAATCAAAACGATTGGATGCCGCCGGGGCTATTCCAGAACAATGTCCTCGGCCGGAGCCAGGTCAACCTGGTAGGCGGGTATTGCGGTTTGCATTGGGCCCAGCCGCAGCACATTGCCCTGGAGACTGATATCGCGGTAGACGCGGTCTCCCCAGCTTCTCTCGCCCACAAAGTGCATTGTCAGGCGGTCTCGTTTGTCGTCTGCAGTCGCGCCGATGGTAGTCATTTCAAAGCGGACAAAGAGCAGGCCGATGATTGTGCCGCTGCCGCCCGTGTTGCCTTTGTACTCCAGAACGCTGATGCCGGACGGCGTGGTGCCGATGAACCTGTAACCGAACCAGCCGGCATCCCCAGCCATGGCGGCTCGGTCGGCAGGAAGGTCGAAGGTGACGAATTCTCCAACCTCGACCTTGGGATCTGAATATGAGCCGTCACCTTCGCAAAAAAGCCCCTCCACTGCAATGGAAGATATGCGGCCACCAATTCCTCGCGTCCAGAAGTCTGGCGCGTGCTCCCCTCCGCAAAAATCTGTGAGGAAAAACGGCGGGATTGGCTTGCCTTTGTAGGTAAAGGTTTCTTTCGCCTCACGCAGTACGGGGTCCTCACTCAGGGGAGCATCAGACGATGCGGACCGCTCGCAACCGGCGCACAAAATGAGTATCGCGAGGAAGAAAAGCGCTGGCTTCATGGCGAAGTTCTCCTGGAATTCGACGTGGCGGAACTCATGGTATCGCCAGCCTCCAGAAAAGACAAGGCACTGCGAGCCGCAGTCATGCCCTGACTTCGTCAGACCGTGGCACCCGCTATCTTGGCGTATTTTCGGATTCGGCGTCGCTGGACTGATTTGCTTCGATTGCCGCGTTCAGTTTGGCAATTTCATCTTCGAGGCGCATGACGGATTGCAGGAAGTGACGCCCGAAGAAGAGCGCCATGAAGAACGGGAAGAACAGTGAGAAGCATATCAGTCCGACCACCATCAGCATAATCGGCTCGGGCACGTTGTCGAGTTGCGATTCGACTTCTTCGCTTTGCGCCATGCCGACAAGCCCGGCAACGAAGACCGCACCGCCCGCAACCGCGAAAAGCAGCATGAAGTATATGTTGAACTTGGTGGTCACCTGGAGCAAGGTGTGGCGGCTCTTTGGAATATCGCCGGGAATTCTGTATTGGTCGTCTTTTACGTTCCACCACATCGTCAGGCCTCCTGTCGGCTCTGATCGCCTCTCCTGTGTTCCAGTTTGGCAGCCTGAACGATGCTACACGCTCCTTAATGGAGAAGCAATAGTGAGCAGCACTGGTTTCATCCGCGCCGGTCACCCTTCGTCGAGTTCTTCGCCCTTCGGCAGTCTCAGGGCAGGCCGACGAACTCAAATTTCGTCGGACCAACTGACTCAACCTTGTGACCTTTAGCTTGATCTGTTATGCTGCCCGCGCATAATAATACGGCATTAGATAATAGGAGATAGAAATGAACTACTGGCGGATGTCAATGCGCATTGGCAATCAGGGATTTGACATGTTTCGGGTTTGTAGGCGTAAGGGCATAGCCGCTCTGGGTTATTGGCACAATGACCGCGATGTGGTGGGCGACTGCCGGAAGCTGACGAAGGAAGATTTTGTGGCTCGATGGAAGATTGCTTTTCCACGAGATACTGCCGGGAGAAAAAGTGTAGAGTATGTCGCGTATGAAATGAAGCGTGGCGATGTGATTTACGTCAAGAGCGGACCAATGATTTCTGGCCGCGGCGTCGTGGTTGGTCCGTATGAGTTTGACCCACGAATTCTTAAAGGCGAAGAAGTTGAATGGCCGCATTTCGTGAGAGTTAAGTGGGATGAATCATTCATGCCCTTCCGCTGTCTCTTGGGTGCTGAGCCGCGCACTGTGCTTAAGTTGGGCAAGGATCGTTTGAAGATGCTTCAGCGTGCCCAAAAGGCGACAAGCCCCCGCAAATTGATGTTATCTGAAGATGATGTGGATGCCTACATTGATGACGACATGCTGTCGGCCATCGAAGGCACAGAACAAAAACACCTGGTGGTCCACAGGAAGAGGGAGGCATCACTGAGGCGGGCCAAGGTGCGCCAAGCTTTGAGGCGCGACGGAGGCAAGCTCCGGTGTGAGGTGCCGGGATGTGGTTTTGACTTTGAACAGGTCTACGGTGCAGTCGGCAAACATTATGCTCAGGTGCATCATTTGAAGCCTCTAGGAGAAGTCAGAGGCAGACGCAAAACGAATTTGTTCGATTTGGCAGTGGTGTGTGCCAATTGTCACGTAATGATTCATCGAGAGGGCATGTGCCGCCCACTGGAGTCGCTTGTCAAGAGCAGTAAGAAGAGCCGCAGGTGAATCCAACAGTTATCATGGCCTGACTTCGTCAGACCATGGCACCGCCGGCGGCCTCTGCCGGCATATGGCTTGAATAGTTGCCGTGGGCCTGTAGAATAAACGCAGAAGCTGCTTTCGCACGGTTTTGCAGCCATCTTGGACAAATTTGGCAGTGGTGCGGCAGGATGTTTGCCGCCTTCGCCCTTGCCCTGGCCGTTGTGCTGTCATCTACCAACCACACTCGGAATCGCCCATGCTCAAGAAGCCGCCTCTGTCGCTCCAGACGACCACCCTGTGGGAATATCCGTCGCAGGATTATGGTCCCAATATTCATGGCGACCAGCATTATCGTGGTGCATCGCCTGCCTGGGTAATCTGGAATCTGTTGCAGAGATATACGCGTCCCGGCGACCTGGTGGTCGACCCGATGGCCGGCAGCGGCACTACACTGGACGTGGCCCGCGAATTGGAGCGGCGGGCGCTGGGTTACGACGTCAATGTAACGCGGCCCGACGTGTTTCATGTCGATGCTCGAAAGTTGCCGCTGGAGGACGCCAAGGCCGATTTTGTTTTCGTCGATCCGCCCTACAGCAGGCACATCGAGTACAGCGACGACCCTCGCTGCATTGGTAAACTCACGGCCCGCGAAGACGAATACTTCGCCTCCATGCGACAGGTCATTGCCGAGATATTCCGGGTCATGAAGGACCGCCGCTACATGGCTCTGTACGTCAGCGATTCCTACCAGAAGGGCAAGGGGCAGGAATTCGTGCCCATCGGATTCGAACTCTTCAGCATTCTCAGGCAGTACTTTAAGCCGATCGATATCGTCAGCGTGGTGCGGCACAATGCCAAGTTGAAGCAGGGGCACTGGCACAAGGCAGCGGTTGAGGGCAATTTCTTCCTGCGCGGCTTCAACTATCTGTTCATCATGAAGAAGGAACTCGATAGTGTAGCACCGCCGGCCGCGGCGCTGCCCGACGAGGCCCCGGCCCCGCAGGCGGCGGTTGAACCAACTGCTGCGCCCCCGCGCGAGCATGGCAAGGCGCCGGGCGGACAGAAAGCGCCGGGCGGACGGAAATCACCTGGCGGACAAAAAGATCGCAGGCGGAGCGGGCCGCGCAAAGGCAGGTCGCAGGGCGGGGCAAAGGGCGGCAAGAAGCCGCTGGGGCAGAAAAGCCGCGGCCATGGCAAACCGGGCAGGCAAGGTCCCAAGCGATGAAGGTTGTCGGATGCGAAGATTTCGCCGGCGATTGTAAGTGGTTATGCTGAAAGCGGTTGCGGTTTTGCGTGGAATTGAGGCTTTTGGATGATGAATAACCGGTCGCCTAGGGCCGTCAACAACTGCAGGCACGGGAAGAAGGTGGACGAAATAATCTGTTGCTGGCAGGAAAAAAGGTTGAAGTTTTGAGAGTTTTAAGCGAAACTCTGACGCTCAATCGTATCAGGTAAGGGTGCAGTTGCAGTTTATTCCCTTGCATCGCGCTGTGCCACCGCTGTCAAACCTTTGAAAGGAAGGCGAATGGCCAGGACATCAGCCGCCGCAACTTACGAAGCCATTGGTGTTCAGGGAGCGTCTGTTGATCCTGACGTGGCCCTGATGCTGGCTCTGAAAGATGGCAACGAAGCGGCTTTTGCCGAACTCATCGGACGCCATCAGGTGCGGGTTGTATCGCTGATCTACCGTTTTGTCGGCGATGAGGCGGAGGCCGAAGATCTGGCCCAGGAAGTATTCCTGCGTGTCTACCGCATGCGTGACCGCTATCGTCCCAAGGCTCGCTTTTCTACCTGGATTTACCGTATTGCTGCCAACGTCAGCCTGAATGCTCTGCGTGCTCGCAGTCGTCGGCGGTGCGTAAGCATGCCCATGACCTTCGACAACGCCGAGACGCAGGAAGGCCAGACGTCGTCGCACGTTGAGGATCATCGGGTTGATATGCCTTACGCCCCGATGGAGAACCGTGAACTTCGCGATCAGGTGCACCAGGCCATTAATCAGTTGCCCGAGACGCAGAAGGTGGCCGTCATACTCAACAAGTACGAAGGCATGAGCTACGATGAAATTGCCGCCATCATGGGCTGCTCGATGATGGCTGTCAAAAGCCTGCTGGCCCGGGCCCGCAACAACCTGCGCGAACAGTTGGAATTCTACATGCAGACCGGTCGCGTGCGTCAGCACCTGGATTAAAACAGTTGCCGCCCTGAAATCGGGGCCATCATTATAATACCGAAGAACGTACTTGCGGCGGATTCCACCAGAGTTCGCCGCTTTTGTTTGGCTGCGGCCGGCTCATCTGCCCACAGGCGGCGGCCATAAGCTGTTCTGGCGCTTGCAAAGAAGGCACAAATCGAGTTTAATATGGCCTGTCGGATCAGGGCACGTATTCCGTGTTCCGGTGCCGGCGTCTGGAGAACAACTGCATGTCGCCTGCGAAATTCAAGCGCATCATCCTCAAAATCAGTGGCGAAGGGCTCTGCAAGACCAACGGCTTCGGGCTCGATCCGGACGAAATCAAGAACATCGCCCGCGAGGCCGCCGACGTTGCCGCCCGTGGCGTTCAGGTTGGCGTGGTCATTGGCGGAGGCAACTTTATCCGCGGCGGCACGCTCAGCCAGAGTGGCCAGGTGCGACGGGCAACCGGCGATTACATGGGCATGCTGGCCACCTGTATCAACGGCATGGCCCTGCAGGATACGCTGGAAGAGATGGGTGTCGAGACTCGCATGCTCTCGGCTATCGAGATGAAGGAAGTGGCCGAGCCATTCATTCGCCGCCGGGCAATCCGCCACCTGGAAAAAGGTCGCATCGTCATCCTGGCCGGAGGCACTGGCAATCCCTTCTTTACCACCGACACCTGCGCCGCTCTGCGTGCCAGCGAGTTGCAGGCCGACGTACTGATGAAAGCTACCAAGGTGGACGGCGTATTCACGGCCGACCCGATGAAAGATCCCTCGGCCACGCGTTTCGATAACCTGACCTATGCCGAAGTCATGCAGCGGCAATTGCGTGTAATGGATCTGACTGCTATCAGCCTGTGCATGGAGAGCAAAATTCCGATCATCGTGTTCAACCTGAAAAAGCCGGGCAACATTGCCCGAGCCGTCAGCGGCGAAAACGTCGGCACGGTTATCACCAGTCAATAGGAGAAGCTACAGCCATGAGCGTGGACGATCATCTACTTGAAGCCGAAGAACGGATGGATAAAGCGGTCGAGCATTTGCGGAACGAGTATCGTTCGGTTCGCACGGGCCGGGCTTCCAGCGGTCTGGTGGAGCATATCAGGGTGGATTATTACGGTGCTCCCACCGAGTTGCGTTCGCTGGCCAGCATTACCGTGCCCGACCCTCTGGTCATTGCCATCAAGCCCTATGATGCGACCAGCATCGGCGATATTATCAAGGGTATTCAGACCAGCGACATCGGCATTACCCCGCAGAGCGATGGCAAGGTAATCCGGTTACAGATTCCGCCGCTGAGCCAGGAGCGTCGCAAGCAACTGGTGCACCAGATAAAGGAGATGGCCGAGGAGACCCGGGTAAAGCTGCGAAATACCCGTCGCGATGCCATCAAAGAAATAGAAGCTGCCGAAAAATCCAAAGATGCCACCGAGGACGAGGCCAAAAAGGGCAAACAGGAGGCCACCGACCTGGTTCACAAGTACGAGAAGCAGGTCGATGAAGTTCTGGAGGCCAAGACCGCGGAAATCATGGATAGCTGACCGATAGCGAGGGCTGCCGGCCTTGAAATCGGGGAGCAGAGACTGTCGGAGCCCTCAGAACATGGATTTACCACTGCCTGTAAACCTCGACCGCAAGGTCATTTATGACGGCCGCAAGATACGCCTTGAGCTTCATGAGATAGAAGAGCCGGGCGGCCGGCGCAGCACGCGGGAGGTTGCCAGGCATCCGGGCAGTGTGGCCATCGTGGCCTTGCGCGACGGCAGCGACGGTCGGCGCGAGTTGCTGCTGGAGCACAATTACCGTTATCCGCTGGAGCGATACCTGGTCGAGATTCCGGCCGGCACGCTCGATGTTCCCGATGAGTTGCCCATCGACTGTGCCAAGCGCGAACTGATTGAAGAGACCGGCTATCGGGCGCTCAGCATTCGGCCGCTCATTTCGCTTCACCCGAGCCCGGGGCTTTTGAGCGAGATGATTACCATATTCATAGCCGATCGGCTCGAGCCCACCGAGGCCGCTCCTGAGGCCGGCGAACTGATCCGCGTGGAATGGGTGCCGCTGGATGAGGTCCTGCAGCGCATCAGTCGAAACGAGATTACTGATGCAAAGACCATTGTCGCCGTACTTTACGCCCGAATGGCGGGTGCTGTGGCCTGATTTGCCGACGATTCGTGCGCCCGCCGCCGGCGGATGGTTGGCCGTTTGATCTGCAAAAACTTTGCCCTGGCAATCAGCGTTGCGTATAGTAATTGAGAAGTCGGATTCTGCCGCACTTGCGTAAAGTTGCCGACAGTCAGCACTTATTGTAAGGTTTGGTGCGGTGGGGGGCAGTCTCAGGGAGGTAGTTCATGTCACAGCGCAGACTGGTAGAAATAGCGGTAGCGGTGGTGGTTCTGGTGGGCATTGCGATCATAGCCGCCGTCTCCTTAAATAGCGGGGATGGTCAGACCCAGGTCCAGATACAGGACCGTCAGGGGACGCCACAAGAGGGCTCGGTCGGCAATTCCAGTCCCGATGCGCCGGTAGTGCCCAAGACGCACGCGGCGCTGGCTACCGTTCCCAACGAACTGCGGCCCGAGCACATGCTGGCTTCGCGGCCATCATCGACCTCCGGCGGCACCGGTGGAGCCGGCACGGGTGGGGCCTTTGCCGGCGGGTCAACCGCAGCCGGCGGGTCAACCGCAGGCGGCGGATCAACCGCAGGTGGCGGAGTTGCAGGTTCTTCCACCGCTGTAACGCCAACTGGCACAGGCAGCGAGACCGAGGATGTTGCGGGCCCTATCGGCGCTGGCATTAACGATGTGCCTGGCATTCCGCCGACTGACAAACGTCAGTTCGTCAACCAGGTGCTCGATGAACAGGCGTTGCTCAGCCCCGAGCAGAAGAGCAAGGCCGGCGAAGTGACTGCCAAGCTCGAAGCCCTGTACGACAAGTACATGTCTCAGATTGAGAAGGATCGGCGGGCTCAGCTTGAGGCCTACGCCGTGGCCCGCAAGCAGAACCTGAGCAAGGAGCAGATTGACGCTCTGCATCTGGAATGGATGCAGTATAGAAGCAAGGTCATGCTGCCCTACCTTGGTGAGCGGTCTGTGATCATTCAGGATTTGCTTCCGCTGATGAACGAGAGCCAGCACAAGGTGTTAAGCCTTGCTCTGGACAATGTTTTCAAAGAGGCTAATGTTTTTGAGCGGGCTCTAAGGGGTGAGATTACCAGGTAGGCCTTCAGCGTTAGCAGGGGCAGCCAGCGGTGTCGGCACGAAAAGCGGTCGTCGCTGCACGATGTAGTGTACAATGGCTGAAGTTGATTCTGGCGATGCCCGATTAAAAGTGACGCAACACGCGCAGTGAGGATAGTGCAGCATGGCTTGGCGACCAAACTGGAACGATGACGATGATCGCGGCGGCGGTGGCGGACGCTACCGGCAGGTGCACTTTGGCGGCATGGGCAGCACCGAGGGCACCCGGACCATCCTGATGGTAACCATCGGGGCCTTCGTTCTGCAGATGATTCTTCGCCGACCTACGACCGATCCGCTCATCGACGCCTTCGGCCTCGATGTCCAGTCGGCCGTAAGTAATCTTCAAATCTGGCGTTTCCTGACTTTTCAGTTCCTGCATGGCGACACGATGCACATTTTCTGGAACATGTTTGTCTTCTACATGTTCGGTCGCACGGTCGAGATGCAGTTGGGCACCCGCAAGTTCCTCAGCCTTT
This sequence comes from Phycisphaerae bacterium, assembly GCA_041690105.1. GTDB lineage: Bacteria > Planctomycetota > Phycisphaerae > FEN-1346 > JAACEH01 > JAWLHX01. Next base: position 8,684 of record JAWLHX010000088.1, read on the forward strand.
ACCTCCTCAGTGGCATTGCCGGCGGCCTGGCGCAGGTGGCGGTAACCTACGTCATGGCCCAGCAGCCGCAATTTGCTTACATGCTCCAGGTGCCAACCGTGGGCGCAAGTGCCGGTGTGGCCGGCGTTACCATCGCCTTTGCCGTGCGCAACCCGAATTCGCTGATCTACATTTTCTTCATTCTGCCGGTAAAGGCCAAATGGGCAGCCGTTGGCTATGTTGCCCTGACGACCTGGTGGATGCTGCAGTCGTTCAGCGGTGCGAGGGCCGACAATGTTGCCCACGCCGCTCACCTTGGCGGCATGGTCTACGCCTTCCTGTGGATGCTGGCCGATAGCGGCGCCCGGCGCGGCGGCCGCAGCGGCCCGTGGCAGTGGATCAGGAGCAAATTCGGCGGCGGCCAGGGTGGTCGGCAGCGGATGAGCGGGGGCGATGCCCGTGGTGGCTGGCAGGGGCGTTCTGGTTCGAGTTCTTCTTTCAGCCATCCTGTAACGGGCCGCAGCGAAGGCAGTTCGGGCATCAACAGTCAGGAAGAAGAGCGTCTGGACCAGATTCTGCGAAAGGTGCACACGCGCGGACTGGGCGCCCTGAGCGAGGAAGAGCGCGACTTCCTGCACCGCGTCAGCGCCAAAAAACGCGATTCCAATTCCATCTGATGACATTCATCTCAGGTGCGGCGCGCAGAGAACCCGGAATCAATCAGCCGGAAGGCCGATATTCAGTGGCATGGGACAGCATCCTTGCGAGGAGTTTTCCGCGCAGCGACACCCCCACCTGTCTCCGGCGCATGCCGGCGACATCCTCCCCCTCAAGGGGGAGGGGGCGAAACGGCGACCCGCCTTTACCCACTTGGAGTCGGCCACACACCTAATCAACCTAAAGGACCGATTTTGCTTGTAGCCGGGCCCGTTGCGGGCTATCTTGCCTCGCGCTGAAGATATGGCATTAGTTGCTGCGGTTAATCGGAAAAGGCCCGTGCCGGGCAGCGGCGCTTGCCCCTGAAAGTGGGAGTACTTGAACAGTGAAATCCGAGGTTGCCAGCCAGAAGTGTATTCGTCCATCGTGCGGGGCCGAGTATTCGGTCGACGAGGTAATTTTCGCCTGCCCCAAGTGCGGCGACCTGCTGGACATACGTTACGATTGGTCGAAGGCCAATCCGCCTTCCAGCCTGGCCGCGGTTGAAGAGCGCTGGAGTCACCGGCGCGACAGGCTCGACTTCAGCGGCGTGTGGCGTTTCCGCGACCTGCTGCCTTTTGCCCGCCCTGAGGACATTATAACCCTGGGCGAAGGCCAGACGATTCTGCAGCAGGCCGACCTGGTGGCCGAATACGTGGGCATGCGGGCCGGCCAGTTTCATCTGCAGTACGAAGGACTTAACCCCAGCGGATCGTTCAAGGACAATGGCATGACGGCCGCCTTTACTCATGCCGCCATGGTCGGAGCCAAGCGTGCGGCCTGCGCTTCAACGGGTAACACCAGCGCCAGTATGGCCTTGTATGCGGCCATCAACCGGCGGATCAGCGGCCTGGTGTTCATCGGCAGTGGCAAAATCGCCTATGGCAAGCTGGCCCAGGCTCTTGATTACGGCGTCAAGACGCTGCAGGTGCTGGGCGATTTCGACGCCTGCATGGCACGGGTGAAGGAGGTCGCCGAGCGGCTTGGCATCTATCTGATGAACTCCGTCAACCCATTCCGCCTCGAGGGGCAGAAGACAATCATGTTCCGGGTGCTCGAAGCCCTTGCCTGGGAGCCTCCGGACTGGATTGTAGTACCGGGCGGTAACCTGGGCAATTCCAGCGCCTTCGGTAAGGCCTTTATCGAGTTGAAAGAGCTGGGGCTGATCAAGAAAGTGCCGCGCATCGCCATTATCAATTCGGCCGGTGCCGATACCTTGCACCGGCTTGTAAACGACGAGGGTCTGCGCTGGAATGGCGGCAATGTCGACGATGCCATGATCGACCGCTTCTATGCGACCATGGATGCCGAGAATCGGCGGGCCCGCACGCTGGCCAGCGCCATCGAGATCAATCGGCCGGTGAACCTGAAGAAGTGTCTGCGTGCCCTGGATGCCACGGGCGGTGTGGTCGAGCGGGTTACCGATCAGCAGATTCTTGACGCCAAGGCGCAGGTCGGGCGGGGTGGTCTGGGCTGCGAGCCGGCCAGCGCCGCCAGTGTTGCCGGAGCCCGCAAGCTGGTCGCGGCGGGAGTCATCGACCCGGCCGAGAAAGTGGTCTGCATTCTCACCGGGCATACTCTGAAGGATCCGACCATAACGGTTGCCTATCACACCAAGCCCGATGCCGAGCTTGAGTCGATTTATCATGATTACGGTGTGAGTCGGGCCGAGTTTGCCAACCCGCCGGTAGTTGTGGAAGACGATCTGGACGCTATTGTGGCCGCCATTGAGGAGTAGCAGCGTGACGAGCGAATCGCAGAGCAGCAGCAGGATACGTCTGGGTATCAACGGAGCAGGCGGTCGCATGGGCGGCCGGCTCGTAGCTCTGTCGCAGGACGTGAAAGAGCTTGAGCTTGTGGCGGCGCTGGATGCCCCGAGTCACCAGTGCCAGGGGCACGATGCCGGCGAACTGGCCGGAATCGGACGGCTGGGCGTGCCGCTGGCCGCCGAGTTGCCGACCGGCGGTGGAGTTGATGTGCTGATCGACTTCAGCGCCCCGCAGGCCACGGCAACCATTATCGATAAATGCGCGGCCGCGGGCGTTGCCATGGTCATAGGCACGACCGGCCTTGGTGCCGAGATAGAGGCCGGGATTCGCCGGGTGGCCGAGATAGTTCCGGTGGTCTACGCGCCCAACATGAGCGTGGGCATTAACGTGCTGCTGAAGGTGGCGGCGGAGTTGGCCCGCGTGCTTGGTCCGGCATACGATATTGAGCTGGTTGAGGCCCATCATCGCTTCAAGAAGGATGCCCCGAGTGGCACGGCCCTGGCCCTGGCCCGCTCGATGGCAGCCGCTACCGGTCGCGATTTGTCCACCGATGCCTGCTACGGTCGGCAGGGCGATTGCCCGCGCAAGGAAGGCGAGATCGGCATTCATGCCGTCCGGGCGGGCGATATTGTGGGCGATCACAACATCATCTTCGGGGCCCTTGGCGAGCGCATCGAGTTGCGACACATTGCTTCGACCCGCGACACCTTCGTGCATGGAGCCTTGCGGGCGGCCGTCTGGCTGGCCGGCAAAAAGGCAGGGCTCTACACCATGCAGGACGTGCTGGGGCTGTAGGCGCACCGTCGCTCGGCAGAGCAGGGGGCGTCGCAATCCGCCTTGGTGCGGTAAGCGCGGTTTCGTCCGCGTCTCAGCGCTGCTGGCTGTGCTCATGGTCGGGCTTAAAGACCAGCACCGACAGTGGCGGCAGATTGAGCGACAGCGACTGGTCGTATCGGCCGGCGAAAGCTACCGGCGCAGCCTCCTGCCCACCCAGATTCCCCTGGTTCGAGCCGCCGTAGGTCTGCGAATCGCTGTTCAGGACTTCACGCCAATAGCCTGTTCGCGGAACCCCGACCCGGTAATTATTCCGCGGTGTGGGCGTAAGGTTGCAGACCACCAGCAGCATGTCGTCGCGGTCGCTGGCAAAACGCAGGTAACTCAGGACGCTGTTTGTGGAGTCGTTGCAACTGACCCACTCGAAGCCCTGGCCGTCGAAATCGCGCTGGTACAGGCTTGGCTCCTCGCGCAGCAATTTGTTGGCGTCCTGCACAAATCGCCACAATCCTGAATGCAGCGGAAATTGCAGCAGATTCCAGTCCAGGCTCTTGTCGTGGTCCCATTCGTTCCACTGGCCGAACTCCGAACCCATGAAATTCAGCTTCTTGCCGGGGTGCGTCAGCATATAGCCCCAGAGCAGCCGGAGGTTTGCAAACTTCTGCCAGTCGTCTCCCGGCATACGTCCCAGAATCGACTTCTTGCCATGCACCACCTCATCGTGCGAAATGGCCAGCACGAAGTTCTCGCTGAAGGCGTACCAGAGGCTGAAGGTGATCTCGTTATGGTGATAGCTGCGATAAACAGGGTCGAGTTGGAAGTAGTCCAGCGTGTCGTGCATCCAGCCCATGTTCCACTTCATGCCAAAGCCCAGGCCGCCCATGTAGGCAGGTTTTGAGACCATCGGCCAGGCGGTCGATTCTTCGGCAATCGTCTGCACGCCGGGAAACATTTCGTAGACCACTTCGTTCATGCGTCGCATGAAGCTTATGGACTCCAGATTCTCGCGTCCGCCCTTGGTGTTGGGTATCCACTCGCCCTCCTTGCGCGAATAGTCCAGATAGAGCATGCTGGCCACCGCGTCCACCCGCAGGCCGTCCACGTGGAACTGATCGAGCCAGTAGATGGCGTTGCTGATCAGGAAGGCCCGGACTTCGTTGCGGCCCAGGTTGAATATGTAACTTTTCCAGTCCGGATGCCAGCCGCGCCGCGGATCGGCATGCTCGTAAAGGTGTGAACCGTCAAAATACGTCAGGCCATACTCATTGCTCGGAAAGTGCGAGGGCACCCAGTCCAGGATCACGCCGATATTGTTGCGATGCATGTGGTCGACGAAGTAGCGGAAATCCTCGGGCGTGCCATAACGGGCCGTAGGTGCGAAGTAGCCCAGCACCTGGTATCCCCACGAGCCATAGAAGGGGTGCTCCATGATCGGCATAAGCTCCACGTGAGTGAAGTTGCCGGTCTTCAGGTGGTCGCACAGTTCGTGGGCCAGTTGACGATAGTTGAGCCATTTGTCGGGCTCGTTCTGATCGCGCCGCCAGGAGCCCAAGTGGCACTCGTAAATGCTGACTGGTGCGTTCAGCGAGTTGCGGGAGGCTCGTCGGGTCATCCAGTCGTCGTCGCTCCAGACGAACGAATCGGACCAGACAACGCTGGCAGTATCGGGCGGCAACTGCCAGTAGCGGGCCATGGGGTCGCCCTTATCGACCGTGTAATCGTTAAGGCTGGAGACTATGTGATATTTGTAAATTGCGCCGTGGCCAACGCCCGGAATAAAACCCTCCCAGATGCCTGAATCGTCGCCGCGGGCGCTGAGCGGATGGGCTCCATCCTCCCAGTCGTTGAAGTTACCCACCACACTCACGCTGCTGGCGTTGGGTGCCCAGACGGCGAAATACGTGCCATCTTCGCCGCGGAAGTTCATGGGGTGAGCACCCAGTTTGTCGTACAGCTTGAAGTGGCTGCCCTGCTTCAGCAGATAGATGTCGTGTTCCGTCAGCAGGCTGGCGCTGACAGCAGATTCGTTATGACTATCGTTCATGTGTCGCCTTTCGTTGGCAGATTACTATTAAGGGCCGCCG
>JAWLHX010000089.1:0-13917 GCA_041690105.1 Phycisphaerae bacterium
AGCAGCAACAACGTCACCCAGGCAGACGGTTCCACCTTATTTCAGGCCGGAAACTGTCCAGCGCATGGGGACAAGCTAAGACATCCTGAGGCAGAGCTGGCACCATTCGTTGATGAACGAACGCAAGTAATTGGAAATGAGTGATGGAACCTAAGAAGGGAGTAAACAATATTGAATTGCTACTTGTCACTGATATTATGCATATTGTTAACAAGTCAGGTTAGTGGGTGTCATTTTGGTAGCACAAAAGACGACACACATAGCTTTAATTCAGAGCTGACGTTTCAGGTGTGGACACATAATGACAATAATGTGAAAACTGTAGTTGGTGACACACCAGCGAGCGCAACCTTTTCTTTCCCCGCCGGGACACGCTGGGGCATCACGCCAATCGGACGTACGACGGCGGAGGAAGCTCTAGCTGAGGTGCGCCTACGAAACGTTCCTGGATTACAACTGGTGCGCGTGAATCGCGCCCAGTTGCGGCGTGTGGCCGAGTTGGACTGCCTGCGTTGGCTAATTCTAAATTTAGATGCAGACGTCGTGGACGATGACATTGGAATCTTAAGGAGACTCAATGCGCTGGAGATGCTTGATCTTGAGGGTACGTCAATCACTAGCGAGGGGCTAATATTTTTGGCTGATTTTAAAAACCTTCAGTTCCTTGGTTTAAGCCGTACCGCGATTGACGATAGCGGTTTGGCCAAGCTAAGCCACCTCATTTCCCTTCGTGGACTTGACCTTTCGGATACAAGCATCTCCGACCATGGGTTAGCGAATCTCAAAGAGCTAAGCAACTTAAGGCACATAGACCTGACTTGGACGTTCATTACAGGCGAAGGCTTGGTCCATCTAAAAGATACCGGCCTGCTTTCGCTTAGCCTTTTTGATACGAAACTCAACGAAAAAGGATTGTCGCAGCTATCCGCCTATAGCAGCCTCCGTGCCTTGAATCTTGGCGGCACTAGGATTACCGACGCTGATCTGGCCTATTTGCAAGAGCTGAAATCGCTGCGTTCACTAGGTCTTGTAGATACGCCAATTACGGGTGCAGGCTTAATTCATCTGGCAGATCTGGCGGAGCTTCGCGAAGTCGATCTTTCCCTCTCGAGCGTTGAAGATCCGTGGCTTGCAAACCTCAAGGATGTCAGGTCGCTGCGGAGGCTCAATTTGTGGAGAACCAAAATCACTAGTGCTGGTCTTATGCATCTTGCAGAATGTGATGGCCTTCAAGAACTTCTGTTGGAGCGAACGCGCGTCAGCGATGTTGGACTATCTCACCTCAAGAAACTTGATAGTCTCGAGGAACTGTGTGTGGCATCAACGTTGATCACTGATGCGGGGATGATCTATATGCCAGCATATAAGTCCCTGCGTTCGCTAGACGTATCATCCACCAGTGTTTCCGACGAAAGCTTGGTTTACCTGAAGGAGATGACTGACCTTCAAGTTATTATGCTTAAGAATACTAAGGTTACCGCTGCTGGAGCAGAGCGGCTGGAACTGCATCTGCCCCAAACCAAAGTGATAAGATAGACCTCGTTTAGTTGGCTTGCCCCACTTCTTTGTTTAGCCGGGTGCCACACTTTGGAGCGATGGCCCAGCCGTCGCCAAAGTGTGCCGAAGCCAGAAGCCCTGCGATTCGCTGATAGCATCCGATAAGCTGGTCTCCGTCCAGTCCTCCATTTTCAACGTTGTGCTACCAGACGAAGTGTTGTAATATCAATGTGTGCTTGTGCGAATAGAGCGCGGGAGGTACTCGGTGCCGTTGCCCAGCACACGCGGCCACGCGAGCGTGCCACCTGCCGGCTGCGGCACGCGAGTTGGTTAGGTGTTTAGAGGAGGCATATGATGATGGCGAGCGAAAGATACGAGCGAGACAAAGTACACGTCCTGCGAGTCGCGGACGGTCGTTGCGCACTCTCTATATATGTGGCACTTATGTTGTGCATGCCAGTTTTTGCCGGCTGCTCCCAGCCCGTCCAGGAAACGGTTAGCCGGGACTACGAGCAGATCTACGCCAATACTCACGAATGGCTGAGTGGCTTGCTTGCTAATACTGAGGATCGCCGCGAGCGAGCGCAGAATGATGCCAATGTAGAGTGGTCGACAGCCCACGCAGTGAGCGTTGCCGCGCTCAAGCGGGGTTTGCAGATTCTGGAGACGCGGCAACTGGGGGACAAGCCGGTTGCTTTATCAGCCATGGTTATGGCCTGCCAATCGCAACCAACTGGGTGGTTCATGGTATTGACGGGTCTGGACAGAGACAGTGCAGTGCAGGGGATTGTCATTCTGGAACGCAACACCGTTACCGGCGAACTGCTGGCCGAGAAGTACCCGGTATTCGCCCACTGGAGCAGGTACCGGGACAGCATGGACGTCAATGCCTTTCCCCAGGTGCTTCCGCGCGCAAGAAGACCACAAGGGAAGCCTGTCGAGTTGTGGGCGGATTATGAATCTTCGCGCGAGAAAGACATGCCGCCAATCTGCCTTTCGTTGCCGCGTGAGGACCTTGAGGTGCATATAGCGCTGTACGACACGGCGGGCAACATCGGCCCCTTCGTGCCCGTCGTAATGGCCAGCTACGCCGAGTTAATCAAGCCAGATGGAAGTATTGAATGGCGAGAATGAATGGGAGAGGAGGGGGGCTTCGTTCAACTTGCCGGGTGCCACACTTTGGAGCGATGGCGCAGCCGGCGCCAAAGTGTGCCGGATGCCGGAGCGGGTGGCATGGGCCACGCTGGTCGTGGCCATGGATCACGCACCGCACATTCGGACATATCCCCCTGCAGTGCAGGGGGCTTAAACAGCGACAGCAATATGCGCAGGCCTGGTGCCACGCTTTGGAGCGGCGGCGTAGCCGGCGCCAAAGTGTGCTGAAGGTCAGCGGTGCTGCTTTTTGCCCTTGCGGCGCCGCAAGGTGTAGATAACCGAGAGGCCGATGCCCAGCACGGTTGCGGGGAGGGCGAACCAGATCATTGCTGCATCCAGAACGGGCGAATCAGCATCCTTGACACGCAGGAACAGATAGACCGTATAAGCACCGTAGTAGAGGAGGAACACTGCCCCCTCCCAGCGCGAGATTTTGCCTCCGGTGAAGAAAATCGGCAGGCAGGCAATGGCGGCGGCAATCATTACCGGAATGTCGAAACTTATGGCCTCGGGCGCTACCGCTATGTGGCCCACTATGGCCGACGAGCCACCCATTACCACCAGCACGTTGAAGATGTTGCTGCCGACAACGTTGCCGACGGCAATGTCGCGTTCGCCGCGAATTGTCGCCACCACACTGGTGGCAACCTCCGGCAACGAGGTCCCGGCGGCCACCATCGTCAGGCCGATAATAAGCTCGCTCACGCCCACGGCCCGGGCCACGCCCACCGCTCCATCCACCAGCCATTGCGATCCGAGCACCAGCATGCCGAAGCCGACAAGCACCAGGGCGATCGAAATAATCACGTGCGGCGGCTTGGCGGGCGGCTTGTCGTCGGAATTTGCAGCAGGCAGACCGACAGTTGGCAGGGCCTGGTCGGGTTGGCGGCGGCCCAGGTAAAACAGCAAGCCCGTGTAGACGATAATGCCGGCAAAGAGGACGATACCCTCGCCCCGCGTCAGTGCTCCATCGGAAGCAAACAGCCAGGCCAGCCCCGATACGCCGATCATTACCGGCACGTCAATCCGCACAAGTTGCGACGAAACCACCAGCGGAGCGATGATAGCCGATATGCCCAGAATGAACAGTACGTTGAACAGGCTGCTGCCCACGACGTTGCCAATGGCAATCTCGGAGCTGCCGCTCAGGCCGGCCTTCACGCTGACGGCAAACTCCGGAGCACTCGTGCCGAAAGCCACGACCGTCAGGCCGATTATCAGCGAGGGCATGCCTATGGCCCGGCCCAGGTTGGAGGCCCCGCGAACAAGCAACTCGGCTCCGCCAATGAGCAGCACAAGACCGATAATCATCAGGATAATGAGGACGACCACGGAAGACACTCTCCAAGCAATACCGTTGCAGCAGCTGCACAATTTTCGGCAGCATTATGCCATAACGGCAGCAGAAAACACGCACAAAAGGAGAATGTCGATAATCAGCGTGATCCACCCAATAATGATGCCGGCCGAAGCCAAACCTTCGCCACGCATGCCTGCGGAGCAGGCATGGCACTCGGCTTATCTGGACTCTCCAAAGATCTCATCCAACCCAATCTTGTCCTGCAGATTCCGGTACCATTCGTAATAAGAATCCGCAGTCAGTGCAACCCATTCACACGCAGGCGGGGCCGGATCGCCATCGGCAAAAGCGATTATCTCTTCACCACGACGCAAAGCAAGGCTTTGTCGACACCAGTAGATGGGCTGGTTCTGATCGCGAGAGTCGACAAGAGACCACGACTCATCTCTTGTAAAGGGTGTGGCAGGGATGATTTCTGCGGTTGCATCGGCATTTTTCCCCTGTGCATAGAGAAGCGCGGAATGGTTCAGGTATGCCAATAGCCAGCGATTTTCGAGGCTTCCAAGGTTCGCGGCCTTGGCAAAGGTTTCGTTCAGCGGTCGCACCGCTCGCTTTTGATAATTGACAGTTATTTTTTCCGCGAGAGCATGTTCGCTGGAAAATACGGTCACTTCATGGTCTCTAAAGCAAACTGTTACACTTTGGTAGACAATGTCCCCATTCGTGGAACCCACTGTTGGGGAAGACATGATCTGGCGATGGCTTTGGTGGCACCCAAAAACACAAAGCAGGAAGAGCATCGGTAAAAAGATCGCTCTCATGGCGTCATCTCCATCGTCACCTTGAGGCCGGGGTTACGTCAATCCAAAACGCTCTCTGCCGGGTGCCGCACTTTGGAGCGACGGCGAAGCCGGCGGCAAAGTGTGCGTGATGGCTGCCGTGCTGTTCATTCCTTGATATTACAATGCTTCATCCCACCCCCACAATCCCAAAAACAAAGTTGGGTAGATTGGGTCGCGGTTGTCAAGCCGGTTGCCTGCCTTTACGCGCAGCGAAGAAGCATGCGAAAGTCATCGGGGCGGCTGAAGGCGACCGCGGGTTGGGTACATGCATATGCATGCTTCTGCAAGCAGAAGCATGGCACCCAAGATTGTGAAACATGCCACCCGCCCTTCGTCACACTTTGGCGCCGGCCGCGCCGTCGCTCCAAAGTGTGGCACCCGGCCGGATAGATGGTTGGAAAAAGTCCCGTAATCGTCCCTGCTTCGCGCTTGACAACGGCTTGCTCATAGATGGCACCCGGCTTTGGCTACCGCTCATTCCGGGTACTCGACCGTAATGTCGTCCACGAACACCGGGCCACCTTTGTCGCCCTTGAAGTAGAGGCCAACAGCCCCCTTGGGTGTGTGCTCGGGCACGAGGCGGCGGACTTCCTGCCCGTTGCCGGTTATTTTCACCGCGGCCGGATCCGTGAAGTCGAAGACCCACTCGACCCAGCCGTCAGCGCGTCGCACGCCGCTCGCGCGCGGAGTGTACCACTGGTCCTCGCCCGTATTGACCCAGGCGTACTCGGCATCGCCGTTGAGATAGCCGCGCCAGCACTGCCGCAGGCAGAACTTGTCGCCGATGGCCGTCACCACGCCCCAGGCCGGGCCGTTGACGCTCTTCTTTCCGAGTTTCTGCCCGCTGTCGTAAACCCACATCCTGATGCGGACGGGCAGATCGTCTCTGTCGCCGAACACCAGTCTGGCCGTCGCACTTACCTTCAGAGCCTTGCTGCCGCTGCGTTTTTGCTCACTGCTGACTTCGCTGCCCTCGAGACGCCAGCGATCATCCAGCTTGCCCTCAGAATCCACGGTGAGCACCCGGCCCTTTTGAAGTGGCTCGGGAGCTTTTCGTGGCTGGCGTTCTCCGACCCTGACCCACACCGGCGACTGGCGGCTCTCCTCGCCCAGTGTCCACCGGATCATGAACTGGCCAACGTCCTTCCTGCCCGTACGAGGATTCGTCCCGTCCCAAAACGGCGCGTGATACTCCTTGGCCTTGGCGGTCTCGAAGGTGTTGGTCTCATATAGCGTGCCCAGTACCTGCCGGCCCTCCTGATCCAGCAGTTCGATCTTCAGTTTGCCGGCGGCCCGCGTCTGGCAGGCCAGTTGCACACGCTCGTCGTTGGCCGTTGCCAGACTGTTGGGCACGACGACGCTCATGGTGAGGTACCGCCCCGGCTGGAGCGGCGCGTCGACGACCTCCACCTTGGCCTCATCCTTGACGTACCGTCGCTTCCAGCCACCGATCTTGTCCTTAACGTTCCGCAGGTAAGCCAGGGCAATACGCTCGCGGGGCGAGTCGCCGCCGATCTGCTTCTCGTAAGCGTCGCGAATCCGCTCGTCGAACCGAGCCAGAGCCGACCACACCTGCCCGGAATCAAAGAGGCCGTCCGCGCTGCGCCAGGCGGTGCGCTCGCCCGCGGGCATCATCCAGTGGTTCGTCCGAACCATTCGCTCCAGGTCCTCGCGGGTGAAAACCAGTCCCGAGTCGTAGACCTCGGCAAAATAACCCGCCTCGGAGGCTTGGTAACTGCTCCGCGAGCCGTGCAGGCCGACCCACATCCTCGGCGCGCGGCCCTCAACGTCGTACGGACCGTGCGGCATCCAGAAGTTCCAGACGATGCGGTCCTCGTCGGGGTAGTAATGCCACATGGTCTTGGCCCGGCCGAACACCTTCAGCACCCGCTCGCGATACTCATCCTTGTCGGTGACCCGCCACAAGCGCAGCAGGACGATCCCGACGGCGTAGTGCTTGTTCAGGTTCTCGCTGAGGACGCGGCTCGGGCGGTCGACCCACTCGTTGGTCGTCGGGTCGACGAGTTTGCCGTAGGCGTGGTAGCTGCCCCAGCCAGCCGCATCCTCGTAGTAGCAGCCACGGTGGTTCCACTTCTCCCAGCAGATGCGTGTGGCCAGTTCGACGTATCGCTGGGCCTTGGCGCCGAATCGCTTTTTGAGTTCGGGGTCGGCCAGGACGATCTCGGCGAAACGAACCAGCGGGGCGCACAGCTTGGCGTCTCCGACCACGGCGTCGGTGGCCAGTTCGGCCCCTTGCTCACCGATGGGGTCGCCGATCCAGCCTTCAAAGCCATCGGGGTCCTTCTTGAGCTTTTCCAGATAAAAATCGTAGTATTTCTCGGCGGCTTCGAGCCACGTGACGTCGCCGAAGGCTTCGTAGGCCGTCAGGAAAGTCTCGGACGAGTAAGCCGCACGCCAGCAGAACAATTCACCCGTGCCTGCTTTTCCCGAAGTCACCCAGGCCATCGATTGCTCGCAGAAGGCGTCAGGGTCAGGCTTGGGCACGCTGCCGTTCTGGGCAAAAACAGAACGGCCCGTCACAGACAGAAACAGGATCGTACTCGTCAGGAGGATGGCTGTGGTTGCACTGTGTCGCATGAACTCGCTCCTTGTATTGTGGGTGTTCAGCCATATGATGCGAGATGTTCAAACATAAAGCAGCATGTGCCGGAACTGCAAATGTAGCCTTTTCTTTGTTAACCTGAACGCTCGACGATGCGGCCGCCATCAGTGATGGTAAGCCTGGTTTTGAAGGTTGGAATTGTGTTGCCGCAAAAATGCGGGGATCACGTTTGGCTGGAAGGAACTGCACCAATATTTCTGTTTCTGGCTTATGTATTGGTTTTGCAGTCATAAATGCGCCCTCACAATCAGGCAAACATATTGCGATCGAGGCGGCGGTATTGGATGGCTTCGGCCAGATGGTGGACCTGGATATTGTCGGCGCCTTCCAGGTCGGCGATGGTGCGGGCCAGGCGGAGAATTTTGTCGTGGGCCCGGGCACTGAGGCCGAGTTCCTGAATGGCCTGCTTCAGCAACACCTCGCCGCCTTCATCCAGGTGGCAGAAGGCCCTGACTTGCCGCGGGCTCATGGAGGCGTTGGTCTGGCTGGCGCCTTTGAAACGCTGCTGCTGGCGCTGGCGGGCCTCGGTCACGCTCTGTCGCATCTCGTCGCTGCCCAGCCCCTCCTGCTTGCTTCGCAACTCGCGGTAGGGCACGCTCAGCACTTCGATGTGGATGTCGATGCGGTCGAGCAGCGGGCCGGAGATGCGGCCCATGTAGGATTGGATGAGCCGCGGAGTGCAGCGGCAGGCGTGTCGCGGGTCGCCGAAGTAGCCGCAGGGGCACGGGTTGAGGGCGGCCACCAGCGACATGCGGGCCGGAAAAGTGAGCGTGCCCTGGACCCGGCTGATGGTCACGTGGCCGTCTTCCAGCGGCTGGCGGAGGACTTCGAGCGTCTTCTTGTCGAACTCGGGCAACTCATCCAGAAACAGCACGCCATGATGAGCCAGCGATACTTCGCCGGGCGTTGGCGTTGAGCCGCCACCAACCAGGCCGGCGTGGCTTATGGTATGGTGCGGCGAGCGGAACGGCCTTGCGCCCAGCAGACTGCAGCCGGGTTTAAGGAGGCCGACGGACGAATAGATGCGCGTGGTTTCGAGCGATTCTTCCAGCGAGAGCGGCGGCAGAATTGTGGGCAGACGGCGGGCCAGCAGAGTTTTGCCCGAGCCCGGCGGGCCGACCATCAATACATTATGGCCACCGCCGGCGGCGACCGTCAGGGCTCGCTTGGCGGCCTCCTGCCCGCGGACCTCGGCGAAGTCGACATCCTCGTGCCGCGAACTGGCAAAGGCCTGCTGCAGGTCGACCTGCACGGGGTCGGCCGGAAGCTGCCCGGCCAGCACGCCCACGGCCTCGGTCAGCGAACCGACCGCTATTACCTCCAGCCCGCTCACAACTCCGGCCTCGTTACCATTGGCAGCGGGAACAATAAAGCCCTTCAATCCGGCGGCTCGCACGGCCATGGCGGCGGCCAGGCAGCCACGCACCGGGCGTAATGATCCGTCCAGGGCCAGCTCGCCAATGGCGGCATACTGCGAAAGGTTGGCATCAATCTCCAGTTGCCCGCTACCGGCCAGCAGGCCCAGGGCGGTCGGCAGGTCGAAGGCGGGGCCCTCTTTGCGGACATCGGCCGGAGCGTAGTTTATGGTTATGCGGTCGCTGGGAAAGCTGAAGCCGGAATTACGCATGGCCGATTCGACGCGGTCCTTGGACTCCTTGACGGCGGCATCGGGCAGGCCGACGGTGATAATGGTGGGCATGCCATGGCGGATGTCGACCTCGACCGTGGCCAGGTAGCCGTCGATTCCGACGACCGAAGCTGAAGGTATTTTTGCCAGCATTGAGACTCTCTCGGGCGGTTGCAGATCGGGCAGTCAGGCTCGGGCCGGTAACTGACGCTCAGCACCGGCCGCGCGCACGGAAACCATGGACATCAGAGGCAATGACTATATTCTGCCTCTGCCGCAAGGGCAAGAATAATTGATATTTGGAAGGTGCCGCTGCCATAGAGGACGAGTCAGGGCATGGCAGGTGCCGGTGGCATCCTAAGACGAGTTCAGGCGTTATCATGGCCTGACTTCGTCAGACCATGGCACCGGCAGCCGAATACACCGGGGAACGAGATGTGGAATCATCACACGGCTTACAAGTCTGTCGGCTTCAACTGTTCATCTCCTGATCGCAATTTCGAAAAAGTCATGAATCAAAATAATTGCCCTGCGCAGGGCTGGGTGCAGCATGTCTGCAACTGCACGAGGGGCGAGGCAGTTGGCGGCTGCGCTGGCATTTGATGCACTCCAGCGCCGGATGGCCTCCTGGCTCGCGAAAGGGGATTTCTCGAGATCACCCAGTCGTGTACTTTATCGCCCCTGCGTGCGCGCTGCCGCAAGGCGAGATTCCAGGAGGGCCGGATCCGATGTCCGCTCTTACCGGGCCCCTCTAACCTACGGGGCGAGTGTCGCGGGAGTGGCGCGGGTTTTTATGTGAATGAAGGGCAGGGGTGGTAGGACGGGCGGAAGGTGAGGCGGGCGCAAGGTGCGGCGGCTGAGCGGGTTGTGGCGGGTGTGGGGAGTCATGTGAGGCGGGTGGTCTGGGTCGGATTTTGTTGATCAGGGCGTAACAGTGTGGCGCGCGGAGGTGTGACAGAAGGTGTCGCGTTGGCACGCGTGAGGGAATGAGCGGCACCCACAAACAAGTTTGTGGGTGGCACCCGCGGGTTCAATCGTTATCATGGCTTGACTTCGTCAGACCATGGCACTGAACAAGCAGAACGATGGCACCGGGCCAATCTACTGGTTACGCAGCCGCCATCTTCTATTGGCCTTGATTCCATCCCAAGGTCCTCGGTTTGTGAAGCGCATGGGGGTGTCGTCGTGTACACCAAAGACTTGCACCAATAACTCATAGACTATGTCTGCTGCCTCAGCTGGACTTTCACAAAAGACATTCAGGCCATCAGTCGTCACTGTAACAGATACTTCAGCATTGCGTCTCTGCACCAATTCACGAACCTGCGACAATTCCGCCGACGAGAATTCGTCTTGTTTCAGTGCCACAACCATGCCCAGTTCTTCTTCGGGAATGCCCCGACATACCACTCTAACGCGTCGTTTTCTACCGCCTAACATTATGTGCAGTTGCGTGTCCTTAAAGCCCCCGTCATAAATGCCTATTATTTTATCACCAACAGCCTTGAGTCTGAGCTGGGCGCCATACCAATTTACTGCATATAGGTAGCCCACAAACAGCACGGCTAGACCTGCGGCCCCAACGCATACATTTATCATTTCAGCACTCCATTAACCAGCCCGCTGACTTTGTCAGAACATGGCCCGGGGCTCCTGGCGGCTTGCCTGTTGCCAGCACAAAATCGTGGGTGGGTGCGGCGGTCAGTTTCAGCCGGCCCCGGCCAGCGATATCAGCAGGCCCAGCCCCACCAGGCCCAGGATCACCAGCAGCACAACCAGCACTACCGCCAGTACGTTCCATGGTCTCTGGCCCTGCACCTCGCCCGTGCGGGCATTCACCATTACCCGGTATGGCTTGTTATTATGACGGAAGGCCGCCACCCAGACGGGCAGCAGCAGATGCTTGTAGGTCAGGTGCGGATACCGCTTGCTGACCGTGGAAATGCGCTGCTCGTCGCCGCCAATGTGCCGCCGTATGGCGCTTCGCACATCGCCGTCGGTCCGCTGCTCGGCCAGGCCAAACCCTTCGGCCAGGTCGATCCTGTAACACTCCGCCCGGAATCCGCTCAGGTAGCTCTCGTCATAATTCACCACGCCCCCGAGCAGCCAGGGCTCAAGCCGATCGACATATTTGGTCGGCAGCGAGCGACTCGCCAGAATCAGAACATCATCAAAATCAAGATGCACCACCCCCGATGCCGGCCACCAGCGCGTGTGCCTCACCTGACGCGTACGCCTTTCAGACCGACCATTGACCGTCACCGTATAGCTCTCGGTCGTGTAGTAATACTCGCCCCGCTGGCCGGTGTAGTGGGCGATGCAGCGGAAGTCGTAGGTCCAGAAGGGCAGATAGACGCCCTCAATGGGATGACGCACGTCGCTCAGCGCCTGACGGAAATCCTTCGGCAGAAACCAGCGCTTGCGCAGCCAGTGCAGCACCAGGCGCTGAGCCACGTCCTGCGGAACCGAAAAGGGCAGCACGCCCGCCGGCTTTATCTGCGTCAGCTCATCAACCTGCTGGTTGATGGTCGCCCCGCAGTACGGGCAGAGGTCGCTTACAACGTGACTGCTCAGCGTGATCGTCGCCCCGCAGCCTCCGCAGCTCAGCGCCGGGCGCGTCTGCGTCTCGGCCCCGCCCTGCAACTGCTCCATCGTCTGCCTGAAGTCCAGCTCGACCACGGCGTCGCTCGCCGAATCAACCTGCTTCAGACCGCCGCAATAGCCGCACTTTAAGGCCTTCGCGGCCGGATCCCAGGCCATCTCGCCGCCGCACGAGGCGCAGGCCGAGCGCGACGGTGCCGGCATCGGAGGGTCAACCTGCGCTTCCTCACTCATCTCTGGTTACCCCTGCGGAGGAAGCGGCGGCGGCTGATTCGCAAACAGCGGCGCAAGGGCCGCCACCTCGCCCGCGGCCGTCCACGAGGCCATGCCCGCCGACCAGACCAGCGTCTGCCGATCGAGCCGGTTGGCCCGCAACTCCTCGGCCATCTGCGCCAGCGTCAGCGGCCCCACGCTCTGACCCTCGCGGGCCACATGAAACTGCGGACCCTGCGGCGGAAGTGGAGGCGGAACCGCCGCACCTGCCCCCGCCTGCTGCTGATTCCCTGCCTGCTGCCCCTGGGCCTGCTGACCCGGCGCCTGCTGCTGCTGCTGCTGCTGCGGATTCTGCAGGGCATCGGTCATCTGGCGGGCTATGCTCATACCTGCACCCAGCCCCACGCCCGCTCCGGCCAAGCCACCCGCCGGGTTCGAGGCCGCATCGCGTATGGCCTCGGCCGACTGGTAACGGGCAAACTGATTCATGTCGCCTATCACGCCCATCGACGACCGCTTGTCCAGGGCCTGCTCAACCTCCGGCGGCAGCGAAATGTTCTCCACCAGCAGCGTCGTGATCTCGATGCCGTATTCGGCCGCCCGCTTGTTAACCAGTTCCGCCAGACGCTTCGAAAGCTCCTCGTAATTTGCCGCAAGCTCCAGTGCCGGAATTTTGCTCTCGCCCAGCATGTCGCTGAAGTGCGTGATAATGTAATTGCGCATCTGGTCGGTAATGTCGCCGGCCCGGAAGTGACCATCCGTGCCGACAATCTCGTTCATCAGCTTGACCGGATCGCTGGCCCTCATTGCGTACGTGCCATAGGCCCTCAGCCGTATCGGGCCGAACTCCGCGTCGCGCAGCATGATCGGATTCATCGTGCCCCACTTCCGATCGGTGACACGTCGCGTATTGATGAAGTAGACCTCGGCCTTGAAGGGGCTGCGAAAACCATATCGCCAGCCGCGCAGCGTTGTCAGTATCGGCAGGTTCTCGGTTATCAGCGTATACATGCCGGGCTGGAATACGTCGGCTATGCGCCCCTGGTCCACGAACACTGCAACCTGGGCCTGACGCACCACGAGCTTGGCCCCGTACTTGATTTCGTTGGCGTATCGCGGGAAGCGGTAGACCAGCGTATCCGGCGATGGGTCGAGCCACTCGATAATGTCAACCAGTTCACCGCGCAACTTGTCGAAAAAGCCCATGCTCCGCCTCCTTATCTGCCTGTCGCCCTTCCCCAGAGTCCGACTCACCCGACGCATCTGTGCAAGCAATCGATGATAATGCCAGAAACGTTTCAGCGCCGCAAGCGCAAACGAGTAAACCGGTGCTGGTGCTGGGGCCGCGAAGTGGTTCAGCGTTTGTCATCGGAGGGCATCTCTTTTTCGGCCCGCTTGTCGGCCTGAACGTGGACATCGCTCCAGGACCAGCCGCCGTTTGTGATATTGATTGTGACAGAATGCGGGTGTACGGCCCATGGCCGCTGGTGCTGATGGTCGTCCACAGGGCGTCGAAGAAGACCATCAGTATCAGTAAGCCGCCGACGATTGAAAGCAGTGGGTGCATGGCGAAGCCCCCCCCTCGTGCCAACCAAATGCAGGCTGACGCGCAGTGACAGCTCTTCAACGGCCAGTTCTATGCGGCGTTAACCCTCTGGCGGCGGCGGCGACGCAGTCGGCGGAAAAGCCCCACCAGCGTCAGCACAATCAGCAGAACCAGCACCATGGCCAGCAAGGGCAGGGCAATGGCCAGCACCGACAGCACCACCGAGGCCGCCCCTTCGGCTGTGCTGACTGCCGGATTGCCGAAGCCGGCCGTCGTCAGGCTCGAACCCGAGCGCAGGGCCACGGTCATGGCCTGGACGCCTCCGGCAAGTCCGCCCCCGGCAATCAGGGCCAGCACCCAGCGATAAGCTGCCGGCATTTCGACAAAAGCGGCGGCCGCTACGACAACGCCGGCAACAACCGCAGTCGGACTGGCAATGGTATCCAGCAGATTGTCTACCCATGGGATGTAGTAACCGGCCACCTCGGCCACGGTTGCCACGGCAAAAATGAC
>JAWLHX010000090.1:0-13550 GCA_041690105.1 Phycisphaerae bacterium
GAGATCGGCGATTTTCCGCCCACGGCCCAGATTCGCCTGCTCCGCGTGCTGCAGGAGAGGGAATTTGAGCGCGTTGGCGGGGCCGAGCCGATAAAGATCAACGTGCGAGTAATCGCGGCCACCAATCGTAACCTGGAGGAGGCCATTCAGAAGGGCCAGTTCCGCGAGGATCTGTATTACCGGCTGAACGTATTCCCCATCTTCATCCCGCCGCTGCGAGAGCGTAAGACCGACATTCCGCTGCTGATAGACCATTTCCTGGAGAAGTTTTCGCAGCAGAACAATAAGAAGGTGCGGCGCATCAGCACGCCGGCCATCGACATGCTGATGAGCTACCACTGGCCTGGCAACGTTCGCGAGCTCGAGAATTGCATCGAGCGGGCCGTGCTGGTGGCCGACGGCGACGTCATCCGCAGTATTCACCTGCCTCCCACGCTTCAGATGGCGACCATGGCCGGTGCCGAGGACGAGGGCGAAAGCGAGCCGCGGACGCTGAAGGACCGCGTCGGGGCTTTCGAGCGCGAGCTGATAATCGAGGCCCTCAAGAGCACCCGTGGCAACATGGCCAAGGCCGCCCGTAACCTGCACACCACCGAGCGCATTCTGTCATACCGCGTGAAGTCGCACGATCTGGATCCAGCTAAATACAAATCATAGCCCGTGGCTCGCGGTGCCGCTGTCGGAGGCCTTCTGCGCCGGTTGGAAGGCGCCGGTTACGGGGTTGTTGCATTTGCGATTGACAGCGTGTGTACATGTCTGGTGTGGATGGAGGTGCTGGCATGACCAGCCCCGCATCTGGCACGCCGGCAAATCAAGGTTTCCCCCAGGCCGTTACAGTCCATTCTCCTATAAAGAATTTAAAGTTGGCTCTTTCCACCTGTTACGGAATCTGTTTTATGATGGCAGTCACGTGAGATGCAGATCAACGCCCAAGATCTGGCGGTCGCTCCCGCGCGATGGGAGCAATACGAAGGGGGAGATGGACAATGAAAGTATTTACTGCAGGAGCCGCGGAGCGACGGCTCGTACGGGGGATTGCGGTTTTGCTGGCAATGATGGTGCTGGGCGGCACGGCTATGGCCGAGACGCCGATTCTGTTTGGTCAGGAAACAGTTGAAGTTGCGCAGTTAACGACGCCTGACCGTCCGCAGCAACTGGACGGGGCATTCATGCAGCCTGAAAGCGAAGGGTTGCTTCGTGACTGGCGAGCGGAGTGGCTTCGTGATGAGAACATTGAGATGCCGCACTTTGCCATCGATGCAGGATTCTTCAGCGGCTATGTCTTCCGCGGTATTGAACTGACGGACGACTACGTTTTTCAGCCTGCTGCGACAATCGGCTGGTACGGCTTCACCCTTACCACCTGGGCAAACATGGACCTGACCGATGACAGGGACGAGGAATTCAATTTCACCTGGTACGACTTCAATCTCGATTACACCCATAGGTTCGGCCCGGTTGCCGCCACTGTCGGTGCAGTTCATTACCGGTTCCCGATCGACACCCGCGAGGCCACCACGGAACTCTTCGCCGGGTTGGCTCTGTGGGATTGCCCGCTGACGCCGCAAATCCGCGCCTACTACGATGTGGACGAAGCGGAAGGCTGGTACCTCACGGCCGATCTGGCCCATACCTTCCCGCTGCCACGCCTGTGCGAGCGCGTGCCTTGGGCTATTGAGATTGCTGCCGGTGTCGGCTGGGCCGATTCCGACCACAATGCCTTCTGGTACGGCGTGGCCGAAGAAGGTTTCACCGATTTCCACAGCTCAGTCTCGCTGCCTGTCAAGGTTACGCATTGGTTCACAGTCCGTCCGATTATCACCTTTACCAGCGTTATTGACGACGAACTGCGTGATGCCGTTGCCGATAGCGAAGTAATCGTCTATGGCATCAACTTCACTTTCATGTTCTAAACGCTTGATTCCCCGAATCGCCTGCTCCGCCACCGACCTCTAAACGGTTAGCGACGGAGCAGGCTTTTTTCTGCGCCACCCATGCCACCGCTTGGCACGGCCGGGCACGCATCCGCCGCGGCATCCGACGACCTTTGCCGCAAGTTGATAGCCCCCTCCTTGACGCAGAATCTACCGCCTCCACCTGAACTCAACCACCATCCGCAGTAGCATGTTCCCGCCTGCCACTACGCTTTTTGTGCAGCCAGGCCTACCCACATATTTGTGGGCCGCCTTGCCGCATTCACACAATTGTGCCAGCTGCAATGCTTTCCAGATGACCAGCCTGAACCTTTTTGTGTCCTATGTAAGTCTTTGTGCGCCAGTATCTTGTGGCAAAAACGCCGCCGGCCGAATGGCTTTGGCACAGCAGTTGCCTTAGTAGTCGAGCAGACTCAAGTGCAACAAGGCGGTGCTGGTCGGGCGTCATTGTCATGGGGACGGTGGGCAGAACCAGACGCAGGCGACAAGACACGAGAGGTGAAGCATGAACATGCGGCAGGTGGCAGAAGGTTCCGTAATTTCACGAGTTAAATCCACAGTTCTTGCCGGCGGCATGGTGGCGGCTATGGCCCTGGCGTTTGTCCCAGGCGCTAATGCCCAGTCGCTCGCGGCCGATTCGCCTTCTGCCGCCCGCGCCACGGCCGGGGTTCCTGTGCTTTTTGCTCAGGCTGCAACCGCCGAGCAGTTGTCGCAATATTCGACGCCCGGTCGCCCGCAGCAAGTGGATGGTGCTGCTGCAGCGGCTAACGATCAGGAAGGCTTGCTGCGCGAGCTACGCCAGGCGGGCGAAGAGAAGTTCGGCTTCGAGATGCCGACGCTGGCCATCGACACCGGATTCTTCAACAAGTACGTGTGGCGCGGCATCGTGCTGACCGACGACCCCGTAATGCAGCCCGCCCTGACGGTGGACTGGTTCGGCTTTTCGCTGAATATCTGGGGCAACATGGATCTTACCGGCGTCAACGATAACCGCGGCCAGTTCAACGAGGTCGACTTCACCCTCAGCTATGCCCATCAGTTCGGGCCGGTCGAGGCCAGTATCGGTGTCGTGCATTACTACTTCCCGAACACGGCCTTCGACCAGACGACCGAAGTTTTCGCCGGCCTGGCTCTGCCCGATGTGCTGCTGTCGCCGTCGGTTACGGCTTACTTCGACGTTGACGAGGCCGATGGCTGGTACGTCTCGGCCGATGTCGGACATTCGTTCGAGTTGCCGCCACTGTTCGGCCGTTTCGATTGCAGCTTGGACCTTACAGGCGGTTTGGGCTTCGCCTCGTCAAAGCATAACGATTTCTACTTTGGCGTCGATGAGTCGGGCTGGAACGACTTCCACAGTTCCGTCTCTCTCCCGGTCAAGCTGAATCACTGGTTGACTGTAACACCGCTGGTCAGTTTCACCAGTGTCATCGACAGTTCGCTGCGACGCGCGGTTGTTGACGATGACAATGTGGTCTACGGCGTCAACCTGACAATTCTGTTCTGAGAGTAAAAAACAAGCGACCTCCGCGGCGCCACCGGAAGTGGATTCTGGTGGTGCCGCAACAAGAGAATACAGGAGAACCAGAAATGAGCTTACGCAAGGTTGTGCTTACCGTAACACTTTTGTCTTTGCTTGCCTTGGGGGTGGGGCCGGCCCTGGGGCAGGAGGCCCCGGCCGAAACGCCGGTCCAGGCGACGCCCGGAACTGAGCCTGGTGCATTGCAGGACGGCACGCCGGCAGTTGAGCCCGCCGAGACTGCCGAAGGCGAGGCCGAGGCCGACGAGCTGGCCGAGACACTCGGCCGCCTGCCCATGGCTCTGGATACCGTCTGGGTTCTGGTGGCGGCATTCCTGGTCTTCTTCATGCAGGCCGGTTTCGGCATGGTGGAGGCCGGCTTTATCAGGGCCAAGAACGCCTGCAACATTCTGACCAAGAACTTCATGGACTACTGCACGGCCAGCATTATGTTTCTGCTGGTGGGCTACGCCTTCATGTTCGGCGATGGCAACAGCTTTATCGGCTGGAGCGGCTTTGGGCTGTCGGGAGCCAATAACCCCTCAGGCGTACCGATCTGGGCCTTCTGGCTCTTCCAGGCGGCCTTCTGCGGGGCGGCAGCGACAATCGTCGCCGGAGCCATGGCCGAGCGTATGAAGTTCTCCTCTTACCTCATCTACACCATCGTCATCAGCGCCGTTGTCTATCCGATTATCGGCCACTGGATATGGGGCGGTGGATGGCTGGCTGAGATGGGCTTTGCCGACTTTGCCGGGTCGACCGTCGTCCACGCCACGGGCGGTTGTGCGGCCTTCATCGGAGCGCTGCTGCTTGGGCCGCGTATTGGCCGATTTGCTCCGGATGGCTCGCCGCGGGCCATTGCCGGCCACAGCATTCCGCTGGCCTCGCTGGGCGTATTCATCTTGTGGTTTGGATGGTTCGGCTTCAACCCCGGTTCCACACTCGGCATAAGCGGCATGCACAATGCCAGCAAAACTATGGTAGATATTGCCGCCATGGTGGCCATGAACACCAACCTGGCCGCGGCCGCGGGTGCCATTGTGGCCATGGTTACCGTCTGGGTGATGTATGGCAAGCCCGACCTCTCGATGACCATGAACGGTGCCTTGGCCGGTCTGGTTGCCATCACGGCTCCGTGTGCTTTCGTCAGTCCTTGGGCTGCTCTGCTCATCGGTGCCATTGGCGGCATCATTGTTGTGGCCGGCGTCAAACTGCTGGATCGTATTGGGGTTGACGACCCGGTGGGTGCGGTTCCGGTGCACGGCATGAATGGCATCTGGGGCACGCTGGCTCTTGGACTGTTTGCCAAGCCTGAGTATATCTGGGACAACATGAGCGGCGGACTGTTCTACACGGGCAGCTTCCATCAGCTTGGTGTACAGGCGCTGGGTACCTTCAGCGGGGCGCTCTTCTCGCTGCTGGTCATGGGCATGGTGTTCCTGCTGATCAAGAAGACTGTTGGCCTGAGAGTGAGTGAGGAAGAGGAGTTGAAGGGTCTGGACATCGGCGAGCACGGCCTTGAGGCCTACAGCGGATTCCAGGTGTTTGTCACAGAATAGTTGCACGGACGTAGCAAGGATGAAAAGTAGAGAAATCGCCGCCACAGCAGATTGTGTGCCGAGTGGCGGAACCAAAGGATCGCCAGAAGAGAGGTAACGGAAATGAAGCTGATAATCGCATACATTCAGCCGCACCGCCTGAAGGCCGTCAAACAGGCTCTGTATCAGGATGAGGTTTACAAGATGTCGATCACCAACGCCCTGGGCTGCGGCCAGCAGAAGGGCTACAGCGAGACCTATCGCGGCGTTGAGTTTGAGGTCAATCTGCTGAAGAAGATCCGCCTCGAAATTGCCGTGAACGAAGACTTTGTGGATCGTACGGTAGAGGCCATCGTTAAAGGTGCTCGCACAGGCAGCATCGGCGATGGCAAGATTTTCGTCCTCGACCTGCCCGAGTGCATACGAATCCGCACCGGGGAACGAGGCCCCGAAGCAATCGGTTGAGGCGGCAGCATTGCTGCAAGCTGCCAACCATTAATGAATGAAGCAGCACGGCGGGCCCTGGTGAATCATCACCGATTACCAGGTGCTCGCCGTCCCATTTTGGAGGTGGGGCAGTGGCTGCTACAGGACGCTCAGTCTGGCTCGGTGCAGGGCCGTGTGGGTCGGCCCGCGCGGTGACAACTCGCTCTGGAACAGGACCACTTCACGCACAGGTACGGTTAGGCCGGGTGTCAGGCGGCTCTCCTCGATGAGTTGGGCAAGATGCGGAACGTTGCGCCCGCTCTTGACGCGGCCCAGTGTCAGGTGAGGCACGTAAGGGCGCGTCTCGGGCGGAACCCACCAGCTTGTGTTGGCGTCAATCCGCTTCTGCAGCACCTGGAGTTCGCCGGTCGGCTCATCGAGCGCTGCCCAGACGACTCGTATGCGGCGCAAGTTCGGGAAGGCCCCGAGCTGTGTCGCCAGCAGCGCCTGGTGAGCAAGGCAATCGGCGGCTGCGCACTCGATGTTCTCCGCCAGTTGCTCAACGTGCTCCGGCGGAGTTTTGCCAATGAACTTCAGCGTCAGATGCATGCGCTCCGGCCGGGGCCAGGAAACATCAGCATCCGCCGCCTTTAAAGCTTGCTGAGCCTGCGACAATTCCTGACGCACTTGCTCGGGCAGTTCCACCGCGATAAATAACCGCAACTCCTTTGCCATCGGCTTCTCCAACTAATCCCGCTAATGCTATCGCTAGATTGGAATCATTTTCTGTAATCTGCAAGACAGAAGTCCAGCGATATAAGCGCCAAGCATGCCTGCGGAGCAGGCATGGCACCCATGGTTATTGTATTGTAACAATAAATAATGCCGGCGGAGCGATTGCTCGCTCCGCCGGCCTTTTGGTGCTTCTGTCACAACTGTTACATCTGGTGCTTCAGTTGAACATCATCCCTTATGGCTGGACAACGCCGTTCAGGATGGCGTTCAGCAGACCCTTGTCCGTCGGAGCAACGCTGCCGTCGGCATTGATGTCCAGGGCCTGCGTCGGAGCCGTGACCGTCAGACCATTCAGGCGGGCATTCAGCACGCCCTTGTCGGTCGGAGTCACGAAGCCGTCACCGTTGATGTCGCCAAGGCGACGAACGGTGATGCTGTCGGTGCCCGTGCCTTCGCCGGCAACCGTTCCGGTTACCGTGATGGCCAGGTCGCACAGCCCGGCGCCTGTCGAACCGTCGGTACGCAGGCTACCCTTCAGCTCCTTGACCAGCGGGTTGGCCGTGTCGATGACTTCGACCACACCGGCGCCCGAACCAACGACTGCCACGGTGTAATCGGCGTTGCCGTTGGGATCATTGGTGATGGCGATGGTCAGCAGAACCTTGTGGCCGCCATTGGCGTTGGTGCCAGAGGTGTTCTGGTAGACGAAATCGCTGTCCATGCTGCTGGTGAACTCGATCGGACCACCAGCGCTCTCGCTGGTCGCCTGCCACATGGTGATGTAGATCGGGTCGACCGGGTTCTCCGGAGTCTCTTCGCTACGGTCGGCAATGTCCACGACGACCGGCACGAAGTTCAGCGTCGGGTTGCTGGAATCGACAACCTTGCTGGCCACGGCCGTCCACTGGGCCGACTGGTCGCCAAGGCCGACGAAGGTTTCCACGATCTGACCATTGCTGAGGGCCAGATTGGTGTTCAGGTCCAGCGTGCCGGCAATTTCCAGCCCGCTGGCGGCCCGATCACTGCGGCTGCCGATGCGCAGGTCGCCACCGATCAGGTTGACGAACTCATCGGCTCCGGTGCCTTCCGTCTCGAAGTAGACGACGAAGTTGTTCGTGCGGCAGGTGATGCCACTCTGGGCGGTGCCGGCATTGACTGCGTCGGCAATCGTGTTGTAATTAAGACTGGTGACATCAACGGTGAAGGTGCCCTTCTTACCAACGAAGGTGACCTCGCCCGTAGCAATGCCGATCTCATAGTTGCCCATCGTGACAGCGCCCACTGCGGGTTCAGCAATTACCACACCGCCGGTGCCCCACGGGTTCATCGAAACATCGTACATGTTGCAGTCGAGAGTGCTGCCATCGAGGACGCGCAGGCCGCGGGTGACCAGGATTTCCTGACCTTCCCACAGGTCGCCGCCATCATTGCGGTTGTCGTTTACGAGCTTGACGTAGGCGGGATCGGTACCGTTGCCGACGGCGAAGTTGCCGATGGCGCCGGTGCCCGAGCCGAAGCCGGCGTCGGCAGCGCTCTGTACTTCAAAGGTCTGCGGGGTGGCTTCAGTGCCGCCCAGCAGATTCAGGGCCGACTTGTTCAGGCCGTCGGCATTGATGGTACGCAGCGGTGAGGTGAAATTGCCGCCCAGGTTGACGATGGTCATGCCGTCGCCGAGGATACCGATGTTGCGGGCCTCTGTGGCGCCACCGGCCTGGCAGTCGAGCTTATCGTCAGTTAAGACGAGATTGCCGCCGATGCTCAGCACGCTCATGTCGATGTTGCTGTCATTGGCCGTGGCGTCAATGCGGGCCGAGTCGCCGGCATCTTTGCCGGTGTTACGCAGCAGCACGCCCTTGGCGGTGGTGAGATCGTAACCGTTTGTGCGAACGAACATGTGAAGCGACTGGCCCTGATCAAGACGAAGGCTGTAGTCAGGATCTGCGGCCGCTGCTACTGTTGTATTGTTGCCGTAGTTGACGGCCGAGCCAGTCAGGTTGATGTCGCCTTCGATGTCAAGGTAGCTGGTGCGGCCATAGTGCAGAGAGCCCCTGAACAGCAGACCCTGATAGGTGCCGCCGGGCAGCGAGCCGTTGGTGCTGATAAGGCCATCGACCACCAGGGCGACTGCGCCCATGTTGTCGAGAGGCTGACCGTCGATGGCGTCCATCATCAGGCCATTGTTGCCGACCTGCATGCGAACGAAGCCGAGGCCGGTGGGGTTGTTGAAGGTCTGGTCGCTGCGGACCATCAGGCGGTGCTGACCGACGTTCAGGACGCCGTCGCTGCGGATGCCCGGGTCTTCCAAGGTAATAGTGCCGGCTACGGCCGGAAGTTCAACCGTGCCGCCCGTGCCTCCGATACCGCCGGCCATTGCGCCACTGGCAATCTGGGCCTGCGTGAGGATGAGGTTGTCATTACCGAAGACCATCTTAGAACCCGGATAAATCATGATGGTCCGCCACTTTGTACGGTTGGAAGTACTATTTTTCAGGCTACCCAGATCGACCGGCTTCTGGGCCGTCAGTGTGAGGGTGCTTGCGGTGAAGTCCATACCGGCGTCGAAGGTCAGCGGGTTGTCGCTTGCAGTACCGCTGGTCTGGAAATTGGTGCCGGCAGCGCTGACGAGGATGAACTCGCTGGAGCCGACATTGACCGACGACAGGATGATGGTGCTGCCTCCGCTGGCGCTGACACCGGTCTGAGCCGTGGCAGCGTTAATCTTGTCGACGATTTCGATGCTGCGCGTGGTGCGTGTGGTGGTATCGTCCGGATCGTAAGGCGTCAGGGTGCTGAAGTCGATGGTCGCTTCGCCGGCGGTGCCCATGATGGAGGCGGTGCCGGCAACCAGGTCCTGGGCGTTCTGCCGCAGGGCCAGCTGGGCCGGCAGGTCGGGCGAACCGATGCGCAGGTTGTCATCGCCCTGGCCACCGGAGGTGTGGCCAAACTCGAGATAAATCTCTTCCATTGTCAGCGACTTCTGCAGATAGAGCGGCAGCCTGTTGGGGCCGTTCCAGGCGCTGTTGACTAAGCTAAGCTTACGAGCTTCAAAGGCGCTGGTAGTGGGGATGGCCAAGTCGTCTCGCCACATGGTGTTTGGTGCATTATAGTCGAATTCTACTTCGTCGCTGGCGGTGGGAAGACGGTTAGCATCGAGGTCGTCCAACCAAAGGTTCACATTGTCTACATCGTTATCTTCGAGACTGGTTGCGTTAGAGTTGTTGACGCCTCGCCACTCGACCACCTGGGCCGATGCGGCCGAAGTCGCCACCATTAACGCTACAAGCAGCAGCAACAGTTTCTTCATGATAAACCTCCATCCAATGAGACACGATTACACGTCTTCGGCAATGGCTGGCCGCGGATGGCCAACGTACGCCGAGACGCAACAGTTAATACGTCTTTTAAGATTTGATCTCATGGAAGGGTACAGCAGGAAGTAACTCATTAAGAATCGGTAGAGTACCGGCCCCTCGGGGCCATTCCCATCCATGGTTGCACTGTAAAACGGTTTGCATGTTTGGCTACACAGGTAAAACTGTCAGCAATCGGCACGCAAATCAGCGCAAGGCAAAAGTCCGGCATGGCCTCTACTGCAGCCACGATTCCGGTTCCGCCATACGACCTTAATATACATCATGAACGGCAAGTAAGCAAATTGTTGAGGAAAATATCGCGCATACCCCCGGTCGCAGGCGGGGTTTTTGTTGGTGGAATGGTCAGGGAGTCAGCCTGCCAAGCCCGGCTTTGCCGCTTTTGCCGCAACCAACTGAAACCGAAGCTGTTAAAGTTTCAGAATAATCGAGCGCACGGCGGCCGGGGTGATTCACGGCAGCCGGGCATTATGACCTGCAATTCTCTGTTTTTTTGATAGCGAGGTGACGGATGAGTATGACCAAGGCTGTTTCGCTGCTTCTGACAATTGTTCTGCTGGTTGCCGCAACGGCCACCAGGGCCGCAGCCCAGGAAAAGCTGACCAACGCGGCCCTGCTGAAGAATGGCGGAACCATTACCCACGAAAAGCTGGGCCCGGATGCCGGAAATGATGCCAAAAGCTCGCCGGAGGCCAGTGCCGACGGCAACATGCGCAGCCGGCACGTTATCTGGGGCGCCCCTCATGCCTTCCACATCGAACTGGTGCAGAAGATGCCCGTCAAGGAGGTGAATTTCGTCTGCACCAACTACAATAATGAGATTTCGCCCAAGGATATCGTCATTATTCTGCCCGATGGAACCGAAATTCAGCATCAGCTTGAGGTCTTGCGGCCAAAGGGACGCGACGTGCCGCGCCAGACGGTTGCAATTGGCAAAGAAATCGACCGGCTGACGGTCAAAATCCTCAGCAATCATCAGGGAGCCCCCAAGCCCGACGGCAAGTTCGTCAACTGGGGCGGCATCGGCGAGATTGAAGTAATGACCACTGCCGACATGCAGAAGATAATGGACGTGCAGCAGTACAACGCCGATATGCCCAGCTACATCGAAGGCGGACGCGTACGCAGCGACTACGCCGACGTAAAGGTGACCATGCCCGAAGTCATACCCATGGGCACCTACCCGGGTATTTTCCTGACCAAGGCGGAATTCGACGCCCTGCACGAGAAAATCAAGAATTCCAAGGACGAGCAGACGCAGCAGATGTACAAGGCCATCCTTGGCGCGGCAGAGGAATGGAAAGACAAGAAGGTCGAATTCCCCGACCCGAACGTCCCGGCCCAGCTCAAAGACCGTAACGACGCCCCCGCACAGGCCCACGATAATCTCAGCAAGACGGCCGGCAGGATCGCTTATGCCTACATTCTGACCGGCAATGAAGCATATGCCGCAAAAGTCCGCGAAATTCTGGTGGGCTACGCCAAACTGTACCCCAACGATTACAAGGAGCACAAGGGCGTTAATGGCAGCGATACCAGCAAGGTCATGGCCCAGAGGCTCAGCGAGGCCATGTGGTTGTTGCCGCTCATTCAGGCTTACGACATTATTCACGATGCCGACTGCATGACCGAGGCCGACCACAAGCTGATTCAGGAAGACCTTATCCGCACGGCCATTACCTTCATCAACAGCAAGCGTCCCGCTGCCAGCGAGGTGGCTGCGCTGGATAAGAGCAACCCCGAGTGGCGCACGGCAACGCCAACGAAGGCCGGCCGCGGTGTCGGCAACTGGCTGCTCTTCTACTATGCGGCCTTTATTCATGGCGGCATTGTCATGCAGGATCAGGACTGGATTGACCTGGGGGCCCACAAGCTCAAGCAGACTCTGGTCAACGGAATCGGCGAAGACGGCATGTGGGGCGAAGGGGCCATAGGCTACCATCTCTTCGGCCGCCATGCCATGACCGCCAGCCTGGAGGCCCTGGCCCGCAAGGGTATCGACGTGTACAGCCTGGACAACTTCCGGCCCAAGAATCTGTGGGATTCGCCTCTGAAGTATGCCTATCCCGATGGCACCTCGCCGGGGATTAACGATTCCGGACGTTCGCCGGTAGCCAGCGGCTGGCAGTCCATGAGTTACGATTTCGCCTACCTGCGCTACAACGACGCTAACTATGGCGGTATCGTCAATACGTCGCCCACGCAGCTCTTCCAGAGCTCGGCCCATTACTTCCCGTCGGTAATTTACGAGAAGCAGCCCGTCAAGCCGCTGGAAGGCCTCGGCAGCGTTATCTTCGATTCGCTGGGCTATGCCATCATGCGCGGCAACGATGGCGGCGACCAGACCTTCCTGCTGCTGAAGTACGGTCCGCATGGCGGCGTGCACGGCCATCCGGACAAGCTCAACCTGATTCTTTTTGCCGATGGCGACGAACTGGCCGGCGAGCCGCAGGGCTACCGCTACGAAGACCGCCGGCATTCCGAGTGGACGCGGCCGACGGTGGCGCATTGGACCATTGGCGTTGACCAGAAGAGCCAGTTGCCGAGCACCGGTCGCATGGTGGCTTACCAGGATGCCGGCGATATCAAAGTAATGCGCGGCCAGTCGGCAGGCAGCATTCCGGGTGTCGGCCTGGACCGTACGGTGGTGCAGATGCCGGGCTATTTCCTCGACGTTTTCCACGCCTGGGGACAGGCCAAGCGGACGATCGACCTGCCGCTGGGCTTCCGCGGCAATCTCGACGCACTACAGGGCAAGGATGATCAGCTTAAGCCTATGAGCGACAGCGCCCCGGGCTATAAGCACATCAGGGCCTTCGAAGTGAAGCAGGACGGCACCTGGACCGGCACCTGGCAGCGCGAGGCCGTAAGTGCTGAGGAAGCAAGCGAAAACGAGGATGTCCGTCGTGCGCATCCGGCCAATAAGGTGACGGTCATGGTTCTGGCCGAGCCGGGCACGTCTTTCTTCATCGGCAAGACGGTTGACGAGCGCGACCGCGTTGTGGTCCGCCGCATTGGCAAGGAGACCACCTTCGCCACTGTTATCGATCCGTACAAGGCCACCGACGCTGTTAAGTCGGCCGAAGCCATCAAGGTCGACGGGCCTGTCGGCGGCTACGGCGTGAAGATCAGCCGGGCCGACGGCGGCACTGATCTGGTCATCGTGCGTTACGATACCCAGGAAGGTGGACGGCCGGCCGAAGCCAGCAAGTTTGATGGCGGGTCGACCGATGCCCTGGTCACGGTCGTCAGGCTGGACAAGGACGGCAAGGTGCTGCGCATGGGCATGGTTGGTGGCACCGAGGCCAGCTACGGCCAGACCAAGTTAACATCGGCCGAGCCGGGCATCGCGTGGACGAAGTAACCGCTATATATAATGTAGAGCAACCGCACTGCCGCCTGAGACAATCGGGCGGCAGTGTTTTTTTTTGAATAGTTTGCCCTGTCCGGAGGCTGTAATCATAATGTCCTGCAGCTTAACAGCCGCGGGTACAGGTGGCCGGAAGGAGCTAAACGATGGCAAAATGGTTAAGTCGCCTGCTGGCGGTTGTCACCGCTGTCGGCATCGTCTGGTTTTACCTTTGGTGGCGGATGGAATATGGCTACTTGCCGGGCGGCGGTAGGTATTCTCCGATCGTCCTGGTCATACCATCGCTGGCAATGATTTTCTTCAGCGACTGGATGGCCGAGATGCTGCCCGCTATCTCGCCCCGTTCCTTTGACCACAGGCTCGAGGGATGGACTGTGGCCCTCTTAGGCTGGTTGCTTCTGTTGTTCTCGGCAGGGCTGATGCTGGTTATTTACACGTCGCAGGCGCAATCTTAAGCAGAAACAGTTCTTGGAGTCCCAGGCCATGGCCCAATTCTGGCAGATCATGCACATCATCCATTGCCTGCTGGCAGCGTCGGCGGACACTGCCATCGTTCTGCCGTGTCAAGTGTCACAACATGGTTTACAGTTTGTGCCACGACATGGGTAACACCCTGAGCCGTTGGGGCGTCGCGGAAGGCGCAGCCTGGAGCGACGCCCC
>JAWLHX010000091.1:0-13327 GCA_041690105.1 Phycisphaerae bacterium
AACCTTCGCCGCGGGAGGCCGTTGCCTTTGTCGTTGCCTTTGTCGTTGCCTTTGCCGTTCTAAAGCCCCCTGCACTGCAGGGGGATGTCGTTGCCGTTGCTTCTTTTGATTAGAACCCGCGGAGTTGCTGCGTTTCGATCCCCCGGCAATGCCGGGGGCTTTAACAACATGAGCGTGCCGGGGGCTTCAACAAACCACTCTGGAGGATGTAATTGCAGATGGCCCGCAGGAAAATACTAGTCGCCCCGCTCAGCTGGGGGCTTGGGCACGCCACTCGCGATCTGCCCATCATCCGCCGTTTCCTGGCCCTCGGACACGAGGTCTGGATTCTCTCCAGCGGCCGCTCGCTGCAGCTTTTGCGGCACGAAGTGCCCGAGTGCACCTTCGTCGAGTTGCCCGACTATCCGTCGCCATACACCAAATCGCGATGGTTCATCCTGAAGTTCGCGGCCATTATCCCGCTGATGCTGCTGGCCATTCGTCGCGAGCGGCGCGAGGCACGCAAGCTCATCGAGCGCGAAAAGTTCGACCTGGTAATCTCCGACAACCGCTTCGGCGTCCGCCATCCGGGTTACCCATCATTCTTCATCAGCCACCAGTTGCGCTTTGCCGCCCCGCGGTTGCTGTGGCCCTTCCAGTTGCTGGCCGAATTGTTCAACCGCTCGCACCACCGGCATTTCCGGCGGGTCATTGTACCCGATGTGCCCGACCCGCGGAACAACCTGGCCGGCAAGCTGGCCCATGGGCTCTACTGGCCGAAGAAGGAGCGCTATTACTACGCTGGCATTCTCTCCAGCACCCAGAAGATGGACGTGCCGCAGGACGTCGACCTGTTCATCAGCATCAGCGGGCCCGAGCCTCAGCGGACCGAGTTCGAGCGGATTATCATGGACCAGATGGAGACGCTGAAGTCACTCGGCCGGGTAGTCATAGCCTTGGGCAAGCCGGAGGACAACCAAGAGCAGCGGCCGGCCGATAATGTCGAGGTTTACGGTTTTCTGGACCGCCAGCGGCAACAGGAGATGATGAACCGGGCCAAGCTGATAATCACCCGCAGCGGCTACACGACGGTCATGGAGATAGCCGAACTTGGCCGCAAGGCCCTGCTGGTGCCCACTCCGGGGCAGACCGAGCAGGAGTATCTGTCGCAATATTACGAGAAGGTCGGCCAGTTTCACAGCGTCAGCCAGTACAAGCTCGACATTGGCCGCGACATGCAGCGGGCCATGCAATACCCGGGCCTGGCGGGCGAACACGACACCGAGGGCAACGTCGACCGGCTGTTTGAAGAGCTTTTCAACCGCCACCTGCGCTGAGGTCGGCCGAGACCCACCGCAGTGCCCGGCAGTGGTGCCGATGCTCGTTTATTTGAGCAGGCGATTACTTGTCGTGCCAGTAGTCCATGGTGGCTTCCATGGCTTCGCACAGGGCGTCAATCTGCTCCGGCGGCGTGGACGGATAGATGCCGGCGACCATCATCAGCCCACCCTCCGGCGAACCAAGCTCACGCACCTCCTCTTCAATCAGCTCGCGAACCTGCCGCCTGGTGCCGAACGGTATCACGCTCTGGCGGTCGATATCAAGCTCCATGGCCACCCGCCCCTTGAAGACCCGTTTGAGCTCGCCGATGCCGTTGCACAGGTCCTGCGGGTTGATAATGTCGACGCCGGCCTCCAATAGTTCGTCGGCAATGCGGATCAGGTTGCCATCGCTGTGCATGTGCACCAGCACGCCGCGGTCGTGGCAGCGCTGCATCAGTTCCTGGTAGGTGGGCAGGACGTAGCGGCGGAAGTGCCGGGGCGAAATCAGGCTCGAGGTCTGGCTGCCCAGGTCCTCCGGAAAATACATCACGTCCGGCCCGGCCTCCAGCCAACGGTCAACGCGGGCTGAGGCATAGCGGTACAGCCGGTCGATAAGTTCGTCCAGCCGCGGCTCGCCCAGGGCGATGTCGTGCATCAGGTTTTCGAAGCCGCGCAAGTACCAGAGCCTCATCAGAAACCAGCCGTGCGGCAAACCGCCGCTGGCCACCTGGCCCTTTTGCCGGGCTTCCTGCATGCGGTGGGCCAGAGTGTTCCAGTCGGGCGGATTGTTCTGATCGTTGCTGGTCAGCGGGTCGGGCTGCGGGAAGGCGGCCAGATCGTCCCAGTCGGCCAGAGGGCTGTTTATGACCTCGCCCGTCAGCCCCTCGATGTGCGTCTGCCAGATGCAGCCCCAGGCATCGCGATGACGGACGCCGACGCGCTCATAAGGCGGAATGGGCAGGTTGTCGAAATCGACGCTGCCCTTGCGAAAGCCGGGGAAAAGACGCGGGTGCCGCAGGGCTACCTCTTCGGCCGCCTCGCGCAGCTCGATCCAACTGGCCGGCGATATTAATACGCTGCACGGAATCCACTGCGGCCGCTGAAATGTTGCCGCCCGCAGATAATTGTCGCGGTGCGAAAGGGGCATAGTGGTCACCTCTGCCTCGTCGGCTGTCTGCAGAAACAGGTTCAATACGGTTTCGGAAAGCGCCCGCACATTATGCTGCCGAGGCACTGGGGAGGCAAGTTCAATCAGGGGGCTTGCTGCATGATTCGCCGCACGGCCTGCAGGTCGGTGCCGCTCACCCGGCCGGAGCGATCCAGGTCGAACCTGGCCCCGCCCTCGGCGAGCGCCCGGCCGGCCTGTTGCCGCACGGCCAGAATGTCCCCGGCATCAACCGTGCCCGACGAGTCGGCATCGCCGGCCAGCAGGCGTAGAGTAGCGCTCAGGTTGCCCACAATGGGCCAGCCGCCCAGGCTCGCCAGTTGCGGGCTGATGCTGACGGTGCAGGCCTTGCCGTCGGGCAAAGGCTGGCTGAGGGCGATGACCAGCCGGGCGTTGCCCTCCTCCCACCTGACCTCCTCGATGCTATCGGTAACGTCCACCGCCTCGCCCCCCTGCCCCAGCGGCGCCGCCACAATGGTAATGCCATCGGCAGGCAGAGTCTGTGGATCGGCCGGAGCGCTTAGATCGATCACGATTTGTCGCGGCCCGCCCATTCGCGGCTCAACAAAGCCCGCGACCAGCGGCAGGCCGATCGGTCCGGCGGCCCCATGGTCGGCAACACTCAGCCATTGGCTGGTGGCCAGGTCGAATACCAGGCGATGGTAGATGGCCTCCGGGCTCTCGTACGGCGGCGGCAAAATCCATGTGCCGAAGGCGCTGCCGAACATCAGCTCGCCAGTGTGCGGATGCACGTAGATGCCGGCCCCGGTGCGCGGCAGATTGCCGGAAATGTCGGTCCAGTTGACGCCGGCGTCAACGGAGCGGAAGACGTGCGACCGGCCCGGTGCGGCCATGAAGGTGTAGATGATCTCCGGGTGCTGCGGATCGAGGGTCACCATGCGGACGAAGTTGCGTTGCGGCCCGCTGCCGCCGGCGGCTGCCAGCACGCCCAGCGAGCGCCACGTCTGGCCGTCGAAGCTGGCCAGGTCGCCGCTGGAATCGACCGTGTAGACAATATCAGGATTAGTCGGATGGACGGCAAAGGTTGGCTTGGAGTCGAGCCGGGCGAAGCTCCAGCTGACCGAGGCGTAGAGTCGCCATGAGAGCCCGCGGTCGTCGGAGCGATAGATTTTGCTTCGCGGCGAGCCGACGGCGTACAGCGTATCGGGCTGGGCGCTGCACATGCCCATAATCTGGGCATTGTTATCGACCAGGTACTGTATGGGCTGCCAGGTGGCGCCGGCATCGGTCGAACGCAGATTCTCCGTGAAGCACAGGTTGGGCTCCTCGGGATGAAAGCCGACGAAGAGGAAGTTGCGGATATCGTTGACGACAATGCTCCAGTTGGCCCCGCCATCGGTTGTGCGGATCAGCTTATTGTTGAAGTACATGCCGGCGCTGCAGATGATGGTCTGCGACCCCGTCACCGGTTGAATGGCCCCGCTATAGGTGCCGATCCAGGGAATAAGCCCCTGCTGGTACCAATCGTAAGGCACGCGGTGGCGGGTGAACCACTGGCCGCCGTTCTCGGTCTTGATCATGCTGACGTCGGCGCAGAACATGACCCAGCGGCTGCTGTCGGAGATGTCGAAGGCCAAACTGTCGGCCCACCAGCCCCAGGCGAAGCCGGTGAAAAAAGTTGAGCTGTCGTACCAGTTGCGGCCGCCGTTGTCGGTCCGCCAGAACTGGGCGTTGAAGAAGGCCACGGCCTTGCCGGCCTGGCGCGGATCGGGCACCACGCCAGTGTGCCCGCCCCGCATGCTGGTCTTCCAACTGGTGTCCAGCCCCGGCGGCGGCGTCACCACGACGGTGGTCCAGGTAGTTCCGGAATCATCGGAGACGATGGACTGCGTGCCATTGCCGATCAGGTAGATGACCTGCGGAAAGCCGGGATTGAGAAAGACATACAGGGCGTCGAAGGAGCGAAGCTGGGCAAAGGTCGTGCCGCCATCGTTGGAGCGGTAGAGGCCCACGCCGCGCACTACGGCGTAAATCTGGCTGGGGTTTTGCGGGTTGATGGCCAGCGACGACACGGCTCCGGCCGGCAGGTCGCCCAGCTTCGTCAGGCCGGCCCCGCCGTTAATGCTGCGGTAAAGCCCCTGGCTGGAGCAGACGTAGACGACATTGCCATTGGTGGGGTGCGAGTGCACGGCGTACAGCGGGTCGTGGCCGGAGAGCGTAGACTGAACGGTCCAGGAGTCGCCGCCATCGTCGCTGCGGTGGAGCGAGCCGCCGGGAAAGCCCGCGTACCAGCGCATGGCCCGGCCTTCGGCAACGCTCGTGCGGTCGTAATCAATATTGTGCTGATAGAATCGCTGATTGCCGCTGGTGGCCTGCAGGACCAGTGTCCAGTCATCGCCGCCATTGGTGGAGCGGTACAGGCCCTGGAAATCGCTGATGAGGTAATTTGAGCTGTCGTCGACAATGGCGAAGACGATATTCGGATCGGCCGGATCGACCTGGATGCTCTGGCCGCAGTGCACGTACATACCGCGATTCAGGGGCTTGATCCAGTTGAGGCCGGCATCGTCGCTGCGCCAGGTCTGGGCCACGTCGTGCGACATGTAGATGACGTCGGGGTTGGAGGCCGAGCGGGCCACGCCCTGCATGTGCTGGGTGTTCTCGCCGCCAATAATGCGCTGCTCAAACTGCTCTTGGCTGCGGATCGGCATAACCCGCCACTGGGGCAACTGCTGACCGTGTGCCACCTGCGGCAAGGCCAGCGATGCCATGGCCAGCACGGCCAGCGACACGACCGTGGCCGCATCAAACCGTAGTCGAAAGCCTTTCCGGATCAGCATGGCACTGCCTCCGCCGGCCGGGTCGGTCGCCGCAAAGTCAGGGGGCTTTGTTGCCCAACCTGGCGCGGACAGCCTGCATATCGGCCCCCGTGATATCGCCCGAGCCATCGACATCGCAGTGTGCGTTCTCGGCCGTAAGTTCCCTTGAAGCCGCCTGGCGCACGGCGGCCACGTCGGCAGCAGTTACCTCGCCCGTGCCCAGCACATCGCCGGCCAGCGTCCGCAGCACAAGCTGCCTTGTGCCCTGGTAGGTGCCGCCGGAGGTCGTCTTCAACTGCTCGCCGACAGTCACCGTGTAGCGCCCCTGGTCGGGCAACGCCTGCAGCGAGACGGTCAAGGTCAAACCGTCGGACGAAATCGCAACGCCGCTTATTTTATCGGCCTGGTCCGCTCCTGCGGCGTCCGTCAGGCCGATGGCTGCGGCCGTGGCACTGGCGGCGTCCGCAGGCACAGTCAGAGTGATCGAAAATGTGAGCGGAGCGGGCGCCTGGGCGAAGACTATGGCCCCGTCAGTCGCCGGCCTGGCCAGCAGTTGCTCGCCGTGGCGCGACATGAGATTCCACTGGCTGATGCGCGGCTCGCCGGTGCCGCGAATCTCCTGCTGCTTCTGGCGCAGAATGTTCAGAAAGCTCTGCTTCAGCGGAGTCGTGTCGTCGGCATCGAACTCCACCGGGCCGATGTCGGGCTGCTGGCCCCGCGGCCGGCCCAGAATATCGGTCGGTGCGGCATGGGCGGCAATGCCGGCGTCAATGGTTGGCGCTCCGGGCTTGATGCTGAAATCGTGCTCGGCGAAGTTGACGAAAATGCTGGTCGGCAGAATCGGCCCCAGGCTGCCGGTGCCCCTGGGCGTATCGATAAAATGGAGGTTATTGCTCAGCGTCAGCTTTTCGTGCGTGGGAGCGCTCAGGCGCGTGGTCATGTTGTTGGCATAGATGTAATCGCCGCCGCCCCAGGTTTTAAGTTCGACA
Organism: Phycisphaerae bacterium; assembly: GCA_041690105.1. Classification (GTDB taxonomy): domain Bacteria; phylum Planctomycetota; class Phycisphaerae; order FEN-1346; family JAACEH01; genus JAWLHX01. The sequence goes on from JAWLHX010000091.1 coordinate 6,236, forward strand.
AAAGAGTTGCCGCCAGCGGGCTTGACCGGGTCTTGACTGGCCGGAAAGCAGAACAGGTTGTTGCGGACGATGACGCTGTTGGTCGTGCTGATGGACCAGGCCCGCGAATGCGTGGCGATGACCACGTTATTCTCGACCAGCACGTCTTCGATTTCCGTGGCATAGCCGAAGAGCCCCTGGCCATGGGTATCGAAGTAGTTGCCGCGAATGGTCAGCCCGCGCACAGCGGTAATCTGATCCTTCGGCCCGTACACCTGGAAATGGTCCGGATGTGCGCCGTCGCTGGGCTCATTGCCATGGAAGTAGTTGCCTTCCAGCAGAACGTTGCTGGATGAGGCGCTGAGGAAGAAGCCGTCGCTGGTGGTTTTGGTAACCTCGTTGTGGCGGACCGTCAGGTTGTTGCCGCCGACCAGCACTCCCTTTGATCCGCCGGTGACAATGTTACCTTCAATCAGGATATTGCTGCCGGTAACCTTGATGCCATAGAGCGTGGGGTTGCCGCCGGTTACGCAGCCGCGAATCTGCAGGTTCTGCGTATTGTCGATGTGGATGCCGCCGGGCAGATTCAGGCTCTGGAAGCGCAGGTAGTTGAGGTTACTGCCCGAGGGGCGGATGTATCCGGTAATTACGGCTTGGTCCTCTGCTCCGGGGGCCGGTCGCAGGGTGACGTAATCGGTCGTGCGATTTTTCGACGGCGAGGGGAAGGTGTATGAGCCCGCCTTGAGCATGATGTTGTCGCCGTCGGCGGCCACGGCCAGAGCCTTGCCGATGGTCTTCAGCGGCGCTTCGTCCGTGCCGGCAGCCGTGTCGCTGCCATCGGGCGACACGTACAGGTCGGCGGCCAGGGCCGGGCCAGCAAAGGCAACAATGATCACCAGCGACATCAGCAGACGCAGGACGGAATTGCGGGGCATCATCTCAAATTTCTCCACGTAATTGTTTCAACATTAATTGTAACACGAGCCCCGCCGACCTGGTCAGCCGCGCAGCCGCTCGCAGTGTTCGCTGCGCTCGGCCAGAATGGTCAGGTGGTGTCGCTCTTCGTCGATGATCTTCTGGAAGGCCTCGCGAGCAGCCGGGCTGTTGGTGAAGTTGATCATCTCCTGGTAAAAGAGCATCGTATCGCGCTCGGCCCTGATTCCAACGGCAAGGGCGGCAATATCGCTGTCAACCTGGTCAATCAGCCGCGAGACGGTGCTCTCGTCGCTGAAGACGTGGCTCTCCACCAGCCGCCGCATATACTGGTCGATCTCCTCGCCGTCCAGGTAGCTGTCGCGCCTGGGCTCGGCCAGCAGGCGGTCGTGCAGATCTTCGAACATGGCAATGTGGCTGCGCTCGTCCTCGGCCAGCCGCTGAAAGACGGTCTTCACCTCGTCGCGCGTCACGCGCTCGGCGGCACGGGTGTAAAAGGTGAACCCGTTACGCTCCATGTTAATGGCAATCTTGGCCGCCTCGACATCGTTGAAAAACAGGTTGCTCATTATTCTGGCTCCATCACCACTTTTGTTTTAACACTCCGTGACAGGTATCTTGCGCACTCAGTCCGCTCGACCGACAATACGGCCGACATGGCACGTAGTGCCTCCGACTATTCCCTCGGAATCTCGCACGGCAGACAGCGGACGTCCGCATAGCAGAAGCCAGACCCACGTCTTTCCTCCTGCTCCTCAATCCACGCTGCCAGGCCGATATTCCGGATCCGTTGACCATCGTGCAACAGCGTCGCTTCGCTGCGAGCCAGTTGTATTACCCGCTCACAAGGATAATCGGTGCACTGGGGGCAGGTAAATATCCCTTTGCCGAGGGCGCACTTGCGAATAGCGCAGGCCGGATCTCCGCACTTGCCGCTGCGACAACACTTTTCCGCATCAGGCGAGGCCAGCTTGTCCAACTGTTTCAGAAGCTCCGGATTGTCGCGGTATTCCGCCATGGCCAGTGCCTCGCACAGGGCCTTCGCCCGAGGCGGAATTCTGGCATGATGGTCGCAGAGCCGACAATAAAGCCCACAGTAGGTTACCATCAACTCTTTGTCCATTGCCGGACCTCCCTGGCCGCTTTGCTCATCAGCAACCAGCCGCTTCCTGGCCTGCATCAGGCCACGCCCATATCGTCCCGCCCGAACGGGCTTATCTCGCGCAGCCGCTTGACAATTGGCGGCATGACTTCCAGCACACGGTCGACATCTTCATCGCTGTTGTAAACCGACAGGCTGAAGCGGATTGAACCATGAGCCGCCGTAAACGGTACGCCCATGGCCCGCAGCACGTGGCTGGGCTCCAGCGAACCGGTCGTACAGGCCGAGCCGCTCGAAGCGCAGATGCCATGCTGATCGAGCAGCAGCAGAATAGCCTCGCCCTCAATATACTCGAAGCTGATGTTGGTCGTGTTGGGCAGACGGTGCTCGGTCTCGCCGTTGACGCGGGCATTCATGCAGGTGCTGAGCAGGCCCGCTTCCAGTCTGTCGCGCAGGGCCCGCACTCGCGTGTTCTCCTGCTCCATGTTATCCAGGGCCAACTGGGCGGCCCGACCCAAGGCCACAATGTTGGGCACGGCCTCGGTGCCCGCCCGCCGGTTCATCTCCTGGTGACCGCCGCGCATCATCGGCTCAAAACGCGTACCCCGCCTGATGAACAGGGCCCCGGTACCCTTGGGGGCATGCAGCTTGTGGCCCGACAGGCTAAGCATGTCGATGTTGCTGCGGGCCATATTCAGCGGCAACTTGCCCACCGCCTGCACGGCATCGCTGTGGAACAGGGCCCCGTGCTCCCTGGCCAGCGTGGCGCACTGCTCGACGGGGAAAATGACGCCCGTCTCGTTATTGGCCCACATCAGCGAAACCACCGCCACGTCGTCGCCCAGGCTGCGACGGTACTGATCCATATCCAGCCGCCCGTCGGCATCGACTGCAATCTCCGTCACCTTGTAACCCAGCCGATCGTGCAGCCAGCGGCACAGGTTACGCACCGCCGGATGCTCCACCCGACTGGTGATTACGTGCCGCCGCTCGGGCTGGACCTCAAGGGCCGACAATATGGCCGCCGAATCGCTCTCGGTGCCGCAGGAGGTAAAGACGATTTCGGCCGGGTCGGCACCTATCAGCCGAGCCACCTGGGCCCGGGCCTGCTCCACGTGCTGGGCAACCTGCCCGCCAAAATTGTGGATGCTGGACGGATTGCCGTAAAATTTGGTCAGAAACGGCATCATCGCCTCGCGTACTTCGGGGGCAACGGCCGTGGTGGCATTATTATCAAAATAGATGACGCGATCCATGGAGTTCCTTTCTGGTTGCACTTGCAGGCGTCCGCCGGTTGCTTACCGCCCTGGCCCGGCTGTGGTCGTCGGCCCGGGGGGGGCTCAGCCGTGCGACTGCTCAACGTCGATGGTCTCGGCCACCAGTTCGCGCAGCTTCTGCTCGACCACCGTCTTCAGCGTAAACTGGCTTACGCGGCAATTGGCGCAATTGCCACGCAGGGCAACAATAACCTTGTCGCCTATGATGTCCATCAGTTCGATGTCGCCGCCGTCGGCACGCAGCGAAGGACGGATTTCGCGCTCGATAACCTCTTCAATGCGCCGCATTTTCTCGATGTTCGACATGGGCTTGCGCTCGGCACCGGCGGGCTTTGCCACCTTGGCCTCCTGGCGGCTCTCGCCATGCACCCGGTCGATGATATCCTGAATATCCTGATGGCATCCGCCGCAACCGCCGCCCGCCTTGCAGTAGTGGGTTACTTCCTCGATGGTATGCAGATTGTGCTCGCGGACGACCTTCTCGATCAGCTTGTCGGTCACACCGAAGCAGCGGCAGACGACGCGGCCCTCCATTTCGGGGCTGGCCGGCGTGCCGCGATAGGTCTCGATGGCCTGCTGCAGGGCCTCCATGCCCATCACCGAGCAATGCATCTTGGCCTCGGGCAGGCCCTGCAGAAATTCGGCAATGTCGTCGTTGGTCAGCCGGGCGGCCTCGTCAATGGTCATGCCCTTGACCATCTCCGTCAGGGCACTGGAACTGGCAATGGCCGAAGCGCAGCCAAAGGTCTGGAATTTGGCGTCGGTTATACGCCCCGATTCGTCGATCTTCAGCATCAGCTTAAGTGCATCGCCGCAGGTAATGTTACCTACTTCGCCGACGGCATCAGGATTGTCGATTTTGCCGACGTTACGCGGGTTAAGAAAATGTTCTTTAACCTTCGGGCTGTAATCCCACATGGTGACCTTCTCCTCTAAGAGACTGTAGACCTTTAGAATATAGGCTACAGCCGCCCGAAAGACAATAAGCGACCTTTAGCCGATTAAGCCCCCGGCACGGGTGCCCCCCCGAGGGTGCCACCCACAAACTCGTTTGTGGGTGCTGCCGTGGCCGTGGCCATGGCAGCGGCGTTTGCCGTTGCCGTTTGCCGTTGCCGTTTGCCGTGGTCGGTTGCCGTTGAAGCCCCCGGCACTGCCGGGGGATCGGAACTCCACAACTCCCACAACTCCCAAACAACTGAATCAACGGCAACAACGAACAACAAAAGCATCCCCCGGCAATGCCGGGGGCTTTAAAAACATCCCCCGCTGGTACGCACAAACTCGTTTGTGGGTGCTGCCGTTGCCGTGGCCATGGCCGCGGCCGTTTGCCGTTGCCGTATGCCGTGGCCGTTGTCGTTGCCGTTAAAGCCCCCGGCACTGCCGGGGGATCGGAACTCCCACAACTCCCACAACTCTCAAACAACTGAATCAACGGCAACAACAAACAACAAAAGCATCCCCCGGCAATGCCGGGGGCTTCAAAAACATCCCCCCACGACCCAGCCGGACACCTGGTGTCTATTTGCCCCTCAACGTTGTTGCCGCATCATATTCAACATGTTTCGCGGCGGGTAGCGTTTGTTGCCGAAGATGGCCTGCTCTATCTCGTGCCAGTCCTGGACAACCTCCACCTCGTCCTCCACCTGCTGCAATTGCTGGATCTGCTCGTCCCAGTACTCCGAATCGTCCTCGTCCCAATCGACCGGCGGTATCAGAATGCTCTTTACGTCGTTGCTGGTATAGGCCTTGCTGTCGCTGTATTTGTCGCCGATGGCCAGTTTGATGTTGGGAAAACGCTCCTTCAGATCCCGCACCGCGCCGGTCTTAAATCGCCCGCTGCCCTGAATCAGCGTCTCGAGGTTGGTCGGCACCACCGGGCCCGGCGGAAAACCGTGCTTGCGCAGCCAGTTCTTGCTCAAAGGCTCGAGGTAGTCAGGACGCTGAGTCAGGTAGATAACGCTCCACTCCCGCTCATCAACCAGACGCTGCAGAACATTCTCGGCGTTGTCAAACGGCTCGGCCATGCCCAGCAGCACTCGGGCAAAGCCGCTCTCGACCAGCGTCTTATCAATATCACTGACGACGAACGGAGCATCGGCCTGGCGGACATAAATGCCGAACAGGGCAGGCTTGACCTCCGCCCCGTCAACTTCGTCGGCCGCCCGGGCCTCGAAAAAATAGTTGCCAACGTGCGGAAACCGCCGCCTGAAAGTCAACCGGCCGTCGTCGTCGGTCTGCCCGCGGTAAACCTCGTCGCCGCTGTGGGCATCGCGGACGATAACCGTCTCGTCTGCGTAGCCCCGGTACTGAACACTGCCCAGCCCCCGGCCAAGCACAATTTTGATCTCGGCCGTCTCGCCCGGCTTAAGCAAACCGTCGGCCGCTCCAAGCGCCGGAGGCATGCGGCCAAGCACATCGCCGATAATGCCGCCCGACATGGTGCCCGACCCCGACCCCTCGGGCATTGGCGGCCAGTCGGCCATCTCCGACGGACGAGTGCCCCGCCCCCGAGGCTGGGCCGCCACATTGTCGTCGCCATTGTTGACCGAATTGTTGGCCCCGCGGCTGTTGTTGTTGCCGCAACCGCCAATTGCCGCCACCGTCAGAAGCAGCACCGTCATAAGCAGGCTCACCAGCGGGCGTTTCATCTCGCGCCTCCCTTATCCTCGACAATCGTTCTCCGGCAGAAGCTTACACAAATCCGCAATTCACTTTATTCTACCCCAAGCAGCGGCAAAATGTTACTGCCATCATCCGGGCAATTCTGCTTCCACTCAAGGCCCTGCCATGGCTGACCATGGGGCGGCCCCGCAACCGGCTTGGGCCCCGCCCACCAGGCCCGCAGGTCAAAACAAATCGGCTGACGATGAGAAGTTGACAGCACTGCCCGATCAGGGGATACTGTCGCGGCTGGATTTGCCGGCCGCCGGAGCCGCCCCGCCATTGTTGCCGCAGGGCTTGCCCGGATGCCGGCCAGACATATAGCGTCTACACGAACGAGGGACCTACATCATGCAGTCGATCTTCATTCGCGAAAAGTCGTTGCCGGCCGCCTGGGAGCGGGCCGTCCTGGAAACCTGGCGCACGGGCAGCCGTTTCCGCACCGAATACGACAAGGCCGGCGATCCGGAATCGCGCGACACGGTGGCCCTCATCCACGTTACCGAGCCATTCAGCGAGCCGCGCATTCACAAGGCCTTTCCCGGCGGGCTCGATGACCTGGAAGTCTACCGGGCCGAGGTGCTTTACGGCGTGCACGACCATTGGATAGCACCGGAAGAGGGCAAGTGGGAGTACACTTACCACGAACGCCTGTTTGCCTACCGCGTGCCCGGAATGCCCGAGCCGATCGACCAGATTGCCATGGCCATCAAAAAGCTGCGCCAGGCCCCGCACACCCGCCGGGCCCAGGCCGTTACCTGGCAGGCCTGGCAGGATATCGGCATTGACGACCCCGCCTGCCTGCAGCGACTCTGGTTCAGGGCCGAGAACGGGCGGCTGCACCTTAACATCCACATCCGCTCCAACGACGCCTTCAAGGCCGCCTTCATGAATATGTTCGCCTTCACCGAATTGCAGAAGATGGTTGCCGACGAGCTCGGGCTGCAGCCCGGCGAATACATCCACATGGCCGACAGCTTCCACATTTACGGCTCGTATTTTGCGGAGTTTGAAGGTTTTCTGCGGAGTATCGAATCGCGGCCCGATCGCTACTTCACCAGCGATTTCGCCCTGCCGATGTTCGTTGACGGAGCCCGCCGCGTACTGGCCGAGGAAGATCTGCCGGACGACAAGCGCCAG
>JAWLHX010000092.1:0-12106 GCA_041690105.1 Phycisphaerae bacterium
CCAGGCGCGGAAGGCAGGTTAAGATGTACCTGTAGAGACTGCGAATTCTGTCAGCCGGATGCACCGAGATCGTGGTCGGGTACCGTTGCAATTATCAGTCGAGGAAACCACATGAAGCTTTATCCGGGGAAACCTTATCCGCTCGGAGCTACCTACGACGGAGTGGGCACTAATTTTTCGGTCTTTTCCGAAGTTGCTGAGAGCATCGAACTCTGCCTCTTCGACGACCAGAACAACGAATCGAGAGTAGAACTGCCGGAGGTCTCGGCAGCCTGTTTTCACGGCTATCTGCCGACAATCGCTCCTGGCCAGCGGTATGGCTACCGGGTTCACGGCCCCTGGGACCCGCAACACGGCCATCGATGCCATCCGTCAAAATTGCTTATCGACCCCTATGCCAAAGCGATTGAGGGACAGGTTCAGTGGGACGAGGCCATATTCACCTACCATTTCGACGATCCGGACGGGCCTCTGAACGATGCCGACAGCGGGCCGCATGTGCCAAGGTCGATAGTGGTTAACCCGTTTTTCGACTGGGGCGAAGACCGCCATCCGCCCGTGACCCTGCACGAGATGATAATTTACGAGACGCACGTCAAAGGCCTTACGATGCGTCATCCGGAAGTGCCTGAGGAGTTACGGGGCACTTATGCCGGGCTTGCTCATCCGGCCATTATCGAGTATTTTCAGAAGTTGGGCGTGACCTCGCTTGAGCTTCTGCCGGTACATCAATTTGTGCACGCCTGGCACCTGTTGCAGAAAGGTCTGCGGAACTACTGGGGATACGATTCCATCGGCTATTTTGCCCCGCATAACGAATACGCGGCCACTCATCAGCTTTCGCAGCAGGCAGCAGAGTTCAAGCAGATGGTCAAAATCCTGCATACGGCCGGGCTCGAAGTTATTCTGGACGTCGTCTACAACCACTCGGCCGAGGGTAATCACCTGGGGCCGACGCTCAGCTTCAAGGGTTTCGACAACGCATCCTACTATCGGCTCGATCAGAAGAACCCGGCCCGCTATCAGGACTACACGGGCACCGGCAACACCTTCAATATGCGCCACCCGCATGCCCTTCAACTGCTGATGGATTCGCTGCGATACTGGGTCCAGGAGATGCACGTCGACGGCTTCCGCTTCGACCTCGCCGCCACGCTGGCCCGCGGACTGCACGACGTTGACAGGCTGAGCGCCTTTTTCGACCTCATTCAGCAGGATCCCGTAATCAGCCAGGTAAAGCTGATTGCAGAGCCATGGGATGTTGGCAAGGGCGGCTACCAGGTGGGCAACTTTCCGCCGCAATGGTCGGAATGGAACGGACAATACCGCGACACTGCCCGCGATTACTGGCGCGGGACCGACCGTGCCATGCCCGACTTTGCCAACCGGCTCACAGGTTCAAGCGACCTTTACGAAGACACCGGGCGGCGTCCACATGCCAGCATCAACTTTGTCACCAGCCACGACGGATTCACCCTGCGTGACCTGGTCAGCTACGAAAACAAGCACAACGAAGCCAATGGCGACGACAATACCGATGGCACGGACGATAACCGCTCGATGAACTTTGGCCTGGAAGGCCCTACGGACGATCAGCAGATCAACGAACTCAGGAACCGGCAGCAACGTAACTTCCTGACTACGCTGCTGGTATCGCAAGGCCTGCCCATGATCAGCGGAGGCGACGAATTCGGCCGCACCCAGAAGGGCAACAATAATAGTTATTGCCAGGACAACGACATTGCCTGGTACCAATGGGACGAAAGCGACCAGGGGCTGCTGGATTTCACTACAAGGCTGGTCAAACTCAGACGTGAGCACCCGAATTTCCGCCGCTGGAAGTGGTTCACCGGCAGCGCCGGCTGGCAGGACGGCACCAGCGACATAGGCTGGTACGGATGCAACGGCAAACACCTGACCGAAGACGACTGGAACATCGGCTATGCCAAGTCGCTGCTGGTCTTCCTCAACGGCCAGCAGATAGCCGGCTTGAATGACCGCGGCAATCGCGTGCTGGACGACCATTTTTACCTGCTGTTCAACGCTCATCACGAACCAGTCACCTTTGTGCTGCCGCAGGAGAACAAAGGCCCGTGGCTGGCTATCGTCAATACCGCTCAACCAGAAAACGACGGCTCCGACGAGAGCATCCGCTTGCTCTTCAAGGCTGGCGAGAGCGTGGAGGTAGCCGATCGTTCAGTTATGGTGCTCAGGCATGAACCGCAACAATAAAAGGCCACCGGCAGTGCCGCGGGCAACTTATCGTCTCCAGCTAACCGCCCGGCACGGGTTCGACCATGCCGCCAGGGTGGCTGATTATCTGGCCCGCCTTGGCGTCAGCCATCTTTACACTTCGCCCTTCTTTCAGGCTGCGCCCGGCAGTACTCACGGTTACGATGGTGTCGACCCCGAGCACATCAGCGCCGATCTTGGCGGCGAACAGGGCTTCGAGAATCTTTGCCGCCAACTGAAACAGTCTCAACTCGGCCTGCTGATTGACATTGTGCCCAATCATCTGTCCATTGCCAGCAGACAGAACTGGCGCTGGTGGGATGTCCTCAGGCAGGGCCGGCAGAGCAGGTACGCCGATTGGTTCGACATCGACTGGCAGGCTCCGCAGGCGCGGCAACCCGGGCAGGTGCTGTTGCCCGTACTTGGCGACCATCTTGGCGTCTGCCTGGAAGTTGGCGAAATAAAGCTGGTGCCAGCCCAGGAACAACCTTCGCCGGCCGGGCTGAACCGGCAGCAATCAACCGCCGTGACTGCCGGGCCGGATTCGCCGACCGAAACCCAAGTGTATCCCGAAGACAGGGTGGAGGTTGCTTACTACGATCATCGCTTTCCGGTGGCCCCCGGCTCAATCCCCCAGCTTTCGGCGCCAGATGGTGACAATTCATCTATCGGCAGCCCGGCCAACTTGCAGCAAGTGCTGGAGCGCATCAACTCCAGCGCCAACGCCATGGAACAAGTTCTCCGGGCTCAGCACTACCGGCTGGCATTCTGGAAATCGGCAACCGACGATTTGAACTACCGCAGGTTCTTCGCCATTAACGAACTGGTGGGCGTGCGGGTTGAGGTGCCGCACGTTTTTGATGTCACCCACCGCCGGGCGCTGGAACTCGTCCGGCAGGGACTGGTCGAGGGTTTACGAGTCGATCATCCGGATGGCCTGCGGAACCCGACCGGCTATCTGCAGCGCCTCAGGGAGCAGGCGCCCGAAGCCTGGCTTACGGTCGAAAAGATTCTGCAGCCAAACGAGAGCTTGCCCGAGGAGTGGCCGGTAGATGGCACCACCGGCTACGAGTTTCTAAACCAGGTCGGTGGCCTGTGGACCGATCCGCGGGGCGAGGCTGCTCTTTCCAGCTTCTATGCCGCTTTCACTGGATCCAGTAAAGAGTTTCCAGAGGTTCTGGTTGAGTCGAAAACCCATGTTGCCCGCAAGCTGTTCGGGTCGGAGTTCACCAGGCTGGTGCACCTGCTGGCGTCCATCTGCGAGCACTGCCGGCGGTATCGCGACTATACCTGGAGCCAGGTGCGGGCCGCTCTGGAACTCTTGCTCGTGTTTCTGCCGGTATACCGGACCTACATCACTCCAACATCGACGGTAGTCTCCGAGCCGGACCGGCGGGCTATCGAGCAGGCTGCGGCAGAAGCCAAAACCACCATAAACCGCCTGTCGCCGTGCGATGTCGGACTGCTCGAATTCATCCGCAAAATTCTGCTGCTCCAGGTGGACGCGCCGCAGGTCACCGAATTTATTGCCCGATTCCAGCAGCTTTCCGGCCCGCTGATGGCCAAGGGAGCCGAGGATACCGCCTTTTACCGCTACAATCGCTTTGTCGCCATTAACGAGGTCGGTGGCGATCCCGGCTGCTTCGCCACCTCGCTTGCCGACTTCCACCGCATAATGGCCCACGACGCCGGCCGCCGGCCCGCCACCATGCGCACAACCAGCACTCACGACACAAAACGCAGCGAGGATGTCAGAAGCCGGTTGTCGCTGCTGGCCCAGATTCCGCAGCAATGGGCCGCGGCTGTCCGACGCTGGGATGCCATGGCCGTGCCGTTATGCGTCGCCGGGCGTCCGGACGCCAACGAGAGGTATCTCATATACCAGACGCTTGTGGGCGCCTGGCCCATTTCGGCCCAGCGCATGCGCGACTACCTGATTAAGGCCAACCGCGAGGCCAAACGCCACACCTCCTGGCTCAACCCCGACCAGACACACGAGCAATGGCTGGAACATTTTGTGGACAAGTTGCTGCAACGCGAAGAGTTTGTGGCCGCTCTTCAGGAGTTTGTCGCGCCTCTGGTTGAGCCGGGCCGGCTGGTCAGCCTGGCTCAGACGCTGGTCAAGATGATCGTGCCCGGCGTGCCCGACATTTATCAGGGCTGCGAGCTGGAAGACCTCAGCCTGGTCGATCCTGACAATCGAAATCCGGTCGATTTCGATCGTCGCCGGGCACTGCTGGACGAACTGATTGCCCTGGAGCGACAGGGCAGGGTGGATACTGCCGACCTCTTCAGACGGGCTGACGAGGGACTGCCCAAAATGTTCGTCATTCGCCGCAGCCTGGCTGTGCGGGCCGCCCTGCCTCGAGTGTTCAGCCGTCCGGGCGGTTATCTGCCGCTCTGGGCCTTCGGACCGCGGGCCGATCATGCCGTCGGCTTTGCCCGCACGCTGGCACCTGACGCCGACAGCGACGGCCATTCGCCACCGGTTGAAAGCGCCTGCCGCGGACGGGGCGAAGCCGGCCATGCACATCCGGCCGTGATTGCGATTGTGCCGCGATGGCCGATTAGCCTTGGCGACGACTGGCAGGGCACCTGCATTTCACTGCCCGACGGGCAGTGGCGGAGCGCCCTCAGTCAGGCGCAGGTTTCTGGCGGTGGACGCATGTGTGTGGCCGAACTGCTGCAAGATTTTCCACTGGGCCTGTTTGTCCGGGCTGATCTACTGGATGCCTCGCCCTTTGATGACGTCCTGCGGAAAGGATTTCAGCGTGGCTGATTTTGCCGTCTGGGCGCCCCGCGCTTCATCGTCCGTTGAAGTACAGACCCGCGGCCAACGCCATGCCATGAGAGCCGGCGCCGGCGGCTGGTACAGGGCGACAGTGCCCGAAGCCGGACCGGGGGATGACTACACCTTTATAATCGATGGCGGCCGGCCATTGCCCGACCCTCGGTCGCCCTGGCAGCCGGCTGGACCCATGGGACCATCGCGCCTGCTCGATCATGCTGAGTTTCAATGGACCGATGCCTCCTGGCAGCCGGCCCCGCTTTCGTCGGCCGTCATCTACGAACTGCACATCGGCACCTTCACGCCGCAGGGTACCTTCGACTCGACCATTCAGCGGCTCGATCACCTGGTCGAAGTGGGCATAACTCACCTTGAGCTGATGCCTGTCTGCGAGACGCCGGGAACCCGCAACTGGGGCTACGATGGAGTCGATCTGTTCGCGCCGCACCACGCCCTTGGCGGCCCTGCCGGCCTGAAGCGGCTGATTGACGCCTGCCACAGTCGCGGACTGGCCGTGCTCGTCGACGTCGTCTACAACCACCTGGGCCCCAGCGGTAACTTCCTGCCGCAATTCGGTCCGTACTTCATGGAGAACGTACCCACCCTCTGGGGGCAGGCGGTCAACCTGGCCGGCCCGCACAGCGACGAGGTCAGGCAATTCTGCATCGATAACGCCCTCATGTGGCTCCGCGATTACCACGCCGATGGCCTGAGATTAGATGCTGTCCACGCCTTCTACGATCCCGGTGCCGTGCACATCCTGGAGGATATGGCCCTGCAGGTGCAGAAGCTTCAGTCGTACCTGGGGCGCCACCTGGTGCTGATAGCCGAGAGCGACCTTAACGACCCTCGCATCGTCCGTTCAATCGACGCCGGCGGCTATGGCATGGACGCACAGTGGAGCGATGACTTTCACCACGCCCTGCACGCCTGGCTGACGGGCGAAAGCTCCGGCTATTACAGCGGCTTCGGCGGAGTCCAGCCCATGGCCAGAGCCATGGCCCACGCTTATGTCTACGCCGGATCGTACTGCCCGTACCGTTTCCGCAAGCATGGCCGTCCACCGACCGGGCTATCCGGGCACAGGTTTCTGGCCTACAGCCAGAACCATGACCAGGTTGGCAACCGGTGCAGGGGGGAGCGACTGTGCCACCTTGTCTCGCCGCAGCGCAGCAAAATTGCCGCGGCATTGGTGATGGCGTCGCCATTTGTGCCCATGATATTCATGGGCCAGGAGTGGGCGGCATCGTCACCGTTTCAATATTTTACCAGTCACGATGATCCTGAAATCGCCGAAGCCACCCGCCAGGGCCGCAGCCAGGAGTTTGTAGGCTTTGGCTGGCAGGCCGACGATGTCCCGGACCCGCAGGATGAGGCGACCTTCCTCCGCTCTAAACTGCATTGGAATGAACTGTCGCAGCCTCAACACGCCGAGATGCTGCACTGGTACCGCAGGCTCATAGCTCTGCGAAAACGCATTGTCTGCCTGAGCGATGGGCGAATGGATGCTGTGGAGGTCAGCTTTAATTGCGATGAAGACTGGTTGGTCATGCATCGTGGCGAAATAACCGTAGCCGCAAACCTCGGAGCCACGCCGCGAAAGCTTGACGTTCGGCAGGATAAAAAAAACTTGCCGCACTCACAGGAGTGTCCTGCCGAGAGCGGCGCAAAAAGAGTTCGGGATCAGTCTGCCTCGCAGTCGCCTCCGCGCGTTGTCCTGGTCGGCTCAAGCAGCCAGATTCAGTTCGCAGCAAGTGAGCAAGAGGTCATTCTGCCGCCGAATTCGGTAGTCATCATCGGCCCACAACGGTTTGCTGCCGCCCATTGACGCGCCGAACCAAGTGTCGCAGAGCAATGCCTTCACTCATGTCAGTCACGACTGCCCCGGCCTCTGGCGAAGTTCGGGGTATTGTCCAAAGCCTGCAACTGCTCGGCCGACAACACTGCCGAAAGCGATTGCTTGTACTCGGCATCCAGCTTCTGGCGTATTTCCTGCTCCTGCTCGCGCAAGGCACGCATCTGAGTTGCTGTATCTGCAGTGTCCATTCCCTGTGCACTCAAGGTCTGCATCTGCTGGCGCAACTGTTCGCTCTGGGTCCATATCTGTGCCATGGCCGCATCGGTTTTGGGCCGCATTGCCTCGCGCAGTGTCTCCACCTGCTGCTGTTGAGTATCGCTCAGGCGAAGGTCGGGGTTTCGCTGCAGCATTCGCAGGCGGAAGTCGCTGGCCATGCCGTAGCGACGCGTTTCAGCCCAGTTGGCACGTCGCTCAGCGTCACGGGCCTGCCGGGCTTCACGCTCCTGCCGGTTGATTACTTCCCGTAGGGCCTGCCGCTCATCGTCCGACATGTTGGCAAGCTGTGCCTCCATCCGCTCCCGGAGAACATTTCGCTCGTCCTCGCCAAGCTCCGAACCTTCAGCCGGGACGGCGGCCTGTTCGTCCGCGCCAGTCGATTGTTGACCGGGGTTCATGGTCGGCCGGGCGATATCAATTGTTGGCAGGGGTGCCGGTGCGACTGGTCGTGATGAACGCGGAACCTGGGGCGTCTTGTCTTTCGACTCCAGATTCAGCGTCTCATCGGCAATTACAATATTGTCCTTCGCGCTCTGTATTACCACCACGCCTGCGGCCACGACCGCTATGGCCAGAGCTATGCCGGCCCCAATCAGCAATTGTTTGTTCATTTTCTGCACTCCTAGCCACTTGGCAGTCCGAATTCATCCGACACCTGATCGCAGCGCGTCGCCACATAAATAGGTAAAACGAACGTGGCGACAAATTATTGTACGAATCCGGACAGCACTTCATGATTTTTTCCGCCCGTGCCTCTTAAATGAAGCCCCAGGTGCCACAAAAGCCTGATCAATGGCCGCGGTATTCGAACCAGTCGAAATCGGCATTCGGGTATTCGCAGGTGATGTCGGCCGCTGCCATGCCGACGAAGGCCCCCGTAAAGGCCGCTCCGAACTCGCTGGCGCCCTCATCCGAAAGAAACGTCCCGTCCTCCGGTTCGCCTACGTTCTGCCAGCTTTTGCCGTCAAGCGATGCCGCAAACTGATACTTATCGTTCTGCGCCTGGACTCTCAGGTGGAATTGCTGCCAGTCATGAGCCTGAATGCGCCCCTGCAGGGTCAGGTTATGGCCGTGCCGCCTGACAACCTCCACCACCTGGCCAAGCTTGTCATTGTATGTAGCTCGCAGCCACAGGTAGTTTGCGTGGCCGTAATAGCAGATGAGCCCGGCATATTGCCACCAGTGCCGCGGGCCGAATTCCATCAGGGTCGAAGCTTCGAAGTCGCGGTGCTGCACCCGTCGGGCCAGCAATGCCTGACGCTCGTCAGTCTCCAGCGGTCGCGGTTGAGCACGCAGACGAAGCCATCCCGGTCGCTCCGAGACGCTTACTTCGGGCCCTGCAGGCATGCGCAGAGTGTTCCAGAAGAGGGCCAGGGGCTTCCCGCCGTCAAAATCATCCCGCACTGGGATTGTCGGCTTCGGATGTTCAGGCAGGTCGGCCGCCGGTACCTCCGCACGCGGGTTTGCACTGTCAAAGCGGAACCATTCGTCGTCATCCCAGCGACCACGCTCCATGCCCGTCTCGCGACCCAGCACGCTGCGGCGACCATTGCGCGGCCGGCTGCACAGAAAAACCCCGTACCACTCGCCGCCGGGCGTCTCCACAATATTTCCGTGGCCGGCCTTCTGGATCGGCAGATCTGTCTCGCGAGCGGTCATAATCGGATTCTGCGGGTGTACCTCATAGGGGCCGGTTATGCGCCTGGAGCGGGCCATGGTCAGGGCGTGCCCATAACCGGTACCGCCCTCAGCCACCAGCAGATAATACCAGCCGTCGCGCTTGAACAGGTGCGGGCCCTCGGTTGCCCCGAGCTCAGTTCCGCGGAAGATGTTTGTAATCGGACCCACAAGCCGCCGCTCCGCCTTGCTGTATTCCTGCAGCAGGATTCCGTCGAAATTCTTCTGCTCTGGATGATAGCTCCAGACCATGTTCACCAGCCACGTGCGACCATCATCATCGTGGAAGGACGAGGGGTCGAACCCGCTGCGATTCAGGAATACAGGCTCCGACCATGGCCCCCGCGGATCAGCAGCCGTCACAACATAATTGGGCGTCTCAAGCGGAGCGTAGTTGCTGTGACGGTTGACATTGGTGTAGACCAGGTAAAACAGGTCGTCGTGCGGATTGTACGTCAGGCACGGAGCCCAGACGCCCTGGCTGTCCAAAGCCCGGTTCATGTCAAGCTGGCTGGTGCGGGTCAGGCCATAGCCGATAAGCTCCCAGTGCAGGAGGTCGCGCGAATGATGAATGGGCACCCCCGGCCACCACTGGAAACTGCTGTTGGCGATATAAAAATCGTCGCCCTTGCGGCAAATGACCGGATCGGCATGAAAGCCGGTCAAAATCGGATTCCTGATGACGCGCTGACTCATAAAACACTCCCGCTGTTCTGGATCTGGTGCACACTTTGTCAATAATCTTCCGTCACGCAACTGGACAAGAGAATATCCGCCGGCAGGCTCTTACGCAATACCCATAAGGCTGTTATCATTATGCGCCAGTGGGGGGGCGAGATTGGCAGGCCATCCATCAAGTAACTCGCGACAGAGCACCAGGATAAGGACAAGGGTCACGATGATGAAACGCATTGGACGAGTAGTGCGAATCAAGCCGCAGATGCTGGAGCGATACCGCCAACTGCACCAGGATGTCTGGCCCGATGTGCTGGCGGCGCTAAAGCTGGCTGGCATCAGCAATTACACCATTTACCAGCACGCTGATCTGCTCTTCAGCTATATGGAATACACGGGGCACGATTTTGACGCCGACCGGGCCACACTGCTGGCCGACCCTGCCATGCAGAAGTGGAATTCGCTGACCGGGCCCTGCATCGAACCTTTGCCCAGCGCCGGCGGCACTGCCTGGCTGCCCATGGACGAGCTTTTCCACCTGGATTGATCGCCGAGCCGGCAAAAACAAAACCGCGTCTTCAGCACTGGGCCAAAGACGCGGTTCGTTGTATTACTGGCGGAGAGGCCGGGATTCGAACCCGGGGACAGGGTTATTACCCCGTCAACGGTTTAGCAAACCGTCGCTTTCAGCCGCTCAGCCACCTCTCCGCAGAGGTTTCGACATCCGGATGCCAGGTGGCACCCACAGCCGCTATCGTGCTTGCTGATTGGCAGAGACTAAGTGTAGCGAGCGGCCCCGGAAATTGCAAGCCATTTCAATTGCTTAAAATCGCAGATTCCGTGGCCACAGACAATTGACCGACGTATGCCCTGATTCCAACCGCCGGCAGTCCCGGCAGCAACCTTGAGCCGCGCCCCACCGACGGCTCAGCCAAGATCAGGATTGGTCGGCTCGGTTATTTTCTTCGGCAACATCATTGCCTTCAGCTCGTCATCCGTCAGCAGTTTGTCGTGCCGAATGACCTCCAGTGCGCTGGTCTTATCGGCCACAGCTTTTTTGGCAACTTCGGCAGCTTTCAGGTAGCCAATCTTCTGATTCAGGATTGTGGCCATGCCCACCGAGTTCTCCAGGTACCAGCGGCAACGTTCCTCATCGACGGTAATGCCCGCCAGGCAGAGCTCGTTGAAAACCGGCAGGTAGTTGCGCAGATAGGTCAGCGAATCAAGCATGGCCACAGCCATGCCGGGCATCATCACATTGAGTTCCAACTGTCCGGCCTGCACGCCCATGGCCACGGCCGTGTCGTTACCAATTACCTGGAAACATATCATATTCAAACATTCGACCATCGACGGGTTCACCTTGCCCGGCATGATGCTGCTCCCAGGCTGCACGGGCGGCAACTGAATCTCGGCCAGCCCGGTACGAGGCCCACTGCTCAGCAGACGCAGGTCGTTGCCGATGCGGGTAAGTTCCAGTGCCAGGTTGCGCAGTCCCGCGCTCATGGTGGCTATGGGCAGCATGCTCTGCATTCTCAGCCGCAGGTCGCGGGCGTGGGTCAGGGGCAGGTTGACAATCCGCCCCAGTTGCTCGACCGCCTGACGCGAAAACTGCTCGTGCGTGTTGATGCCTGTGCCGACAGCCGATCCGCCAAGGGCCACCTCGCGCAACGACTTGGCCGCATGCGCCAGAAAGTCACGGGCTTCTTCGATAGCTCCGCGATAGGCCGCAAACTCCTGACCGAGCCGTATCGGCACGGCATCCTGCAGGTGCGTTCGTCCGCTCTTCATAATGCGGTCGAACAGCCGGGCCTTGGTGGCCAGCGTGCGGATAATGTCGTCAAGAGCCCGCCGAAGGTCTTCCCACACCATCAGCACGGCAACGTGCATGGCCGTGGGAAAGGTGTCGTTGGTGGACTGCGACATGTTGACATGATCGTTGGGGCTCAGGGCATCGTGTTCGCCCCGCTGCCTGCCAATGATTTCCAGGGCCCGGTTGGCCAGAACTTCGTTGGTGTTCATGTTCATGCTGGTGCCGGCACCGGCCTGAAATACATCAACCACCCACTGGTCCAGCCACTGGCCGCGGCCGAGAATCTCGTCGGCAGCCTGACAGATGGCCCGACTGCGACGGCTGTCAAGCTTGCCCAGGTCGCAGTTGGCCATGGCGCAGGCTTTCTTTATGGCCACGTAGCTGCGGATCAGTTCCAGATGCGGGCGACGACCCGAGACCGGAAAATTCTCCACCGCCCGCATCGTCTGTACGCCATAGTAGGCATCGGCCGGCACCTGCACCTGGCCCATGCTGTCGGATTCCGTGCGGAAACCGCCCGCAGCGGCGTTTTCAGCGCCAGACGCACCCGCCGCCTCACCCACTTTCGCTTCGCTCTTGCTCGGCGCCTGCTCAGCCGACTCCTCAGCGGCCTTTGCTGATGTCTTCTCAACCTTTGCGGATTTTGATTTGGACGGTTTCCTGCTCATCTTCTGAATTCCCTTAGCCGCTGTAGATAAAAAGCATAAAGTTGGACATAGTCCAGCACCGGCAGTGCCGGCATAAGCTGGTTGCGCGTTGCAGCAGCACCAGTTGATGGCGTCAGTTCGCCTGACGTACGTACAGCGGCAGCGGGCCGACGGTCAGCTTGATCTTGCCGCCAGTGCTC
>JAWLHX010000093.1:0-11730 GCA_041690105.1 Phycisphaerae bacterium
CCGACGCTCATCTGTCGCCGGCTCCAGCCGGAGCGGGTGCTGCGCGATCTGCTTGAATGGGCCAGCGGGCAGGATGATGACAGTTCTGCCGCCGGCGAGGCTGTGCTGGACGAGTTGCTTCATCGCATGGCCTGCCATGCAGCCGTCAAGGCTGGCGACCGCCTGAGGCCTGAGGAGATGGAGGCCCTGCTTGCCCGGCGGCACCTGGCCGAGCTTGCGGCCACCTGTCCTCATGGTCGGCCGACGTCACTGATTCTGCCGAAGGACGAGCTGGAGCGGCAATTCAAGCGCGATTATCGCAGCATCAAGCCTGCGGCCGATGACGGCATACCGTTCTGACGGGTGTGCTAATTGCCGCACATCGACAGCCGCACATGGTTCGCCCTCACACTTTGGCGCCTGCTGCGCCATTCAACGGGCTCATGGCAGGCAGTCGCTCCAAAGTATGGCCCCAATTGTGTCACCCAAGTTGCAGCACCTAAGGGGGCCGGCTTGCCTGCGGCCATCAGCCTGCTGAATTGACGCCCAGCCCCAGCATCGACCCGATCTGGTAAACCGCCGTGGTTATGGAGTAGGCCAGGAATGTCAGCACCAGCATTTGCAGGAGGGCCCAGCGCAGTTTTCCGCTCTCGCGCCAGGTGGCGGCAAGCGTGCCTATGCAGGGGGTTGAGATCAGGCAGAAGAGCATGACGCACAGGCCGATGAGCGGGGTGTAATTGTTGGCCAACTGCTGTTGCAGAGCGACCCGGCCTTCGTCGTCGTCCTCGCTGTCGGGGTCGACCTCGAGGTTATGGACGAAGCCCATCTGCACGACAAACATCTCCTTGGCCAGCAGGGCGGGAATAATACCGGTAGTGATGCGCCAGTCGAAGCCCATGGGACGCATGACCGGCTCGATTGCAGCTGCGGTGCGACCTACGGCCGAGTGCTTGATGGCGGCGGCATCGTCGGCGGTGGCTGCCTGATCTTCGGGCAGCTTCGGATAGCTGCTGGCCGCCCACATGACGATGGTAATCAGCAGAATAACGGTGCCGGCCCGTTTGATGTAACCGCTGGAGCGCTCCCAGGTGTGCATCAGCACGCTGCGCAGGGTCGGCATGCGGTAGGGTGGCAACTCGATGACGAACGGTACGGCCTCGCCCCGGAAGACGGTGCCGCGCAGCAACTTGGCCATGACGATGGCCAGTCCGATGCCGATCATATAGAGCATCCAGAGCAAGGGGGCCTTCATCCAGCCGGGGAAGAAAGCCGGCAGAATAATGAGGTAGATCGGCAGCCGGGCGTTGCAACTGACCAGCGGCAGCACGAACATGGTGATCAGCCTGTCGCGCCTGGTGTCCAGGGTTCGGGTGGCCAGGATGCCCGGCACCGAGCAGCCGAAGCCCATCAGCATAGGAATGAAGCTCTTGCCATGCAGCCCCATGTGATGCATGATTCGATCCATCAGAAAAGCAGCCCGGGCCAGGTAGCCGCTATCCTCAAGAAAAGCCAGGGCCAGAAACAAAAGGGCGATGTTGGGCAGAAAGATGAGTACCGAGCCTACGCCCTCGATGATGCCATCCACCAGCAGGCCCTTGAGCGGACTGTCGGAGCCATCGGGCCAGAGCCCGGCGACGGTCTCGGCGGCAAAGCCCTTGCCCTGCTCCAGCAGAGTCATAAGCGGATCGCCAACAGCAAACACGAGGTTGAAGACTCCGAACATCATGGCGGCAAAAATCACCAGTCCGACAATGCGGTGCAGAATGATGGAGTCGGCTCGATCGGAGATATTGTAACGGGCGGCGGCAGTTGTGCGGACGGCTTCGTGACAAGCGCCGCTGATGAAGCCGTAACGCCTGTCGGCCATGGCCGTCTCGATGCCCTGGCTGAAGAGCGACTCGAGCCGGCCCCGGGCCTGCTCCAGCAGCTGTTGGAGCTGAGCGAAATCCGCACCAAGCTGGGAGCGAACACTTTCCAGCACCACCTCGTCGCCCTCCAGCAGCTTGACCGCCAGCCAGCGCGGTGGAAGGTTACGCAGAAGCATACCGCCGGCGGCGGCGACGACCTGATCGCCGGAGGAAGCTGCGCCCGGTTCGGCCGAAGGGTCGGCGGCGGTGTCGGCGGAGGCAGCTGGCGTGCCCTGTGTGCTGGGGCCGCCGGGGCCTCGTGGGCCTGCGTCGGGTGCGGACCGGTTGGGCAGATGGCTGACAAGGGGCTGGATGCGGGACAGTTCCTGCTCGATGTCGCGGCCATAATCGATGCGTGCCGGCCGGGCCAGGGCCTGTTGCTCGGCCTCGTTTATTACGGCATCAATCAGTTGGTCGATGCCTGTGCCGCGCGTGCCGACGGTTGGAATAATGGTTACGCCCAGCAATTTCGAAAGTTGCGGCTGGTCGATTTCGATCCCGTGCGACTTGGCCAGGTCGATCATGTTGAGGGCAATAACCAGCGGGGCGCCCAGTTCCATGAATTGCACTGCCAGGTAGAGATTTCGCTCGAGGTTGGAGGCGTCGACCACATCGACAATGGCGTCGGGCGACTCGTCAATGCAGTAGTCGCGGGCCACAAGCTCCTCGGGGGAGTAGGCGGTCAGGCTGTAGGTGCCGGGCAGATCGACGATTTCGAGACTGTGCGGCCCGTGCTGGCGTCGGCCGCTCTTTTTCTCGACGGTTGCCCCGGGATAGTTGGCCACGTACTGTCGGGCCCCTGTCAGGTGGTTGAAAATGGTTGTTTTACCGGCGTTTGGATTTCCCGCCAGTGCGACACGAATGACTTTGCCAGACATTGAAACTCCCGAGAAGAGCGTAAGTACTGAAGCGCGATGCAGACTTGCAGGAGAGCGGTCTGAGGAGACCTCCCTTAAGTTAGCCATGCCTAACATTGTACAGGCCGCCAAACTTCTGTCAAGCCTGGACTTTGCGCCGGCAGCCGCCCTTTTTGCTGCTCCGCTCTGTCGGGATGAGATACCGTTGCAGCAACTCCCTATGGGTTAGCCTGGTCGGATCTTTTTATTGGCAATGATAATATCAATGGATCGGGTAAGGCGGGGCAAACTGCTCTACCCATGGCTGCACGCCGGGCCTGGCGCGACAGGCGACATATGGCGACCGCTCTTTCGCCCTCCCCCCCCTGCCCCGCATCAGACCAGCGCGGCAAGGCGACGCTGCGGACGCGGCAGAGCTTTGCCTGCCTGCACCATGGCTGCAATGTTCTCGATTGGCGTTTCGGGCGGCAGGTCGCAGCCTGTCGAGATGATGAAATTCTCGACCTGCGACATGTGCTCGTGCAGATCGCGAACCGCCCGGGCCACATCGGCCGGAGTGCCATTGACCATCACCCTGACGGGGTCGATATTGCCGATCAGCACGCAATCGTCCGGCACCTTGCGGGCGACTTCGGCCAGGTCGACCACGGCATCCAGCGATAGTGCCTGGGCACCGGTTGCGGCCATTTCCGGGGCCAGGTGCGTGGTGTTGCCGCAAATGTGCAGAATGGCCGCGGCGTCGATATGCCTGATAATCTGGCCGATGCTTGTGCTGCAGAATTGGCGGAAGGCCGACGGCGACAGGAAGCAGGCCGTGGGCTCCAGGATGCAGATCATGTCGGCCCCGGCATCAACCAGGGCTGAGGCATAGTCGATAATCAGTTGCTCGGCAAAGTTCACCACGCTGCGGACGACATCGGGCCGGTCAACCGTATCCAGGGCAATCTGGTTGGCTCCCATAAGCAGGCCGGCCAGGGTGAATGGGCCGATGACATAGCCCCCCTTGGGCAGGCGGACCTTCTGGCTGAGGCGCCGCATGGTCTCCAGAAACACCCATACGCGGCCATCGCCCAGGATGTCGACCACCTTGAACTGCTCCAGGTCGCTTACATCGTGCACGGGGTGGTGCTCGACCGTGGCCGACTCCAGCAGCGGAAACCTGACCGGCAGACCGATGGCCCCGGCCTCGACCGAAAGGTCCATCATCAGGAAGATGGCGTCGGGGCTGATCCGCTCGATCAGCTTGTAAAGCGAGCGATACTGGAGTTCGGCATTGAACTCGTTCTGCTTCAGCGTCGATCGCGTGAGCTGGGCACCCGGAAAGCCCGCCAGCGGCACAACGAGACGCCTGTCACTGTTACGCACCACATCGATAAGACGCATCATGGCCCTGATCCTTCTGAAATTCATAAACCCTTGCCCGGCTCCCATCCCTTGTTGGAGCCGCCATTGCAACTTATAGCCATCATAGCCCAGGACACGAAAACGCCGCGGTGACCGTTATCACGCTGGAGCAGAAAATGTGGCGGAATGAAAAAGTTATTCCCCCGTCACCCGCCGGGGGGCAGCAAATGCTGCATTGGAGTCGGCATCATTACCTTGCCTGCACCTTTGGTTGTGCTACAATACAGGCTTGACCGCGCCCGCCCTGCCCCATCATCAACACTGGTCGGCACCAGCGGCGGAATTTGTGCCGTCGTCCCAGCAGCGGTCATGCTCTGGAATCGTGCAGCGCCTTTTCAGCCGTCAGGGGAGCAAGTGCAGTGAAGAAAACGCCGCAAACTCCGGTCGAACAACCCAGCGCCAGCAAGAGTGCCCGCGAGGCCTCCGGCGAGGCGATAATCATTCGTGGTGCCCGCGAGCATAACCTGAAGAATCTGGACCTGGATATTCCGGCCAACCAGTTGGTGGTGATTACCGGGCTCAGCGGGTCGGGCAAATCGTCGCTGGCCTTCGATACCATCTACGCCGAGGGGCAGCGCCGGTACGTCGAGAGCCTGTCGGCCTACGCCCGCCAGTTTCTGGGCGAGATGCAGAAGCCCGATGTCGATCATATTGAAGGCCTGCCGCCGGCCATCGCCATCGAGCAGCGCATGCAGAACCCCAATCCACGATCGACGGTGGCCACCACTACCGAACTCTATGATTACCTGCGACTGCTCTACGCTCGTTGCGGCACCCCTCACTGCCCCAATTGCCATAGGCCGGTTACCCAGCAGAGCGCCGAGGAGATCAACCAGAGCGTGCTGAGCCTGCCGGCCGGTACCCGGGTGATGGTGCTGGCCCCGTTGGTGCGCGGCCAGAAGGGCGAGCATAAGGATATTCTCCGGCGGATTCAGCGCGAGGGCTTTGTGCGGGCCCGCATTGATGGCGAAATTTACGACGTCAAGTCGCCGCCGCCGCTGCGGAAGACGCGCATGCATTCCATAGAAGCAGTGGTCGACAGGCTGGTCATAAAGCCCAACCTGCAGGCCAGGCTGAGCGAATCGCTGGAGACCGCCCTGCGGCTCAGCGAGGGGCTGGTGATTATTACCCACGAGACGAGCCGCGGCCGCTGGGTGGACGAACTGTTCAGCCAGCTTTACGCCTGCCCGGATTGCCATATCTCGTTCGACGAGCCGTCACCTCGCATGTTCTCCTTCAACAGCCCTTATGGCGCCTGCCCGGATTGCGATGGCATTGGCAGCAACCTTGAATTCGATCCGGAGCTGATAGTTACCGACCCGGCCAGGACGCTGGGTGGTGGCGCCCTTGCTCCGCTGAAAGACAGTACCGCCAAACTCGGCATCAGGCTCAGCGACATTCTGGAGCGTTTTCAGCGAGCCACCGGCGTCGCGCCCGACACCCACTACGACAAGCTGCCGGCGGCCCAACAACGCATACTGCTCTTCGGCGATGCAACCTTCGACGGCATTGTGCCCATACTTCGCACGCACTATCGTAAGGTTTCGCGCAACAGCCTGAAGCGGAGGCTGATGAACCTGATGACCCGCCAGACTTGCCCCACCTGCCAGGGCTATCGGCTGAAGCCGCAGTCGTTGGCCGTGAGCATTGACGGCAAAAGTATAGGCCAAATGACATCGCTGACCATCGACCAGGCCCGCGACCAGTTCTCCGGGGTCAAATTCAGCGGCAATCGTGGACGAATAGCCGAGCCGATTCTGCGGCAGATTCGCAGCCAGCTGAGCTTCCTCAGCATAGTGGGAGTTGGCTACCTGACTCTCGACCGCCTGACGCAGACACTCTCCGGCGGCGAGGCCCAGCGCGTCCGCCTGGCCACGCAGGTTGGCTCGGGCCTGGTGGGCGTCTGCTATGTGCTGGACGAGCCGACAATCGGCCTGCACCCGCGCGACAACGAGCGCCTGCTCGGCACGCTTAAGGAGCTTCGCGACCTGGGCAATACACTGCTGGTGGTGGAGCACGATGAGGATACCATTCTGGCGGCCGATCATGTCATCGACATAGGCCCCGGGGCCGGCGAGCATGGCGGCCAGATCATCAGCCAGGGCTCGGTCGAAGAGATTATCAACTGTCCGCGCTCGCTGACCGGCGGGTTTCTCTCGGGCCGCACACCCTTTGCCGTGCCCGCGAAGCGCCGCAAAACATCGCGCCGCCGGATGATCCGCCTGAAAGGGGCCGCCGAGCATAACCTTAAGAGCATAAACGTTGATTTTCCGCTCGGCGTCTTCAGCTGCATCACGGGCGTCAGCGGATCGGGCAAGAGCACACTTATTAACGAGATTCTGCTGCGCGCCATGCGGCGCAAGCTCTATGCCTCGACCGACCGCCCCGGCCGCCATTCGACCATCAGCGGCACCGAACTCATCGACAAGGTGATCGAGATCGACCAGTCGCCCATCGGCCGCACTCCGCGCAGCAATGCCGCCACCTACACCGGCCTGTTCGACCTCATACGGCAGGTTTTTGCCCGCACGCGTGAGGCTAAAATCCGCGGCTACAAGCCCAGCCGGTTCAGCTTTAACGTGCAGGGCGGACGCTGCGAAGCCTGTCAGGGCCAGGGCGTCAAGAAGATTGAGATGCACTTTCTGCCCGATATTTTCGTCGTCTGTCAGCAATGCCATGGTCTGCGTTACGGGCGCGAAACGCTGGAAATCCGCTATCGTGGCCGCAGTATTGCCGACGTGCTGGACATGAGCGTGGCCGAAGCCTTGAGCTTCTTCGAGAACTTCCCCAAAATCATGACCCTGCTGACCGCCCTGAACGATGTCGGCCTGGGCTACATTAAACTGGGCCAGCCCTCCACGACCCTCTCCGGCGGCGAGGCCCAGCGAGTCAAGCTGGCCACCGAACTTGGCCGGGCGGCAACCGGCAACACGGTCTATGTGCTCGACGAGCCAACTACCGGCCTGCACTTTGCCGACGTGCAGCGATTGCTCGACGTGCTGAACCGCCTTGTTGAGCGCGGCAACACGATTCTGGTAATCGAGCATAACCCGGAAGTGGTGGCCTACGCCGACTGGATTATTGATCTGGGGCCCGAAGGCGGCGAGGCCGGCGGCGAAGTCGTGGCCGTCGGAACGCCCGAGCAGATTTCGGAAAACGAAAAAAGCCACACCGGCCGCTACCTCAAACGGTACCTTCAGAGGCATGCCAAAAGGCGGGCGTAAGTCGACCGGAAAATCCGCACGACCACTGCCTGCACCTGCAAAAAAACGGCGGGCGAGGCAGCCCCTGAAGTCATTCAGCAGCCGCATCGCCCGCTTTTTCGGAATCAGACTGTAACCTCAGCCCTTATTCGGATTGAGGTACCGGAGTCGTGCCGGGTGCCGGGGCCGCTCCCGGAGCAGCGCCCTGCCCGCCATTGTTATTGCCGGGTGCGGCCTGCTTGGCCACCTCCGCGCGGATGTTCTCTATCACGCCATCTATTTGAGTTTTCATCTGCTCATTATCAACAACCTTCTTCATGGCCTGCAGCGACTCAATGCCGCCCTCGAAGTCGCCCTTGGCCAGTCTCAGCCGGAACTGCAGCTCAAGTACCTGGGCCGCCAGGTTCTTCTCCCTGATCTTCTCAGCCGGGAACTGCTCAAGGTAGGCATTCACGTCCTTCAGCAGCTTTTCGGTATCCTTCTGATCGCTCTTCTGGAAGTCCATTACCATGATTACGTAGGCGGCCTCTTCACGCACGCCGAATTCGTTTTCCGGATCCAACTGCATCGCCTCGCGCAGATACTTGTAAGCCTCCTCGGGCACCTTGGCACCCTCGGCCGGCTCGCTCAGCAGGGCCTTGGCCATCAGCAGCCGGGCACGCTTCTCGTTGTCCTTCTCGCCAATGGCCTTCAGGGCGGCCTCAACCTGCTGCTTTTTCTCCTCCACGGTCGGTGCAAACAGCACGCCGTAGCGGCCACGAGTGTAGAGGGCTTCCAGATTCTCTGCGTCTTTCTCCA
This sequence comes from Phycisphaerae bacterium, assembly GCA_041690105.1. Classification (GTDB taxonomy): domain Bacteria; phylum Planctomycetota; class Phycisphaerae; order FEN-1346; family JAACEH01; genus JAWLHX01. The sequence continues at coordinate 8,149 of JAWLHX010000093.1, forward strand.
GCGTCAGGCCGGCCTGGGCATACTTCAGGAAGTCCAGAAAACCATCGGCCGGCATGGCGCCAGTGGCCCGGGCCACCTCCTTGCCGTCGCTGCTGAGGATGACAAAGGTGGGGAAGCTATCCACCTTATACTGCTTGATAATGGCGGCGTCAATTTTGGCCTCATCCAGCTTGACCGGAACGAAATCCTCAACAGTCTTGACAACATTGGTCTCCGGAAAAACCTGGGCGTTCATCATGCGGCACGGACCACACCAGGCAGCCGTGAAGTCCAGCAGCATCGGCTTCTCGGACTTTGCAGCCTCAGCCTTGGCCGCCTCCAGGTCGGTCTGCCACGGAATTTGTGGCCCCTCGGCCGCGGGGGCGTTCTGGGCATTGGCCGACGGACCATTGTTGGCCGGAGTATCCTGCGAAACAGCCAGGTTCGGAATGCACAGAATCGCCACCAACGCGCTCACCAGTGGCAGCAACCACTGCTTCTTAGACCTGATCATCACGTTCTCCCTTCATTGAATTCACTGCATGACCGCGCGAGCACACGCCCAAGCGGACATTCGGTTCATTGTACGGTTTGGTCGTCTAAAGGCGGAATATTAAATCGGGAATTTGGCTTTTTCTGTTGAAACACCGTCGCTGCCGGGGGATCGCTGTCGTTCGTCGCACGCGCCCACGGCCTGCTGCAAGCCCCCCCCGCGGACCGCGGCGAGTTACATCTCGCAGACGATCTCACGATCCAGCGCTTCGATGGTGGCCGCGTCCAGCCCCCACTGGTCGGCCTGCGACCTCAGACGGTGCATTGCCTCTTCGTGCGAAATGGCCAGGCCGAACGGTCCGTCGTGCGTAAGTTCATCGTATATCTCGGCCGCCACCAGGGCCTGCTGCTCGGCGTCCATTTCGAGCATGGTGCCATGATGTCCGCCTATCAGCCGTGATACTTCGCTCATGAAGCCGAAATTCTCGAGCAGTCGCCCGCCAACTGCCGCGTGCTCGTTGCGCTGGCGCAGGTCGGCTTCGGTCAGTTCTTCGTGTCCGCCCGCCCGAAACTCCTGCGGCAGGGTCAGCAGGCCGATATCGTGGAGCCGGCCGGCAATTTCCAGAACATTCATGCGCTGCTCGTCCACGCCCAGTCGCCGGGCTATGCCGCGCGTCCGGCGGGCCACGCGGCGGCCATGGCCTTCGGCCTCGCCATCATTATCCTCGGCCGATTCAGCCAGCGCCACCAGGCACGAAAAAGCCTGTTGCTGATGGTCGCGAAACCGTTTGGCCGTCTCCAGGGCCTTGCCCACCTCGGCACATACGCTGGTCGCCCGACGGACTTCGGCCGCACCGAAACCGAGCTGGGCATCGTCGCGACGCACAAGGGCCACGGCCTGCACTTCGCCGCCGCCAAGCATGGGCAGCACCAGCAGCGACCCTGTGTCGCCCACCAGTTGTGAGGCGCCCTCGGCAATCGCCGAGCCCGATAACTCCTCAACCAGCGCCGCCTGCTTGCGCCGCACAACCGAGCGCACAATGCCCGCCTCAAGCGGCCATTCCTCGCTCTCCACCACAACGTCGCCGCCATCAATGCGAGCCACCGCCTGAACACGCGGCGGCGGATGATCGACCAGCAGCAAAGCATGATTTTGACCGGCAAGCTGATTGCGCAGCAACATCAGGCCAATGGCCAGCAGCCGATCCAGGTCGCGCTCGCCGTCCATCAGGTCGGCCGCCTCGCAGCGCGAGGCCAGGTCGGCCACCCGGCCTGCCAGACGCTGCTGCATCAGGGTGAGGTCGCGGCTGACCAGTTCGAGCCGCTTGCTCAAATCGTTATTGCTGGCCGCCAGGTGGGCGTTATCGGCCGTAACCACGTCGGCACACGACTCAACCTGTTGCTGCTCCTGCTGAGCCTCCAGGGCCCGGACTACCGCCGCCCGCACTTCGTCCATACGGAATGGCTTCTGCAGATAATCGGCAAACCCGAGCCGCATGGCCTCAACACTGCTGCTGACGCTGGCATAACCGGTAACGCCGATAATCCGCAGACCGGGCGAAAGCTGACGCACCTGCCGGGCCAGGTCCAGCCCGTCAAGTTGCGGCATGCAGATGTCGGTCACCATGACGTCATATTGGCCCTGACCTATCTGCTCCAGGGCTCGCAGAGGTTCGGTGGTGTAATCGACCGTCCAGGCCGATTCCTGGCTCAGCCAGTCGCTGAGCAGTTCGCACACCTCGCGCTCGTCGTCAACAACCAGAATGTTGGCCTCAGCCATGATTCCTCCAGCAGCCAGTGTGCGAAAACACAAACAGCATCCCGATGTATTTTTCGGCATGCTGCGCCTGCAGGCTGTAGTTTAATCCCCGGATTACTCGGCGGTCGGCAGAATCAGCTCGACCGTCGTGCCCTGCCCCGGCGATGTCGACAGGCGAACCTGGCCACCGTGCATTTCAATAATACGCCTGACCTTGGGCAGCCCCATGCCGCGGCCGCGACCGGCCCGCCGCCCGCTGTAGAATGGGGCGAAAGCATGCTCCTGAACCTCCGCCGACATGCCTGGACCGTTATCTTCAACCCGCAGCACAAGGCGCCGGCCATCGGCATCGCACAGAGCCGACACCTTCACCTGGCCGCCCTCGCTCATCTCGGCCGCTGCATTGCGCAGCAACTCCTCCAGAGCCCAGACGATCTGCTTGCGATCGGCCTGGACCTCCGGCAGATCGTCCGGCACAAGCTCTTCAATCTGTACCTGACTCTTGGCCAGCAGTTCGCCCTGCCCTGCGATAGCATCGGCCACCAGAGACTTCACCTCCACCGGCACCTTCACGGGCGATGCCGGCCGGGCAAAGCTCATCAGCTCGCCTATTATGCCGCTGGCCCGCTGGGCCTGCTCAACTATGATCTCCAGGGCCTTGCGACGACCCTCATCCTCTTCGTCCTCGGCCAGAAGTTGGGCCCGCCCGCTTATCACCGCCAGAGGATTGTTGATTTCGTGAGCTGCGCCCGCCGCCATCTCGCCCACGGCAGCTATGTTGCGCCGAGCGTACAACTCCTGCTGCGCCTCGGCCGCAATGCGACCGGCCTCGCTCAACGATTCCAGCATCCGCTCCCGCTCGGCCAACTGCTGCTGACGATCAATGGCCGCCGCCGCCACCTCGCCCAGCGAAGTCAGTTCGTGCGTCTGGCGACGTAAAACCTCGGCCGCCGCCAAGCCGCCCTTCAGCGAAAATACCACCGTGCCAAAACGCCGCCCGCCACAGGACAAATCCAGGGCCCAGAAGGGCCCCTGCCCCATGCGCTCGCCCAGTCGCTCAAAAAGCCATGCCTCGCGACGTTCGGCAGGCGACAGGCCGAAGCCCGCCGAGCCGACCTCGGCAATGGCCAGGTGGGCAGCCGCGCCGTCCTGCGTCTCCACACAAATAAAGGCCGTCTCGGCCGACTCTCCGCCGCGAAGTGCAACTTCCACGGCTTGGCCATCGATCTCCGGAACGCAGACAGCCAACGATTCCGCCTCCAGCCACAGCGACAGGCTCTCGGCCAGCGCTCCCAGCAATTGCCTGCTACCGACTGACTGCCCGCCGTTGCCTGCCGATGATATGGCCAGCA
>JAWLHX010000094.1:0-11635 GCA_041690105.1 Phycisphaerae bacterium
TTGCCCTCGGTCACAAAGCGGACCACCGGGTGCTTATCGACGATGCGAATGCCCATCCGCAGAGCCTTGGCCTGCAGGCATTCGCTCATGAACTTGCTGGTTTTGGGGCCGGCGCTGGTGGCTCGCTCGTAGGGGTCGTGATCGGTCTTGTAGCCGATGAAAGCGCCCCAGGGATCGTGCGGGAAGGGCACGCCGACTTCGACCAGATGATAGAAGCCGCGCAAGGAACCGATACCTTCGGCCAGGGCCAGATCGCCATGACAGCAGCCGAAGCCGGTGAGGGCCTGGGCAAACTCGACGGCTGTGTCCGGAATACGGGGACTGGTGCCCATTTTGTAATAGGTCTGCTTATCGCTGCCGCTCATGCGGCTGGCGCCGAGGGGCAGGCCGCCGGTGACGACGATGAGTTTATCGGCCGGGTTTTTGACTCCGCGCGACTGCCAGAATTCGACCAGTTTTACGGCGCAATTCATGGCTGCGGCGCCAGCGCCGACAATAATGGTGTTGGCCACGGTAAGGGGCACTTCGCTGCCCTGGTGCTTGATGGTGATGGTTTTCATGAGACTCCTCAAGGTTTTATCAGTACTTGGCATGCCCCATTGCCGGGGGCAATGAACGAATCGGCTGCAACAACTTTTCCCCGACACAGAAACGAAGGGGCGTCGGCTGGGCGCTTGCAGAGTCGGGTTATCAGAGCACTCGCAGGTGGAAGCCGCCATCGACGTTGATGACTTCGCCGGTTGAGAATCGGATATCGCCTCGGGCGCAGACGGCGACGGCCCGGGCCACGTCTTCCGGGTAGCCCCAGCGGCGGATGGGCGTCAGTCCTTCGGCGATGAGCTTGTCGTATTTCTCGGTGACGACCTTGGTCATGTCGGTCTTGATGATGCCGGGCTGGACCTCGTAGACACCGATGTTGACCTCGGCCAGGCGGGCGGCGAACAGCTTGGTGGCCATACTGACGCCGGCCTTCGACAGGCAATACTCGCCGCGCGAAGGGCTGGCGGTGTAGCTGCTCATGCTGGAGATGTTGACGATGCAGCGCCATTCATCTGGCGTCTGGGCGGCCTGCTCGAGCATGTAATTGGCCACCAGTTGCGTCAGGAAATAAGGCCCCTTGAGGTTAATGGTCATGACGCGGTCGTAGCTTTCTTCGCCGGCCTCGAGTATATCGGCCCGCACCTTGGGAGCCACGCCGGCATTGTTCACCAGCACGTCGAGGCGGCCGAAGGTCTGCTTGATTTTGTCGATTGCGGCCTGGCGGTCGGCGGCGTTTGTAACGTCGCCGGTGAGGGAGAGACCTTTGCGACCGGCGGCCTCGATGGCCTTGACCGTGTCGGCGCTTTCGAGGATATCGAAGCTGGCCACGTCGTAGCCTTCGGCAGCCAGCCCTGTGGCGATTGCAGCTCCGATACCGCGGCTGGCTCCGGTTACCAATGCGACCCTGTTCTGCTGATTACTCATGTTCGTCCTGCCTCTCAAAACGAAATATTCTGACCGTGCGGGTTCCTGAAGATTAGAACCCGTTTTCGGGCAATGGCCCGGAAAAAGGCCGTATTGTAATCGATTGTGGCAGGTAGAATCGAGAAGAAATCGGGGAAAGAGCAGATAAAGAAAAGGCAACAGAAACTGAAAAGGCAACGGAAACAGGCCGGGCAGGATGCCCCCCGGCACTCACGGCCAGGATGGCCGTGCCACGGTGAAGAGGCTAACGGCAACACGGCCCTGCGGGCCACCGTCTCAAAAGCCGTTGCCGTTTCAACTCCTCTCCCTTGAGGGGGAGGATGTCTCCGCTTCAGCGGAGACAGGTGGGGGTGTCGCCGCGCGGGAAGATCCTCGCTCTTGTTCACAAGCAACAGCCTCACCCTCATCCGGCCCTGCGGGCCACCTTCTCCCGTCAAGGGAGAAGGGTACAGAAAAACAACAGAGGCGGGCGGTGGGCAGCTACTGGCGGGGCGAGTTCTGGCCTGGGCGGCCGTAGGTGAATTTGCGGGAATCGGCCAGCGACCGCAGCATGGGCAGGCAATCTTCCACGGCCGCAAAGCTGTAGCGCGTCAACAGGCGGTCGAGCTTTTTTTCGGCCCCGGCAAGGCCCACTCGGTGTCGCCAGCGCTTCATCCGCGGCATGGGCAGAAGGGGCTGGCCGGGATCGAGTTCCCAGGGATGCAGGTAGATCATGGCCGGCAGGCTGTTCCTCTGGCTGCGAGTGATAGCCATCTCCATGGCCAGTGTGGGCAGGAGCCGCAGGTAGCCCCCGCCCCCCATTGGCAACCTCAGGCGGCGGCCGACGGGGAGCGTGAGCGGCGGAATTTCCAGTATGCTGATTGTGTCATTGCCGGCATTGGCCATGTGCGGGCCGGGTGGGGCCTCGGGCACGCCATACCGGTCGTGCCGCACGGTGAAGACGGACGAATCGTATTTGTAACCGGCCAGCACCAGTTCATCCAGGGCCCAGGCGGTCTGGTGCATGATGGAAAAGGTGGGGGCGCGGTAGCCGATGACTTCCTGCCCGGAAATATCCTGCAGCATTTTGCGACTGTCCAGAATCTCGCCCCTGAACTGTTGCGGCGAAAGTCGCGTGATCATGGCATGCGACATTCCGTGCGAGGCCACCTCGTGACCGGCCTGGGCAATTGCGCGAACCAGGTACGGATGCTGGTTGGCGACCCAGCCGAGGACAAAGAAGGTGGCCTTGGTTTGATGGCGTTCCAGCAGAGCGAGGATGCGCTCGACGGACGGCTGGATTCTTGACGGCCAGTTGTGCCAGGCGTCGGGGCCGATTGAGGCGGCGGCGGATTCGACCTGGAAGTATTCCTCCACGTCGATGGTCATAAGGTGCCTGATGGCGCCGGCAGTTTGCGGGCGGTTGTCGGCTGCGGATGCAGTTGGAGCGTGTGCCGGGCCTGGCCTTGGGGCAGCAGGCCGGCCACCCGAAACCTGGTGGCGGGCCTGCAGGTCGTCACTGAGTCGTATCATCAGTCATCGGCCTCCAGCAGAACCAGGGCTTGGCGTGCCAGGTCAACAGCATGATTCAGGTCGGCCTCATCGGCTGTGCCATCCTTTTGTTCGGCTGCCTTCGAGGCCAGATCGAGCGCAGCCTGCACGTGCATACGGGCCATCATGGGGCAACCGGCTTTTGCCTCTGCCATGGCCACATGGGCGTGCACGTTGGCATTTTCGGGAAGGCCGCGAACGGCTCGGCGCAGATCGATGAGAGCCTGACTGCTGTCGCCCTGCAGGAAGCTGATCCAGCCGCGAGTATCAAGCAGGGCCGGGGCATCCTGGGCCGCACGGCTGCTGGTCTGCGGCTGGCTCTGGACCATGGCGGCAATGGCCGAATCGATCATCCGACGGGCTTCAACCAGCTCATCGGCGTTGCTCTGTTGTCGCAGAGTCATGAGGTAAGCCGCATCGTTGGCAGCGTGAATAGCCGAGGCGTCCTGACTGACAATGCGGCGGTAGACAGCAATGGCTTCATCGTGCAGGCCGGCCTTCTCGAGTGTTTTCCCCTGCTGGTACAGCAGCAAGGTGTGATTGTCGTTTTCCTGGGCCACTTGAGCCAGCAGTTGAGCCGCCTGTTGCTGCTTGCCTTCGGCCTCCAGAACAACGGCCTGCATTCGGCGGGCCACCATGCTTTCGCCGGGCTGGACGGTGCTGAGTGCCCGGCGAACGAGGGCCATGTCACTGCTTCCGCCAACAATGAGCTCCGCGGCCAGAAGTGCGCCGGGGCGGCTGCGCAGCACGGCCATGGCCCGTTTGGCGTCGAGCGGCTGCAGGTACATCAGTCGGGCCAGCCGGGCCCCTAGCAGGTTGGCGGCTTCGCCCGGACCATCGGTGACGCTGCGCTCATAGAGTTCGCGGAGAGGCTCGGACACGAACGGCGGCTGGTTTGCCAGGTTGGCCAGTCGCGATGCGCGGTCCTGCTCGCCGGAGACGATGGCAACGAGCAACTGGTCGTGCAGGCCCAGCCGGTTGTCGATAGCCTGCAGCACACTCAGCCGCTCTGCCCACTTCCTGGCCTCCTGCGGCTGACGGCCCTTCAACCACAAGGCCAGCATGCAGTCCAGCACCTCGGCCTTCTCCGGTGGCGGCAGAAGCTCCGCCGCACGGTCGGCATCGGCATCGCCCAGCAGGCATATTGACAGGCGGCGCCAGTCGGGCAAGGCGGTGCGCTTCGTCATGTCCAGGGCAACGTTTGTGGCGGCCTGCTGATTGTCGGCCTCCAGAAGCCGCTGCACTACCATGCGGGCCACCTCGTTTGGCAGGCCGCGCCGTCCATCATCGAGGTAGGCGTTCAGCCGCTTGACGGCCTGGTCGCCGCGGTTGAGTTCGAAAAGGGCGTTGATCTGCTGGGCCAGGACGCGTGGCTGGCCCGGACGGTGCTCGTCGAGCTGATCGAGCAGGCGCAGTTTTTCCTCGGGCGAGGCGGCCAGGTCGGCCAGCATCTGCTGGGCCAGGTTGTATTGCCTACTGTGCGTCGGCACCTGCTTCAACTGGCGGCGGGCCTCCTCCTTCTGCCCCAGAAGGGCCAGCGACTGGCCGGCTACCAGGTGCAGTTGCGGATCCTTGTGACCGGCAGCGATGAGCCTTTTGTACTCGCTAATGGCGGCCGTCTGAAGCCCGCGCCGCGAGTAGAGTCGGCCCAGCTCGAGCGTGGCAACGGCCGCGGCCGATTCGCCAAGGTTCTGCATGTCCAGCAGAACCTGCCGAGCCTCGTCGGGCTTGTTTGCAGCATCGAGCGCCAGGGCCAGCAACTGCCACGTTTGCTGATTGCCGGGCTGCATGTCGCGGGCCCTGCGGTAGAGAGCGATGGACTCGTCGCTGCGCCTGGCGGCCGTCAGCACCGCACCTTTGAGCAGCAGGACGTTCAGGTCGGCCTTGGACTGCGACTCCACACGGTCGCACAGTTCGAGGGCTTTGTCGGCATGACCGATCTGGGTATAGAATTCGGCCATTCCGCGAAGCAGCGGGCGGTCGTTATCGGCGACCACGGCGTCTGTCAGTTCGGCCAGCACCTTTAGCGCCTGATCGGTCCTGCGGGAGGCATGGAGCACCTGGGCCATGGCCAGTTTAGCCCCCTTCTGCCACAGAGGCTTCTGGGCCAGTTGCCTGAGATCGGCCAGGGCTCGCCCCTGATCGCCCAGGGCATTAAAGGCCCGGGCTCGCCAAAGAATGGCCCGGTTGGTCAGATCTTCGTCAACGCCGGGCGTGTTGATGGCGGCCGTATAATGGCGGGCGGCTTCGCCATGATGACCGCGCTCGGTGTGATACCAGCCGAGGCAGAGGCTGACCAGTTCCGGCTTGGCTCCCTCGGCCTGCTGCAGCTTGACGGCGGCTTGCTCGAAGCCGTGCTGCTGACTGTTGGCTAGCAGCAGTTGCATGTACTTTGAGAGGTCATCGGGGTTCTCTTTCAGCAGTTGCTGCCACTCCTTGGCGCACTTGTCGTGTTGTCCCATCTGGAAGTAAGCCAGGGCCAGTAACTGGCGGGCATTGACCTCGGTCGGATTCTTTTTGAGTTCGGCCAGGGCTACCTCGACAGCTTTTTCGGGCTGATCAGCAGCCAAATAGGCCTGGGCCAGGGCGACGCCCATGTGACCTTCGGCCGGCCCTGCCTCGATGGCGGCAATGTCAATCGGCTGATTCAGCATGATGCGCACCTGGTTGGCCAGAATGGTGGCCTCGCTGTTGTCGGGCATGCGGCGCAAAAGCTCCTGGCAGGCGTTGCCGCACTCCGGCAGCATACCGTTGCGGAAGTAGAGCCGGGCCAGCATGAGACGGTTTTCCACGTTGTCCTGGTCCAGCCTGAGAGCTTCGTTCAGCATCTCCATGGCTTGCATGATACGGTTCTGGCCCGAATAGATGCGGGCCAGGTAGGTGCGCGGCTCGGCCTCGAGCGGAAACTTTCGGCAGGCCTCCTGCAGGGCGGCAATTGCTTCGTTGACGTCGCCGGCCAGGTTGTGTGCCAGGGCCTTTGCCAGGTGCCCATTAAGGCTTGAGGGGTCGCGCTCGGCCAGAGTCTGGAGGGCGGCGGCGTTGCCATCCTCATCGCCCAGCAAACCGTAGCCATGGGCCATGACGCGGAGCATGTCGGCATTCAGTTGCGGCTGGTCGCGCAGTTGCTGCAATACTTCGCGAGCGGCCTCGGGCCGATTGCTGGCGATAGCCGATTTGACGTAGATGTTGACTACCCGCGGATCGTCCTTGTTGATGCGGTAGGCCTGCTCGGCCTCGGTGAAAGCCATGCCGGCACGGTCAGTCTCCAGCAGTCGGTTGACAAGAAAGACTCGCGGCTCGATGTAGTCGGGCTGAATCTCGATTGCCCGCCGCATCGACTCGGAGGCCACGCCCTGGTAGCCTGCTCCGCGCGCGGCCAGGGCATAATAGTAGTGTACCGGGGCGTATCCGCGGCTCTCGGTTGTGAGCGTGCGGAGGGCCTCTTCGGCTGCCACGTAATCTTTCTGATTCAGCAGCACCTGGCCCCACAGCAGCCGCGCCTCCTGCAGCGAGGGGTCCTGTTCGATGACACTGGAGATCATTTTGCGGGCCAGTTCCCAATCGTTCTGCAGCATGGCCACTTCGGCCCTGGCCAGACGAGTGCGGGCATGGTTCGGGTGCTGCTCAAGTACCTGATCGAGTTGCTGGGCGATCTGCTCGACGCGCTGTTGCCGCGTGGCTTCGGTGGGCTCATTGAAACTGAGGCGCAGATCCTCGCGCATCAGCAGGGCGGCCGCCAGGGCCGGCGGGCGCTGCTGATCCATGATGAGCTTTCTGGCCTCGGCCAGGGCCTGAGTGTCCTGGCGGTCCAGGCAAAGTTCGACCAGCGTACTGGCTGCAGCCGCCCGCTGGTTGTCGTGCCGCAAAATAGCGGTCAGGATATCTATCGCCTGCTTTGCGGCGGCGGCGGCCTGGGCCCTGACGGCTTCGGCCTCGCGCCTTTTGGCCTCGGCCGCCTCGGTGGCTGAGACAATGCGGGCGACTTCCTGGTCGATCAGCCGGGCCAGAAGCTCATTCATGCGGCTGATGTCGGCCAGGTTCAGCCCCAGGGCCTGCTGCACGTCCAACTGCTCCTCCGGATCGTCGGTGGAGATATCGCGGATAACTCCGTTGGCCTGCTGCAACAGGCTGATTCCCTCGGTATACTGGGCGGCGGTTGGCATGCGGACGGCCATCAGCGTGAGCGGCTGGGCCTGCAGACTGTAGCTGCTGGCCATTTCGAGCTGGATGCCCACGTGTTCGGGATCCAGCTCTTTTGCCTTGGCCAGGGCCTCGCGGGCTTCGGTAAAGCGGCCCAGCCTGTTTGCAGCCCGGCCCTTGATGAAGTAGCCTTCCATCTCGTTCGGGCGCTTCGAGATGTATATTTCGGCCTGGCCCAGAGCATCGGCGTAAAGCCCGTTACGGAGGGCGATACTGGCCCTGGTCAGCACTCGCGGAGCGCTGTTGTAGTTGAGCAGCAGAAAGACTCCGCCGCCAAGCAGGCCGATAACGAGGATGATGATTCCAATCAGGACGATTCTGCGCATTGCCGTTTACTCCCCCCAGTTTAATGATAATTGCCCCGATTCTCAGGGCAGGTTCCGGTGTACGTAATCCATGGACGCCCGCAGAAAACGGATGCTTCGCTGGCGGGCCTGGCCATAGTCGCCGCGATTTCGCGACTCCACTGGCGTCGAAAGTCTGATAAGCGCCCCGCTGGAATTCCTGTTGCTCAGGCCGTTCCAGAATATGGTGAATTGCTGCGTCCAAAAGCTGTTGGTGTATCGCTGCCCGCACTTGTAGGTGTACAGGAAGTAGTCCTGTCGCTGGCCTGCCTGGACTACCAGTTCGCGACAGGGCACGGCCCCGACTCCGGCCACCTCGACCACAAAATCGCGCTTGTAGACGATGCCTTCGCCACTGCCCTGCAGGCAGAGGTCGGGCGGGTGCGTACCTTTGCGGTTGTCCTGGCTGAAGATGATGCAGAAGTCGACGTAGGCATCGCCGGCGCTGCTGTAACGTCGCAGCAGGTAGTCGTTTGTTTCCAGGATGGTCAGGGTGCGCTGGTCGAGAGTGAATGTCTGGCCCAACCAGTCGTTGCCATCAATGTCCATGCGGACTGGAATGGCCCCCGCGGCGGCATCGCCTTGCCAGACGGGCGGCTGCGAGCGGTTCAGGTAGCCGGTCATGCCAGCAAACAGTACCAGCAGGATGACTATAGCTGCCCCGCGCGGACTGACCATGCTGCGTACCATGGTCAACGACTGTCCATGGTCGTCCTCGGTCCGCAGCACACCGTGAAACAGCGGCAGCACGGTGGCCGGTTTACCGATGAGTTGCCTGGTGGAGAGAATTGCCCGCTCGATGCCGAACATGAGCATGAAGGCGATGAGGAAAATCATCAGCCCGGAAGCGTCATGATACCAGCCGGTGGCGGCCTCCACGCTGACCCGGTCGGCGACGATGATCAGGCTGGCAATGCGGATGCTGTTGGCCACGACGGCAACGGGTACACTCATGGCAAACAGCAGCACCCGCCAGAGGCCGTTGAGCCTGCAGACGTAGGCATACAGGGCCCCAAAGCCGATAACGCTGATCAGCGTGCGCAGGCCGTTGCAGACATTGGCGACAATCAGGCTGCGCTCGCCGTCCAGCCAGACCCGGTTGCTGTCCTGCACGGCAATGGTTCCGAAGACATTGGCCAGACGCACACCCCACTGGGCGGCGAACATCTTCAGTTCGTAATTCATGTCGGCGATGGTGAATTCCGGCAGCGGCACCATGAAGGCCAGCAGAGCTACCGGGAACCATAGCCGCCTGATGGCCACGAGCCCCCACAGAGCAACGATGACGCCCGTCACAAGCCCTATCATGGTGAACCCGCTGATAAAGTCGATGCGGGCGAAGGTTGCAGCCAGGTGAGCCAACAGCGACGCCAGGACAATCGCCAGCCCGAGCGCCCGCTGCGGACGGACGGCAATCCGGGTGCGACGGATGAGCATGATGATGATAATCAGGCTGATAATTGGCACCAGCGGGCCGTGCGTGTAGTAGCTTTCGCCTTCAGCGATCCGGTCGTATAACGAATAATGCTCGTGCCGCCAGGATGGAAACCAGCGTTGCCACATCCAGGCGAATGTGCCGCGATAGGCGAAGACGAAGCCGAGGGCGGCGGCCAGCCACAGAAAGACGGTAAGCAGCGTCCGGCGCCGAGAGCGGCCGGCGGGGCCGCTATCGTCGGCGGCGGAAGCGTCCGGCAAAGGCGCGCCCTGAGTCGCATCGGCTGCGGCTCGGTCGTCGGCAATCTGGTGCTCATCGACTGGTTGTCTGTTGTCTCTTCGATCCATGCAGAAAGCCCTTCGCATCATTGTTGTTGACTGTCCACGGCCAAGCGATTCAGTTGCTGCGAGCTGACCTGCGATATTACGCTGCAATACTTGCCGGAGGGCATAAGCGGAATGCTGTCGCAGCGTTCGATGCGGAAATCGGCCCCCTGCCCCAGGCGGCTCAACAGTCCCTTGCGCAGCCGACTTTCTCCGTCGGCCGGAAATTGCTCGTCGGTCACCAGCAACATGCGGACACTGAGGTCGGCCTGCTGCTGGAACTGGAAGTTGGCAATGCCCGGGATGCCACTCAGCACCGCGTGCAGCGCTGAACTGTGTACCCAGCGGCTATCGCTTGTCAACAGCATGTCGTTGCTGCGACCTTTGACCACCGACATGACGCTGAGGCCGCGGCCGCAGGGGCACGGCTCGGTGGAATATTGCCCGATGTCGCCCGTGTTGTAGCGGATGAAGGGCATGGCATTGTTGTCGAGTTGCGTAACGACAATGTCGGCGTCCTCGCCGGGTGCGGCCGGTTGCCCTTGCTGCAGGAATTCGACTATCACGTTTTCGCTGGTAATGTGCATGCGGCCTTCGGGGCACTGGTGAGAGATGAAGCCTGCCTCGCGGCTGCCGTAACAATCGGCCACGGGCGCACCGCCAAAGGCACTGGTGATAAGCTCTCGCTGATGCTGGTAGAGCACCTCGGCAGTGGTAAAGACGACGCGTACGCCAAGGTCGCTCAGGTCCAGCCCGGCCCTGCTTGCCAGGCGGGCCAGCAGGCTGATGGCCGACGGGTAACCGAACAGGCAGTGCGGGCGGAAGCGGCGCAAGCGGGCAACATAGTCGGCCACGTTCGCCTCGCAAAGCTCGGAGGCGGGCAGCAGGCGGTCGTTCATCAGCCAGTCGCGAACACGCTTCAGCCGATCCTGGCGGCTCAGTTCCACCGGCGAGTTCCAGATGTAGGCCTCGCGGTCGCCCGGGCGGATGCCCCACCAGCGGTGCGTGCGGATGCGGGCGGCCTTGTCCCAGGCCTGCCGCCGCCGGTCGAAGTAGAATATCAGCGGCGTACCAGTCGATCCGCCGGTGCGATAGCGAATAGGGCCGCCTTCCACCGACCGATTGACCATTTGCTCGCGATGGCTGCTGAGGAAGGCCTTGTCCATGATCGGCAGGCGCGAAAGATCGTCCAGACTTGCAGCTCGCCAGTTGCTGCTGATTTCGGCCAGTTGACCGTAGCTGGTTCGCTCCAGGGCGACCGCCAGCAACTCGTTCAGCTTAGCCAATTGCAGTCGCCGGAGTTCCTCGGGCGCGAGCCACTGCGACTGCTCCAGCCGCCGGGCAACGGCGAAAGTTTTTCGTCGCAGCAGTCGCTCGTGCGCGGGCAGCAGCAGGTTGCGGGCCAGAAGCGTGTTCACCGTCGGCCTCCTTTGCACAGGCTCCGATAAAGTTCCACCAGTTGGGCGCCGATGGCTTCGAGCGAGTAATGCAGCTCGGCTTTGCGTCGGGCGGCTGCCGACATCCGCCGGCGGAGAATGACATCACCGGCAAGCCGTTCGATGGCCGCCGCCAGTCCGGGAATATCCCGCGGCTCGGTCAGCAGGCCGTCGACGCCATCGTCGATTGTCTCCGGGATGCCGCCAACCCGTGTAGCGATGATTGGCAGACCGTAGCTCATGCCCTCCAGGATGGCCATCGGCAGACCTTCGGCATGACTGGGCAGGACAAGGGCATCGCAGTTGCGGAAAGCCGCCAGCCGCTCGTTGCCGCCAATTGATCCGGCAAGTCGGACGCGGCCGGAGAGGCCAAGTTCATCGATGCGGGCCTGAAGCCTGTCGCGCTGCCCGTGTTCGGTCTCCATGCCGCCAATGATTGCCTCCACCGAGCTTCTGCCTCCATTTGTCAGACCTATAGCCTCGATAAGCTCGGCGGCGCCCTTGCGCGGACCGAGATTGCCCATGTACAGCAGCCTCAGCGGCGGCACTTCGCCGGCAGTAATGGGTGGAAGATCGCAGAAGCTGGCCAGCGGCTCGGATGGGGGAATCTCGACCCCGTTGTTCATGACCATGAAGCGGGCACCCGGGCAGATCTTGCCCAGCCGCTCCTGCCAGCTCGGCGTCAGCACCAGCACCCGCGTGGCCCGGCGGATGAACCAACAGGCCAGTCTTCTTCGGGCCGGGCTGAGGCTTTCCAGAAACTGGTCGAATCGCCCGCCATGAACATGGAGTATGACCGGCTTCAGCAGCAGCCTGCTCATGAGCACCAGCAGCGAATCGCGCCAGAAGGAGAAGTTGCTGCAGGTATGAATGTGCACCACGCAATGCCGCCTGAAGATCGAC
>JAWLHX010000095.1:0-11047 GCA_041690105.1 Phycisphaerae bacterium
CTCGGCCGGCCAGGCTGCGGGCCAGAGGCTGCTGCCGGTGATGCTGAAGCTTGCCGGGCGGCGGTGCCTGGTGATTGGCGGCGGCAAGGTGGCGGCCCGTAAGGTTCAGGATTTGAAACAGTCGGGCGGGCAGGTTGTGCTGGTTTCGCCGGAGGTGTCGGCGGAGTGTCGCGAATCGAAACCGGATGAGCTGGTTGAACGGCCATATGATGCTGCTCTGCTTGAGGGCGTGCATCTTATTATCGCAGCCACTGACGAGGCGGCGGTTAACGCCCGCGTTGCCGCCGATTGCCGGGCCCGCGGGCTGTGGTGCAACGTGGTGGACGTGCCCGATTTGTGCGACTTTATTGTGCCGGCGGTGCTTCGCCGGGGTCGCCTGACGCTGGCTGTGAGCACGGGCGGAGCAAGTCCGCGTGCGGCCGCTAAGCTGCGCGACAAGCTGGCCGTGTCGCTTGAGCCGGGGGTGGAGGCGTGGCTGGATGTTCTGGCCTTGGTTCGCGCACAGTTGCTGTCACAGG
Organism: Phycisphaerae bacterium; assembly: GCA_041690105.1. Classification (GTDB taxonomy): domain Bacteria; phylum Planctomycetota; class Phycisphaerae; order FEN-1346; family JAACEH01; genus JAWLHX01. Next base: position 519 of record JAWLHX010000095.1, read on the forward strand.
TGGACGACGCCGGATTGCGCCGCAAGGTGTTGTTGCGCCTGGCCGGGGAGGACGTGCTGGCGGTGGCGGGGCGGGGTCAAAGCGAGCTGGAACAACTGGTCGGACGTCTGCTGCAAGAGCATGGTCTGGGGGAGGTTGAGCTATGAGCGTGCTCGTTTATGTGGCTCTGGGGTTGTCGCTGGTGGCCATGGTGCTGACGCTGTTGCGCCTGGCCTCGCCGCGCGGCTGGTTGCGTCCGGCGATGGTTGTCACAGTTGCGGCAATGCTTGTTGTGCTTGTGACGATATTGTTGTGGCAGGGCGTGGCCATGGGCGCTTTGTCATTGGTCAGCGTGCACGGAGTTTTGCTGGCCCTGGCCGGCGTGCTTGCCCTGGTGGTGCTGTTGGGCACGGTGCGCCGTTGGGGTCCTGGGACGGAAGCGTTTCTGGTGCCGCTGGTGGTGGTGTTGGTGACGGCAGCGGCGCTGGTACCGGGACGGGCGGCTTCGTTGCCGGCCGAGGTGCCTTACGGGAGAACTCTGGCCCATGTTGCAGCCATGACCGGGGCTTTGGTGTCGCTGGCTTTTGGCGGCGTGTGCGGGCTAATGTACCTGGTGCAGGAGAACCGTTTGCGGCGCGGGAGCATCGGCCGCTGGAACAGGCAGTTGCCGGACCTTGAGCGGCTTGAGCGTTACAACCGTCGTGCGGTCATAGTTGGTTTCGCATTGTTGACTGCCGGCATTACCGTTGGCGGAGCGATGATGATTTCGCTGCGCGACTCGCTGCAATACGGCTGGCGCGATCCGAAAATTGTTGCCACGCTGGCGGTGTGGGCAATTTGCGGCGGGCTGGTTTTTGTGGCAGTCAGGCCGCGATATCGTGGTCGTCCTGTTGCCTTGCTGACCATTGCCGCGGTGTTACTGGTGGCTGTCATGCCGGTGGTGGCGGGTCTGGTGTGGCCGACGTGGCACATGTTTTCGGCTGGCGGGGGGGCGGGCCAATGAAAATATTGTGCGTGGGTATGAACCATCGTTCGGCACCGCTGGAACTAAGACAGTGCCTGGCCTTCGACCGTCAGCAGACGCAGCGGGCCCTGGCCCTGCTGAAGACGCAGTTCGAAGCGTCGGAATTTGTCATCCTCAGCACCTGCAACAGGGTTGAGGTTTATGCCGCCAGGCCCGCCGACCAGCGGCCCTCGGAGAGCGATCTTGTTGACCAGTTGGCGGCCATTCACCAGGTGGACCGCGGGCAACTTGACGGGGCCACTTACTGCCTGGAGAATGAGGCGGCGGTTGATCATCTTCTGACCGTGGCTTCGAGCCTGGACAGCATGGTGGTTGGCGAGTCGCAGATTATCGCCCAGACGAAGGAGGCCTTTCTGTGGGCCATCGACGCCGAGGCGACCGGTAAGTATTTGAATCGGCTTTTCCACCGGGCCTTCGGCACGGCTAAGCGCGTGCATGCTGCGACGGAAATCGGCCGTCGTCGGACGAGCCTGGCCGGCGTTGCGGTGGAATTTGCTTCGAGGATATTTTCGGATTTTCGCCGTAAGCGCGTGCTGGTGCTGGGCGCTGGCGAGATGGCCGAACTGGCTGTCACGCACCTGAAGGCCGACGGCGTTGAACGGGTGACGGTGGTAAACCGCAGCGCCGAGCGTGGCGGATTGCTGGCCGAGCGTTTTGCCGCCCGTTTCTGCCCCTGGGAGATGCTGGACGATTGCCTCGCCGAGAGCGACATTGTCATCAGCAGCGTCAGCGCCGAGCGGCCCATTCTGGAGCGGGAGCGGATGGGCAACATCCACCGCCGGCGGCAATACGCCAACTGGATGATTCTGGATCTGGGAGTGCCGCGCAATGTCGATCCGGCGGTCGATCGTCTGCGTAACGTCTACCTTTACGATGTCGACCGGCTTGGGCAGGTGGTGAGCGACAACGTGGAGCTTCGGCAGCAGGAGATCGATGCAGCGCGGGAAATTATAGCCGACGAAACGCGGGCGTTTTTCGACTGGTTCGAGTCGCGCGATGTGGGCCCGCTGGTGGAGCGTCTGGAGGCTCGGCTGCACGAGCTTGGCGACGAGGAGCTTGAGCGGCTGTTCCGTCGTCTGCCGGAGGAGGTGACCGAGCGGCAGCGGCAGGAGATAAGCCTGGCCACGCATCGCATAGTGCACAAGTTGCTGCACCACCCCATCGAGCGTCTGAAGGAAGAGGCCCGCGAAGACCGTGCCCAGATGAGCATGCGCGTGTTGCGTCGATTGTTTCAGTTGGATCAGATGCCCGCCAGGCAGGGCGAGGACGCGGAGCAGGGCGAAGATCATCAGCAAGGCAAAGAGCATCAGCAGCAGGGCGCCACGCCGGCTGCATTTGGCGGTGGCGAGGGAGTGCCTGACGTTGCCGCAGAGTCGGCCGAGAATGGCGACGACGACGAGCGGCCGGAAGGTGGTGTTTTGTGACGGTCGAGAGCGCCCGCATATTCGACATTCAGCGGTTCAGCATACACGATGGGCCGGGCATCCGCACCACGGTCTTCTTCAAGGGCTGCCCGCTGCGTTGCCTGTGGTGTCATAACCCGGAGAGCCAGACCGGCGGGGCGAGCCTGTCGTTTTCGCCCGAGCTTTGCATTGGTTGCGGGGCCTGCCTTGCGGCCTGCCCAAGTGGAGCCCGAGACCCGGCGCACAGTCCGCAAGCAACTCCTGCGGGCGGCGGCGATGACGCGACGACTGCGTCCCCTGGGCCAGATTCGTCGAAACTGTCGGAATTGGCTGAAGGCGCCGCAGGTGCTGGCTTCGACCGTTCGCGGTGTCGCGTCTGCGGGAATTGTGCGGCCGTCTGCCCGGGCGGAGCGCTGGAAATTGTGGGTCGCGATGCCCCGCTGCGGGAGATCATGGACACGGTGCTGCGCGACCGGCCGTTCTACGAAACCAGCGGCGGAGGGCTGACTATTTCCGGCGGCGAGCCGCTGGCCCAGTGCGATGCCGCCGAGGGATTGCTGCAACTGGCGCGTGGTGAAGGTCTGCACACGGTGGTCGATACCTCGGGCTATGCCGCCTGGGAATGCTTCGAGCGCCTGCTGCCGCTGGTGGACATGTTTCTGTACGACATCAAGGAGATGGACCCCGTTCGCCATGGCCAGTTGACCGGCGTCGGCAACGAGCTGATTCTGGATAATCTGCACCGCCTGCACGATGCCGGGGCAGTCGTTCGAGTGCGTTTGCCGCTCATCCAGGGCTGCAACGATAATGCCGAACATTTTGCCGCTCTGGCGAGACTGGCTGGTTCGTTGCCGCACCTGGCAGGATTCGATCTTCTGGCCTACCATCCTCTGGGGCGCAGCAAATGGCGTCGCTTCGGCCTTCAGGAGCCCGATGCGCCCATGCCCGGCCTTGCTGCCGATGAAGAAACGGTGGCCACGTGGCGCAAGACGCTGATTGACCTTGGCCTGCCGCTCTCCGGCTGATGCCAATGGCTGCCGAGATGCGCGGCCGGGTGGCACAAGAGGAAAATATTTTTGTCCGGCCCGGCTCCGGCGTGGCAGTGGTTTAAGCAGCATGTGCTGAATGGAATGAACGCAGCGGGCTCCGCCCACGTTTTGGAGAAATAACCACCATGGCAGTCAAGCTTTCGATGATGGTGCTGGTAATTACCTTGGCAATGGCAACGGCAACAGTAGCCGCCGAACCGGTAGAGGGACAGATGCTGAAGAGCGAAGACATCAATCTGCAGGATTGGCAGTTGACGGTGAAGCCGCTGGGGCAGACGGTCGAAATTGACCCGCTGACCCTGAAAAGTTACACGCACCAGGCCGAGTTGCCGGCCGGCACGCCGGGTTGGCGCGGCCCGCTGTTGCTGCCCGGGCCGGCCTGGGCGTATCGGGCACTGCGCGAAGAGACGTTGGAAGTAACGCTGGCCGACGATGATCAGAAGCGCCTGCAGCGCGACAAGGATTTTGCGCTGGATGTAAACTGGGCGGCCGTGGCGGCACTCGAGGGTGGCTCGGTGCCCGTCGGCACGAAAATTAAACTGACCTATAAGTATGGACTGTCGCGCATCGACCTTGTGGAGCTGACGCCCGAGGGCAAACTGGTTGTCGTCAAGGGCACCGAGGACAAAAGTCAGCCGCCGATGCCCGCGCCCACGCCCGGCAACAAGCTTCTGGCCACGGTTTATCTGCCCAACTATGCCCGCTGCCTGACCATGGATATGGTCAACCTTGTCGATCCCGACTATGACGGCGTGCCGCCGGTCATCGGCAGCGAGCACCTGCAGAAGGTTCGCCAGAAGCTAAAGGACGGGCAGGCCACAACAATTGTCTTCTTCGGCGACAGCATTACGGCCCAGCAGATGAAAGACTTTCGCGACGGCAAGGGCTCGTTCGTCGACCGGTTTGTTACCTACCTGAAGGAGACCTATCCCCAGGCCGATGTTGTGCTGACCTCTGCCGCCGAACCGGTGGCTGCCAAGGCTGGGCAGATTGTGGTGGTCAAGGCCGGCGTTGGCGGCAGCGATACGCGGCGGGCTGTGGGTGGTCGCCTGGAGAGGGAAGTTCTGCCGCACAAGGCCGACCTGGTGGTCATCATGTTCGGCGTAAACGATGAGAATCGCACCGCCTCGGGCGGCAACAGTGTGCCGGTGGACCAGTACAAGGCGAATCTGGAGAAGATGGTCGATGAGCTTCACGCGGCCGGCAGCCAGGCGCTGATAATGACCACGAGCATGAAGAACCTGGGCTGGACTTCGACCGTGGGCAACCTGGATGCCTATGCCGCCGCAGCACGACAAGTGGCGGCCGATAAGAAACTTTGCCTGGTGGATAACTTTGCCGCCTGGCAGCAACTGCCCAAGCGCGGCTACAACTACATGGTGCTGCTAGGCAATTGCATCAACCATCCGGTGGATGTGGGTCACGAGATATTTTTCAGCGGACTTAAAGCCGCCCTGGAGGCTGATTCAAGCGAGTGACACATTCGGTGGGCGGACGTTCCCGGTGCCACCAGGCGCTACTGGTCGCGCGGCGGGTAGCTTATTTCGCCCCAGTCTTCATTGCCGCCATGCTTCATCATGGCTCCGACAATTGCCGGCAGCAGCGGGCTCATGACCAGGTCGGCCATGTTCAGCGAGACCCGGTTGACGCGACTGCCGAAGGTGGCTGCACCGTGGAAAAGTTGCAGGCGCAGAGTGTAAAGCCTGTCGAACACCAAAGGCAAAAGCCTGTCCAGCTGGCCATTGCTTAAAAACGGCAGGACCGAGTTCTGGTCGCGCAGCAAGGCCTGCTGCCAGTCCGGCTGTTGCCGCCAATAGCCGCTGTAAAGATACTGAAAGCCAACCATGCGCCGCACAAAGTGCTGTATGGGTTTCAATGATGCCAGAATGCCCACGCGGTCGAGCCGGGCCATCCGATGCAGGAAATCGATGTAATCCTGCCGCTCACCATTATCGGCAAATTGCCCCACCGGCAGGCCCTCGCGCGACTGGCCGTAAAGGGTGTTGAAGGCAATCCAGCGATAGATGAATCGCGGCTCTTTCTCGCTCGCCCGCTCGGCCTCCTCCAGCCACGACAGAGCCCGGTGCAGACGGATGACGAAGGAACGATTGTCCCCGTCATTCGGCATGTTGTTGAAGAAGTCGCGCAAATTAATACTCACCTGGTGCCCCCTTCGACGAGTTGCTGGATGCAAAGCGTAATCAGGATATGCCCGTAGCGGCTATTGTGCACCCATTGCAATGCATTTGTCAACCTTCGCCTGTGTCGTCGCATTGTGCAGCTTCGGCAGTGCATATTCGCCTGTGCAGCTTCATCGGCAGATTTCTCTTCGCCGGCAATTGTCCCCCCCCTTAATAACATCGAACAATATCAGAAGTTGACGCAGCCATCGGGGCAGTGTACAATACCGGCCACAGAAAAAAAAACGGGGCGTGGCCCAGCTTGGCTAGGGCGCTTGACTGGGGGTCAAGAGGTCGCAGGTTCAAATCCTGTCGCCCCGACCAAAGATAAAGCCGTAACCTGTAATGGGTTATGGCTTTTTTCTTTTAATGCTTTGCAAGCCCAGTGAGCGTCGGTGACACAGTTGGTGATACACTTTTTAGTGGGGAATGCTCGGAGTATGACAACAATTTGACACTTGTCTTGAACGACTTTCTGCGGTGACCGTCGTCTGACTCTCGTCCAACAGGGTGCCTCCGGCGTGAGTGGTCTGAACCGCGGATTCGGTGTTTGTCCTCTATATCCACGACCGAGGCCGTTCTGCCGCGCGGTTTTCGCCCAAGGTGGTGGGCTATTAGTCAATTACCCGGTGGAACCGGCAAGTGACGGGACTTTCTGAAAAACATCGCCGCCCATTTCTTACTTACCCGACTTACACGGCCGAAGCTCGAATTGTCGGGGCATTCTGCCATGTCAACCGATGTTTTGATCCAGGTTTAACTTGACGTATTCCGGGGGGGGTGGGTAGATTATATATACAGGTCTCTCGGCCGGGTGGCCGCTCGCTCAGTTCTACGGCATCCGCTAGGGGGCTTTGGCTCACGCGGACGCTCCCCGCCGATGCACAGGGCATCGCGACGGGACGCTCGGATTGCTCGACCAAAGAGAGGAGATGCTCGATGTCCGAATTACGGTTCTTGATGGTGCGGGCCATCTGCATGATGGCTGCGTTCGTGTTGTTCGCGGTTCCGCTTCGCGCCGATCCGTTTGTTGGCACAAGAACGTACACGTTCCGTTCAGACAGCAACATCGGGGATGGTGTGCAGGTTCATGCGATGACTGCCGAGGGAGCCATCAGCTACGTTGGCGGAAGCAATTACACGCTCGATTTCAGCAGTCCGGACGCCAATCCGATTGACATGGTTCGTGACGGCGACTGGCTGAAACTGGATGCGCCGCAGACTTTCGTAACGGATGCGACGATTCACGCCGCAGCCGTGGTATCTGACGGGTCCGGTGGGGCCATGCTCATGTATGTGCAGGACACTTTCCCGGGAGCGTCACCCAACGATTATTCGGTGTCATACAGCGTGTGGAGTGACGTTGTCCCGAACGTCTCCGCTGATGATCTGGTGGGTCAATGGGAAGTGAAAGGGTACGGCCACTGGAATCTGCTACACGATAGCAGCCCGTTCTTTCACACGAGTGAGATCATCACGGTCACATCATTGGGGGGTAGCAGGATCAGCGTCCTAGATCCGACGCAAGGTACCTTCACGATGTTGATTTCCGGCAATGAACTGCTGCCAGAAGGACCGTTGTGGCACGATGGCCGAATGTTCATGACGGCAGATCATCTGTTCTTCGGTAACATCGGGGTCGAGGACTATGACCCCACCGATATCGGGCTTGGCATCGGCTACGTCTCGCGCGTCCCCGAACCCGCCACGCTGAGCCTGCTGGCTCTTGGCCTTGGAGCGATGATCATTCGCAGGCGAAGGAGTGGCATCTGAAGCCTTGCCGAGCAATGACAATATGCGATAGGGGGGCCGCGCATGGCGGGAAATGGTAAACCATTATCTCTGTTCAAGCCCAAGCCTACAGCCAGGACGTGCTTGGGGTGCGGCAAGACTTTAATTTGTCTGGCCCCGGCAACCGATTCTGCCCGAAGTGCCGTCGCAAAGGCCGCTAGCAGAGGTGACCTGTTCTTTCCAAGTAATCTATAGGCGCAGTTGTGCCGCCTGGCTCCCATGCAGTGAGCCATTTTCTGATGTATGTCATCTTTCGCCGGAAAAGGAAATGCTTTGGAAAGGGAAGGACTTCTGGACAAGTAGTTCAGCCCAGAAAGCCCCTGCCTTCCTCGAAATCACTTATTGATGAAGAAGTGCCCTGGCTCGTCGCCAAAGCCAACGATCCTCACGCCATTGGCCAGTTTGTTGCGGAGAGCGAATGCCATCTCTTCCTCAATCAACCAATTCCAGAATCTATCATCGCAAAGACCAAACTCAAACTTTGCTCCGACTCGATGGCCATCAAACTCGAAGGCGACCAGCACTTGACCGAAACCGTCTTCTGAAATGTGGATGATTTCGCACTCGATGATTGTGATCAGATCATCACCAACCGCATTTGCGATCGGCTTCCGCAGGTAAGTCTGCGTCCTATTGTTTTTGTGGAACTTTGCCACGGCCATCGACAGTTCACTTGATCGCTCTGGGAAGAATATGTGGGTCCCCATAATTAATTCGTCCAACGTGAATTTGCCCAATAAATCGACAAACAAAACTTTCCCTTGAGCTAGCAACTGAGCCTGTGTGCATCTCACAACTTCCGCCCCTTCCGGTGCAACTACGCTACTACAGTTTGTTGGATTTGCCATTTGACAATCCTCCTTATAAAAAAGCAGACTCACTATTGAGCCTGCGCTTACAACATTACCGCTATTAACCTTTCTTCCATTGCAACTAATGCCTTCCCAAGGCGTTCCCAATCTCTCTGTGCATAAACCTTTTTCATACCGTTTTCGGCATGGCACAAATACATTTCCGTTGTTGTGGGGTCGATCTGCTCGATCATTGTTGCTCCAGTTTTCCGCAGAGAGTAAAAGCCTCTCTGCCCATCGATATTCAGTTTTCTCATTACCCTGAAAAATCCATTCTTCACTGCATCCGATTTCTTCTGGCGGCCGTTTACAATCCTGCTGGTAACCAAGGCGGCGCCATTTTCATTAAGCAGAACGCGGCTATCAGAATCTCCACCGTATGAACCATTTTCTCGAAGCAGATCAAGCGTGCGTTGCCAGAGCTTATGCTTGGCTCGAACTCCTGTCTTTCGCCGCTCCCGTTCAATGAACCCTTCAGTCCAGTTGATGTCTCCCACGCGGAGTTCCGATATCTCAGTCTGTCCAAAGCCGCAATTCAGGGCCAAAGCCATGTAGCACCTGGTGCGGCTAGTGCTTGCCTTCCAGAGCTTTGCCAATTCCTCAACCGTAAACACCTTGACCTTCGGCTGGCTTCCGTTGGGAATCTTGGCGATGTCATCGATATTTCTGGGCAGTCGCTCGATGAGGTACATCTTGTATGCCCAGCGGTAAACCGCCCTGACCGTTTTCAGTCGGTCTCTCGCCGTCGCAGGTCGTATTTTTCGGCCAGTGGAAAATGACACTGGCAAATTAAGCGTGTGACCGCGGTAGTCGGCTAAGTCCAATTCCCCAATACAGCTAAAGCGTTTCTGAAAGCCGATCTTGTCGGCGAAGTCCTGTAAGCAGCATCTCGCCTGTTCGACGTAAGCCGCCGTAATTTCGCTCCGGTTATAGCGGTCTTCCAACTCCTGAAGGTATTTCTCGCAGATGTCCGCAACAGTCGCCCGACTGCACTCGACCTCCACAGGTGCTGTTGCTTCTCGTTTGCTCAGAAAATCAAAGTAATTACGCTCTGCTTTGCGGTAGGCTTTGAGATAGTTCTTTGATTTTCCCTCCCCGAAATAATAGCCTTTGCCATCGATGTACTTCCGCCAGCGTCCGCCTTTGCTTCTTGATGCCCAGTTGGGGCACCAGGTCAATATTCGTTTGGTTTTGCTCATCCTGACCTCCTTCTGTCCGGCACACGGGAATCAGGATTGCTGCCAGAGTCAAGCCTGCTCTTGCGACGTATGGTTTGTGGCTTTTCATCGATGAACCTTCTTCCATGGAGGCGAAATACTTCTTGGCTGACGGTTTGCTGCTCAGCAGCAAAATCGTGGCTGTATCTCGCCAGCCACTCCTCAAGTTCACTCTCTTCAACTCTTAGGATTCCCCTGCTTCCAGCACCTGGAAGTCGGTGGACAGGGAGGCCAGCCGCCCCGACCAAAACTTAAAGAAGCCGCGCGGCGAGTAGGCTGGGCGGCTTTTCCTTGTTTCAGGAGACTTGGGGCGGTACCATCGCCATGGCTGATTCGAACTTGCGGACACCTTGAACCTCTCGCGTTCGAAACTGTGTAAAGGTTCGGGGCTGTTGCCGTTCCGAGCATGATGCTGTTGCCGTTTGCGGAGGCATGGCCGCCCCTCGGCAAGCTCGGGATCTATGACAAGCGGCGGTGGCGCCCGGCGAGGGCGAGGCGAGAACCCAGAAGAGAATACGGCTCCAGCGGAGATAGACTATGTCCATGATGCGGGCGGCGGCAGGTGCAACGCGGGTTGGTGGCATGGTTCTGGCATTGGTTCTGTCCGGAGCCGTCCTCGCATCCGAGCCTGAAGCGAGATCTCCATCTCAGGTGTTGATGTGGCTGGAGAAAGCACACCAGGCGGCCAGTATGATTGAGGCCGCGCCAGAGGATTCGCCAGAAGCAGATCAGCGGAACTTTGCGCTTTCTACTGTTGCCGTGGCCTGTTTCGATCTTGGCGAGATCGAGAAAGGAAAGGCAATTGCGGCTAAGCTTCCGGAGAACGATAGGAAGAATGTGCTGATCATGCTCCCCATTACACTTGCTCACAAGGGGGAGTTCGACAGGGCGGTTCTTGAAGCCAAGGCGGTTGATACGCCAATGGCCTTGGCATTAGTTTAGCTTGTCCCCATGCGCTGGACAGTTTCCGGCCTGAAATAAGGTGGAACCGTCTGCCTGGGTGACGTTGTTGCTGCTGTCGCGGAGGGAGCCCGG
>JAWLHX010000096.1:0-10903 GCA_041690105.1 Phycisphaerae bacterium
CGCGTCTAAGAAAGTATCGCCTCACAAATTTTCCAGCCACTTTCTCTGGACTGAGTGGAATGAGGTCGTGGATGCCTGGCAGTTGAATAATTGGGAATCGTATCGGGATGTTGCCCGTCTTGGTCGCAAAACAAGGTTGGGTGAGAACCAGCGGAAGTTGTTGTGGTCAATTTGTGAGATTGTCAGTCAAGGTGTGTCGCACAGCAAGTTCATGACCAAGGCTACGATGATTACTCGTGTTACAAAGCACATGGAGCAAAGCCAGAATCGGCCGTACCAGTTTGTTGTTGTGGACGAGGCACAGGATGTTTCGGTGCCGCAATTGCGATTTCTGGCAGCACTTGCCTCATCGGGCCAGGATGGGCTTTTCCTGGCGGGCGACTTGGGGCAGCGGATTTTTCAGCCGCCGTTTTCCTGGAAGTCGCTTGGCGTGGACGTTCGTGGGCGATCACGTACGCTGAGGATTAACTATCGCACATCTCACCAGATTCGTCGTCAGGCCGATCGGCTGTTGCCGAAGGAGCTGTCGGATGTTGATGGAATTGTTGACAGCAGGCAGGGGACGGTGTCTGTGTTCAATGGTGCTGACCCGACTATCAAGATTCTGGATGACGAGGATGCAGAAGCCGAGGCTGTTGGCATATGGCTGACGGAGAGACGGGCAGAGGGAGTTCAGCCGCACGAGATCGGCATCTTTGTGCGTTCGGAAGCTCAGTTTCCGCGAGCGGCGGCGGCTGTTGAGGTCTCGAGGATAAAGGCCATCACCCTGCACGATAGTTTCAGCACCAAGGCCGGAAGCGCCTCAATCTGCACGATGCATCTGGCGAAAGGGCTTGAATTCAGAGCAGTGGCGGTAATGGCTTGCGACGACGAGATTATTCCTCTCCAGGAGCGTATTGAAGCCGTCGCCGATGATTCGGATCTGGAGGAAGTCTACAATACCGAACGGCATCTGCTTTACGTTGCCTGCACAAGAGCACGTGACAATTTACTCATTACCAGCGTCAATCCGTCTGAGTTTTTGGATGATCTGCGTACCGAATAGAGAAGACTGTTTCGGTTAGTTTGCATTAAGGAAGGAGATCAGTAGCATGGCTGGGTTCTCGAAGATTTACGCCATCGGGGGCCAAGGGGGGTACATGGGAGCTGACGGTGTCAATCCGATGGAAATGCCCCTGATGGTTGGAGATGCCAGCCGGCAATGGTTAGAACAGAGATACCTTTGATTGACGGCTCAAACCACTCGGGTCAATAAAGGCCATCGTCCCAGCAGGACCAGATCATCCTGATTCTCTGACAGATGCCTGCATTGCCTTCTGCCCCAGATACTTTCGTAGATGCCTGTCGTTTACAGTAATGGAGGCTGCGCTTCAGAATGCTGAAAGACTTGATTTTGATGCTAGCCCTCAGGATATTCCGCTAGCCTGGTAAGGTTGCGAAAAGAGGCGATGCCGATTTTTTAACAAGATGGGCATCTGGAGTAGCGAGCTGTATTGGATCGAGAGATCATAAGCCGGGCAGGATGTGATAAGCCTCTCTGTATTATGCGCGCCTCTACGACGTAAATACGAGTACAGAGGCCGGAGCGGCTTGCATCGCCTGTCACACCGGTCCTTCAAGAGTTCGGATAGCATTGTCCCATGCCCCACGTGAGTTCCTTCGCTCCGTTACTTCTTGCCGACAGTCCGGGTCTTCAATTTGCTGACCATCTGTTTTCGGGCGGGCCCTGCAGTGACGATCAAGGTCTGTTTCTGGCGACGGGTCAGTTGTTTGATGGCGTGCTCCAGCGACAGAGCGGCGCCACGGCTCTTGCAGCGTGTGCTCCACACCAGGACGACCGGCCGTCGCACCCGAGTGTATTTCGCGCCCCCGGCACCGTTGTGCGCTTTGAGGCGAGCGGACAGCTGGTTCGTTACGCCCGTGTACAGCGTGTCGTCGGCACAGCGGAGAATATAGACCTGCCAGGAGTTCATGCTGAAAACGTCACTCCGATTCCGGTGGCAGTGGCCCTGGCCGATCTGGCGGTCACCGGTGGTTAATCTCCCTTGGCCAAGACCGGCGGGTAAGGTCGGCCAGACACGAGTCTGTTGTTTGCGACGAAGCCCTCCGGGCGGTCGCGCAGGACGTCCACCAGCTGTTGCCGCCAGGTGTCGATGCGTTCGGCGTCGTCCGGCGAGGCGATCAGGTCCCGCCGCTCTCCGGGGTCGGTCCGCAGGTCGAAAAACTGTTCGCGCCCGTCGGGCACGTACCAAATGAACTTCTCGGCCCCGTCGGTGAGCGACTGGTGCAGCGGAGAGTGCTCGATGTGCAGGAACTCTCGCCAATCGGGCGACTCGCCGCGAAGCAGCGGCACCAGGCTGCGGCCCTCGGCGCTCTCGGGCACGCCCACGCCGGCTAGCTCCAGCACGGTGGGCATCACATCCTCCAGGCACACCGGCCGGTCGCAGACGGCCCCAGACGCCAGGCCAAGCCTGCGCGGCGCAGAGAACATCATCGGAATCCTCGAGGCCGGTTCATAGGGGCGGATCTTGTGATACAAATAATGGTCGCCGAGCATCTCGCCGTGATCGCTGGTGAAGATGACCACGGTGTTGTCGCCGGTGATCTTGGGCAGCCCGGTGATGGGGTTGAGGATGCGGCGAAGCTGGTCGTCCACGTGGTTGATCAGCCCATAGTAGCCGGCCCGGCAGGCGCGGAGGGCCTCACCGCGCAGGTCCACGTGAACCCCGCCGGCCCCCGCGGCGCGGCTCGTTTCGCCGGGCACGGTTTCCCAGTCGCCGATGATCGGCTCGGGGATGTCGGCCCGCAGGTAGCGTTCCATATAGAAGGCGGGCGGCGTCAGCGGCGGATGGGCCGCGTGGTATGAAACCACCAGGAAGAACGGGCAGCTCGGGTCGCGACGATCCAGGAACTCCAGCGCCCGTTCGGTGATCCAGTTGGTCGAGTGCAGCCGCTCCTCCAGGTGCCACGGCCGGGAGGTCCAGTCGTTGTGCATCGGCCCGCCGCCGAACTTGCCTCCGCCGCCGTAGGGCTGCTCGCGGGCGAGGAAGTCCTCGTACTCCTCGCTGCTAACGATCTGCTCGAACCCGTATCGCTTGCGCGGCGGGTGTTGGTGCATGCTCCGCCCGACCCAAGCCGTCTGATAGCCGGCGTGGGTCATCGCGGCGGCGATGGTCACCGTAGCGTCCCACTCCACGCCTTCGCAGTAGCCGACCATTCCGTGCGTTCTCGGGAACTGCCCCGACAGCAGCGACCGCCTGGCTGCGATGCATGTCGGGCAGGTGCTGTAGGCCTTCGTGAACCGAACTCCCGAGGCGCCGATGGCGTCCATGTTGGGCGTCAGCAGACAGGGATGTCCCTCGATGCCGAGGCAGTCGCCTCGGTGCTGCTCGGTCACGATCACCAGAAAGTTGGGCCTGTCTGGCATTGGGCTTTCCTTGGACTGGAGTTGAATGTTCATGAGAACGCGACTTACGGTCCTTCCTTACATACCCTTTTGGCAACTTGCCCACGATCTGGGGGTCATGTTACGACTTGTCGCTCGTTCACGCAAGACATCGCGCGCTTCGCTGCAAGAGAGGCCGCCGCTTTATCATTGACGCACCCCGGCCTCGCGTCGTGTGGATGTCGGCCACGGAACATGGTCGAGATGTCTTACACTTGTTGCTGACCCCAATAATGCGTCAGGCTGTAGATCTGTTTGGTCGCCTGATAGCCCGCCAGCGTTGAACAAGCCCGACAAGTTCCAATGACAGAAGAAAATTCTCGGACCGCTTGCGCGGCGTCTCGAATACAATACCCTTTAAATCCACTTTCCGAAAGGGCAAATGATGAATGATGTTGCTATGAGAGTTGATTCGCAGGGGCATGGGAAAGCCGAAGAGACACCGACTCGGACGTTGCTGTTACTAAATGACGAAGGGATAGTTCTCGCAAGTTTGCAAATTGTGATAGAAAGGATCGGTTTTGATGTCGTAGGCGTGTGCGCTGATAGCCAGGCCTTGGAACTACTGAAAGATAAAAAGCGAAACTTTTTGCTGCTGGTTCAGGATCTCCAGAGACCGCTGGATGGATGCCACACTGCAGAAGAGACACTGGATGGCGAAATATGCGGAGTTGCCTTTTACCTGAACTACGTGCGTGTGCACCGTCCACAATTGCCCTGCCTTTTCTTGACCGCCGAGCCCGAACACCCCGCGCTCCTTGAGCTATTGAAAAAATGTCCTAACTGCCGCGCACTCGGACTCCCAGCCTCGCCCAAAACGCTGGCCCCAGTCATAGCTGAGTTAGTGCCGCAGGCATGGCTTGCTTGCAACCCATGCTCTCCAAGCGGGGCAAAGAGAACTGCCTGCACGCAAGCAGTACCGCCCGGGATAGCGATCTGAGACTCACGGCATTTGTCCTGACCAAGTAGACTTCGCACATAATCTTGACGGCCAGCGGATACCGTTCTTTCCCACCTTGACGCGTCGAGGGGTCCGTGTCTCATACGACGTTACGGCTGGACGATTTTATTTCTCTATGAGTTCCACCGCCCCGATGTCCGGGCCGGTACCCGAAAAGGGCAGATTCACCGCTTCGCCCTTTTTCCACGTCAGATCCCGATCCAGCGTCAGTGTCCGCGCCGGGATATCCACTTTGACAACCTGGGCCGTACCAGCGGAGCCGATGGTCACAAAATCTCCGGGTATCATGCCCCAGCCATCGCAGAAGTAATGCGCATCTTCGACGGGAACGATTCGTCCCTGGCCACCGTCCGTCGTGGTCGTAAGCGGGGTCCCGGCATCGATGCAGGGGGATCCTTCCATGGGCATGAAGTCGGCCGCCGAGAGTTTCGCCAGTTCAACAGGCTCTCCCTGACGGTTGTCGATAGCCAGTTTCGGTTCAGCTTCGATGTTGTCGGCAAAAACGTCGCGCCGGCACAGTTCGCGGCCCTTGGCGGATATCTCAGCAAGGGTGAAGCGTTCGCGGTCTTCCAGCGTAGCCAGTTCAACGACCTTGGCGCCGGATATCCCGCTGGCGATGAGGTTGCCAGTGAAGTAGTTGGCGTTCTGGGTTGTGAAGTGGGCGAAGAACGGTCTGGGCAACGACAACGGCTGTTCGAACTTCCAGAAAATGTTGTTCTTGAAGATGTTTTCGCAGACCGGCAGGGTCGTGGGTCGCACTCCGTAGGCAACGGGCCTGGCGCAGTGATAGAACGTGTTGTGGTAGATGCGGCCCAGGCGGGCGTCGTCGAGTCCGCCGTACTCGTTGATTATCGAGCGCAGCAGCAGCGCCCCGCGATAGTCGGGCGGATGTCCGGCCTCCGTGGGCCGATAGTGATGCATGATATTCCGCCTGACGATAGCCCGGCGGGCCTGAAACTGGATGAACGTTCCGGCCCGGCCGTACATGCGATTGCCTTCAACCAGCACATCCTCCGCCGCGCCAAAGCCCATGGGCTTCCACCTGGGATCGTGAAAGGTGTTATTGCGGATCATGGTGAAGCGCGGAAGAAACTCCGGGTCGTGCCCGCTGATGCCCACGGCAACGTGCGAAATGGCATGAAACTGGCAGCCCTCGATCAGGTTGTGGTGACTGTTACGCCAGATGGTAATGTAGTCGGCCAGTCGGGGCAGAGGCTGGTCGGCATCCCAGTCATCCGGAAAGGCAACGGCACTGAGGAAGCGGCAGTTCTCGATGCGATTCCAGCTTGCGTTGTTGATCAAGATGCCGTGGAAGTAGTTGCGCATGCCGTCAAAAGTGCAGTCGCGGACTGTGTTGTGACTTGCGCCGTCGCCAACGTAGATCCAGGTCTCGGCGCCGCGGAAGGTGAGGCCCTCGATCACTGTGTGATGGTTCCCGTCGCCGAGCCTGAAAGCGGCCCGCTCATGCCATCCGCCACCGTCGGTTTCCACACTGGTGGCAATGACCACCTCGCCGTCTCCGTGGCGGCGATAGACGATCGGCGATTCAGCCGTACCAGAGGCGACCGGTCGGACGCGCCCGACATACGTGCCCGGCAGGACGTTGATCACGTCCCCAGCGCGTGCCACCTTTGCGGCGCGGTCAATGGTGGCAAAAGCGGTTTCAACCCTCGTACCGTCGGCCCCGTCGTCGCCTGAAGGCGAGACGAAGTAGTCCTTGGCCACGACTGTATCCGACGTCGCCAGGACGGCGATCACCAGCACCAGCAGACCTCTCACTGTGCGCTTCATCAGGTCGGTTCGCATGGCCATCTCCTTGATCTACATTTCCCATATGGCTTCACCCGGCCACGCTGCCGAGCTTTTCAGAAACCAATATGACACCTTCCTGCCAGGCAATCAAGCCCATGTGACCCGAGTCCCCGATAGCCGTCCAGACGATGCAGGTTGTCGCATGATCTGGGGCATTTGTGACTCTGGTAATTCCCGCCATCTGGCATATATGATCCAGACAGCGGAGCCATAGCCCAAGCTTGGCGATTGTGTTCGTGCCGGTAAGATACCACAGAAAGTAAGGCCTCTAAACCCGGCTGATATTTTTTTTTCGCAATTTCAAGCAGCAGACCTAAAAAGTCAGGACTGTTTCACGTAACGTGCGTGTGCGTAAGGAAGAGCATGAGCATAGAGCATAATTGGAGATGAAATGGCGTAATTTGGGTATTATGCTGTGCTCTGATGTAACGCCGACAGGCAGGACAGACGGGACAGAAGTTCTAACTACTTATGTGCGTGCACGTTAGTAAGGGCCGCGAGGCTGGGACACTGGACTGGACAGGACTGGGCAGCCGCCCAGCCAGAAAGAGCATGGGGAAAAGCCAAGACTGGACGGCCCCCCCTGTGGGCACCCCTGTCCAGTGACAGTGGCCCAACGAAAGTTCGAAAGCGTCCCCGCGATCCCAAGGCTTAGTCCTCATGCTGATCTCCACCAATAAAATCCGCCGGCTTCGGCCTGCGCCCCATCCGGTAGGGCCAGAGCGTGCAACTGGCGACCTGGCATCGCCGTACCTCGGCGGCATTCTCGCAGCAGCAGTCCAGACACTTCAGCCGGATTGCCTTCAATGGGCGTCGTACGTGCGGTTTTTCGTTCGCAGCGGTCAAACTGGTAGTCTGCATCCTCTTTGCCCTCCAAAGTCCAAATACCCCCACTAGGCCCCCCACTGGAGCCCGTCAGCGGCCAGCCATCGCCTCGGACGCCCGGGAACTCCGCCAAATACACCCGCGTATGCCACGTATGGCCCTCAAGCCGCTCCACCGTGTACTTTTGGCCGGGAACCAGCAGCTCGGCACTCTCGCCACGTATGACACTCCAATTCGATTGCGGCTCACCTGCGTATCCAGCCCGTCCAGTAACCTGCATGATCACCCTTTCCGGCTTACTCGCCGCCGCCAAGCTCCACCCAGCGGGTGCTTTTGCCCTTGCCGACGGTAAAAGTCTCCATCAGCCCGCACTTCTGGCACATCCGAAGCAAGCAGCCCTGCCAGATGAAGTCATTCGGCATCAAAAGCAGCTGCCAGTTGCCGTGAGTGCACTTTTCTTCGCTAATGTGGGTTCCCTTCTGGCGGCAGCAAGCAACGCTCCGGCCCTACACTTGCGGCACGGAATTCCGTATCTGTGGGCGTCTGCATCGCAATCAAAGCCATCGCGGATGTCTTCAGCAAACTTCTCCAACTCGCCAATCCGCTCTTTTGCCTCGTTGAGCTGGCGGCGAAGGCATTCTTCCGGCTCGTACGATTCCCACTCGGCCCGCTCCCAGTGGTGTCGCCTGCCGCAATCGGCGTAATACCATCCATGACGGTTGAATGATGCTTTCGTGACGCGTCCACCGCATTTCGGGCATTTCTCGCTCATATCACCCCTGCCTCCCTGAGAAACTCCCTGGCCCGACGAGGACCGAGGCCGATCAGCACGCAAGCCGCAACCCACAAGACACCAGGCAACGAAGCCAGACCCCACATGAGCTGCCAAAACAAGATCAGCGGGCTCTTCTGCCTCATGACACCCGCCAATCTTCCGCCAGAAGGTCAGCCTGGCTCGGAGCCCACGGAATGATGCCGCCAGGCGTAGTCTTCGCGTCCTTCGGGTAGCAGAGCACCAAGAAGGGCTGCGTCAGCGAGCTGTGAGGGCCAGGACGGTAAAGCTGGACCCGCATGCCCTTGCCATTCCAGCCCTCGCGGGTGAGCCTGTAGTCACGCTTCAGCAAATACAGGGCCTCAGAGAAGCCAATCTTGCCGTTCGGCCGGTAAGCAGCCTCAAACGTAGCCTTCGGCGACCAGGAGACGTAACCGTCTTCGTACCGCACGGCGTAGCCAAGCTCCCCCGGAGGCGGAACGACCTGGCCGTCGTACTCTTCACGGTCCCCAGCCTCCAGCGGCCTCAATGCAGGCCATGCCTCCACCATTTTCAGGCCAATGTAACCAACGCTTTCGAGTCGCGGCACACCAGATATAGTATTCATGTGGGTACTGTACCACAACATCTTGGGGGTGGGAAGCTAAATCTGCCTTTTTTCCACCAAATTTGCAAATTATTTGCGGTTATAAATAGCGAGGCCATCCAGCCAGTTTCTTCTTGAACCTTTTTGCCGACGCCGGAAAAATGGTCGAGCCAGGAAAGAGCCTGGGGAGGGAGAAAACGGAACCACGGGAGCCTTCGCGTGACGGGCGCACGCATTAAGGAAAAAGTTTGAGAGGATGTATGGTAGGTTTTAGGGTATTTTAGCTCTGATGTAGAACCGACAGGTGTGACTGATGTGACAGAAGTTCTAACTCTTTATGTGCGTGCGGGTTAGTGGGGTTCGCGGAATTGTGACTCTACGTGTGACGCCATGTGACGACTCACCGTACTGGAAAAAGGGTGTCGAGTCGGCTTCGATGTGACAAGGGCTGTCACACCACGAATCACACCGCAGTCACATTCCAGTCACATTCCAGTCACATGTGCCCTCGGGGCCAATTTTGCCGACGTATAGTCAAAATACCTGTGGGATATAGAGGGTACCGGGTGTGTGTGTATGTACCCAGGGGGAGGGGGATGCTGCCCCCCTAAGCCCAGGCTCGCCTGAGCGTCGCTGAGCTTGCTCAGCAACAGAACAAAAG
Source organism: Phycisphaerae bacterium (assembly GCA_041690105.1). Taxonomy (GTDB): domain Bacteria; phylum Planctomycetota; class Phycisphaerae; order FEN-1346; family JAACEH01; genus JAWLHX01. The sequence goes on from JAWLHX010000096.1 coordinate 9,063, forward strand.
AGGCCCCCCGCGAGATCGAGCAGATGAACAAGCAAGGTCGGGAGGGGAGAAGAAGAAGAAGCAGACACACGCGGGAGGCCGAAATTTGTAGGCCGAAACCGGTCCTCCCCACCACCAACCTCCCATCTACCCCATCCTCTCTCTCTTACCCAAACCCCCTATCTTAACATGGGCTCTCTTTGTCTTACCCCTTCTCTTTGCAGCACTTGCGTCGATTACCCCCGCTCTCCCTCCCTCGACTATGTGAGTAATTACTCACACACTCACGCAGTGCCCAGTCTCCTTTAGCCTCGTTTCTGTCCCGCTTCCCCCCTCAAGCAGGGTCCTTTGCAACCCCCGCGAGGCTGCCGCAAGCGGCGTTTGACTTGATGCGGTGCCACGGCGAGGCACGGTTATCGCGAACCCTCGCATCCCGCTGGCCGGGTCAACACTTCCGACTTTCTGTTGGCCGACTCTGCTGAGCCCACTTGTTCCGACGTGTCGTAACCCTCAACTATCTTAGCCGTTGCGGCACACAAGCTCAAGTGCCGAACCTTCTGCCTGACACAACAGCGGTCGGCCTGGCAAACAGCCGCCAGTCTCGACTGGATGGGTACAGCTTGGCCGGTCTATCCCCAGCAAAGGAAATAAGAGACGACCGCCAGGTGGCCAAGACTCGCAAGAAAGTCCGGCCGGGAGCTGATTACATTGGCTAAGGCTTACCCCGCCCGGACTTTCTTGCTGGCCACCTGTCGGCTCGTTGTTTGATTTGCACTTGCTGGGGGCGGCCGATTGCCTGCCCGGTAACAACCGGTCAGGCAAAGCAGCGGCTCGGGGGGGGCAACAGAAACCGTCGCTGAGGCGACGCGTCGACTCGCTGAGGCGAGCCGACCGCCCCCCGCTCGCCCTGCCATACTGTCCTGACTCGGCTTGAGCCTCGTGACACGCTACAGAAAAAAACCTGTAGGGCATAAGACCTTTGCTTTTACTTCATGCTGCGCTCCAGCCGCCGCGTCGCCACCTAAAGGTGGCACGTCGTCGTCTTCCACTCCGCGTTTTGTTTCTTCCGCTCCATCGCTTAGCGCGTGCTGCTGCTGACATCACAGCCCTAAGATTCCGCGTCCTAAATTCCAGCTCGACTAACAGACTTTTATACCCGGCACCCCAAGGGTGCCTCCAACCTACCCCGCCGCAAAGTTTCCGCCCGGATGGACCAGATCGGCCACACTGCCGATCTGGCCGGTCGGTTGCGTCGGGAGCTTTCGGCTGTATGCGGCCCTACACGGTTCGAATCGCGGAGACGCCCGCCAAAAAAGATACGCCTTTTTTTGGCAGGCTCCCAACATCCCGTCCGACGCTTCGCTCGACGGGCCTGTTTTGTGAATGTCAGCAGCAGTTTGAGAGGAATTTGGGCGTTTTGAAAAAGAAGAAGAAAAGGAGAGAGGCATGGAGAATCGCAAGATGGTCGTGCATTGCAAGAGAGAGGCTTTTGATGTGTACATCGGCCGCGGAAGCAAATGGGGCAACCCGTTCGTGATCGGCAGGGACGGCTCGCGAGCGGACGTCATTGCGAAATACAAACAGAGGCTGATGCAGGATGCGGAACTCTTAAAAGCGGCGAAGCAGGAGCTCCGGGGGAAGGTTTTGGGATGCTTCTGTGCACCACTGGCCTGCCATGGGGACGTCCTCGTGGCGGTAGCAAATGAACCGGAGCCCCAGCAAGGAGGACGCACAATGGGCATGATCACTGAGTTTCAGGGCGAGTATCGTTGGCTGAGCAATTTCTGGCTTAGCGAGATCGAATTTGAGGGCCAGCGGTATCCGTCGGTCGAGCACGCCTATCAGGCCGCGAAGACGCTGGA
>JAWLHX010000097.1:0-10886 GCA_041690105.1 Phycisphaerae bacterium
GATGAAAAAGAGCTTATTAGCAGGCATTTTTCTCGCCGCGGCCATTGGCCTCTTAGCAACCCCTTTTTTTGCTAAAGTCTACTACTATCGTAGCAAAGCACCGTATCCACATGAGCACATGGTATCCATTGCGACACGAGTCGGCATTGAGCGAATGTGGGAGGTTGAGAGGGATGGCTCGGTGCTTTTCATTGCTGAGGGAAAAAGACCGCCATTTTTTGCGCTGCCGTCTGGTCCTCCGCTTTACGTCTTTGCCGCCGACGGCCGAACGATCCAGTGGGTATACGATTCAGGGGACGCGGACATAAAATGGATGGAAGAGGCAATCGCACGCGGCAAAGAAGTGACCTTGGAGAGTGCCGGGTGCCGGCGTGGACATTAAGGCATCCGGCAACCGTAAGCCGCACAAGAGCGGCCCGTGGCACACGGCCCCGGTACGGGTAAAACATGAAGGAGCCAACTGATGGATGGAAAATGCAATAGATTAATTGTGCTCCTGGCCCCCCTTCTAATCGTTGTCGGTTGCTACGATACAAGAGATCATCCGCAACAAGAGAATGGCCATTCGGATAGCCCCGGAGTGCCGACGCATACCGAATTTGCGGAGACGCGGCCAAGAGGAGGGGAAGTAGAAATCAAGGAGATACTGGAGAGCGAAGCCACGTTTGTCAGCCAGAAAGACAACAGGTTTGTGGTGTCCTTTGTGCTCAAGAATAGGGGCGCAACCAGAGCCGTTGTAAATCTCGGCCCGCAGACTGGCGAGATGGACGGCGCAAACGTGACACTGTCGCAGCCAGGAATAGCTCTTGCTGCCTCAACGAATGGTGATCTCCAAGTAGTTGACGATCAACTAAGATTGGGGGCAGGATGGGTCGGGGTGATTGCGATCTCGCCTGGTGAGCAGATCGAGCGGACAATCGAGTTCGAAGTCACCGATACAGGCAGGTCTTTGCTGAGAACAGGGGCCTCAGCATTTCTTATGTTGCAGGGCTACGAGGGGCCGCCCGCCACCGTCAGCGGCAGAATAGCTATACCGATCACATCCGTGGCAGATAATGTTCGCTGAGAGATGTCATGGCGGCAGTGTCGAGACTGTCGGAGAGGCCGGGTGCCATGGCCGCTTGCGGCCATGTTGATTCTTCGCGCTGCGCGGTACGGCCTCCAGAACAGCATCCGCTTGATCTCACGAGGACTGCAGCAGGGCACCGGCTACCAACTTACGACAGGCCATCGGGAATAACTCCCGTGGCCTTTTTTGTTGACGGTCCTGGCGGCGATTGCTGATATGTTGTGGAGACGGTTCCGGCGTGTTTGGCGAACATGGCCGCGAGCGGCCATGGCACCCGGCTATTTTTCAACTGGAACGGGCGCGGAAGTAACTCCGCGTCCCATCGCTGCTCTTACTGATTTCGCTGCAGGGCCTCGATTGCGGCATCCTGCGTTTTGTAGATGTCGAAGACCTCGTCGAGTTTGGTGATGCGGAAGACTTCCATGATGGAGTCGCGGATGCCCGAGAGTTTCAGGTGTCCGCCCTTCATGGCCACTTTCTTCTGCAGGCTGATGAGCATGCCCAGGGCCGAGCTGGACAGATAGTTGACGCCCGTAAAGTCGAGGACGAACTGCGAGCGTGGTTCGCTGTCGATGAGGGCCTTGAGGCTGGAGCCCATTTTTTCGATCATCACGGCATCCAGAATATGATCCTGGCTGAAGCTGATGACCGCCACGTCGCCCACGTTATTCTGTACGTACCATTCGCCATTGGCCATTGTTGCGCATCCTTTCCAGCGTAAAGCCGCCGCGCAGGAACCTTTGCCTGCGTTTTGCGACTACCATCCAACTTTTTCAAGGCCCCCCGGTTGCACTGCGGGGGGGGTGTCGCGAAAGCACCTTCGCGCCGAGTGGCCATTTTTGCCGCAAGGCGCAAGGGTGTCAACTCGGAAATCGGCATTCCGGGTAGTCAATCTTGAGTTGTTTCGGGTGGAATATTGCCGGTTCGGCCCCGATGGAGCACCCCACGGCGGTCCATCGGCGGCCGAATCGGCACAGAATGGGCGACCGCACCGCCTCTAACAGCACGGCCAAAGGCTTTTTCGATACTGCGGCGGATGATGCTTATTCCGCTACGTCTTCGACTGCCGTGGCGGCTACGGTCGAATCCTGCGGCAACATGGCATCGTCATCGTCCCCGATTGTGGCGCCAGCGCTGCAACCAGCAAAAGCCAATGCAGCAACAGCCAGAATAATAAGATACTTCATGACAGCTCCCCCTTTTTGTTACCTTGACTGCCAAACTGCCTGCGGACAATTGCTATTCCGCAACGTCTTCGACTGCCGTGGCGGCTACGGTCGAATCCTGCGGCAACATGGCATCGTCTGGGTCGATTTCAGCCCCAGCGCTGCAGCCGGCGAAGGCCAATGCAGCAACAGCCAGAATGATCAGATACTTCATGACGCCCCCCCTTTTCCTGAAGAAAATGTGACTTACAAACTACGATCTATTAATTACGTTAGCACAACTACGGTAACCGCAGTCAGGATTTTTCTGGCGCAAAAGCAGACATGGCGATGCTCGTGAGGAGCATGAGCGATCCGCCGCACAACCGGGTGCGTAATCACTGGGGTGATGTCTGGGCAACGTTGTCCCAGGTCTGCCGGCCATCGCCCTCGATTGCAATTGCGGGGCCGAGGTATTTTGGATCGCGACCGGAGGCGACATCGACAGCCGCCTTGACCCTGGCTAACGATTCGCGGAAATTGTTCCAATGCTCCTTGCGGTAACGGTGACGGTCGGCCTTCAGCCCGATGGCCTCGATGCCTGCCTGCTGGGCCAGCCAGACCGCCCGGGGCAGATGGAAATCCTGCGTGATGACCACCGCCCGCCGCACGCCGAAGATGCGCGAGGCCCTGAGCATGCTGTCGTAGGTATTGAAGCCGGCGTGGTCCATGAAGATGTCCTCGGCCGGCACGCCGGCCTCCATCAGCCAGAGCCGCATGGCGTTGACCTCGTCGTACGACTGGCGGCCATGGTCGCCGCTGACGATAATTTTGCCCGCCCGGCCAGAGCGATAGACATCGAGCCCGGTTACCAGCCTGTCGCGGAGAATGTCGCTGGGGCTGCCGTCGCGCCAGACGCGGGCTCCGAGCACAATTACCGCCTGGTATGGGGCGCCGGATTCCGCGGCGGGGGCTGCGGGTAGTTCGTCCAATGTGTCGAAGCGATGGCCGGAGGTGCCAAAAACGATGCAGGCGTTGACGCCGGCCACCAGCAGCACGACCAGAATGAACCCCACCGCGGCGGTTTTGCCGACAATGCGGACCGGCCTCAATGACCATAATCGGCGGAATCTTCCCGCAATTGCTGCAATCAGGCGCATGGGCAGCCGCCGCACTGTCGCCAGCCGTGAATGTTGCTGCATTGTTACTACCTCCGCTTATCTTCCTGGGTTGCCTGCAGATATTAATGCAACATGCTTTGGAGGTGAAGAATAATAATGAATCGGCAAATAATGCGCCTTCGTCAGTGGCGGCAGGCGGAGCGGGCCGGGTGGGGCGGTGGAGCGGTGAGGCGCGGAAGAATCAGACTTGGTCCTTCAGCTCTTTGAGCTTCACCAGGGCTTCCAGCGGGGTCATCTGGTCGAGGTTGAGTTTACGCAGGGCGGCGATTACGACTTCGGCCGGGTCTTCAAACAGCGAGAGCTGCGGGCGGCGCACCCGACGCACGCTGCGCGGGCCGGCAGCCAGAGCATCGGCCACAGAGGCATCGCCCGTGGGGGCACCCGAGCCAGCTTCGCCTGCCGGCGCTGACTGGGCGGCTTGCTCGCCACCTGAGCCGCCCTCACCGTCGCCATCGGCTTGTGCGGCGACTGCCTCGGCGACTGCTTCTTCGCGGGCGGCAATCAGGTCGCCCAGGCGCGAGTTGCCCTGCTCGTCAACGTGCTGGGCCTCGAGTTGCTGCAGCACCTGCCGGGAGCGTTCGATAACCGGTCGCGGCAAGCCGGCCAGACGGGCCACGTGAATGCCATAGCTCTTGTCGGTGCCGCCGGGCACAATTTTGTGCAGGAAGACGACCTGGTCCTGCCATTCGCGCACGGCCACATTATGGTTTGCCGTAGCCGGCAGCAGCCCGGCCAGTTCGGTCAGCTCATGATAATGCGTGGCGAACAACGTGCGACAGCCGATAGTGCGGGCCAGGTGCTCGCTGATGGCCCAGGCCAGGGCCAGTCCGTCAAAAGTGCTGGTGCCGCGACCCACCTCGTCCAGTATGACCAGCGAGCGGTCGGTGGCATTGTTCAGGATGTTGGCCGTCTCGGTCATCTCGACCATGAAGGTGGACTGGCCGCGGGCCAGTTCGTCGGCGGCGCCAACGCGGGTAAATATCCGGTCGACCACGCCGATGCGGGCCTCGCGGGCCGGCACGAACGAGCCCATCTGAGCCATCAGCACCAGCAGGGCCACCTGGCGGATGTAGGTGCTCTTGCCGGCCATGTTGGGCCCGGTAATAATCATCATGCGGCAATCGTCAGCCGAGAGGCGGCAATCGTTGGGCACAAAATCGCTGCCCAGGTTGGCGTCGACTACCGGATGGCGGCCGTCAACAATGTGAAGGTCCAGGCCGTCCACCACTTCGGGCCGCACGTATCGCCGCCGCACGGCAACATCGGCCAGCGTAGCCAGCAGGTCGAGCTCGGCAACAACGTCGGCCAGAGCCTGAATGGCGGCCGTCTGGGCTGCGGCAGCATCGCGGACCTCGGCAAAGAGCCGCTCCTCCAGGGCCTGGGCCTTCTCCTGGGCCGAAAGCACCTCGCCCTCGTATTCCTTAAGCTCGGGCGTAATGTAGCGTTCGGCGTTTTTCAGCGTCTGCTTGCGGATGTAATCGTCGGGCGCCTTGCCGGCATGAGCGTGCGAAATTTCGATGTAATATCCGAAAACCTGGTTGAAGCCTACCCGCAGCGTACTGATGCCCGTCCGCTCGGCTTCGCGGGCCTGAAATTCGGCCAGCCAGCGAGCGCCGCCGGCCCGCAGTTCGCGCAGATGATCGAGCTCGGCGTTATAGCCGGTGCTGATGACGCCGCCATCGCGCAAGTTGGCGGGAGCGTCGGGACTTATGGCCGTCTCCAGCAAGGCACGCAAATCGGGCATCAGGTCGATTCGTTGCTGCAGCGTTGCCAGGCGCTGGCTCTGGCGGTCGGCCAGCAGGGCCTTCAGGGCCGGCATCTGGGCCAGGCTGCGGCCAAGGCTCAGCAGGTCGCGCGGACCGGCCCGGCCCACGCTGACCCGGGCCACAATGCGCTCCAGATCCGAAACTTCATCCAGCAGAGCGGCCTGTTTGTCGCGCAGCCCGCGGGCTTCGACCAGTTCGGCCACGGCCTCCTGACGGGCGTTGATGCGCTCGACATCGGCCAGCGGAAACTGCACCCATTGGCGCAAAAGCCGGCCGCCCATGGGCGTGCGGGCCTGGTCGAAGACCGAGAGCAGGGTGTTTTCGCGGCTCTCGCTGCGCATGGTGCGGACAAGCTCCAGCGAGCGAATGGTGGCCTCATCAAGATACAGGAAGCGGGCCCGCCTGACAGGCTGCAGGCGGCTGATGTGACCAAGGGCAGTGCGCTGCGTCTCCTCCAGATATTGCAGCACGGCCCCGGCGGCGGCCACAGCGGCGGGCATATCGCTGACGCCGAAGCCCTCGAGCGTGGCCACCTGGAAGTGGTTCTTCAGCCGCCGGTCGGCGTCATCGGCATCGAAGACATAAGGGGGACGCTTGACCAGCGGAGCCGAGATGGCGCCCTTTATCCGCCGCACTTCCGGCGACTGCGTCTCGATAAGGTCTTCGGGCAGCAGGCACTCGGCCGGGCGCAGGCGGGCCAGCTCATCGCAGGCCCCGCCGAGGGTCAGCATCTCGCAGTGGAACTTGCCGGTCGAAAGCTCGACCCAGGCCAACCCCGTCTGCCGGCCGTCGGGCAGAATGGCCGCCAGATAGTTAGGCTCGTGCTCATCCAGCAGGGTCTCTTCGGTAAGCGTGCCCGGGGTGACCACGCGGACAACATCGCGTTGCACCACGCCCTTGGCCTGCTTGGGGTCTTCCATCTGCTCGCAGATAGCCACGCGGTGGCCGGCCCGGATCATCTTGGCCAGGTAGCTGTCGAGGGCATGATAGGGAATGCCGGCCAGCGGTATGGGGTCGTCACCTTTGCTGCGGGTGGTCAGGGCCAGGCCCAGGACGCGGGAGGCGATGCGGGCATCTTCGTAGAACATCTCGTAGAAGTCGCCCATGCGGAAAAAGAGCACGGCCTCGGGGTAGCGGGCCTTGATCTCCTTATATTGTCGCATGGCCGGTGTGGTCATGTCGTCCCTGTCGGCTGACTTTGAGAATGGTTAGTTGAGCCGCCTGTTGGCAGCGGAGCGGATTCTACCAGCGCAGGGCCCGGACGGCAAGCCGACTTGCTGTTGGCATTGTTCAGGAAGCTGCGGGGGCAGCACCTTGCGACGCTGGCCAGACGCGCCGGTAAGTGCCGTCGCGCTGATGAGGCTCGAAGCCCGCATCGGCGATCAGCCGCACCAGGTCGTCGCGCGTTTGCCGGTGGTGCACGCCGGCGGCCCTGACGACATTTTCCTCGATCATCGTGCTGCCCAGATCGTCGGCTCCGAAAGCCAGTGCCACCTGGCCCAGCTTGGGCCCCATGGTCACCCAGGAAGCCTGCAGATGATCAAAATTATCCAGAAACAGGCGGCTGACGGCCAAGGTGCGCAGGTACTGTTCGGCCGAGGCGGCATGCCAGCGGCCATCAGGAGCCCACTCGGCCCGCAGGCGTCCGGAGGCCAGATCGGCGCCGAGGCGGGTATTTGCCGCCTGAAAGGGCCAGCAGATGAAGGACGTAAAGCCGCCGGTTTCGTCCTGCAGGCGGCGCAGGCGGTCGAGATGCTCCAGGCGTTCGGCCAGCGATTCCACGTGGCCATACATCATGGTGGCGGTGGTCCGCAGAGCCAGACTGTGGGCCGTGCGCATAACCTCGATCCACTGGTCGGCGGTGGCTTTTTTCGGGCTGGTGAGTTGCCGCGGACGGTCGGCCAGAATCTCGGCTCCGCCGCCGGGCAGACTGCCGAGGCCGCAATCGATGAGCCGCCGCAGAACATCGGCGAAGCTCTGGCCGCTCAGGTGGGCGAAGTGTACCACCTCGGGCGGGCTGAAGGCATGCAGGTGCAGGCTCGGGTACCGGCGGCGAATGCCCGTCAACAGGTCCGCGGCTTCATCCAGACCGAAGCCCGGGTGCAGGCCGCCCTGCATCAGTATGTGCGTGGCCCCCTGCCCCAGGGCGTAATCGATTTTGCCGAAGAGCGTGGCCTCGTTGATGACGTAGGCTTCGGCCGATTGATTCTGCCGACAGAAAGCGCAGAACGTGCAGCAGCTGATGCAGACGTTGGTGAAGTTGATGTTGCGATCGACGGCGAAGGTGCGGACGGCGTTGCCGTGGCGCGAGCGGCAGGCGGTATCGGCGGCCTGGCCGAGAGCGAGCAGGTCGGCTTTGGCGAAAAGTTCCTGCGCTTCGGCCACGCTCTTGCGGCCGGCAGTTTGCGGCTGATTCATGCCCCGCCCCCGCCTGGTACCGGCAAAACGCGTATGGGTATATTCGGCGGAGCAAGCTCCTCCTCCACCGCCAGGCGATAGAAGCGGGCCAGGCCGGCCAGCTCCTCCGGCCCCAGATCGTAACGCACCTGCTCGTACAGGTAGCGTCGCACAAAGTCCAGCGGCAGGTCGAGCATATCGGCCCCGAGTGCGGCAAGCTGGTCGCGGTGGGCCAGGCCATCGCGTTTGGCCTGCAGCAGAATTGCGGCAAGCTCGTCCAGATGCTCGCCTTCGCGGGCAGCCCAGGCGGCAAATACAAACGGCTGGCCGAACTTGCGGTACCAGGCCTGCCCCAGGTCCACCACGTGGTAGTAGACCTTCTCCTGGTGCGTCAGGGCGGCGTCGCCAATGAGCACGAAGGCGTCGCTCTCCTCGTCCATTTGCTGTGGGTCGGGCTCCGGCCAGCGGTAGTGCGGGCTGATTCCGAGCACCTGCCGGCAGATGATCCGCACCAGGCAGTTGCTGGTATGGCTGGCCGGATCGAGGGCCACGTGCCTGATGTTTTCGTATTCCGCCCGGCAGAAGAGTTTGACGCTGGTGACCTCGCCGCGGCAACCGATGGCCATATCGGGCATGAGCACCAGCGGCTTGTGCCGATGGCGCTCGAGAGCCTCGGCCGTCAGGCGGAAGTAATCGATTGTGGGCAGCAGGGCCGCGTCCAACAGATCGTCATTCATCAGCTCGGCCAGGTGGCTCGGATGGGCCGAGACCAGGTCGACCTGCGGATGGCCGTCGAGCCCGTAGGAGAGGGGCCAGGCGTTAAGAAAGCTGACCGTGCCGACGCGCCATTTTCGCGAAACCTGTATCATGGCCTGTTCGCCTGTCTCCCGACCGATTGCTGTATGGTTACAAACACTGTCACACGGGCGGCAATGTTATTCGCCGTGCACGGATTCCTCGACCTTGGCCGGCGGAGCGGCGGTCTCGTTCAGGTAGAAGCCGAACCAGGCGTCGTTCAGCGATTCTTCCTTCAGCTTGAGGCCGGTGGCCTCGGCCAGTTCGGCGACTGTTTTTCGCAGGTCTGCGGCGTCGGTCGATTTCATCCCCTCGAAGCGGGCCTGAAATGTGCCGGTCTCGCCGAGGGTAATAATCACTTCGCCGCGATCCTCGGTTTTGCGCGTGGCTTTTATGAACGGCTTGCGCCAGGTGAGAATGCCGTTTGGTCCGCGCTGCTGCTGGAAATCGCCGAGGCCGCCCACCTGATGGCGCCACGACAATTCGTCGTCGCTGCCGATGTATTTGATCAGACTTTCGGGTTTGATCTGCCGCATTGAACTGTCGGTCAGCATGACCATGCCGGTGCCGCGATGAGTGGCAAACTTCTGGGCGGCTTCCTTGGCCTTCTCGGCATCCATTTCGAAGGTGGCTGCCAGGGCTTTCTCCAGGCGGGCGACGTTCAGCGGATAGCGCTGCTGGGCGCTTTTGCCCTGGCCGGCACGTCCAATCCAGTGCAGCATGGCCCCGTAATTTCGCCCCAGCGGCACTCCGCCTATTTCGCATACTACCGTCTGGGGTGCGCTGTCGGGGCCGACGTAAAGTTCAACCTGACCCACATAGCCCCCGCGACGACCAAGCCGGCCCCCCGGACTTTCACTCGAAACATCATAGCCCAGCTCTTCGGCCTTGCTGCGGAAGGCCTTGGTGTCGATCTCGCCATCGACCACTACCGGCGTGGACTCGGCCACCAATCCGTCTACCACCGGGACGCTGGTGCTGAAGTCTTCGACCTCAGCATCGGAGCGCGGCACGGCCACCAGCGAGCGCCGCGTGGTGCTGCCGGAATCGGACAGGGTTACATTCAGCTTGTCGCCACTGCGCGTAACTTTTTCGATGGAGGTAATGGCCTTGGAGGCCGGGTGGTTGGAGGTGAACAGGGCCATCTCTTTGCTGAAGTCGATGAGCCCCTGCTCCGGCTCGCCGACGGCAAACAGCAGGGCCGGTTCGCGTATCACAAGTTTCATGTCGGGCAGGGGCCGCTGAGTGCCATGACCATAAAACAGCCGCTCGGTAATAATGCCGCCTGGCTGCTGCTGAGCCTGGGCCGGCATAACGGCTGCGGACAGCAAGGCCAGCAGAGCAAGGCCGATGAGACGGTAGGGCAGAATTGAAGGATTTTTCATTTCGGCGAATCTCCTCTTTCTGATGGAAGCATCGGTGTGGCAGACCTTTTGGCTGCCTCAAACGTGCCAGAAATTACTTTTTGCGACCGTGGCCGAACTTGTTTTCGGTACCGGCCAGCAGGCGGCGGTAGTTTTCGCGATGCCGCCAGAGCACCAGGGCCACCACCAGCATTACCAGCAGACTCAGCGGCAGACGCTCGCCAAAAGCCCCCTCGGGATTGAACTGCATCGTCCAGCCATCAAAAAGCAGGCCCAGCACCAGCAGAGTGACAGCGCCCACTGTGCTGGCCACCGAGACGTACCTGGTGGCGGCAAAGACGATAATCCAGAGGCCGAAATCCGTCAGGGCCGCATAGGCCAGCTGAGGAATGCCCAGGAAGACGCCCAGGCTGGTGGCCACGGCCTTGCCGCCTTTAAACTTCAGGTAGACCGGCAGCACATGCCCCATGATAACCGATACTGCGGCCAGCACCACAACCGTGTGCTGCATCTGCTGGCCGATGGCTTCGAACAGCGGGCAGTGGCGGACCATCAGCCAGGCGCCGAGGGTGACCACCAGCCCCTTGCCCATGTCCAGCAGAAAGGCGGTAAGGCCGTAGGCCCAGCCGCACACCCGCCAGCAGTTGGTGGCCCCGATGTTGCGCGAACCGTGCTGGCGAATGTCGACCCCCGCCAGCCGTCCCATGAGCATGGCAAAAGGCACCGAGCCAAGCAGGTAGGCCGCCAGCAGATAGATGATGAGGGCGACCCAGGTCATACCGCTCATGAGCTACTTGTCCTTTCACTGGCAACCTGTGCCAGGTATTCCAGCACTGCCCGGAAGTTGCCTTCCAGCGGATGTTCGCCGGCCACCTGTCGCGCTGCCGCCGACATGGCCGGACGCGAAGCCGCGTCGGTCAAAGTCAGCAGTCCATCGGCCAGCAGCCGCACCGGGCGCGGAGAATCGAGCACCACGCCCGCCCCGCGTCCGTTCATCAACTCGCTGACGCCGTTAAAGCGGGTCGTCAGCACAGGCAGGCCCGCCGCCAGCGCCTCCAGGGCTACCAGGCTGCACGGGTCGTACCAGGTCGGATGCACAAAGGCGTCGGCGGCGGCATAGGCCTCATCAACCGGATTAACGCTGCCCACGAATTTGACCGCGTGGGCAA
>JAWLHX010000098.1:0-10870 GCA_041690105.1 Phycisphaerae bacterium
TACCGGGACGGCAGTGCTGTGCTGACGATGAACGGTATGCGGATTGATTCCTGCCAGGGCGCGGTTTTGCGGATCTGGCCGTGGCTGCCGTGCATGTCGCCGTGATCGCTGAAAAACATGATCAGCGTGTTTTCGGCCATGCCACTTTCGGCCAGGGCCTCCAGGACGCGGCCGACATTCCAGTCCAGGTTTTCGATCTGAGCGTAATAGCCGGCCAGTTCGCGCCGGGCAGTCTGCTCTACTCTCTGCACGCTTGGCACATTCGGCCGCAACTGAATAGCGGCCGGATTGTAGCGGGACATGAACTCCGGCGGAGCGCAGTATGGATCGTGAGGCGGCTGCACCGACAGAACGGCAAAAAACGGCTCATCCGAATTGCCGCCGGCGTCGCTCTGGGCAGGCGCCCGCCCGGCAATATAGTCGACCAGCATGTCCGTAAGATCATCGGTCTCGTAACCCGGCAGACGATGGTGGAAGGGCTCGCGCGGATCGCTCTTCGACCCTCCGCCATGAACCCAGCAGTCCCACTGCGAGTTATTGTTTTCGTAGCCTGTCCACTGGCTGAAGCCGCCGCGCCTTTCGGGAGGCACTATGTGCAGGGCGGCCCGGCCTTCGCGCTCGTGCCAGCCGTCGAGGTGCCATTTTCCGAAGTAAGCCGTATGGTAACCGTTTTCCTCGAAAACTCCGGCCACCGTCGGCATCTCGGGCGGCATCTGATATTCGTGTCCCGGCACGCACTCGTGCGGATAGCGACTGGTCAGCAGCGAGCCGCGGAAAGGGCAACACAGGGGGAAGCCGGAGACGGCCGCCGTGAAGTTTGTTCCGCTGGCAGCCAGGTTGTCCAGATTAGGCGTGCAGGCATTTATGTCGCCCATGCATGAAAGGGCCTGGCCGCGATGCTGATCGCCGAAAATCCAGATGATGTTCGGCCTGTCGAGCGTCTTCTGCTGCTGAGCCATGTTGCAAGTCCTCAAATCTGTGCGGGTGAGGGATCGTATCGGCGATGGTCGAAATTTTATTGCAGACCCTGCGACTCGCGCCACAGGGCAAGGAGGCTTCTGGCCCGCTCGGCCGGCGGCATACTGTCGATCATGGCAAGGTCTTCGCGTCCCAGCGTGGCCTCGAAGTCGGCCAGCATCTCGGCCTGTTGCCGCATGGTGTCGCGCTGCTCGGCCGGAAGGTGGCGCGTCTGGTTGTATCGTTCCACCAACTCAGCCCGTGCCGAGGCCGACAGCCATTGCAGACTCTCGTAGTGTCGCTGCATGCGGCGGCGATCAACGCCGTCCATCTGCCGCCATTGCTGGGAATACAACTCCACTTGCTTGGCCGGCACCTCAAGCCCGGCGTCCGCCAGCAGGTCTTCGGCCGGCAAGACATTGTCCTGCGGATCACTTTCTGCCTGGCTCTGGCCCGCCTGGTCCAGGGCAAGCATATCGCGAACCTCCTGCGGGGCGGCCAGCATTGCGCTGCCGGCGGCCGCCGTCAGCAGAATCAGCCCAAGCAGGGCGAGACGCAGCATGATTTTGGCCCTGTCAGCCATCGATGGCCTCCAGGTCGGCCGAAACCTCGCCGCCGTCGAATTCCGGCAACAATGGAGCCTCACTCTGCCTGGCTGCCGCCGCCTCAGCCGCTCGATTCAGCGCCTCGCTGATTGTGCGATTCTCTGCCGGGCTCGCGCCTTCGTCCGCCGCGGCCGATGTCACACCCTCGCCGGGCGATACCAATGGTGACGCATCGTCCGGGCTGATGGTCTCGCCCAGCCGGCGCAGCTCTTCAACGGTATCGAGGTGACGCAGAAGCTCGAAATCGCGCAGGAAATCGAGGTAAGTCACCAGATGCTGATCGCCGGCGGCAGGCGCAGGCAAACCAGGCTCCGTTACGCGCAGCACTCCGGCAAACAGCAGAACCGCCGCCACGACCGCCGCCGCCGCGGTGGCCATGGTTGACCACCCGAAACGCAGCGCCAGTCGCTGCACCGGACCCTTGCGACGCTCGTCCTCCACCCTTGCCAGTACCTTACGCTGAAGGTCGGTGCGCACCACGGGCGGTTCAAGCTCGTCGAGCAGGCGCCAGGTATCTTTGAGCTGGTCCAGGTGCGCCCGGCACTGCTGGCACTCGGCCAGGTGCTGCTCGATCAGTCGGCGCAATTCGCCCGCGTCGAGTTCGCCGTCGGCATAAGCCGTCAGATTCTCGCGCACGCGGCTGCAAATCGGGTCCTGAAGCTGATCCATAACACCTTCCGAAGCAATCGGTAATGAGACAGGGGGCCACCCACGGCAACTGTTTGCTGGTGGATGTCGCGAAGCACCCCATCCATCAGGTAATTCGCGACAGAGCACCAGGCTCGCTAATGTTTAATCCCCGCAACGGCGAACCGGCGTCGCAAAAAGCATTGGGGTTGGTGGCGATGAGGGTGGGTCTTGCGGCGCAGAGAGCTACTGGTTTTCGCGCGGGCGGCCACACCCCCACCTGTCTCCGGCATGCGCCGGAGACATCCTCCCCCTTCAAGAAGGGGGAAGGGTTGAAACGGCAGCCTGCCTTTGCCATTACATCGGCCGCACATCTGTTGGCATCAGGGCGGCAGTTTTTGGAAATAAAAGGCCTGCGGCTGCGTTACTCATTATATATAGCGTCAGGCAAAAGGGCGGCGGGAGATTATCTCCTGCCGTTTCCATTGGTGCCACCCTTTGGCAGGCTGGCTGACTTCTGCAAAGTGCAGCATATAGTCGATTTGGCCTTGCAGAGCCACAAGAGAAGGTGCCTGCAGATGATAATGAGGCGATAAATAGTTGAATTCCTGCCTGTCGGTCACTATTCTTCTACGTTCAGGAGTTTGTTTGCTGCAGGCTCCTGCAGCCGGATCGGGTTTTCGGCTGAATGGCTTTGGCGTTGAAATCGAGAAACGCCGTAAACAATGTCATGAAATGCAGTATCATGTTCGTATAAATGACGAGGCGGCCGTGGCTATAACCGCCGCAAGGAGCAATTTATGATACGCATTCCAACTCGCACAGCTTTTCGTCTGTTGACAGCGGCGGTCGGCGTTCTGGCCGTGGCCCTGCTGGCCATGGTCGGCCTGATGCTCTACCAGGCCCTGACGCCAAAAAAGGTGGTCATTAATCCTCAGCAAGTCGCCGCTCCGGCGGAAGACCCTCTGCGCAATGACAGGGCCGTCGCCAGCAGCAAAATTCTTCACGATCGCCTGCACCCACCGGAACAAGCCCCGGCAACGGTCGCAAACGACAATTACGGTGCTCCGGTCGACAGCCATGGCGGCTACCGCCAGTTCGGCACGGTTGTGTCGGGCAACAAGGTCAGTTACGTCATGCTTCAGGATGAACGCACTCGCGAAGACCTGCTGATCGTCCAGGGCCAGGAGAAGGAAGGCATCAAACTGCTGGAGATAAAGGACGGCAAGGCGGCCGTTACAGTCGATGGCCAGACCAAATGGATGACCAAGCAGCCTCTGCTGGTGGTGGCCAAGCCGACAGCCCAGCAGCGTGGGGCTCGCCCGGCCTCCGCCGCACGTCGTACGCCGACCACCCGGCAGCCGGCCCAGGCCACGACAGCTACAACGTCTGGGTCAATTCGCGTTATAAGCGGCGGCAGTTCGGGCAATTCGTCAACTCAGCTTCGCGGTGGCAGGACAACTGAAGAATGGCGGGCCATGGTCGCCGAGCAGATCAAGCAGAATCAGCGGGCCAGGGCAGCGGCCCAGCGGTAGGCAGCGGCTGCGGCTGGCTCAGCGGAAGCAGGTAGAAATTGCCGTCATCGGGGTCTTGCTGCCAATAGAAGATGACAGGAATCTCGTGCGGCAAATCACGTCCATGCTGGATCATGAGCCGCAATGCAGTAACCGCTCGGTCGCGGCTTACAGGTTGACCGAAGACGGCGCCTCCGTCCCAACTGACGATACGCAACCGCCGCAGAGGAACATTCAGGTAGAACTGTAGTTGCTGGCCGACATGGACGTTGGCCCGGGGAGGAAAGAATTTTCGGATTTCGGGACCATCGGCCACGGCCACGACGCTCATCAGTTCGTCGGTCCGCTGCCTGAGGTGGTCGAGCATCTGAATTTGAGCTGGCGTCAGTGCCGGCTCGTGCTGAGGTGAAGCCGGTTTGGCCGAGCCATTGCAGCCGCCAAGCAGTATCATGATGACTGTAACCGTTAAGATCGACAGCCGAGTTTGACCCATTAGGATTGTGATCATGGTAGAGAAGAGGGTAGGCGGAATGCACAGTTTTGTCAAGCGCTGGTGGCTGGCATTGCCGCCAATAGTTCTTGTGGCTGTGCTGTGGTTACCAGCGTCGAATGCTCAGGAAGCTCCGCCGCAGGAGGAGGAGACGCCCGTTGAGGAGCAGACCCCTGCCCCGCCCGTGGTGCCTGAGCCTCCGGTGACCCCGGAACCCGAGGGCCCCGGTCTTCCGCCGGCCTTGCCGCCCGAGACGCCAGAGACGCCAGAGGACGTTCCGCCGGTCGAGCCGGAACCGCCGCGTCGTGCGCCCAGACTTACGCCCGGCACGCCGGGAACGTCGCCGCAGGCTTTTCAGGCCGACCCTCGCTTTCCGCGGGTCGACCCGACGGTCACGGTTGAACTTGATGTGCCCGATTCCATGCCAATCAGGTTGCTGGTCGACCTGGTTGCGGCCGAGTTGCAGTTGAATCTGCTGTACGACGACGAGTTGCAGGGCACGGTGGCCTTGCGTCAGCATACAACGGTGACGCGGGCCGAGTTGTACAACATTCTGGAGCGTTCGCTTCAGCTCAAGGGCTTCAGCTTGCTCGAGGTGGAGCCGAGTTGGAAGTTGGTGATTCCGGCTTCCCGCGTTCCGCAATGGGCGGAGTTCGGGGCCGAGTCGATGATGGCTATTGAGCGGATATCGCTGCAGCATGCCGATCAGCGTGAGATTCAGACCATGATGGTTCCGTTCCTCAGCGATAACGGCATGATTGTGACGCTGCCGGACCCGGCCCTGATTTACGTCATAGAGTACCGCGAGCGGATGAATTTCATCCGCCAGGTTATTCAGGACATGGATGCCCGCTCGGCCATAACTCGAGAGGTAATCGAGTTCCAGCATGCCCGGGCGACGGAGGTTGGCGAGAAGCTGATAAATTACCTGGCAGCCCGGTCTCAGCCGCAAACTCGAATGGTTCCTGTGCGTCAGCCTTTGCCTGGCGGCGGCACGCGTGTCATCCAGACTCCTCAGCCGGTGGTTGCCGAGCAGCCGCCGATGATTGACGTAGATGCCAAGACGAATCGGCTGGTTATTGTTGGTACGCCGCAGGCGGTGGCCGACCTGAAGCAGATGATTGCAATCTACGATGTGCCGCCGGTCGATTTCCAGGTCATCAAGCTGTACGAACTGACCTACGTTTCGGCCTCTGAAGTGGTTCCAGCAATGCTGGAGATTGGTGCCCTGGGCGATATTTTCGGCGCGGCCACGACTACCCCTGCCAGGCCGCAGCCGGCACCCGCCCGCCGGCCTGGCACTCCGCAGCAGCCAACCGTTCAGCAGTCGGGTTCGCTGGGCGGCATAGGCGCTGTTCCGCGAGCGGCGGTGCTGGAAAGCCAGAATGCTCTGCTGGTGCGGGCCAGCCCTGCCGAGCACGAGCAGATTCGCCGAGTTCTGGAGACAGTCGACCACCGGGTTGACGACCGCGGTATGATTCGTCTGATTACGTTGCACTATCGGGACCCCGAGGAAGTTGCCGAGATTCTGCTGACGGCCATGCGGGGCGACACGATTGACCCACGGACGCGGACGCCGATTCCAGGCCGCGAGGACGCCCCGACCATTGTGGCTGTGACGAGCACGAATTCGATCATCGTTAACGCCACGCCGGCCCAGCACGAGCAGATTCGCACCATCATAGCCGGTATGGACATCGACCAGCCGCAGGTGCTGCTGGAGGCTACGCTGGTCGAGGTGACTGACCGCGACGATCTGGATATGGGCATTGAGTGGGAAGGCTGGCAACTTGGCGGCGACGCCAGGCAGGGCGACGGCGGAGTTGGATCATCGTCGTTGGGCTTCAGCAGCCGCGACCCGGCGACCGGCCTTCGTCTGCTGACCAGTGCCGGCGGCGGCCCGACGGCCCTGGGTTCGGGGTTATCAGCCGCCTGGCTTGACGACAACCTGGTGGTGGCAGTCCTGCGGGCTCTGCAGACCAAGAGCAATGCCCGCGTGCTCTCCAAGCCGCGACTGCTGGTCAACAACAACGAGCCGGGCATGATCGAAAATCTGGATGAAGAGCCCGTGCAGGAGATTCAGGCGGTTACCGTTGGTTCGACCGTTACGGGCTTCAAGGAATTCGTTGAGGCTGGTACGCGGCTGTCGATTACGCCGCACATAAGCGAGGGCAATTTCCTTCGTTTGCAGATCGAGGCCGAGGTTTCAACCTTTACCGGTGTTGGCACCCAGGGTGGACTTTTGCCCCCGCCGCGATCAATTCGTCGGGTTGAAACATTGATTACTGTGCCGAACCGCCGAACAATAGTCATAGGCGGGTTGCACGGTCGGCGACAGATCAGGGAGATCAACCAAGTTCCGCTGCTGGGTGACGTTCCGCTGCTGGGCGAATTGTTCAAGCGGCGGACGACGGTCAACGTCAACACGAAGATTTACCTGTTCGTCAAGGCGACGATTCTTCGCGAGACGGACTTTGGCGACCTGCTGGAGACCACGCAAGAGGTCCGCGACATAATGCCTGAAGATTTGCAGGAACTGGACCCCAGCCTGACGACCGAGGCAGCGGTACGCGAGGCCGAACGTTTTAACGCCGTGCTGCGTCGCGAGCGCGAGGCTGAAATCCGCCGCAATCGCCTGCGTGAAGGTGCGGCCGTCGACCAGCGCGAGCCGGAAATCCCGATGCGAGTTACGGAGATTCCGGTGGCGGACGCCGAGGAGTTGCTCCGTAACGAGCAGCCGACGACCGAGCGTGTCCGGCCAGTCGATGAATCGGAGCGTCGCGAAGCCCGGCAGCAAGAGGCCGAGCGATTGGAAGCCGAGCGGCGCGAGGCCGAACGTCGGCGGAGCCCGGTAATAACGGTGCCGATGAATCCGGAATAAAGCCGAATGGTCGCTGATGCGCTTTGGCCCCTGTTCGGGCAAGCTGGCTGCGACCTTTATTGAGGTAGTGTTCGAATGGCTGACCATCTGATGCGCTGGCTTTCGCCCTTTATGACTCTGGGCAAAGATCAGCTCCAAAACGCGCTGAACGAGGCCAGCATACGCGGCCGGCCTCTGGAACAGGTTCTGGCCGAAGATGGCCGCATGACCGAAGAGCAGGTTCTGCGCCATCTGGCCGAGGCCCTGGGCCTTGAATATCGTGAGGAGTTGCAGGCCCGCGATGTGCCGGGCGATTTCAAGGACAGAGTTGCGGCCATGTTCGCCCGCCGCCATGGACTGGTCGGCATCGGCCACGACAATGGCTCCATGCTGCTGGCAACCTGCAGCCCGCTCAACACCAATGCCATCGAGGACGTTGAAAAGCTTGTCGGCATGCCGCTGAAGCTGGTGCTGGCTCCGCGCAGCGAGGTCGCCTCGGCCATCGACACGGCCTACGAAGACCGCATGGACGTGGTGGACGAGATTGTGGAGGAGTTGGACGAATCGGCCATGGAGTCGCTGGCCTACCAGATTGGCACGACCGACGACCTGCTTGACGTGGTCAACAAGCCGCCGGTCATCCGCCTGGTCAATAGCGTGCTTTTCCGGGCCCTGAAGATGCGTGCCAGCGACATCCACATTCACCCCTACGAGAACAAGCTGCAGGTGCGGTACCGCGTTGACGGTGTGCTTTACGATGTTTTCAGTCCGGCCCGCAGCGTGCATCCGCTGATAACCTCGCGCATCAAGGTCATGGCCGGCATGGATATTGCCGAGAGGCGCATGCCGCAGGACGGCCGCTGCTCGGTAAAGATCGGCGACCGCGAGGTGGACCTGCGTGTGAGCATTGTGCCGACGGCTTTCGGCGAGCGCTCGGTGCTCCGCTTGCTGGATAAATCCAGCGGCGTTTACGAGCTCACGAACCTGGGCATGGACGACGAGTTGCGTTCGCAGATTCTTTCGCTGATTACGTCAAGCCATGGCATTATTTTCGTCACCGGCCCCACCGGCAGCGGCAAGACGACCACGCTTTATTCGTGCCTGAACCGGATCAACTCCTCGGAGAAGAACGTTCTGACGGTGGAAGATCCGATCGAATACCAGTTGCAGGGCATCAGCCAGATACAGGTGGCGACCAAGAAGGGGCTGACCTTCGCCACCACCCTCAGGCACGTGGTTCGCCAGGACCCGGACGTTATCATGGTAGGCGAAGTTCGCGATCTGGAGACGGCCCGTCTGGCCATCCAGGCCTCGCTCACGGGCCACCTTGTCTTCTCCACGCTGCACACCAACGACGCCCCCAGTACGGTGGCTCGTCTGCTGGACCTGGGCGTCGAGCCATACCTGGTCTCCAGCAGTCTGCTGGCGGTGCTGGCTCAGCGACTGGTGCGCCGGGTGTGCCAGAAGTGCAAGGAACCTTACGAGCCCGACCCGCGAATTCTGGATCAGCTGGAACTGAGCGGCGTCGTTCAGCCTGGCAGCGTGTTCTGGCAGGGTCGCGGTTGCGAAGACTGCCTTGGCACCGGCTACCACGGCCGTTGCGGCATTTACGAACTGCTGATGGTCGATGACGTGGTTCGCGGGCAGATTCAGCGTCACGACAGTGCCGCGGTGATGAAATCGTCGGCCGTCGACCGGGGCATGAAAACTCTGCGGATGGATGGCGCCTTGAAGGCCATGAGCGGCGAGACCACCCTCGACGAAGTGCTGCGCGTAACGCAGCGGGACGTCTTCTGATCCAGCAGCCACTGGTGTAGTGCCGGAGGTATTTTTTAGTGCCAGTATTTCGTTACGAAGCAATTCGCCATGGCGGGCAGCGGGTGAGCCAGACGATCGAGGCCGAAACCGATCGTGACGCCCGGCGCAAACTGCGCCAGGACAATCTGTACGTCACGCGGCTCGAACAGGCCACCTTCGTCCAGCAGCGCGGCATCAAGCTGTCGCGCATACGGCAATTCGACCGCAAGCGGGCTACCTCGCTGGAGGCCATTACGCGCCAGTTGGCCCTGCTGCTCGATAACGAGGTCAAGCTGACCGATGCCCTGAACATCACCCTGAGCGAAGTCAGCGATAAGCGTCTGCTGGCCGTGCTGCAGGATATCCGCGACCGGGTGGCCAACGGCTCCAGTGTGGCCGAGGCCATGGATTCGCACCGCTGGTTGTTCGGCCACATGTACATCAGCATGGTGCGGGTGGGCGAGACGGCCGGCACGCTGCCGGAGGTGCTCAGGCGGATGGCCGACTACATGCGGGCCCGCATCACGCGACAGGGCCAGATGGGCATCGCCATGATTTACCCGATATTCCTGCTGGTGGCCCTGGCCATCGTTCTGGTCATCATGATGAAACAGGTCTTCCCGAACCTCGAGCAGTTGTTCAGCTCGATGAACCGCGAATTGCCCCTGCCCACGCAGATTCTGATGGGCACGTACCGTTTCGCCAGCGGCAACTTCATTGTCCTCGGCATAGTGGGCGTATTGCTGGTGGGCGGACTGATAGCTTTTCTGCGGACCGATAATGGTCGTCGCACGCGCGACCGCCTGATGCTACGCTTGCCGGTAGTCGGCGATCTGATCCGCAAAAACCAGACCATGCAGTTTACCGGCACGTTGCGCACGCTGCTGGCCAGCGGGGTAAAAATGGCCGACAGCATGACCGTGCTGATGGACATCTCGACCAACACCATGATGAAGGACACCTTGGTCGATCTGCAGGAAGGCATCATGCGGGGCAGCGATGTCAGCACGGTTCTGCGCCGCAGTAAGATTATTCCGGGCCCTGTAGCTCATATGGTGGCCGTGGGCGAACAGAGCGGCGAGTTGGAAGCGGTACTGGGCCGCATGACGGAAAATCTTGATGCCGAAGTCGATATGAGCATGCAGCGTCTGGCGGCGTTGCTGACGCCGGTGGTCATGCTGATTATGATCCTGGTGATAGGTTTTGTAGTTATCGCAACCATGCTGCCAATGCTGCAAATGGGCAGCAACATCGGATAAAAAGGAGGTTTATGATGCCGACGAACCGTAGAAATCAGCGACGCACCCGGCGTGGTTTTACTCTGCTTGAAATTATGGCAGTAGTTGTGATTATCGGCCTGCTGGTTGGCGTGGGCGGCTTTGCCGTCATACGGCAGATGAAAACAGCTCAAGTGGGCACAGCCAGGGCGCAAATCAGCGAGATAGCCAGCGCGATCAAAACATACCAGATGGAGAATGGCAGCCGCCTGCCCGAGACACTCGAAGTGCTGGTAGCGGCCGAGAGGCGCGAAGACCGTCTTCTCGATCGGAATGATATTCCGCTTGATCCATGGGGCAATCCCTACATCTTCCAGACTCGCTCTGATAAATCCTGGGCTGTCATCAGCCTTGGCGCTGACGGTGCTCCCGGCGGTGAGGGTTTCGACGCCGACATTGCCGACAGCGATAAGAAGCCGGAAGAATTCCTGACCGGCGGTTACTGATCTGGCCATTGTCAGAGAACCGGCCATCCCCCAGAGCCGTGGCCTGGCGGATGTCGGTCCTGATTCGTCGCAAAAAGTCGGATGAAGCCATGCGATTGAGTGCTGACAGAAAATCCGGCATGACGCTCCTGGAACTGATGGGCGTCATGCTTATTATTTCGCTGATGGCCGGGGCGATGATCCTCTCGCTGGATTCGTTCGTTCCGCCGGCGCAGGCTTCGCGCGTGGCCGACGAGGTTGGGCAGGCCCTGCAGGCGGCGCGGACGCACGCCATGATGAATAAGCGAATTGTGCGGG
>JAWLHX010000099.1:0-10844 GCA_041690105.1 Phycisphaerae bacterium
TCCGCGACAGCAGCAACAACGTCACCCAGGCAGACGGTTCCACCTTATTTCAGGCCGGAAACTGTCCAGCGCATGGGGACAAGCTAACTTCCAATTGTATTAAGGTGACACCATGCCAATGGATGAAGCTGCATTTTCCCGCATTGCTACGCCGTATAGTCTTGATCGACTGGTTATCGCTCCGACACTGCGGCTCAGCGAGAGTGGTAGTTCTCGGTCATTATGATTATCGGCCCCATCAGGGGCGGCTGCCAACGCCCGGTTTTCGCCGGCGAACCGTGATCCGGGCTTTCAGCCGGTCTCACCGCTTGAGAATGGTCTCCCGACGACCGTCATCCTCCTCCCCGTACAGATAAGATGCTAAAATTCCTCTCAGAATTTCCCGCACCGCAGGCAGTGCGCGTCACTTCGCCTGCCAAAGTGGCAGTTGCGCTCTCTAAATTTCCGTTGTTGCTTGTTTGAACGGGGCCCCGAATGGTCGTTTAACAGGCCCTTTGGATGGTGTTGGCCAGGCCGAGAAATCGGCTCTGGCGGCACCGGCAGCAGGGGCTTTTATCCCCCCTGCTCTGCCGGTGGTCAAAAATGATGACGTTCTTTGCAGAAAGAGCCTGTTTGAAGCTTTTTCAGACCATACCGAAGGGAGTTGCAGTTGGCCAGGTTTTTCCATCCGCTGATCCTGCTGCTTGCCAGCCTGACGAAGACGGAACTGGCCAGGCAGATCCAGTATCTGAAGGCCGAGAACGAAATCCTCCGCAGCAAGCTGCCGAAGAGGCTGACTGTGACACCCGCGGAGCGGCAGAGGCTTGTCAGGCTGGGGAAGAATATCGGCTCCGCCCTTCAGCATCTCATCTCTATTGTCTCCTACAGGACCTTTCAGCGCTGGCTCGGTGCTGAGCGTAAAGGCAAAGAACCATCGAAGCGTGGCCGGCCGAGGACCGAGGAGGAGATCCGCCAGACTATCGTGCGACTGGCTGAGGAGAATGGCTGGGGCTATACCAGGATCCTGGGCGAGCTCAAGAAATTGGGTATCGGCAAGGTCTGCCGCTCGACGGTCATCAACATCCTCAAAGAGCACGGCCTGGAACCAGGGCCGCAGCGTGGCGAAGGAAGCTGGGATGAGTTCTTGAAGATCCACGCTAAAACCCTGTGGGCCTGCGACTTCATCTCCAAGAAGGTCTGGACTATCTGGGGGCTGAAAGAGGTCTACATCCTGTTCTTCGTCCACGTCGGCTCAAGGCGGGTCTTTGTCTCTGGGATGAGTCAGCATCCTGATGCCCAGTGGGTAGCCCAGCAGGCCCGGAATTTCAGCATTCATCTGGATGAAGAGGGCCAGGAAGCCAGTTACCTGATTCATGACCGCGATACGAAGTTCACAGCTCACTTCGATGCCTTGGTCGAGAGTACAGGCACCATCATCAAGAAGTCGATGGTCCGCTCGCCGAACGTCAATGCCTTTGCCGAGCGTTGGGCTCAGTCAGTACAGGTCGAGTGCCTGGATCATTTCGTGGTGCTGGGCGAAAGGCACTTGGAGTACCTGGTTTCGGAGTACGTCGGGTACTTTAACCAGGAGCGGCCACATCAGGCGATGGGCAACTGCCCGTTGACTCCTCCGCAAGCTCCTCCGGATCCACCTGAAGGCGCCATCCACTGCAGAGAGAGGCTTGGCGGCATGCTACGGCACTATTATCGGAAAGCTGGCTGACATTGTTCCGCGCGGGTAACAATGAAGTTGGGAAAACTGCGCTCAGATAAATCCGTTGTGCTGGCGATAGAATATTTGCACAAGGAGACCGGTGACACCAAGTCGCACAATCAGGGGCATGACTCTGAATCAAGCTAGCGCACCACACCGCGAAAGGGAAACAATTGGCTACTCCCGCAACAATCGGCTATTATTAGGCTACTCGCGGGACGAAGGAGCCATCATGTTGACATTGCGGCGTGACAAATTGATCGAAGTCAGCTTACCCCTGGGAGCAAGCTGGCTGATGGGGGCCTGCATGGAGGCGCGCGGCAAGCAGGGCCTGTGGCTGCGGCAGAAGCCGGAGGTGCTGGCCGTGCTGCGCGAGCAAGCGGTCATTCAGAGTGCCGAGTCCTCCAACCGGATCGAGGGCGTGACGGTAGCGCCGGACCGTCTGCGGCCGGTCGTCCTGGGCGGGGCCAGGCCTCGCGACCGCTCAGAGGAAGAACTGGCCGGCTACCGCAAGGCCCTTCAGTGGATATTCTCCCGCAAGCGGCCCGTGGCAGTGTCACCCGAAGTCGTTCTGCACCTTCATGCCATGGGCCAGGGCGGTTTCTCTGGCGACGCCGGCCAGTGGAAGAGCCGGGACAACGAGATCATTGAGCTTCTGCCCAACGGTGAGCGGCGGGTGCGGTTCAAGGCCACTGCGGCAGCGAAGACGCCAAAGACCACGAAGCTCCTGTGCGACAGTTTTCAGGAACTCAGCGACGAGGGGCAGGTGCCGCCGCTCCTGCTGACGGCCACCTTCGTCTTCGACTTTCTTTGCATCCATCCTTTCCGCGACGGCAACGGCCGGGTGTCGCGGCTGCTGACCACTTTGCTCCTGGAGCAGCAGGGCTTCGCCGTCAGCCGCTACATCAGCTTGGAGCGGCTGGTTGAAGAGACCAAGGAAGATTACTACCGCATTCTGGCCCAATGCTCCCATGGCTGGCACGAAGGCCGCAATGAGATTCTGCCGTGGTGGAATTACTTCCTGACGATCCTCAAGCGTGCCTACCAGGAACTGGAGGCCAGGGTCGAGTCGGCCTCCGACCGTCCCGCCAAGGGCCACCTCGTGCAGCAAGTCATCGCGGCCCAGGTTGGCTCATTTACCCTGGCCGAACTGCGAGCCCAAGTGCCATCGGTCAGCGCCCAACTCATCAAGCAGGTGCTGGCCGAGATGAAGAAGACCGGCCGAGTCCGCCTGGTCGGCCGCGGCCGCGGGGCACGATGGGAAATCGTGCCGCAGAAGTGATGCGGGCCGCAGGGACGTCCAGGGCCTATGACGCAATCCTTCGGGCAAGATAGGCGGAGTGGAAACGCTCAAAGTCCCAGCTGATCGGGTGTCTCTATGACGCCAAGAGACGCCGTGGCAATGCAAAGGCACTGCAAGCCGGGATTTGGCACTGCAAGGTTTCTGCCTTGGCACTGCAATGGCACCGGTGCCATCGTGACGTGGTAGCGGTGCCACCAGCGCAGCCATGCACCCACAGATGCTGCCGTTGCCGAGCGCGACTATCCCAAGCGCCCCAATCATTTGCAGTTCGTCTCGCGCGGCTTTCAAAAGCCCTCGGGCTAGCCGCTCTCAGGCAGGCGGACGACGGCGTCAGCGGCCGGCAGGCCACACCACGCTAACCTACCCCATTGCGTCCTGTTGCAAGCTTATGCATAATGGCCCGACACGTTTTTTGGTGGGGGGACTGTATTGGTCCACCGAAAGTTATGGCCCCTGTAGAGCCCAGTATCGAGCGCTCGTGCAGCGACAGGCATGTCCGCCGGCTAGGCTCTCTTCTTCTTTTCCAGTAAGCACTTGCGCATGCTTGCCCACTGGGTTCTTCGCCGCTATTATGACCCTCTGTGCTGTCACCAGCAATCTCTTTTCTTAATTGCCTCTTCATTCGGAAAACTGCACTGTGAAAAGCCCGCATCCCGAGCTTTCCAGCCTTGCCATGCCCAGAAGCTGGCCCGCGCAGGTCAAGACAAGTTTGCTCTGCACTATCTCCATGGCCCACTTGGCTCTCGTGCACACCTGTGGCTTGGCAGCGGAAAGCGTCAACCCACGTCTGCGCAGCGCCGCTGAACTCCAGCGGGCACAGGCCGAGGTGGCCCTGCTGCGCGAGGAGATCCGCATCAAGGACACCAGGATGAAGGCCGTGCCGGCCCAGCGGCGGCCACATTATCCGCCGGTTGAGCGCATGGCCATTCTGGAACTCAGAGCAGCGCGAGGCTGGTCGCTGGCACAGGCGGCGCGCGTGTTTCTTATCACTCCGGCAACCATTTCCGACTGGCTGAAGCGGCTGGATAAGTCGGAGGACGGCGCCCTCGTGCAGCTTCGTCAGCCGGTCAACAGGTTCCCGGACTTCGTCCGCCTGCTTGTTCAGCGGCTCAAGGTGCTCTGCCCTCTAATGGGTAAGGCCAAGTTGGCTGGTATACTGGCACGTGCCGGACTGCATCTTGGGATGACCACCGTCAGGAGAATGCTGAAGGAGTCGGTGCCTCGAAGAAGTCATGAAGCGCCAACAAGGAAGGACCCTGCCCCGCCCAATACTGCCTCAGATGACATTCCTCGGGTTGTGACGGCGAGGTATCCGAACCACGTCTGGCACGTGGATTTGAGTGCAGTGCCTACAGCGGCCGGCTTTGCCGTGCCCTGGTTGCCGCACTCAGTTGTTCAGCGCTGGCCCTTCTGCTGGTGGGTGGCAGTGGCAATCGATCATTTCTCGCGGCGAATCATGGGGCTTGGCGTCTTCGATCGTCAGCCGACATCGCTCCAGGTGCGGCAGTTTCTGGCTGTCGCAATTGGAAAGGCCGGTCACGTTCCAAAGCACATCATCTGCGACAAAGGTGGTCAGTTCTGGTGCGACGGGTTCAAAGGCTGGTGCAGACGCCGCGGTATTAAGCCGCGCTTTGGCGCCGTCGGCAAGCAGGGCAGCATCGCCATCGTCGAGCGGTTCATTCGTACGATGAAGGCTGAGGGCACGCGGCGGCTTCTGCTGGTGCCGCTGCGAAAAGAATCGTTCCGGCAGGAACTGAACATCTTCGCCGACTGGTACAACGAGCACCGCCCGCACACCTAGCTCGGCGGCCGGACGCCCGGTGAAGTCTATTTCGGCCATCCGCCAGCGAATCGGGCGCCCCGATGGGAACCCCGTCCACGCTGGCCGCGTGGCTCCCCATGTGCCAAGCCACAGGTACTGGTGAAGGGCAAGCCTGGTGTCCGTGTGGAAGCAAACGTCACGTTCCACGAAGGCCGCAAGCACCTGCCGATCATCACGCTGAAGCGGGTGGCATAACCGCTCGCCGGCATAACAGCCAGCGTGCAGCGCCCGGCGTGCGCGACGGTGAGCAGTTCCATGCGTTTGGCGGCGGTCGCAGAAAGAATCCGACACCTCAAGACGCTTACTTTTCAAAGAGCCCGCGAGTGAGCAGGCCATAGTGGACTGAAGACTCGCCGTTTTCCACCATTAACTTTCGCTGGTCCACTACACCTGCTCTCCTCCTCCAGCAAAGCCAGACGCCGGGCCTCCTCTGCCTTCATGCCTCCGTACTTGCTCTTCCAGCGGTAGTTCATATCGAAGGACTTGGACCTGTGGGCGTACTTCCCCGGGGTGAAGCTGGACGTCAGTCGGCCGGGCAAACCGACGGACAATGCCCTGATCGAGGCGTTCAACAGCCGGCTGCGGCAGGAGTGCTTGAACGAACACTGGCTCTTGTCGCTGGGAGGTGCTCAGGAGAAAGTTGACGCTTGGCGCAAGGACTATAACCAGAAGCGACCGCACAGTAGTCTGGGGAATGTGTCACCGGAGGAGTTCGCCCGTCGGCGTGCCCCCTGCGGCCTCGGCCCCGCCTCGGCCTCCGGGGTACGCCGTGGCCAAGGCTTCGGGACTTTAAAAACTCTCACTCCCAGTGGACCAAAGATGGGGAGGGGCACATTGTCGGCCGGGACTCTCACCAAACTTGTACCATTTTTCGGGGAGCCCAGAATCAGTTCGGCGTTGGCAATATGGCGGCAGTTCCACGTGATCAAGATGTCCACCCATGCACCGCAGCAATGGCGAGGTGCTGCATCGTCAACACCCTACCCCTTGCACACAAAGAACTACCGGCCATTAACTACCGGCAGTATCACTGTCAGCGTTGTGGCTGCAGAAGACGTAGCTGGTGATGAAGGCGATTTGAGGTAGATTTCCACATGTGCCTGAGCCTCCTGGATTTGTTCGTCGTCCAGTCCATTTCCCGAAAATGCCCGAGCGAAAGATATGGTGCTTAAACCTGTGCCACCTTTATTCGGAGGCTGCAACAGAACATAGTTGTCACCGCAGTATCCACTAGTTCCCATGTAAGGCCCGCCCCAGGCCCTTCCGCCATGCTGCCGCTTCAGAGGATCCTGCCGAAACACCACCAGGAACCTGTCCGCCGAAATCAAGACGGGGTTTTTCCCGCGATATTCAACTGTGATTTTCGCTGCACGTAGTCCATCATTGTCTTCAAGTATGGTAACATTCCCGGAAAAGTCACTGGGGGCGAAGTCGGCCTCTACTGCGTCGCCCTCATGTTGGAGCGGCGCAGTGGGTATGTCCGGGTCATCACACCCCGCTGCGACCGAGATCAGGATTACCAACACAGCAGAGACTAAAGGCAATGGTTTTCTCATATTGCTACAGATGGCCCTCAAGGTGCTGGTCCTTCCTCTTTCATTATCCTAACTTCCATAGGCATAAATGAAATCTCACAGGCTCCTGGCCTGGTATCAAACCGATAATTCCCATTGTCGTAATCAAAACGTTCGCGGTTCTTTCCATCCTTGTAGCAGATGGCAACTGCATACCTCGGCTCGCCTGCGAGTCTGAGCAACTGCAACTCCTCTATCACCTCATTAATACGTGCATTTTCTCCGCCAACACGTACCTCGCCAGTAGGCTTGCCACCAATCGTAACGCTGTGGACCCCCACTGCGGTACGGTCATACTCTTCCATGTTAGCATTTAATGCGTGCGACGCAGCAGAAACGAGTGCCTTGCGCGTGTAGACGTACCGAAACGTGCTCGTTAGCTCTCGGCGCATTGCGTTCAGGTAATCAGACCTATCGCCGACAAACAATTCTCCTGCAAAGCTTACTCCACCGGCATTCTGAACGCGTTTATAATCAGCATCTTTAATTTCACTGAAAACACCTATGGCATCGTTGACCAAATCAAAATACTTTCGCAACTCTTCATTGGTGGCGTCCACGGATTCAGGTTGAGTTTCTCTCTCATGTCCATCGGCAATTTCACTTTTAGCCTCAACAATATCTACTCTCAAGCCGGAGCTATCAGTGCCGGTTGTCGGCCGGGAACCGGCATATTGAAACAGGTTTCCCCCGTCTCCGTAACCCGCAGGATCTCGCAGAAGCCAACGTCCCACAGATGGATGATATTCTGCAGACACCCCAGAAGCAATGGCTCCTGCCACCAAACCAATAGCGACTGTGACCACTAGAATTCGCACAATTGCCTCCTCTTGATCATGCCCCCATGCCATCTGGCATAGTAGCCCAACGCGGCAATCCCTGGTCAAGCAGCCTCCATGATGCGCTCTTCAGCGGCAGGGTCTGATCATCCAGCATGGCTGCCGCATACTCAAGTGCCTGACGGACATCGTCATCCTCAATTTCCGGGTATTCTCGGTGCGACTCAGTGCGGTCCGGGTACAGGGCCACTGTTTCCACAACGCGCCTTACAGTCAGACGCAGATCGCGAATGCAAGGCTCCCCGTTCAGCCGCCCCGGGTCGCGGGTGATGCGGTCAAAAGTCATGGCGGCCACCCCCTTCAGAGAGGATTATACTCTACGCCGACCGGCACGGACAACGTCAATTCGGCGCGAAGCGCCAGCGCACACTGTTCCTGCCTGTGCCACAAGGTGCCCACAATGCCTTTGTCAGAGGTCGCCGCCATCCCCCTGCCCCGCAGTTGGCCGGGTTTCGTCAAGTCAGCCATGCTCCAGGCCATTTCGCTGGCTCATCTGGCCATTGTCTACGCCCGCGGCTGGGCGGCTGAGGGTGTTAACCGTCGCGTACGCCTTGAGGCGCTGCTGGAGCAGGCCCAGGCCGAGAATTGCCCTGCTCCGCGAGGATATCCGTATCAAGGACGACAGGACGCAGACCGTGCCGGCCCCACGGCGGCCGCGCTATCCATGCGTATCGCATCGTTTGCACACTATATACCCTTTATCTGAAGGTCTGGCTACCACCGTTTGTCATAATATAGATCTCTGCCGCCGTCCTGGCTTACCCATACCAATGGGCCGCCAATAATGAACATGCCACGCTGCGTTATTTCAACTGCAATTACCGGAACAGACAACTCATAGTTTTCAAGCGCTTGTACGCGCTTATTCCAACTGCGGCTAACTGAACGGGCTTGCGAGAGTTCTTCCACAATGCTCGTCTCACCTCCTCTTGACACAGCATCTTGATGCGTGTAATGGTGAACTCTCCCAACTTCAACCATCTTGATTGTCAGTTTGGCACCACCTTCGGTTTCGTGAGTCCAACTTTCCTCTACCGTCCACGAATCCGAAAGAACCCGTTTGGCGTGAATTACCAACCATAACATTAGCCGTGATGTCAATGCTAACCTCAGATCCCACTGGCGCTGACTCTCTCCATTCCACAATTGGAATCAAGGGTGACTTAGTGAAGCCTGTAACATGTGATATTAAGTCACCGGCTCCCATATGGTGTAATGTCAGTCCGTTGTGCCAATTTTCGTTTTTTCACATCTGTAGCCATCAGTTAATCTTCAGGCGTAACGGCGAGTCAAATGGTGGGCTAATTCGCCTCCTCCGGGCCTCAAGATAGCCGAGTTCTATCAGAGCTCGGCGGGTAGCCGCCCGGACCACAGCAGCCCGGGTTTCCGGCAGCAGCACTTCGTCTTCGCACATCCCTTCACTTGCCAAGTGTTCTCTGATGGCCGCCTGGATTGCTTCTTTGAGCAGGCGATGGTCATCGGCGCTGATCGGCACACGCGACTGCCACTGCTGCCACGGGGTCGGACCGCCGGAGCCCCAGGGACAGGTGGCGTGGTTGATCTGCTCGCGGGCCGCCTCGACGTCGTCACTCAGCCAGCGATCGCCGCGGCCGTGGGCCGCGGCATGGTAGAAGATGCCCGCCGTCAGTGGCCCCATGCCGGCCTCGATAGAGCCATTGTATCGAGGCGTGGCCGCGGGCGAAAAGAGATTTGTGACTTCTTTATCTATCATCAACTCCGTGAACTCAGCAGCCTTGAAGGCGATGCCGTTGTCGCTCTTCAGGACCAGCGGCAGCCCATACGAGGCATTGAGCAGCTTCATCGAGTCGATAGCCACGGCGGCCTCGGGCGACGGCACCGGCAGGGCCAGCAGCACGGCATGACTGGCCAGGTTGTGGACGGCCAGGACGGTCTTGAAGCGGCCGCCGCCAAGCATGCGTAGAGAGAAACGAGCGGCTGCGCTGCGTGTAGTCTGTGTGCGTTTCGATTTTACGTGCAGCGGCCAATACGCTCTGAGTGTCGTTGACAAGAATTGCCAACGGATGTTTAATGAGACCTTGAAGTCACCGTGACGATAGCAGAGCTACCCGAACCGGCATGAGATGGTTGGCGCGAATGCAAGATTCAGACCAAGAAGTCGATGTCCTGATCCTCCGAGTTCTTCGCGGGTCGCGCCCGCCGCTGAAGGCACGTGACATTGCCGCACTCGTTTCTAGACATGTTGGGCGCGCAGTATCGACAACGGATGTCAACTCGAGGCTCTACGGTGCTTTGTCACAACACGTTGCCAAAGACGCCAACCACCATTGGTCGGCCAAGGGGGAGGCTTCCGTTAGCGGCAAGAGTGAGGGATGCTCGTTGACCGGTGTGGACACATCACCGATATGCCCAGCTAGTGGGGCACCAATGGCACTCAGAACTGCACGGCGCGGTCAAAACACCGGTGGCCAGTTCTATGGTTGTTCGAAGTATCCCGAGTGCAAGGCAACAAGGGCTATTGATGGATCATTGAGCCCCGAAGATGGTAGCTCGAGCGAGAGGGAGTCAGAAAAAGGCACTCCACCCATTTGTCCTTCCTGCGGCGTCCAAGTGGTTCTTCGGACTGCTCGGCACAGCCCAAACGCAGGTGGCAGATTCTACGGATGTCCCAATGATCCGGCGTGCAAGGGAATCCTGTCGGTGGATGATGACGCCGAGGGTGCCGACAGCGAGCGCGTGCGGTCGGCTGCAGGGAATGCCGACATCCCTAGGCGGGTGCCCGCGCACCCGGCACGGATTGGTACCAGAACGATGCTTCTTGAATGCACGGCACTGCCGCGCGAGTTCGTGGCCGAGGTTTCCGGCGACGGGGTTTCCGTTGCCACGGCCACTACAAACACTCCGAGAACTGGCTACGGGCCGAGTTTTTGGCACAGGTGCTCCAGGAGGACTGCGGCGTTCTTGGGTAATCGGGGTCATTGCCTGCTGGACAACGGCAGGGCGAAGGAAGCGTTTGACACATACGCTGCGGCGCGAAAGCTTGCCCCACGGGACCCGGCGTATTCGTCGTGGATGCGGCAGGCAGAGGCGCGGCTGAGGCCGCCAGGCTATGCCGCTGATCGTCCTCCGCGCCGCGGGCCGGGCACCTATCAGCACGACCCGTGGGCTGAAATCGGTCGCATTAATGCTATAAATCGTGCCAACATGCAGCGCATGGCTCCGCAGTTGCCGGCGATGCCTAGCACGTACCAGCCTTACCAGCCGCCTGTTCCCGGGCAGCAGCCGAGGTAGCTACACGATCTTCATGAACACCAAAGCCGAAAGGGGCACTAACATGAAACGGACGCATCTAATCACGGAGCTGGTTGCCATTATTGCCTTGAGCATCTTCGCCGCCGACGCTTCGGCCTACTACCATCCTGGCATGGGCCGATTCACCAGTCGCGATCCTGGGCCTGGTGGGGCAATGCGAGTCGGCGGTGGTGGCCCTGCCGTGGCAGGTGGGTTCATTCCACGAGACCCAACCGGCGGCGATCAGTATGTAAGTAGTCAGCCATTAGCTTCTCGAGACCCGACGGGGTTGGTCGCGTGGAACCCCAACGAAGATACAGGGCACGATGTTAAGCCATGGACA
>JAWLHX010000100.1:0-10751 GCA_041690105.1 Phycisphaerae bacterium
TTAATAACTTTTTTGGACAAAATTTATCTTCAATAGCCTTTTTATCCCGCCCGCCATTCGGGTTGCTTTTGAAGCCCCCGGCACCGCCGGGGGATGCCGTTGAGGCTGTGGCTGATGATGCTTCTTTCCTGAAGCCGTCAGTCCTTTACATCATCCCCCACAATCTCCAGCCCTACTGCCGCAGTGTAGCCCGACGGTATCCGTTGCGGCCCGCGGGGCGGGGCATCGGCCTTAACCGCTATCTGACGCTCCAGAATCACCTGCAGTATCAGATTCCCCCGCCAACCAACCGGCACAACCCCCGCCTCGGCCTTCAACTCCACAACCAGCCCGCCTTCGGTCGGCGTTATCTCGCCTATGGTCACCCCGGGCGGCCCTTCGTGCAGCTCAAACAGTACCTTGCCCGCCGGCGGACGCGGAGGACTCTTCACCTGCACGCGTACCGTCTCCCCGGCCACGATTCGCAGCGGACCGTCACTTAAAACCTCCCACCGTGGCTGCGCCCACCGGCCCGGCTCGACCGCCACCAGCCAGCTATCGGTCGTCACCAGGTGCTGATAGGCGAAGGCCTGCATCATCTCGTCGGCCGCTCGCGCCTCGCGAATTACCATGGCCTCATCGCCACCAGCGCCAGTGTCCAGCCGGGCAACGCCTTCCAGCCTCAGCTGATTAACGCGACCCTCCGGCTTCGTCGGCACCGCCAGCGTCATGGTCACCTTCTGCTGACCAGCCGGCAGCAGCCCTCCCGACAGCTCAAACCCCGCCGGCGCATCCTTCAGCCGCAACTCGATGTCGCCCTCAAAACCATCGCGCCTGATAGCATGAACCGTCACCGGTACTGTGCTGCCACCCCGGCAATTCATGGCCGACGGCACCACGCGCAGCTCAAAGTCCGGCCGGCGCCTGCTCACCCGCAGCCTGTAGCTGTAATCGCTCCCGCCCCGCCCCTGAACATCCACCAAGCGCACCAGGTAGCGGCCATCTTCCGGAATCGTCAGGCCCACGTACGAATCAGCATAATGGGTCAGAAGGCCCATGGCCGGGTCGGCCTGATCATCATTTACCGCCAGCGGCCGCCCCGCCGCGTCCAGAATTTCCACCTGCGAATCCAGCGGCGATCCAAGTCGCCGGGCCTGTACCTCGGCCACCACCTGCCAGCCTTTTTTGGCCTCAAAGCTGAAAACATCCACATCACCCGCCCGGCTCACCCGACCATTTATAACCAGTGGCAAACGCACCCCCTGGGCCGACGCCAGGCTGTCATTCGGCTCCTGCTCGGCTGCGTCGTCAAGCTCGTCCGAGGCAAAAGCAAGCGCGCTCCGGCAGATTACCGACGGCGCCAGCGGCAGACGATGACGCCCCGCCGCCGCCTCCGCATCCACCGTTATCCGCCTTGCAGCGTCAGGCAGGTTCCATCCAGTCAGCTCCACCGGAACCTTCGTCCCCACGCGCCCACCAAGCGGAAAGAAGCTCGTGACCACAGGCAACTCGCCCACGGCCACCCGATACACAAAGTCTTCGCGGCCACGGTAAATCGAGTCGCGAATCTCGAACACGTACTCGCCGTCGTCCTCAACCTCGTACATCAGCAGCGGGTCCGGATCGCCGCCATGGTCATCGACAAAAGCCACCTGCCGACCCTGCGAATCGTAAAGCGCCGCCGTCGCCTGAAACCAGCCCGGCACCGCATCGGCCAGGTACGGCACAAGCTTGCGGGCCCGCACATCAAAAACCAGCTTCTGCCCCTTTTGTGCCCGAAGCCTGAAACGGTCCACATCCCCCGGCATAATCTGACCGTTCAGCACAACAGGCAGAGCCTCCACCTGCGTGGCGGCCTCAGCACTTTCGTTCGGCTCCACCTCGCTCATCTCCGGCAGCAAGTCCACCTCGAAGCGCACCGGATTCGACAGGCCATTGCGAGCCAGCAGGCGCAGCGTGCGCAATCCCGGTGCCGCATCGCCGTCAATGGTTACACGCAGCGTGACAAACTCCGCCAACTGCGGATTAAGCTGTCGCTTCGGATCGTTGCGCCGCTGGTTGAATCGCCGGACGGCCTCCTGCTGCTTCTCGGTTATGCCCTTCTCCTCTGCCAGACGCAGAAACACCGCCCGCACCGCAGGCTGAGGAGCAGCCCGACCCTTGTTCTCCTGCTGAGCCATCTTGCGGGCTTCGGCCATCAGTTCCCTCACCGCGCTGATTTCGCGCTGCGACGGCGGACTCTCGTAATCCAGCAACTCCGCCTTTACACCCTGGCCCGAAACGTGAACCTCCGTCACCCCGGCAAGCCTCTGCCCGCCCACCACAATATCGAAAGTCTCGCCCTGCCGACCACCTGCCGGATAGCTGTAACCAATCTGCGGCGGAAGCCGCCACTGCTGCCCCATGGCCTCATCCGACACGCCGAACACAATCAACAGGGCCCACGCCAGAACAGCCGCCAGGCAAAGTCTGCCAACTCGCATAATCGCTCCTCCAACCGCCGCACAAACCTGATCGATAATCACATTATTTCGTGCAGCGGATTAATCTTCTGGCTTTCGTCATCGGGCGTCATAACCCGCACGTCCTCGCCCGTCGGGTGCGGCAAACGGGCCGCTACATCAATGCCCGCCAGGCCATAAATACTGCTGATCAGGTCCACCGGATAAATCGGCCGATCCTTCACCGTCTCGCCCCGGGCGTCCGACGCACCAACCACCTGCCCGCCGCGGAAGCCGCCCCCGGCCACCACCGAGGTAAACACTCGCCCGTAATGGCCGCGACCGCCGTTCCACGGTGCCTCGTTCTGCACCTTCGGCGTCCGACCGAACTCCCCGCCCCACCAGACAATCGTGCTGTCCAGCAGGCCGCGGTCCGAAAGGTCGGCCAGCAGCGTCGACAAACCCGCATCCAACTCCGGCAACTTCCGACGCATCTGCTGGAAGTGCTGCTTGTGAGTATCCCAGCCACGATAGTTGATCGTAACGTAGGGCACCCCGCTCTCCACCAGTCTACGAGCCATCAGGCACGACTGCCCGAACGTGCTGCGACCATATCGTTGCCGCACTTCGTCAGTCTCCTGGGCCAGATCGAAGACCTTGCCGGCATCGCCCAGTATCAGGTCGTAGGCCTGCTCGTCGGCCTCGTCCAGGGCCGCAAGCTGAGCATTGCCCGCCATCGCCCGGCCCATCGTGTTCAGCTTGCCAAGCAACTCGCGCCGCCTCTGCTGACGCTCCTGGCTGATGCCGGCCGCCACTATGCCCTCAACCGCAAACGGTGTACGGGCCGGATCTCCGCCGGTGGCAAACGGCTTGTAACGCAGCCCCAGGAAGCCCGCCTCGCTGAAGCGGCCCTGCGGCTGAGTCAGCACAATATAAGGAGGAATCAGCCCCTGGTAGCCGGCCCGGTATCCCTTGAAGTACGAGAACACCGCCCCCACGCTCGGGTATACAATCCGCCCGCCCGGAGTATGCCCCGTCTGCACCATGTACGAAGCCGTCTCATGACCATTGATGCCGTGCGTCATGCTCCGCAGAATCGAATACTTGTCGGCCTGCTGAGCCAGTAGCGGCAACATCTGGCCGATGCGAATACCATCGACATTGGTCTCAATCGGCTTGTCGAACGGCCCGCAGTAATCGACCCCCGCATCCGGCTTCGGGTCGAAAGTGTCCACATGCGCCGGACCACCCCACATCCATATCTGAATCACGCTCTTAGCCTTACCCGCCACCCCCGCACCAGCCGCTGCACCAGCGCCGCCGGCCGCTCCGGTCGCCGCGGCGCCAGCCCCACCCTGCCCCGCCGCCTCCAGAGCCCAGGCCAACCTGTTGTTTTGCAGCAAGGCCAAAGCCCCCGCCGCCAGTCCGCCCTTCAAAAACAGCCGCCTGTCGATACCACCCTGCTCGTTCTTCATCGCCTTAACCTCCACCCGCTGGGTGCCACCCACAAACTCGTTTGTGGGTGCTCTTTTTGCCGTTGCCGCTAACCCCTCTCCCGCTTGCGGGGGAGGATGTCTCCGGCGCATGCCGGAGACAGGTGGGGGTGTCGCCGTCGCCGTTGCCGTTAAAGCCCCCGGCACTGCCGGGGGATGTCGTTGCCGTTAATGCCTGTAAATAAACTCCGGACTATTAATCAAAGCCCAAACAATGTCGGCAACCGCATTCGATCCCTTCACGCCTTTCTGGGCCTCGCCATACTCCTGCATGGCCGCCACCTCTTCCGGCGTCGGATACCGCGAAAGGACCGTCAGATAAAGCTCCGCCGGAGCCCGCGGCGCACCGCGAAGCACCATCCGCTGAAGCCCGCGCAGAACCGGCCCGCCCTCGATCTTCCGCCGCACGTGCTCGCTGTTCAGCATATGAAGCCGCTGCGCCGCCCCCATACTGTTATTACGCTCGTCAATCATCCCCGTATCGCGCGACGGCCGGCCATACAATTCCAGAAACGAACTCGTGATACTGCCATCGGGCAGGGCTATCGACCGCACGTCGCCAGGCACCCAGGTGAAGGGCTCCGGAATGGCGCTGCTGTAGACCTCGGTCGTGCCCGTAACCTGGCACAAGGCGTCGGCCAGCACCTCGGCCTCCAGCCGACGCAGAGGATAATGGGCGAACAACTCCGCCGCCCGAGGGTGCTCCGAGGCCGCAATGGCCGACAACTGATACGTGCTCGAATTAGCAATCAGACGCATGATGTGCTTGACGTCGTAACCCGACTCCACAAACTCCCGCTCCAGCAGGGCCAGCAGTTCAGGATTCGACGGCCGATTATCGCCCCCAAGGTCATCCGCCGGATGCACGATGCCCCGCCCCAGCAACTGCTGCCATATCCGGTTGACCGCCGCCCGGGCCAGCCACGGATTATCGCCCCGCAGCAACCAGTCGGCAAACACTTGCCGCGGGTCGTCATCCGCCTTCAGGCTCACCTTCGATCCATCGGGCAGCACGGCCTGCGCCTGGTGCGGCAACGACCGGTCGAAGTAAACAATCTCTTCCTTCCACTCCAGAGTCGACTTGAAGCCAATGCGGCTGAACATCATCGCCAGACCCTGGCGACGCTCAGCAGGCCACGAATCGATCCGGCTGCCCATAAAGCTCGCCGCCACCGCCCCGGCCAGCGACTGCGGATCACGATTCTGCACCGCTCGGTAAAAATTCACCTGCGGCACCCGAAAGTTGCTGCCGCTGGAGGTCAGCAACTCGCGCACAAACTGATCGTAAGGCATGTTTTCGGCCATCGCCGAGCGTATCCAGCCATGGTAAGCCTGCACCGCGTTGGGCCACAGGTTAATCGGAAACTCGCTCTTCACTCGCAACCGGTCGCACCAGAGCATGGTCCAGTAGTCGGCGTACTCGTCGCGCTCCAGCAACTCGTCAACCAGACGACTGCGCTTGTCGGCCGCCTTATCATCCAGAAATTGCCGCGCCTCGGCAGCCGTCGGCAGAGTGCCGATAAGGTCAAGGTAGGCCCGACGCAAAAACACCGCGTCGCTGCACAAGCGGGCCGGAGCTATGCCGACCGCCTGCAGCCGGGCGTAGACAAGTTTGTCCAACTTGCCGCCAAAGTCCGCCCGCCCCTGGGCCTCGTAAATTGTAACCTCGCCCGCAGTGTCGCCCGCAGCGCCGCCCGCGGCCCCATCCTCGGCTGCAATTGCCGCCGATGCCGACAGGGCCATTGCCGTCGCCACCGCCCCAACAAGCAGCAAAGCCAACTGCGACAGGCTCCTCATCAGCTTATCTCCTCAGGCTCATTTGTGAACCACCGGACCGGCCATCAGCTCGATCTCAAACTCCAGGTCCGGCCGGCAGACCTCCGCTATCATGCTGATGCACGGCCAGCCAAGGCCCGACCACCGCTCACGGAAAATCTGCTCGACCTCCGCCGTCCTGCAGTAAACCAGGGCCGTCAGCACCTGATCATCGCCGCAACCAGCATCAGCAAGCAGGGCCCGCAGATGACTGATCGTTGCCTCTATCTGTAGCTCGATCTGCCCGACATGCTCCGTCCGCCCCTGGCTGTCGATGGCCGCCGTGCCCGAAACCAGCAGCGCAGCCCCGGCCGGCATGGCAGCAATGGCCGCCCGACTGAAGGCCGACCCATAGGCAAAGGCCGAATTCTGCTCGCCGGCCGACTCCAGCAGCCTGATACGCTCCGACCCGCCCGGCAGAGCAAGCAGATCCATGGCGCACGGCCCGCCCGCGGAATTGCCGACGCCAATACCCGTGCTGGCCGGAAGACGCACGCGCCGCCCAGCCTCAGCCACCAAGCCCTGTTGTCGAAAGAAGTCAGTACGTACCGAATTGAAATCGCCATACCAGGCGCAAATGTCGTCCAGCCACAACCACGTCCGGGCAACACAGTGCATGTCGCCACCCTGGCAGCGAAGCACCTCGCCAGCCAGGTCAAACATCGCCCGGGCCTCACCGGCG
Organism: Phycisphaerae bacterium; assembly: GCA_041690105.1. Taxonomy (GTDB): domain Bacteria; phylum Planctomycetota; class Phycisphaerae; order FEN-1346; family JAACEH01; genus JAWLHX01. The sequence goes on from JAWLHX010000100.1 coordinate 6,411, forward strand.
GCCGCCCCAAGCCCATCGGCACGTGCCGACCCAAACCCCGCAGCTCCCGCCACCGGGCGGCCCGTCAACTCGTTCAGCATCAGCCAGTGCCTGTCGCCCAACTGCAGACTCCGGCCGCACTTACGACCGCTGCCCGGCGGATGCTCGACCGCCCGCGGCCGCGCATCAGCCGTTACCGCGTGCACCTGGATGCCGGCCAACTCGCCCGTCACCCCAGCCGGAACAACCAGCCTCGTCGGCCCAACTCCATCGTCCAGATCACCAATCAGCCCGCCCCGGGCAGCCATGGCGGCGGCAATGCCCCGCTCGGTGCCAAAGACGCGCTCGCAAAATATCCGACCGCCGGCCGCCGACAACTGGCTCCGCACCGCCTCGTACAGGGCCCGGGCCTGATCATCAGCCGATAACCCCGCCTCCGGGGCTATTGTCAGATAAAGCTCCCCACAATGCCTGCCAACCAGAAAACGCACACCATCGGCCAACGTTTCCATGGCCAGCCAGCCTTTCGTAAGCCCCCTGACCGTACTGGCGGCTCACGGGCCGCCACCTGTTACGGTGCAGTAGTATCCTCCGGCTTAACGTTGCTGGCTACAAAATTATTGCACCCCTCAGGCCGATTCTTCCTCCCCGACCGTCCCAGAACCGCCCTCGCCCTGCTCCCGCTCAGCAGTATTTGCCCGCTCGGCCGGCTCCTTCTTGTGCTTCAACTGAAGCCGCCGGTGCTGACGACTGCTCAGCGTGTAGACCTCGTCCTGGTAACCAACCCGGATCGGCTGGCGAATGTCCGGCTCGACGGCTATGTCAAGCTCGTGCTGATCGATCTCCACCGTCAACCAGTGCCCGCGGTAGTTGATGCGAAACTTCATCCGCCCAAGCTCGTCCGGCAATCGCGGATTAAACCACAGAATATCGTCCTGAGCCGACACCGCGGTGTAGCAACGCTGGATCAAATCGACCGTTCCGGCCATAGCGCCCAGGTGTATGCCCTCGCTGGTCGTGCCGCCCTGAACATCCGAAACATCGCTCCGCAGGGCATCGCAGAACATGTCCCACGAGCGCTTCCGATCCGAACGGGCCAGAACCCACGATTCCACCACCCGGCTCAAAGTCGAGCCATGACTCGTCCGCTGCAGGTAATAATCTATGTTCCGCTGCATCATCTCCGGCGTGAAGTCGTAACCCAGGTGCTTGAAAATCTGCTCCAGTTGCGGCTCGCTGAAAAGGTAGAACAGCATCAGCACGTCGGCCTGCTTCGACGCCTTGTAACGGTTGATCGTGTCGTTCTCCAGCGGCAATATCCGGTCCAGACGATGAATGTCACCGTACTTCTTCAGGTAATGGTCCCAGTCCAGATCCTTCAACTCCTCGTAGCCCTCGAACTGGCTCAATATGCCATCGTGAAACGGAATGAACAGCTGCCGGCTGATACGGTCGAACCGTTTCAGCGTCTCGTCACTGATGCCCAGATTCTCCTTCAGCTCCGCAGCACGCTCTGATGGCACCAAATCCAGCACCTGGGCCGCACGCTGCAGAACCCACGAAACCATTACGTTGGTGTAAGTATTGTTGTGCACCCCAAGCTCGTCGGTATCGGGGTACTTGGTGTGGAATTCGTCAGGCCCCACAATGTTGCATATATCGTAACGGTCACGCTGATCATTAAACGTTACCAGGCTGGCGAAAAAACGGGCTATCTCAATAATCATTTCCCCGCCATGGTAGCTCATAAAGTCCACGTCGCCCGTAACCTGGTAATACTGCCAAACGTTGTAGGCGATGGCCGCATTTACATGACGCTGACGGTGTGTATTGTCAGGCACCCAGTCCCCGGTCTTCGGGTTAAGGTGCAGCACCTGGCTCTCCTCCCGGCCATCGCTCCCGCTCTGCCACGGGAACATTGCCCCCTGGTAGCCCGAACGGGCAGCCAGCTGACGGGCCTGCGGCAATCGCCTGAAGCGGTACATCAGCAGGCTGCGCGTAAGCTCCGGAATGCGGAAGTTGATGAATGGGAAGATGAACAGTTCGTCCCAGAAAATATGACCGCGATAGGCCTCGCCGTGCCAGCCGCGGGCAGGCACCCCGGTGTCAAGGTCGATACTGTTGGCCGATACCGTCTGCATCAGATGAAAAATATGCAGCCGCAGAATGAACGACGTCTCCACGCTGTCATCAAGCTCTATGTCAAACCGCTTCCAGATGTGACGCCACTTGCGCTCGTGCGTCTCCAGCAGCTTGGCAAAGCTCTCCGCCGCCTGCACCGATTCCACCGCCGCCGTCCGCCCGTCGGCCACCGCAAAGTCGCGCGAGGTATGAATCGAAACAATCTTCTCCAGCCGCAGCGGCTCCCCCTGCTGAACCTCCAACTGCAGGTCCTGGGCGATAAAACCCAACTGCCGACGAGTCACCCGCTTGGGCGACACGTGCTGCCCCCCGCTGAAAGCCTGCGTGCGGGCCGCCTGCGTCATCCGGATTTCCGACTGGTTCGTCTCCACCGTCAGCAGCATTGTCTCGTCGCCCAGCACTCCCCATTCCAGCACCCGCAGATGCTGACCGTTCAGGTCTCTGTAGCGGGCCACCCCGCTGTTGGATACCGTACCGTCAAGCGCCGAGCGAATCTCCAGCCGGCCCGACCAGTCCTCAGGCTCAATCGTCCATTCAATGGCTCCGAAGTGAGCCTCACCCATGCTCGTAAACCGTCTGCTCGTCCAGCGCGTCGTCCGCTTCTGGTCATCCCGGAACCTTATCTCCCGCGTCAGCAGACCCCGGCGCACATCCAGTTCGTGACGGTAATCGAGAATCTGCACCTGCGACAGATCAAACCAGTCGCCATCGCCCAGCCGGAAGGTGGTCAGCATCCAGTTCGGCCAGTTGACCAGGTCTTCGTTATGGATCACCCGACCGGAAACCGTTGAGGATGCCCGGTTATAGCCGCCCGCAAGGTAAGTTCCCGGATAATGCACCTCGCCGGCCGTCGCCGTCTCCAAGCTGCCGCGCGAACAGAAGTAACCGTTGCCCGTTACAGTCAGCGCCTCGCGAGTAGGCTCGTCTTCCGGATCGAACAGCGTGTAGCACATGGCCCATTCGCTCATGCGCCGATGCTCTTCGCCTATACGTTCATTCATGCTCCTTGCCGCCCTTCTCCCCCCGCCCGGCCAGCCAGGCCAGAAACTCCCCAACCTCCTGCGTATCCTTCAGCAGATACTCAGCCGCCGTCGGCTCATCGGGCCGCCCGACTCTGACGCCCAACCCTTCCTGACCCCTCAGACGCTTGAACACGTCCTCGTCGGTCACGTCGTCGCCAATGTAAATCGAAAAGCTCTCCTGCAGCCCCAGGACATCGCGCAGAAACATTACCGCCCGCCCCTTGTCCCAGTCCACGTCGGGCTGCAGCTCAAATATCTTCTTGCCGCCACGCATCCGCAAACTCGGGTGCTTCTGGCGCTCGGCCTCAACTGCCGCACGAATGCGGTTCACGTCCTCTTCCGCCGCATTACGATAATGAATCGCAATGGCGTACTTCTTACGCTCGACCTGGGCCCCCGAAATGCTGCCCAACTCCGCCGACAAGCGGGCCTCGGCCTCGTCCAGATCGCCCAGGGCCCGCTGGCCATCCTCCTGCTGAATGTCCATGCCATCGGGCCCGCTGATGTCGAAACCATGGCTGCCCGCAAAATACAGATTCTCCAGCCCCACCAAGGCCTGGGCGTCGCGCCGGTCACGCCCGCTGACAATCGTCACCAGGTACCGCGAGGCCACCCGCACCAGCACCTCGCGCATCTCATCCGACAGAACCGCATCCTCCGGACGCTGCACAATCGGCGTCAACGTGCCGTCATAATCCAGAAACAGACTCACCCGCCGACCGGCTATCCGACCAGCTATCTCATCCCGATACTCAAGTGCATGCTTCATCAACTAGCTCCTCTACTGTCAGCCTCATACTGTTAGCCTCATACTGTTAGCCTCATACTGTGAGACTCATACTGTGAGCCTCGTACTGTTGGCCTGGTACTATTAGCCTCGGTTCTATCTGCTGCTCACCTTTGGCCTTATTTGCTTTTTAGCTTTGATTTTAACGCTGCTCAGCTTGATTTAAACTGCTGCTCAGCCTTGATTCTGGTTCTATTGACCGCGTGTGCCACCCACAAACTCGTTTGTGGGTGCTCTTTTGCCGTTGCCTTGGCCTTTGTCGTTGCCGTTGCTTTGGCCGTTGAAGCCCCCGGCACTGCCGGGGGATAGCCGTTGCCTTTGCCGTTGCCGTTGCCGTTGCCGTTGCCGTTGCCGTTGCCGTCGTCGTTGCCGCTAACCCCTCTCACCCGCCCTGAGCCTGTCGAAGGGCTT
>JAWLHX010000101.1:0-10520 GCA_041690105.1 Phycisphaerae bacterium
GCCCCGTACACTGCCCGGAAATTCGCCGTTGCCGTTGACGTTAACCCCTCTCCCTTTTAAGGGGGAGGTGCCCCGAGCTTGCTCGGGGCGGTGGGGGTGCCGTTGTCTTTACCTTGCTTTTAAAGCCCAGGACACTTCCCGGGGACTCCCGCCCAAACCTCGGCGAGCCGTTCACCAGCAGCATGGGCATCCTGCCATGGCCATTGCCGTTGTCGCTTCTAATCCCCCCGCCCGAAAGCACCCTGCCGCACAATTCAACCGGGCATGTCTATCAGAGTCTGGGTCTTAAGAATGGTCCGCTCGTGCGGGAAGACGTGGAAGGCGTGCACCAGCAGCCCGCCCCGCGTGTGCGTCGGAATGATTATTGCCAGCGGCCACATCTCCGCCTCTTGGCCTTCCATCCGGAATTCGCAGGCCAGGGCCTCTCGCGTGGCCTGCTTGCGAAGCGTCTGGTAAGTGGCCGCAAAAACGTCCTCCTCCAGCGCCTCGCAATGATAGTTGATGCTGTACTGAAAGCCGTTGCGCAGCGAATAGCTCGCCTCGTTCTCACCCTTCAGTGCCACCTGGTGCACCCGACCACGGTCTGGCAGCCCGACACCCATCGGCCCGATGACCTCCGTCACGCAGCGCTCCGCCGCATGGCCCGGGGCCGTACGATGGCGGACGGTCAGCACATGACTCAGGCCCGTAACCCAGATGTCGGCATCGTACGACGTGCCGCGAATGCTGCGCTGAGCGTGAATCTTAAAAAATTCCGGATGAATCGGACGCAGATAAAGCTGCATCATCATCTCGGACGATTTTGTCCAAACCTGCTCGCTCAAAGCCTTTATCCTAAAACTACTCGTCTCGCACCAACTGCACGATCAATCTTGCTCAAACACATCATGCACCACGTCAGCCTGCTGGAAAATCCGATGCGCCTCGGCCGTTTCCCGAATTATACCCAGCAGAACTTCAGGGCAAAGTGCTTTTTGTCTTCTTCACCGTGGCACGGCCATCCTGGCCGTGAGTGCCGGGGGGCATCTTGCCCCTCGGCCGTTTCTGCTGCTTTCAGTTTCAATGTTCTGTTTCTGAGTCAGTCCATAATGACCAGCACGCCACACCACCGGCCCTCCCACCTCGGCACCACGGTTTAGCGGTTGCTCCGGTAGGCGGGGCAGGCTAAGATGAAATCAAAAAGGAATTACCTAACCGTGTACCTGCCTCTGCTCATCGGCCTGCTGATAGCTCTTGCCGCCGCCCCGGCCTTTACGCCGCTGCCGGCCGACATTCCATTGCTCCTTACCGAGCCGATCGGCTTTCTGCTGTTGGTGGCAATGGTCGGATTCTTCGCCTGGCGACGCATCTGTCATCACTGCGAAATTGGCGATGAGGCCCAGTCTCTACAGCGACGAAGCGACGCCTACGGCAAACTTCTCGGACCCATTATCATCGGCGGCTTTGCCCTGCTGATAATAGTAGGACATTGGGCCGAACTGGCCGCTATGGTCGTCTCGCCCGAAATCTGGAGCCTCTACAGGTTGCTGCTCATACTGCCGCTCCTGCTGGCCTTCTGCATCCGATGGACGGCAAGCTACCTTTCGCGACGCTGCCTGGTCAATCTGGCCAACTATCGCCACGGACTCGAGGCTTTGCCGCCCGCCGCACGAAGCGTACGCGATTACGCCTCGTACATGGCTTTTCATCTGCGGCTCAATGTGCTCACCCTCATTCTGCCCTTCTTCTTCATCCTGCTCATTCACGATCTGGCTTTCCTCGCACTGGGCATGCAGGAAGACGCCTTCAACTTCCAACTGGTGCTCTTCGGCTCCATCCTGATTATCTACCTGGCCAGCCCGTTGTTGCTCCGCTTCGCCTGGAAAACCCGCCGCATGGTCAACGCCGACGACCCCCTGGGCCGGCGCCTCAGAGCCGTGGCCAGGCGGACCGGCGTGCGCGTCAGCGGCACCTTCCGCTGGGATACCGCCGGCCTCATGGGCAACGCCTGCCTGACCGGCTTCGGCTTGCCCTGGCGCTACGTCTTCATCAGCGACCTGCTGCTGGAACACCTGCTGCCCCCGCAACTCGAGGCCGTCTACGGCCACGAACTGGGCCACGCCCGCCACCATCACCTGCCGGTCTTCCTGCTGGCCGCGGTAATTGTTGTGCTGGTCTTTTTTCTGCTGGAACAGTTCCTGCTGGTGCTGCTGCTTCCGGTCTGGCTGGCCACAGGCGTGCAGATTCTGCTGGTGTTAATCTACTGGACCTTGCTGCTGGCGGTCCTCTCGCCATTTCTCGAACGGCAGAGCGATCTGCTGGGGGCGGCCAGCGTCCAGTGCCCCGGACATCGCGACCCGTACGCCTGCCCGGTGCACAAACCGGCCGCCTCTCGCGATGAAAAAGCGGCCGCGGAGCAGGTCGACCTGAGCCACATCTGCCCCTTCCAGGGCTGGGCCTTCGCCAGCGCCATGGAGCGACTGGCCGAGATCAACGGCATGTCGCTCGACCGGCGAAATATGCGGCACTTCAGCCTGCGGCGACGGATTGACTACGTCCTCAGTGTGACCGACCAGCCGGATGTGGTGGCCGCCTACCATGGCCGCATGCGATTGCTGAAGCTGCTGATGCTGCTGCTGGCTCTGGTGCTGGCCGCCCTGGCTTTCATCCTGCCGCCAATATTGCAGTCCATATAACGCTCGGCCGGATAACGAGTTACCCCTGCAAGCTTAGTCGGCCTGCGGCCCGCTGTCGAGAACCTCTTCGACCTTCGTCCGAGCGTCTTTCAGCAGAATGACCTGCCAGTTGGCCATCTGCACCAGGCCATCCAGTTGAGTCGCAAGATCCCGCAGGGCGGCCTGACAATCATCGCCGTGTGATTCGCCGCCCTCGGCGTGCCGCGACTGGTCACCCCCGACGCCAGCAGCCTCTGGCAACCTGCTCTCGTGCTTTTCATCGCTTGTCATTTCTTGCTCCCAGGTTCCGATTTTGCCTTTGCTTTGCTCAAAGTTTGGGCTTATTCTAAATCGATATAATTCGCACATGCGAAGCTTATGTTCGCATTACTGAAGAAGGCCGTCAAGTCTGAATATTCGCGAATCTTCGCGTATGCGAACCAAGTTGATGTTAAAGTGACAACTTTGCGTCACTGTGTGGCGGGCTGATGGAGGGCGGAATCGAATGACCGAAGAGCAGTGGGTGCGGCAAGGGGAACGGTTGCGTGCGGCCGAGATCGGCGAGCGTCTGAAGCTGGCGCGGGAGCGTGCCTTCGGTCCGCGCGGACGCAGTAAGTTAGCCCGCGCCTTGGGCTTAAGTGGCAGCACCTACAACTATTACGAGGGCAAACGCGTTGCCCCGCCCGACGTGCTGGCCCGGGCGGCGGAGTTGACCGGCGTGCGGCTGGAGTGGCTGATCAGCGGAGACGGCCCGCGCGAGCGGACGGCAGCCCAGGTAGCCGGGGCGGCAGCGGTTGCAGGCCTTGATCCACAGTTGCAGGTGGTGCTTGAGCGGCTGGCCGAAAGTGGTGGCAGCGGGGCCCTGGCCCAGGGGCTGGCCGAGTTGTTAGACGTTGTGCAGCAACGGTTTCCGTCGCAGGTACCGGTCGAAATCGAGGCCCGGACGGTGGAGCAGAGCGAGGACATGGTGCCGGTCGTGGGTCGCACGGCCGCCGGCCTGGTGGGCGATTATGCCCAGCTTCTGGGCGATGAGCCTGCCACCACGGTGGCCGAGGTGGTGGCCCGGGCTGTCGGTCAGCCTGCCCTTGGGCGCCGGGCGTTGGATGTCGAGGCCGACGATCCGCGGGCGGTGACCGAACTTCCGCCGCTGAACGAGGTTTCGCTGGTGCAGTTGGAGGAGCCGCTGGAGTCGGGCGTGGTCGAGTTTGTTGACATTACCGGCTTCCGGCGTCGCTGGCGCGGGGCCTTTGCCATGCGCGTTGACGGTGACAGCATGCGGCCGCGGTTCCGGCACGGCGATGTTGTGGTGGCGGTGGCAGGTCAGCCGGTGGGCGCGGGGCAGGCGGCCCTGGTGCAGATTCGGGGTCGAATCGGCGTTACTCTCAAACTGGTGCGACGCGATGGCGAGACCGTGCACCTTGTGCCCATAAACGAGACTTACGATACCGAATCGGTGCCAGCGGCGGAGATTGAATGGATGTCGCCGGTGCTTTTCGGGATCAGATTTTGACAAGGCTTTGCCGGGCCGGGGGGTTAGAGCAATTCAAAAAAGCACCCACAAACGAGTTTGTGGGTGGCACCCGCCGGGGGCAAGGGCGGGGTGGTGTGTCGGAGGTTTATCATGGCCTGACTTCGTCAGACCATGGCACCAAAGCGGCATATCCCCCTGCAGTGCAGGGGGCTTTAACGGCGACAACGGCAACGACAACGGCCACGGCCACGGCAACGGCGACACCCTCACCTGTCTCCGCTTTGCGGAGACATCCTCTCCCTCAAGGGAGAGGGGTTAACGGCCACGGCGACAGCGACAGCAACAGCCACAGCAACGGCATCCCCCTGCAGTGCAGGGGGCTTTAACGGCGACAACGGCAACGACAACGGCCACGACAACGGCAACGGCGACACCCTCACCTGTCTCCGCTTTGCGGAGACATCCTCTCCCTCAAGGGAGAGGGGTTAACGGCCACGGCAACAGCGACAGCAGCGGCATCCCCCTGCAGTGCTGGGGCTTTAACGGCGACAACGGCCACGACAACGGCCACGGCAATTCGTGGCCTGGTGGCGGAGGTTATTCGCGGGGTAATTCTCCGGCGGGTTGTTCGCAGCGGGTGATGTCGGCTCCGAGGGAGCGGAGTTTGAGGTCGAGGCGGTCGTAGCCGCGATCGAGGTGGTAGATGCGTCGGACTTCGGTTTCGCCGCTGGCCACCAGTCCGGCCATGACCAGAGCGGCCGAGGCCCGGAGGTCGCTGGCCATTACCGGTGCTCCGCTCAGATTTCGCACGCCGTGGACGATGGCCACGTTGTGTTCCTTGCGAATCTGGGCGCCCATGCGGTTGAGTTCGGCCACGTGCATGAAGCGGTCGGGGAAGATTTTTTCGGTCACTACGCTGATACCATCGGCCAGGCAGAGCATGGTCATCAGTTGTGCCTGCAGGTCGGTCGGAAAGCCGGGGAAGGCCAGGGTGGTGACATCGACGCTGCGGAATCTTTTTCGTCCGGCCACCGAGACGCTGCCGTTGCCGTCGCGGGCGAGTTTGAGGCCCATTTCGTCGAGCTTATGGCAGACGGCCATGAGATGATCCCAGCGCATATTGTCGACCGTGACGTTGCCGCCCGTTATAGCCCCGGCCATAATGAGCGTGGCACCCTCGATGCGGTCTGGTATGACGGTGACGTCGGCTCCGGAGAGCGATTTTACTCCCGTGACTTCGAGCCGCGGTGTGCCGATGCCTTCAATGTCGGCTCCCATGGCCACCAGCATTTCGGCCAGGTTGTATACTTCGGGCTCGCAGGCAGCGCATTCGATGAGGGTTCGGCCGCGGGTCAGGGTGGCGGCCATGAGCACGTTGGCGGTGCCCAGTACGGTGCTGCCGAATGGTCCGCCGAGATACATTTCGTTGCCGCGCAATCCGCGTCCAACGGTGCATTCGAGGTAGCCGTGCTGGATTCGGGCCTTTGCTCCGAGTGCTTCCATGCCTTTGACGTGGAGGTCGACCGGTCGGCTGCCGATGTTGCATCCGCCGGGCATGCTGACTCGGGCTTTGCGTCGCCGGGCCAGCAGTGGGCCCAGCACGCAGATACCTGCCCGCATGGTCCGCATGATGTCGTACGGGGCTTCGATTGGCGCATGGTCGACGACCTCGAGGGTCAGGTCATCGCCTGAGCGTGTGACTTCGACCCCCAGGACGCGGAGGAGCTTGGCCATGGTCCTTATGTCCATGAGGTCGGGCACGTTGCGGAGGGTGACGGGACCGTCGGCCAGCAGAGCGGCGGCCATCATTGGCAGAGCGGCGTTTTTTGATCCTCCGGCCTTTACGGTTCCGCGAAGAGGTTTGCCGCCTTTAATGACCATCATGTCCATGGTGAGTTTGGCCTCGTTTTGTGTTTGGCGTGAATTCGGAGCGACGTGTGGCGGTTGTGCGACGAGCCACGGGTGAGAGGTTATCCTGTTGAGGTGGAAAGTTCAAGTGGCTCCTTGGAAATGATGGCGCTTAAGGCATTATAAATCGTAGACAAATCTTGAATGAGCATGGTGGTGGTGGCAAAATGGTTGGGCGTGGAGAGCACCCACAAACGAGTTTGTGGGTGGCACCCCGCGGGGGGCACCTGTGCGGGCGAGGGGATTGCCGCGCGGCGACACCCTCACCTGTCTCCGCTGAAGCGGAGACATCCTCTCCCTCAAGGGAGAGGGGTTAGAGGCAACGGCAACGGCAAAGAAACAGCATCCCCCTGCGGTGCAGGGGGCTTCAAAGGCGGCAACGGCAATACGGCCTAAACTGGGTGATGGCAGGGGTGTGAGATAAAGCAGGTTTTTTTGGAACCTGTGTTGGATAGGGTGTGTCTAAGAAAGCGATGGTGGACGGATGGCCCGGTTAGACGGTCAAAAATGGCCTGATGATGAGGAGTTGGTGGAACTGTGTCGCAATGGCCAGAACCACGCCTTCCAAGCCCTGGTGGAGCGTTACCAGGACCGGGTTTTCAATCTGGCTTACCGTATGGTGAATCATGAGGAAGATGCCCGCGACATGGTGCAGGAGACTTTTCTGAAGGCTTACGAGCATCTTGGTCGGTTTCGTGGGGAATCGGCCTTTTACACCTGGCTTTTTCGGATAGCGATGAACGAGGCCCTTAACCATCGTCGCAGCCGGCAGCGCCTGAGGCTGGTTCAGTCGACCGACGACCCTGAAGGGGTATCGGCGGCGCAGAGCCAGGCGGGCAGTCTGGTTGACAGTCCGCAGCGCAGCCTGGAGTCGCTGGAGACCGAGCAGTTGGTGGCCCGGGCCATAAGCGAGCTTGATCCGGAGCATCGGGCGGCCGTGGTGCTGCGTGATATTGAGGGTCTGGATTACGGTGAGATATCGGCCGTGCTGTCGGTTCCGCCGGGGACGGTCAAGAGCCGGATTCACAGGGGGCGACTGGTGCTGAAGGAGAAGCTTCAGCGGGCCCTGGTACAGTAGGCCGCGATTGGTGCGGCGGTGTTTTGCGGGCGGCGGTGGTGCTGGTGAGGGCTGCCTGAGTTGTGTTGGGGGGCGCAGAATGGGATGGTACGATGAAAATATCGTGTGAAGAAATTCGTGAGAATCTGTCGGCCTGGCTGGACGGCGAATTATCGCCCGAGATGGCGGCGGTGATCGAGAATCATGTGGCCGAATGCCAGTCGTGCAAGGCTCTGGCCTCGGATTTGCGGGCGGTGAGCGGGCTGCTGAGCAATTTGCCGCATCGCGGAGCCCCGAGCGGTCTGAGCGAAGACATTGTTGGCCGACTTGAGCGTCGTGTTCTGCTGGCTGATCTTGACGAGCCGCAGGGCATAGCTCCTCATGTTACTGACCGTGGGCTGGCTCGGCGACGTCCGAGTTTGTGGCCGCGTGTGGTGGCGGTGGCGGCCTGCGTGGCGCTGATTGCCGGCATTGCTGCGCTGCAGATGCGTGGCGGTGAAGATGTTCGGTCGGTCGGCGGTGGTGGCGGCGAACTGGCCGGGCTGGAGCAGGGGCAGGGGCAGGAGAGATATGCGGAAGCTGGCCGGCATGAGGAGATGGTTAACGGGCTGGATGAACTGACTGTTGCCGGAGCCGGAGAGGCGGCCGATGGCGCGGCGGGTGCTGGTGGAGCTTTAGGCGGTACGGGTCTGCGGGGTGTCGATGGCGGGCCGGACTTGGCGGGGGCATTTGGTAGTGCATTGCCACACGATGAACGGCGCTTGCTGCGGGGAAACACGCTGGTTGTGCGGAGCGAGACTGATCTGGAGGAGAGCCACGAGGAGCTGAAGAACGTGGCCGGCCAGTTGAGCATGCGGCTGAAGATGGTTGAGCGTCGGGTGGTTCGCGATGGCGATGAGGAATACGTTGTGAGCACCTACAACGGCGTTGCCAATGGCGAGCAGGTGGCTGCTTTGAACTTCTATATTGCCAACAGCACGAATCTTGATGTTGCGGAGGGCTCGGGCCTGTTTGCGGCGGCCCCGCAGAACCAGCAGATGTCGCGGATTGCCAATAGCTATGCCCCTGAATTGAGCCAGAAGGTTCAGCGGGAGGCGACCTTGCAGCAGCTTGGGCGGATTGATGACCGCTATGCCACGCGGCAAGGCTTCAGCCAGCGTCTGCGTCAGATGGAGCCGGCGGACATAGCGACGACAGGGCGGGAGAATCAGGCGGAATTGCAGCAAAGTGGCGCTGCCGAGGGCGCATTGGGCGACGTGGCAAGCGCCAACGAGATTGGGCGGGCGCAGGTGGGCTTGCCGCGGGTAGCTCCGGCCGCTAAGGAAGATGCCGATATGGCCGGCGGGATGCCTGGCGCCCCGCTGGCGGCGGATGATATGAGAGAGCAGTTGGTACCGGGCGGGGCGGCAGCGGCGGTTGAGGAAGAAGGCCGCAGCAGTGTTGCCGCCGAGGCGCCCGGGGCACCGGAGCCGCTGCGATTGGCGGAGAATCAGCCTGCCACGGCGGCGGAAGAAAAGCTGGACGATGGCCGCGACATAGCGAGCGAGGCCGGACGTCTGCAGGTGGCCCAGGCCGAAGTGCCTGGCAGCATGGAAGTGCCTGCCGAGGCCGATTTGCAGCGGGGTTCGGCCATGAGCGGGAGCCTTGCCGAGCGGCGGCAGGCGATGGCCCATGAGTGGGCCCCGATGCGGGAGCGCTTTGAGCAGAACGATATGGCTGAAGATGCGGGTGCGCGGGCGGCGGGTGACGAGCAGGGGCGGCTCATGCGGCCATGGGCTGATGGCCTGGTTGACGGCTGGTGTGGTCGGCAGACAGAGGCCGGCGTGGGCTTGGACCACTATATGGATCTGATGCCGCTGCACGGTCGCCTGAGCATGGAGGCTCGCATTCGGCGGTTATCGGCCCTGGTGGCGCAGCGCGGCGAGCCGGGTGTGGATGTTACTGCCGGCACAGGCGGCAATGTCGACGGGGCGGCTGCGGCGGGTGCAGGGGAATCGTTGGAAAGCGTACGGGCGGTGGATGCTGTTGAGGGGGAGGCGGGGCTGTCGGTCGAAATACAGGTTTACAATCGGATGCGGGATCGGCGGGTTGACCCGGGGCAGGGGCCGGCAGCGTCGGAGCCGCGATAGCTGTTGGCAGGGGATGGTCGCTGGCTATACCGGCCGAAGGGTGTTGGCGTGCGGGTGGCGGGCTGGTTAGCGGAAAGCGCTGGGCGGCGCATCGGTCCGGTGCGGCCGGCTCAGCTCAAGGCGTCTTCGGTGGCGGCGGCCAGAGCGGCATCCTTAGCCTGGCCCAGTTGGCTGAGCAGTTTCATGGTATTCCATGGAGCGATGAGGTGCCGCAGATTCTGCTCGACGGCCATTTTTCGAACCTCGTTGGGCACGTTCTGGGGCAACAGCAGTAGCAGGTTATGGCGGCAGTGGCTGAAGTCATCGCCGAGCTTTTCGACTGTCTGCATCACGCTGCGCATGACGCCGGGTGAGCTTACCTGCACCCAGCACCAGGTGCTGTGCGGATTTCCGAGGAACCAATCTGCAATTGAGTGTCGCCTATCGAACGAGGCGTTGGCTGCCTTCAGCAGGCAATAGACCGGGTCGGTTGGGGTATTGTTTTCGCAGACGTAAATGCCGCAGGTTTCCGGCGGCTGGAAACAATCGGCATCAGCTTCCTTTGCATCGCCCTCGAGACCATAAGCAGCGGCCAGTTCGGCGACCTCCTGCGGGAGTGTTTGCAGGGGCTCGTCGAGCGAGTCGGGATTGATGCGTATGTAGCTGAGGTAGCTCGGTGGGATCATTTCGGAGTTGAGCAGTCGCTTCTCCCCGATGCCGATTCCGGAGCAGATGGTATCTGCAATTCTGAGACAGATCGCGGGCTCGAGAATTTCGTGTTTGAGTCCGCTCATATCGCGCCAGGGCGTGTGATGATGGGCGGCAATGTCGAGAAGCTCTTCGGGCAGGCTCCAGTGTTTTCCGATTTCGCGCATGGCCTCGGTGTGGTCGAGTCCGAGTCGGGAATTTTCGACCTGGTGCATGATGCCGCTGGAGGTGCGGACCTCCTGCAGCACCGCGGCGTAGTGCTTGCCGAGGCTCTCCTGGAACAGAAGCTTGCCGATGTCGTGAAGCAATCCGGCGGTGAAGACGGCATCGTACCAGGGATGATTTCCGGCGATGGCGATTTTGCGTGCCAGTATGGCCACGGCCATGGAATGTTCCCAGAAGAGTCGGCGGTTGAGGCCGCCGGGCAGGCTCATGTCGCGCCACTGATCGATAACTCCGATGCCGAGCACAAGTTGCCTGATGCGTTCCACACCGAGTTTGACGACGGCCCGTTCGACTGAGTCGACCTTGCCGCGATTTGAGTAGAGGGCACTATTGGCCAGGCGCAGTATTCGCACGCTGAGGGCCGCGTCGGCCTCGATTTTGTGGGCCAG
>JAWLHX010000102.1:0-9862 GCA_041690105.1 Phycisphaerae bacterium
AAAAACCGGTGCCATGGTCTGACAAAGTCAGGCCATGATAACCCCCGCCTCCCACCGAGAAATCCTGAAACTACCCCGCCTCAACGGGGTATAATAATTGGACGGACACTGCCCCGGCTCATCCCCGCGGTGGCCCTCGCACGAATTATTTTCTACCGGAGATGCACCATAATGAAACCGATACTCCGCCTGCTCCTGATTGCCACGCTCATCCTCTCCCTCTCATCCGCCGCCCAGGCCCAGCAACGCCGCGAGCAACTCACCGCCCTCATGGAAGAGACCGCCCTGAAGCTCGAAAAGTCCGCCGACGAGCAGGAGCGAAAGGCCCTGCACGACCAACTCGAAAGCTATCGCCACGAACTCGGCTACCGCGATGCCCAGGGCCGCGAAGTAAAGTGGGACGTAAGCTATCAGCACACCCTGATCGCCCGTCTCGATGAACAGCTCAAAACCCCACCGCCGGCCGGCAAGCTTTTGCCCAACGTACAGGCCAAACGCTCCTGGCGAATCGTCGCCCGCCAGGTACTCACCCAGGCCCAGACCGAAAATGACGAATACCAGCGCCTGCGATGCGCACATTTCGCCGCTCTGCTCATGCACAATGCCGACATCATCGACCAGCTGCTCGACGAGTGGCCAAAAATCGATGCCGCACGAAAGGCCCTCGCCGAGGACGCCCCCGACGACCTGCGAAACAAGCTCAACCAGGCCGTCGGGGCCTACGGACAACTCAGCCGACTCTCAACCCGATTCGCCACCGGCAACCTCAAGCTCGGCTCCTCCGAAGCATGGCAGGTGCGACAGCAGCTTCAGCGCATCAAGACCGGCATCGATGTCGCCGACGGCAAAGTAACCGCCGAAGAAGCGCCCGACCCCGACTACGTGCCCCCCGAAATGAACGAGGACCAGCTCAAGCGGGCCGACCAGCTCCAGGAACGCCTCGACCGGCTCAACCGCCAACAGAGCGAACTGGCCGAAACACTGACATCATACCTGCAGCAAGTGCGAATCGGACTCGAACACCCGCGGGCACGATCCCTGGCCATCACACTGCTCCAGCACCTGCAGTATGCAACCGAACTGGCCGAAACACTCGGCACCACCGGAGCAGCACCGGCCGATTATCGCAAAGCCCAGCTCCAGCAGCTCAGCGACTCGGTCCAACTCATCGCCAAACAGGACGAGCGACAGAAGGCCTATAACCAGATCCGCCAGCAGCACTACCAGGACCGGCACCGCCGCAATTTCGACCAGCTCAAATTCCCACCCTCGCTCAAGGCCGCCCTCTGGAACGTCTACCACAAGGCCGACAGCAACGCCGACAGCGAGGACGAAAACCAGCGAAACATCAGCCGCAACATTCGCGGCGAAATGGAAAACGTCGTCTACCGCGCCGCCCGGGCCAGCACAAAAGAGCCAGTCCAGGAACGCACTCTGGCGGTCGTCGAACTCAGACTCATCAAAGCCCTGGAAGCCGACTTCGCCCAGGCCCTGCCCGTCCTGCGCAGCTTCAACGATCAGTCCGCCAGCGCCATCTGGCCAATTCGCAGCAGGCTCGAAAACATCGAGCGACTGGGACGCATCGACAGCGACATCAGCCAGCACGAAACCTATCTGCCATTGCCGCCACTGCTCCGCAAAGCCTTTGGACAGGCCGCCTCAATGCTGGTCGATGCCGACAGCCAGAACGATTCACAGGCACGCACCAGCCTCATCCGATTGCAGAACGGCCTGCAACTCATAACCCAGTTCCACCAGACCGCCCGACCACAGGCCTGGTTCGCCGCACCAATGGCCGGCACGGCCGGACGCAACATTGCCACCGCCCGACAGGCGCAGTCGGCCAGGCTCATGCAGATGATTCGCCTCTATGTCGAAGGCAACAATGCCGAGCGCGACGCCCTGCTCAACACCATGCCCATCTATCGCGCCTCGGCGCACCTGGCCATAATCAACAAGGCCGAAGAAGAAAAAAACCTCCACCTCATGACCGTCGGTGACAAACTCTCATTCGACCCGCAGCTCTTCCGGCCCATTATCGAGCGCGCCGCCAACAATCTCATCCCCCCGCTCCTACCGCACCTGGGCCGGTCGGCCGACCCCACCTTCGCCGAACTCGCACTCGACCTCAAGCTGAACGAACAGGTCGCCAGTGCCGCCATCCTCGCTCTGCAGCACAGGCGGCGGCAGGAAAACAGGCCCGGTAAAATCGACCTCCTGCTCAACGAACTACGCCACACCGCCTCAGGCGATGTCAGCCAGCACGTTGACAGATGGCGAGCTTCGTGGCACGCTAACCAGGCCGCCGATGCCTGGCGACAGCAATACAATCTGACGGCCACCGTGCACGCACGCGAAATCAGCAACCGATGGCCACTGTCAAGCATCCCCTTGCTGACCAAAGAGGAGCAACAATAACATGCCGCAAAAAAACAGTGCTCGGCCGACGACCAACCGAAAGACCGCCGCCGGCAAGCCCCGCACCCGCCGGCAAAACGACCAGCAACCGGTCGATTACCTCATCGTCGCCCCCCACCCCGACGACGCCGAACTGGCCATGGGCGGCACCATCGCCAGGCTCATAAACGAAGGCAAACGAGTAGCCGTCGTCGACCTTACCAGCGGCGAACCAACGCCTTTCGGCACCCCGGCCGCCCGCCGACGCGAAACTGCCGCCGCCAGCAAAGTCCTCGGCATCTCCGTCCGCATCAACCTTAAGCTGCCCAATCGCGAGCTTCAGGCCACTCTGCCCAATCGCGTCAAACTGGCCGAAGCTTACCGCACCCTGCGGCCGCAGGTCGTCTTCATCCCCTACTGGCACGACGCCCACCCCGACCACCGGGCCGCGCACAATCTCGGCATCGACGCCAGGTTCCACGCCAAGCTCACCAAAACCAGCATGCGCGGCGATCCGTGGTACCCCCCGCGAGTCATCTTCTATTACTGCACCCACCTCCGCCGACAGCAGGACGTCACCTTCCTGCTCGATGTATCGGACTTCATCGACAAAAAATTCCAGGCAGTCGCCTGCTACCAGAGCCAGTTCTTTACCGGCCGCACCAAACAGGAATCAGGAGCAGTGCTCGATTACGTCCGCGGCATAAACGCCTTCTGGGGCCAGATGATCAACCGCAAATACGCCGAACAATTCACCGTCCTCGAACCCTTGGGCCTCAGCACCCTGAACAACATAATCTAACCTCCCGCACCACCCGTTGCCGTTGCCGTTGCCGTTGAAGCCCCCGGCACTGCCGGGGGACGCCGTTTCTTTTGCCGTTGCCGTTACCCTTCCCCCTTGACGGGGGAAGGTGGCCCGCAGGGCCGGATGAGGGTGACGCCACGCCATAATTCGTGGGTGCTTGTTAATTGGCCATGAATTGGATGTGCCGTCGGTGCCATGGTCTGACGAAGTCAGGCCATGATAACTTCCACCTCGCCACAATCCCTGGCCGCTTGCAACCAACCCCTCCATAATTCCCCCCGAACATGCTATGATTAACACACTCTGCCACTGGTGAACAAGAAAGGCAAAACATGGCCCAGGACAATCCCTACGAGCAGGTCGTCAAGAGCATCGAAGCCAACACCCGTACCACTATGGACGACCGCGAGCGAATGAAACTCGTCGTCGACGCTATCTGGAAGTTTCTCGGCACCCCCGACGGACCCGTCAGCTGGGTCGGATTCTACCTCCCCGCCCCCGACGGCCAATCACTCATCCTCGGCCACTCGCGCAAAAAGCCGGCCTGTTCGCCCATCGGCCTGCACGGCGTGTGCGGCAAAGCCTACCTGGGCAAGCAGGCCATCCTGGTGCCGGATACCGCCCTGCTGGGCGACGACTACATCGCCTGCGATCCGCGCGACCGGTCCGAAGTCGTAATCCCCCTGATTGACGAAAATGGCGAAGTTCTGGCCCTGCTCGATGTGGACAGCCACGAAGTCAATGCCTATGATTGGACCGACCTGGCCGCCATGGCACGAGTACTGACTGCCGCAGGTTTCCAAGCGGCCGGCTGAAACGCGAATTCTTCTGGCTTATTACTCTGGAGATGTGCAAACCAATGTGGATGGACTACCACCTGCACTCGGCTCACAGTGCCGACTGCGACGCCCCGCTGCTGGACATGGCCCGCGCCGCCCGCGCCGCCGGACTCAACGAAATCTGCTTTACCGAGCATTACGACATCGACCCCTACGATATCGGCTACGCCTATTACGACGACCAGCAGTTCGAAGCCTCACTCCGCCAGGCCCGACAAGACACCGGCCTGACCATCCGCAAGGGGCTGGAATTCGACTACCAGACGCGCTACGCCGAAGGACTCAACCGACGCCTCGCCGCCTACCGCACCGACTTCCGAATCGGCAGCGTGCACTGCGTCTTCGCACGAATGGTCCGGGCCTCGGTCCTCGAGCGCGGCTTTCCCATCGCCGCCGTCTACGCCGAATACTTCTCCGAAATCCAGGCCCTCATTCGCACCCAACTGCCAAGCGTCCTGGGCCACCTCGATTACGTCGGCAAAACATGCTTCGACCTCTTCGACTCCCCACCCGCCGACTACATGCAGCAAATGACCGACATCTGCCGCCTGCTGGTCCGGCACAACGTCGGACTCGAAGTCAACAGCCGCTACCAGAACCTCGGCCAACCCATCGTCCCGCCCCTGGCCGTGCTCAGCACCTACCGCCAGATGGGCGGACGCATCGTAACCCTCGGAAGCGACGCCCACACCCCCGCCGCCCTCGGAGCAGGACTCCACGACGCCTGCCGCACGCTCCACCAGGCCGGCTTCACCCACTACTGCTCATTCCAGAACATGTCGCCCACGTTCCACCCACTACCCCAACCCTGACGCAGCCATTGCCGTTGCCGTCGCCATTGATGTTGTTGCCGTTACCGTTGCCGTTGCCGTTGCCGTTGACGTTGCCGTTGCCGTTGCCGTTGCCGTTGCCGTTGACGTTGACGTTGACGTTGCCGTTGAAGCCCCCGGCACTGCCGGGGGATGTCGTTGCTGTTGATGTTGTCGCCGTTGCCGTTGATGTTACCGCCAACAGAAAACTTTTGCGACCCAAACCCCACCCTCATCCGTCCCTGCGGGCCACCTTCCCCCGTCAAGGGGGGAAGGGTGAAACCTCCGCCGACCCCTCACACACCCCCCATGCGGCCATACCTGCTCAAAGCACGCTGAACTTCACGATGCACCTCATCGGTATGGGCTATGTGCTGCCAGGCCGCCTCAACCTGCCGTGTGCCGGCCGTGGCAAAATGAATCGTCCCCACACCAAGTGCCCGCTGCACAATCGTATACTCAACAAACGTGTTCTGGATGCGGTCCAGCCGACACTCGAAAATATTGCGGTTCAGCACGCCCTTTTGCCGCAACACCCGCCGATCAGTCAAAATATAAACCCGGGCCAGCCACTGCAGAATCGCCCACACAATCCGCAAGGCAATCATGAAGCCGCCAACGAGAACCAGCACCCGGCCCGCCTCCGGCATGTGATGCTCCATCCACGAAAGCTTGCCCGCCAGCACAAGCAGCAAACCAAAGCCGGCCACCGGAGCACTCACCAAAGGCACAAACCACAAACTCGGCTTCAGCTCCAGCAGAACTATCTCGCCGTCGCCAAGCAACGATTCCGCCATGGTCGACGGTCGGGCCGCAATCGGCTCCTCGGCCGCGGGAGTCGCTCCGTTGCTCGCCCGGTCAGGCAGAGCAGTGCGGCTCGGGCATATCCGAGAGGCAACCTCGCCCCTGACGCACCCGGGCGCCGCACAACGTTTCTCATCCTGCACCGCCGCCACCATAGCCCACCTCCCTCGTCAACCCACAGCCGCAACCCGTCGCCAGGCAGATTCATCCGCCCCCCCCCGACAAGCCACCCCTCACCGCTTGCGCCTCTTCGACTGCTTATCAACCGACTCCTCTAGCGGACCGCACATCTCCTCGCGGCCAAGCGCCCTGCAAACCGATCGCCAACGCTCCACCATCTCGGCATCGTCCGCAATCGGAACAAAACCAAGCCGGAAGTAAGTCTCAAGCGCCGCAAGACGGAAATCGTCAGTCTCAATTACCGCCCGCCGACGACCGCGGCTTCGCATGTAATCAAGCGCCGCCAGCGATACAACCGTACCAAGATTCCGGCCACGGTGCGCAGACGAAACCGCCACATAATGAAGATAACCATCCTGCGGCCACTTCGGATTGTCCCAGGCGGTGGCAGTCCCCGCAACATCGCCACCCGGACCAAGCAGAATAAATATGCTCTCGCTCCTGATGCCCTCACACCAGGGCAAAGTCTCCAGCACACGCTCGGCCGTCCACACGGATGGCGCAAAAGCCTCGCCCAGCAGGCCGGCCAAAGCCACCTCGTCGCCCGCCTGCCAGTTCCGCAGCGTATACCCAGACGGAACCTCCGGCATTGGCAACTGCGATAAATCGTGATTACGCATACGCAATTGACGCCGCGGCTCCGATTCCGACATTCTCAGCTCCCTTTCGTTCTCAACACAATAACTCGCCCGCCTACCAGTATCTAACTTCCCGAAGCTTACCGCCTCGACGACCAAACAAATTTATCATCAGGTAACGCAAGGCATCTATCAGATGATCGTGAACGCCATCCTTGACAGGCAACTCGCTCCCCGGCCCGACCGAAGCGCCGTAATGATAGCACTCCAGGGCCCGCACCAGACGCTCGCAGCCGCCGTCAATCACCAGCCGCACCGGGCCCAGAGCCGGAGCAAGCATAGCACGAATCTGCTCCACACCTTCAATAATGCCGCTCTGGCAACTCTTTGTCAATATGCCGTGACGACGCAACTCCTGGCAGGCCCCGCTGCCGGTCACGTCGCTGCGCTGCCAGCCGGCCGGATCGCAGTAGGTCGCACGAACCGGCCAGGGCCTATCTTTCAGCACCGCCGCATGCTCGGCAACAGTCCGTTGCGGCTGAACGTACTCCTCCAGGACCTCAACCCGGGCCGTCTCCGGATCATCGCCAACCACCTGCGCCCACAGGCAGACAAACGGATTAGCAAAACCGAAATCCAGCGACCGATACACCGGCGACTGCCCATGACGCACAACCCGCCGCACGTGACGCGAACGAGAAAACTGAGGAAACACCAGACGGTCCTGACGCGGACGCATGCACAACATCTCGCTCTCCCAGGCCGACCGCCCGCTGCGCCGCTTCTGGGCCAGGGCATCCTCGATGCCGATAAAACCATCCGCCTCCCGGGCTCGACCCTGGCAATCCTCGCTCAGCCCGCAGCGCGAACAGCTCCAGTCGCCCCGGCACTTCTCAATCGTCTCCCACAAACACCAGGCAAACAGCCAGGTCCGACCACCACCCGCCCCCTGCCCCTGCTCACCCTCCACCGCGCCACCTGCTGACAATCCGCCCCCCGCCGCCCCGACCGATTGCCCGGCCAACACCTCGCTCGCCCCGTGGCCACGGCCATAAATCAGCGGACCAACATCCGTCGCCCGGTCCACAACCTGGCTCATCAGACCATAGGCGTTGTGCATCGTGCTGAAGGCCTCCAAACTGGCCCGAGTGCCGCCACGCGACTGAGTCACAAACTGCACCGCCCGCCAGACCTCCGGATCGAACTCGTCAACCTCGTCGCACTTCACCCGCTGCACGCGCTGCCCGCGCACGCTCCGCTGGCTCTGCGTCAACACCTCGATCACCGACTTATTGCGCAGCACAGTCCGCCTGCTGCGCGGCTCCGCGGCCAGCAGATCGGCAAAGTGCGGCTGCCATTTGCCGGTCAGATACGCATACATCCGCTCCGATTGCTGCAACGAGCCGCCCAGAATCCGCGTCTGGCATCCCGGCCGGAAGATGCTGTCCAGATGACTCGTCACGCTGCCCAGCTCCGTCTTGGCCCCGCCCCGGTTGGCCCACACAACCAGGTCGCCCAACTGCTGACTGTAGCTGGCCCACACGTAATCAAACGGTGCCACGTGATGCCGGCAAACCCGCCGCCGCGGAACCGCCAGCCGATAATAACAGCGGATAAACTCCCACAAGGTCTCCGCCCCCTGCGGCGCACGCCGACGCATAGCCTGCAACAACCCATCCAGATCAGCCCCCGCTCGCCCCATCACCACCTCCAGATCGCAAAACTTTTACCACGTCTTTGTCGGGCGCCACCCACAAACTCGTTTGTGGGATGCTAAATCCCCCCGCCCAACTCAATCCTCTTCCCCACCCAACTCCTCCCCACCACCAGCCAACCGCCCCCCGGCACGCGACAACGCATCGGCCATGATGGCCAATATCGCACCCGCCTGCTCGTCGCTCACCGAGGCTGCAAGCAACCCCTGCTCACGAGTCACACGCACCGCCCGCTCGGCTCGCTCCTCACGCACCGCCTCGTCATAACGCTTCAGCAGATCAACCGCCGCCTTCCGACTCGTCTCCACACTCTCGCCACGCACCAGCTCAACCAGCTTGCCTACCGCCAGCGGACCATAAACCAGCGTCAGACGCCGGGCCTGCCTGGCCGCCGACTCGCCCAACTCATGCAGATAGCCAATCATCTCCTGCCGACGCTCAACCTCCCCCGCGCTCTTAACCGAGCCCGACAGAACCTCCGCCAGGTGCGCCGGCAATTCCTCCCCGAGCCAGTACGACTTCAGCGACGCCCGATCCTCATCCGATATGCTCATCGCCCGCTCACCTCCACCGCCGATCCGCTCCGCTTCCGTACCACCAGGTCCGGACGCAAATCCTCGGCCAGATCGTCATGGCTCGTGGCCACCACAAACGTCCGCCCCGTGGCCGTGGCATACTTGCGAACCCGGTAAGCCACCGCCCGGGCCGTACGCCGGTCAAGCGTCGAGCAGAACTCGTCTATCAGAATCGTCCCGGCCCCGCCGGCCAGTAGCATCGCCAGCCGATAACGATAACGCTGACCCTCGCTCAACTCACCCGGCGGGCGCAGCAACAGGAAGGCATCATTCAGACCCGCCACGCTGACCGCCCGCAAGGCATCTTCCAGACTCCCCGGAAAGCGGTCTATCACCGCCGCCCCGCCCCCGGTCGAAACATCATCCAGCACCGCCAGCGGACCCTCAGGATCAGCAGCCTCGCCACCGCCACTGGCCAGACGCCTGCGAAGCTCCCGCGCCAGGGCCCGCATCAGCACGCTCTTGCCGCACCCGCTGCCACCGGTCACGTACACCACGTCGCCGCGGAGAATATCAAGACGCAGCCCATCGTAAAGCGTCAGGGCATGCTCCTCGTCCAGACCCACGCCGAACATCTCGGCCAGGGCCACCGCCCGCCCACTGGCCACGCCCGCCTCGCCACCAGACTCGCTCAGCGATCGAACTTTCTCGTTGATTTCAATCAGCATCGCCGGGTATCCTCCTGCCATGTTCCTACTGTTCAAGAAAGAATTTTTTGACGCCATACGTCAGGGCCGCAAAACCCAGACCATCCGCTTCTGGACCCGGCAACACGTCAAGCCCGGACGCATCATCTCGTCCCCGCACCTCGGCCGATTCCAGATCACCGAAATTGACGAGCTCGACCCCGACCTGCTCACCGACGACGACGCCCGACCCGACGGCTTCGAATCCGCCGACCAACTGCGGGCCAAACTCGTCGAGCTCTACGGCTCAACCCACCCCGAAGGCCGCCGCTGCTTCCGAGTCCGATTCAACTTCCTAGGCAAACCCGACAAACCCACCCCCGCCACCCCCCAGTAACACGCTTGCCGTCGCCGTGGCCGTTGCTGCTAACCCCTCTCCCTGGAGGGAGAGGATGTCTCCGCCATAGCGGAGACAGGTGAGGGTGTCGCCGTTGCCGTCGCCGTTGCCGTTGAAGCCCCCTGCACTGCAGGGGG
>JAWLHX010000103.1:0-9590 GCA_041690105.1 Phycisphaerae bacterium
GCACAAAGTTGCGGATGCTGGCCATGACCTCGGGCACCACGAACCGGGCCAAGTACATTCCGGTAACCGAGGAGTACCTGAAGCTGTATCGGACGGGCTGGATGACCTGGGGCATTCATGCTTTCATGGATCATCCGGAGGCCTTCGGTGGCCACATTCTGCAACTGGTCTCGAGCATGGAAGACGAGCGGGCGCCTTGCGGCCTGCCCTGTGGAGCCATCAGCGGGCTTACTGCCGCCAGCCAGCGCCGTGCGGCGCAGAATGTGTACAGTTCGCCGGGCTGCGTGGCGGAGATCAAGGATACGCCGAATAAGTATTACGTGGCCCTGCTGATGGCCCTGCGCTACGAACGGCTGATGATAGTATCGGCCAACCCGAGCACTTTGCTGGGCATGGCCCGGCAGTTGGACGAGCAGCGCGAACCGTTGCTTGATGACCTGGCCCGCGGCCGGCTGAACGAAGCGATTGATATTCCGGCCCACGTCAGGCAGAACATCGAGCGGGTACTGAGGCCGCACCCAAAGCGTGCCCGACTGCTGGGCGAGAAGGCTCGCAGCGACAATTGCCTGCGGCCCGGCGACGCCTGGCAGATACCGTTCATCGGCTGCTGGAAGGGCGGAACGTTGAGCCTGTATCTGCGCGAGTTCCCGAGTTGGTTCGGCGCGGTGCCGATCCGCGACATCGGCCTGGTGGCCAGCGAGGGCCGCATGACCATTCCGCTTGGCAACGAAGGCTCGGCCGGGGCCCTTGACGTGGGGGCCACGTTCTTCGAGTTTCTGCCCTCGCGCGGCGGCCAGAGAATCGGCACCCGTACACTGTTGCCACACGAGGTGGAGGTGGGGCAGGAATACTTTATCATCCTGACGACGCCGAGCGGGCTGTATCGGTACGACATTGGCGACCTGGTGCGCGTGGACGGATTCATCGGCGGTTCGCCGCTGGTGACCTTCCTCAGCAAAGGGGCCCACACCTCCAGCCTGACGGGCGAGAAACTTACGGAGCACCAGGTTGTTGAGGCGGTTAACCAGGCCATTGGCCAGGCGGGGGTCGAACTCACCAACTACTGTCTGGCCCCGACCTGGGATGACGAGCAACCTTATTACACCCTGCTGATTGAGAGCGTGGACGTTGGCGATGACATTCAGCGGGCCGAGCAATTGGCCGACCATGTTGACGAAAGGTTGCAGCAACTGAACATCGAGTACCAGGGCAAGCGGCAGAGTCTGCGGCTGGGACCGATAAGGCCTCGCCTGCTGGCCGGCGGCACCTGGCGACGATACGACGCTGAAGTTATTTCGAGCAGGCGGCGGGGCATCGAGCAGTACAAACATCAGTTTCTGGCCACCGACCCGACATTCGAAACCGGCTTTACGGATATTATTGCCGAAGTGTGCTCGCGGCAAAGCTGATGCCGGAGAATACCAGACGCCGCGCTGCATGAGATTGTCCCGTTCCTCGCTGCAAAGCCAGCAAAGGCATTGCAAAGAGGCGACGCTGAAGCTTTATCGGAAAGGCAGCAGACAATGCATCTTAAGGTTGTGGCCTGCGAAGTTCTGGCCCGCGAGGTTTACCATTGCGCGGCCCGGGCCCGCAATACAATTGAAATAGAATTGTTCACCCAGGGTCTGCACGATAACAGCGACGTGATGCGCGATCGGCTGCAGGAGAAGATTGACAGCATCGAGGCGGAGCGCTACGATGCCCTGCTGCTGGGTTACGGGCTGTGCAACAATGGCATAGTGGGGCTGCGGGCGGCAAATCTGGAAATAGTCATACCTCGCGGCCACGACTGCATTACCTTTCTGCTCGGCTCTCGCGAACGTTACGCCGAGCAGTTCGAGAAGAATCCGGGCACCTACTACTACAGCAGCGGCTGGATAGAGTACCCCGAGCGTGGCGGCGAAAAGCCCGAACTGATGGAAAAGAGCGGCCTCGGCCAGAACTACCGAAAGTTTCAGGAATACGAAAAGCTGGTCGAGCAGTACGGCGAGGACAACGCCCGCTACCTGGCGGAATTCATGGGCCAATGGCAGCAGCATTACACGCATGGGGCGCTGATAGATTTTGACTTTGCCGCCCACCTGAAGATTGACAGTCGCGTGATGGAAATATGCGACAGTCGTGGCTGGGAATTCATGCGTCTGCAGGGCCGACTGGATCTGGTGCAGGACTGGCTGAACGGCGAGTGGGACGAGCAACGATATTTGTGTCTGAAGCCAGGGCAGACGGTGGTGGCGGATTACCATGGCGGAATCATTAAGGCTGTGGAATCGCCCGCCGATACAAAGCCGGCCGAGTCGGAGCCGGAGGCTGCAAAGCCGGCCGCGAAAAGCGTGGACACCGGCAAATCGACCTGAGGACTTACCCCCATGACTGGAGCAACTTGATGAGCGAGATTCTGGACTTGCTGCGCATCCTCGGACCTGGCAACGCTATCCGAATGAAACAGCGTTACGACGAGGCCCAGCCTTATGTCCGCGGTTATGCGGCCACCCGTTGCCTGTGGTCGCTGATGATGACGGGCGTGGCCGACCGCTTGCTTGCCGAGGACGAAATTGACGTGCGGCGGCTTAGCGACGAGGCCGGCCTCGATCATCATGTTCTGCTGAGCGTGCTGACGTACTTGGACGGCATATCGCTTGTGCGGGTTGATAACGGTCGCGTTCGTCTGCTGGAAAAGGGTCGCCACCTGATTGACGATACCCGCGGGCTGTTCGAGCTGACTTACGCTTACGAACCGCTGTTTGAAAACCTGACCGAACTGCTGACCGGCGACAAGGCCTTTCCGGCCGACGTTAATCGGCGCATTGAATATGTTGGTCGCGGCAGCGGCATGCTCTGTCGCGATCTGCCCTACCCTGTGATGGCCGACATGCTTCAGCGTCGCAATTGCCGCCGGGTGCTGGACCTTGGTTGCGGCGATCTGGCCTTTTTGTTTTTCCTGGCCGAGCGGATGGATGACCTGCATGGCTTTGGTATCGACATAGATGCCGACATGATCGCCTACAGCCAGAAGGTGCTGGCCGAAAGCACCCTGGGCAACTGCATTGAAGTGGCCACGGCCGACATGCGCAACCTTGACGATTTGCTTGCAGCAGGTCGGCTGGACGTTGATTGCGTGACGGCGGTCGATACCTTTCACGAGTACCTGTGGTCGGGCGAAGAGCAGGTTCGCGACATCCTGACGCGGCTGCGGCAACAGTTTCCGCAGGCCCTGTTCGTCATCGGCGAGTTCTGCGACCAGCCGCAGGCGGCCCTGCGTAAACGTCCCACGGCTTTTCTGGAGCATCACCTGTTCCACGAGTTGACCAACCAGCGCATAGGCAAGGCCGACCAGTGGCGGCGACTGTTCCGCGAGGCTGGCTTCCAGATTATCGAAGAGAAGGTCTTCAACCTCGTGGGGCATGGCTATTTTGCCCTGAAGGCCAATGCATGAGGTTGGCCGGCGGCAACCGGGAAGGATGAATCCGCATGGCCCGCGTCATGCTGTATAGAAGCTCGGATTACGACGCCGCGGGCGCAGCAGTGCGGGCGGCGCTTGAGGAGTTGTGCCCGCCGCCGGCCGGCAAGCGGGTGCTGCTTAAGCCCAACATTCTGGGCCCCTGCCCTCCCGAGATGCACGTGACGACGCATCCGGCCATTGTCCGGGCAGCGGTCGATTTTTGCCGGGCTGGCGGAGCGGCCGAGATTATTGTCGGCGATAACCCGGGCATGACCGGCTACGGCTCCAGCGACAACACGGCCCGCATCAGCGGGATAATGGAGGCGGCCGATGGTTGTTATCGTAACCTGGCCCAGGAGGTCGAGACGGTTGAGGCCCCGAGCGGCGGGCGGCATCCGCTGCCGGTGAGCCGGGCGGTGCTGCAGGCGGACATCGTCATCAATCTGCCGAAGATGAAGACGCACGTGGCCACCGGCCTGACGGGAGCGGTGAAAAACACCTTCGGCTACGTGGTGGGCGCGGCCAAGACACGTCTGCATGCTCTTCATGCTTCGCCGGCCGATTTTGCCCGGGCCGTGGCAGGCGTTTATGCTCTGCGCCCGCCTGAGGTTTCCATTGTCGACGCGGTAATGGCCATGGAGGGCCAGGGCCCGAGCGGCGGACGGCCGCGTCAGGTTGGGCTTATTCTGGCTTCGTCCGATGCCGTGGCACTCGATGCCGTCATGGCCCGCCTGATGGGGTACGATCCGCGGCGCATACTGCATCTGAGAGCGGTGGCCGAAATGGGTCTGGGCACGCTGGACCTGAAGCAGATTGAGCTTGCGGAATGGCCGGTTGGCGAGTTTGGCGGCGCGGGCGGTGAGGTCAGCGGGGCCGGCGAGGGCGGGGATGCTCCGGCAGGCAGGCGGCCAGGCGAAGGCGAAGCAATGGCCCGCATGGCCGATGCTCTTGAGCCCATTCGCGGCTTTCGCCGCCCGGTGGTCGGTCGCACGGTTGGTACCACGCTGGCCCGCTGGCTGAGCTGGATATTCGTTACTCAACCACGGGCCGAGAAGACAAAATGCACCCGTTGCGGCACATGCGCAAAGCAGTGTCCGGTGGATGCCATCGAAATGACCCCCTATCCGACAATCGATGCCCGCACCTGCATCTCGTGCTATTGCTGCCACGAGTTCTGCAAGTTTCACGCCATGGACCTGGCCCCGCGCATCCGCCTGTTCAAGCGGCTCAAACGAAGCCGGGGATAAACGTCCCGCCTTCGCCGAGGCTCGGGCGGGCAAGCGGCGCCTCCCGGGCGTGGCTTTTGAACCGTGGCTTTTGAAGCCCCCGGCCGTAGCCTTTTAAGCCCCCGGCACTGCCGGGGGATCAAAACTCCCTGCAGCGAGCGACTCTCAATAGACGAAGCAACGGCATAAAACAACGACATCCCGCGGGCGTGGAAGCCCCCCGGCACTGCCGGGGGATCGCAATTCCCTTTAACGCGGAACTTTTAATAGACCAAGCAACAGCGTAAAACAACGACATCCCCCGGCAGTGCCGGGGGCTTTATAGAAGAAACAACAACAGCAGCAGCAGAAGAAGAAGAAGAAGAAGAAGTAACAGCCGGAAGTCAGGAACTTGATGATGCAGCGACGGCATTCGACTGCTGCGCGTAAAGAGGCGGCGAATCCCGGAGGGTCCGCCGCCTCTGTTGCATTTGTGAATTACACACAGCCGCCGTTACTGGCTGCTAGTGTCGAGTCATGCACTAGGGAACGAGCCAGCTGTCCTTGCTGAACTTGATGGACTCGGTCTCTTTGCCGGTGTAGAACTCGGTCTTTTCGTTGGCTTCGTCCAGCTCGCCATCTTTCCACTCGCTGCGAATCCAGATGTTGTTGCCTTCGATGCCAACGTTCGGGCTCTGAACCCAGCTTACAGCACCGTTGACATAGGCCACGTTCTGGCCCTCAAAGGTATGATTCGGGCTGTTCATTTCGTGGTCCTGCACACCTTCGGCCCGCTTCTCGGCCTGGGTCTGCTCAATAACATCGGCCCGCAGCGGGTTGACGTCGGCCAGGATGACCAGCGAACCATCGGCCGCACCTTCCTTCAGCGGCTTCTTGAGCAGATTCTGATAGCTGTAGCTGCAATTGGTCAGCTTCTCAAAGCTCCACCAAAGCTTGGCATCAACTCCACTGTAGGATTCCATTGCGGTTGCCGGGCAGACCAGGTTCTTGGGGTCGACGTTGCCGTCGCGGACCAGCAGCCAGAGGGCCGAGGTATTGCACTTGAAGCCGTCCAGATCCTTGAACGCCGTGTCCTCTTTGCTGTCGCCACCGTGGTCGGTCATTTCCCAGGTGCCTTCGGTCCAAGCCTGGGACCCGCCCCAGACTTCGCCGCTGCGACCGTGGTAAACGGTCGGATAGTACTGGTTGTTATTGTTGCCGTACATCTTCATGGCCTTGATAATGTTGCTGAGGTTAGCCTGGCACCTGGTACGGTTAACCTGGCCGAACGCGCCGACGATAGCCGGCAGAAGAATTGCGATCAGGGCGCCGATAATGGCCACCACGATCAGCAGCTCGATCAGCGTAAAACCTTTCTTTCTGTTCATTGTGTACACTCCTTGTCCGATATGATAGGAATTAGATAATGCCTGGTGCGACTCGCATCTGCTGCCAATACCACGCGCCATGCTGACTTGGCCAGCCCCGCTGCCGATTACCTCCTGCAGCAGTCTCGCCCATAGCCGCAGCATCTAATCTAATCGTACATCCAGTCTTCCGATTTGTCCAGCGAGAAAGCTGCCAGAAGAAACATGTAGGTCATGCCCTATAAGCGACATACGTTCATCAGCCAGCCTGCGGCGAGCCCTGGCCCGAGGCGGCGATGGGGCTTTTTGACCAGCGGAGCCACGTTTGCCGCCCCAAGGCCCCCGGGGCGGCATTACATGTTGATCTGCTGCACTTTTATGCGAGCCATGCGGGCGTGGCCCAGGCCGAGCCGCTCGGCAGCCGCCAGATAGCTTGGCGAAGGGCCGCCATCAGCCAGCGACTGGAGTTCACGGGCCTGTCGGGCGGCGTCGAGCAGTTCCTGGGCTTTGGCATCGGCCGCCACAACATCGGCAGCCATCAGCACGGTGTTCTGGGCCCAGATGTTGCTGTCGTCGCGCTCGGCCCTGGGTCCTCGGTCGTAAATGCCCCTGATGCCATTTACCAGCGTAAGGCGATGTTTGCCGCCAATTTCCTTCATGGCCGCCAGCGAAGCCAGGCCCGGGTCGCCCGCATCATTGGCGACGAAAGCCCCCGGGTTATTGATCATGCCCAGGGTAATATTAGTCAGACCGCAGGCCATACCCAACTGCCGATGGTGTTTTATTGTGGGCACGTTCAAGACGGCCGTGGCGGTATCGAGGGCTCGCCGCAGGTGCGTGGTCCGTTCTTCGGTCACTTTGAGCGGCTGATTGACGTAGCCACGCGGCGCCGGGTGCAGCTTGAGGACGATAGGCGAGCGCCTGGTGCGGATTTCGCCGATGAATTGCGGCGGGTCGATGAGCATGATCCGATCGGCCTTGAAGCCGTTTTCGGCCAGACTGATGATTATGGCCCGGGCAAAAGCGGCATTTGTGCCCAGCTCGTCGGAGGCCAGTGGATCGAACTTGAGGGCGATTATGTCGTCGCGTCGGAAGAATTGTCGCCAGGCGTCGCGGGTGCGTCGTTCGCCGGTGAATTCCCTGATCAT
Organism: Phycisphaerae bacterium; assembly: GCA_041690105.1. GTDB lineage: Bacteria > Planctomycetota > Phycisphaerae > FEN-1346 > JAACEH01 > JAWLHX01. The sequence continues at coordinate 7,163 of JAWLHX010000103.1, forward strand.
TCGTTGCAGCACATCGATCAGAAAATCGTCGCGCAGGTGGCCGAATTCGTCGACCATACGAGGCTCGGTGACCATGGCGAGGGTTGAGACCTGAGGCAGCTTTCCGCCTGCCGCCGGTGGCAGCCAGCGGATTTGCTCTTCGGCCGCCGCGGCCGTCGCCGCTGCGTCCTCCTGAAGTGCGGCCAACAGGCGCGGGGGCAAGCCGGCCAGCAACGCCGCTGCGCCGCCGAGAGCCAGTCCGCCAAGAGCGGTGGATTTAAGAAAATCGCGCCGATTCATTTTCCGGTGGCCTTTCATCGGCAGAATATGGTTAAGTGTATGGGCAGTGCCGCACTATTGTTGAATCGGCCTGCCAGTTGGCTCATCTTAACGTTCTTCGCCCGATGGGTCAGCAGATTAGTTGCATCAGCAGGGGCAAAGTGGCAGGTTTGGGGCAGAAATGGCTGCATTTGCGCGTTCTGGGGGCGGTGGAGGACGAAAATGGACAATCGAAGTCTCGAATACCAGATGTCCAATAGTGCGGGCGGAGCGGTGGGTTTGGCCCTTCTGCGGCAATAGAGTGCGGGGCCGGGCTTTTTAGACTTGCTCTGTCGGTGGCGATTTATATAATGAGGGTCTTTTAACAATGCACCCAAGTGCCCCTTGCGGGGGGCCAGGCAAACAGAAGGCACAGGAGACGTAATCCAATGTACGCCATTATTGATGATTCGGGCACCCAGTTCCGCGTTCAGGAAGGCGACGAGTTGCAGGTCGATCTGCGAGACACCGACGCCGGCAGCAACATCACCTTTGACCGCGTTGTGCTGGTCGGTGGCGGCGAAAAGACCTTGGTCGGCCAGCCATTCGTGGAGGGGGCCTCGGTCAGCGCCGAAATCGTGAAAGAGAGCAAGGGTCCGAAGCTGGAGATCTACAAGTTCAAGAAGCGGAAGAAAGCCCGCCGCCATGTCGGCCATCGTCAGCAGTACCTGACGGTCCGCATTACGGGCATCACGGCCTGAAAGCGGCTGCTTACAATCGGATAAACAGAATCGGGCGGAAGTGATCGGGCCAAGACAGCCCATGCTTTCGCCCTTTTTGCTGCGCCGCGACTGGCAGCGCGGGAGAGGGTTGAGTTTGTGCTGGCAAGCGCCCCACCCCACCTGAAACCGCTGCGTTTTTTTTCGTGCTGCGGACAGAGCGGCGGAAGTACAATATGGGGATAAGCTCTGCAATGGCATCGGTTTGACATCAGAGCCGGGAGTGGGCGCTACTTTTGGCTGGTGGAAGGGAGTCGGGAACATGGCACGGCTGACAATTGTGGTGGTGACATTGGCACTGTTCGGAGTGGTGTTCGCGGGCGGGCTTCGGGCTGAGGACGATGGCCCGGGCGGTTGGGAGGCGGCGGAGAGAGGCGACGGGGCGAATCAGGAGGCTGACACTGCGGGAGAAAAGCCGCGGCGGTCGGGCGATAAGGCTCCGAGCAATGAAGAGATGCGCGACCTTCTTCAGAAGAAGGCCGAGGAGAACCGTGCCGCGGCCGGCGAGAGTGGGTCTGGCGATGGGGCCGGCGAAGGCACCGCCGGCGACGAGAAGCCGGAGAAGCCGAAGCGGGCAGCCACGCCAGCGCAGATAAAAGCCTTTGAGGCCAAGCTGACACAATTGTCGACATCCGTGGAGAAGGCGGATAAGTTGTCGGAGCGTCTGCCTAAGATTGAGGAGCAGGTGAGTGCCCAGATTGCGAAGATAACCGATGGGGCCGGCAAGCCGGTGGAGATCAAGACGATGCAGAAAGAGCTTGCCGAGAATCGGCCGTCGATGGCTTCGCGGAAATACCTGGCCTTGCTGACCGACCTGGCCCGGTTCAACCAGCAGATTAGTGGCATCTACCTGAATTGCTTTGTTTCGGCGCATCGGCTTGGCGACTCCGATCTGGATTACGGCGATGGGCCGCAGGAGCGTCGCGATGCTCTGAAGGATTCCTGCAGCACAAAGTTTATTGAGGCCGAGTTGCGCGTGGCTGACGTTTACGAGCGGCTGAGCGATACGGCGAAGATGGAGCAGCATTACAAGCGCGTTCTGCAGGTTGACAAGGAAAACGTCCGCGTGACTACATACTTTAAAGAGAAGCAGGAACGCGAGAAGCAGGAGCGTGAGAACGAGAAGCGAAAGAAGGACGATGACGACAAGCCGCGCCGCCCGCGGTAGCCTGCGGCGGCCAGGCGGCCAGGCGGCCAGCCTTACACTATATAAGCCATGCAAAGAGGCCTGCGGAATAGATTCCCGCAGGCCTTTTTGCTGGTGTTGCGGCCGTGTTTTCAGTGGCACGGGCATCCTGCCCGTGATGGTTTAGGAGAAGTTCGATCCCCCGGCAATGCCGGGGGCTTCAAAAGCTAAAGCTAAAGCAAAAGCACAGGAACAACAACAGCAACAGAAACAGAAACGGCAACAG
>JAWLHX010000104.1:0-9554 GCA_041690105.1 Phycisphaerae bacterium
ACGGAGAACACCTGCCATGGAATGGCTGAACGATATTTCGACCAGTATGATACTCGTCGGCCTGATTGTCATGGGCGTGGTCTCAATAGCGGTCAGCCGACGCAACAACGGACAGCACACCCGCAGTGGCGATGAACTGTGGCGCGAGCTGGGCCGGGTGCATCGGCTGAGCTGGCTCGAGTCGCGAAGGCTCCGCCGGGCGGCCGAGCAGGCCGGCCTGGATCCCATGGCCCTGGTCTTCGTCGAGCCGCACGTCCTGCAGCAAGCCATAGACGCAGTCGGCCGCCAGAGTTCGGCCGGCAAACGCCTTTCGCAGCTTGCCGACCAACTTTACAGGTAATCATCGCCGACCCACAGGATACCACCCCCAAGCGAGCGCCGCTCCCATCATACATAAAAGCCCGCCCCGGTTGTCCGGGACGGGCTTTGGCATTATTTTGCTTCGCTTGTGTTGCGGCCCTTACCTGCCGCTGCCCGGCTGCATGCCTACCAGAGTCATGAAGCGGTTCTGGTTGAGCACCGGAATCATGACCCTCTGAGCCAGGTCCAGGGCCCGGGCCATCTCTTCGTGCTCCGTACGGAGGCTGTCGGTGCGAGCCCGCTCCTGCGGCGTAACAGCGTCGCCCATGCGGATTCCGGAAAGCGGGTCGTTGCCCACGACAATGTAATCGGTATCGACCGAGGCTTTTTCATCAACAATGCCGCCGAAGCGCTTGATCATGTCGACCACCATTGCCCTGTCGTCGCGACCGTCGCCGTTAATGTCAAGCTTGCCGACCAGGGCGAAGCGGAAAGGCCTCTCGATATCGTACACTGCATTCACCAGCACGTCGCCCCTGACGACAGGACTGGCACTCTTGTGGTTGATAACGCGCACTTCGCTCGAATCCTGAAGAACATTGACAATGCGGATGTAACCCTTGGCTTCCGGCTCGTCCTTGCCCAGTTCCTGCGGATCGAAGACGGCGAAGGTCAGGTTCGGGAATACGCCGTCGCCCTTGCCCAAGCTGATGTAGGCCGTCTCGCTGCCCGGCTGAATGCTGATTACGCGGCCATCGACCTGGAACTGCGAAGTCGTGTGGCGGGTACGCTCCAGAACCAGCTTGCGCATCTGGCTGTCCAGATCAAGAAGCTGCGCCTTCAACTGCTCAAGCTCTTCGCGATGGCTGGCAATGGCATCATCGAGCATGCGGCGGGTGGCTTCCTTCTCACGCTCGAAGGTCACGACCTGTTCCTGACTGGCCTCCTTGCTGCTGACTGCGTCGGCCACTTGCTGCGCGCTCTGGCGACGAATTTCGCTGACGGCCGCTTCGTGTTCGCCCTTGATCTTCGTCAGGGAGGCATCCAGAGCCTGGTAACGGCCTTCGGCCGCGGCCAGCTCCTGCTTCAGAGTCTGGTGCTGCGATACCAGGCCCCTCATGTGAACCTCGGTCAGCCTCAGGGCTTCGGCAAAGTTCGTCGGGACGGCATCGCCACGAGGAGCCTCGACGCCCGCAATATCCAGAGGCGGAACAATGCTCAGGATTTCCACGGCCTTGGTCTGCAGCGTCTCTTCGGCGTTCTTATCGACACCGGCTGCCCAACTGGCCAGAGCAGTGCCCTTGACGTCCGGAGCGCTGGCGCCGGTTGCCCGGTCGGCCAGGGCCTTCAACTGGGCCTGGACGGCAGCCAGGTCGGCAAGCAACTGCTCGGTACCATCCATGACGGTAGGAGCGGTAACGCCAGCCGCCTGCAGCCGGTTAAGGGTGCTGGAAAGGTTGGCCTTGACAGCCTCGGGATCTTCGGCCCTGTTGTCGAACATCAGATAGGCTTCTTTCGTCTGGCCCATCTGCAGCACCAGCAGTACCGCCAGACCAATAATTACAAAGACCGAGGCCACCAGCCCATAAAGCAGCCCCCGCTGTTGCGCGGCCATTCTCTTAGCCATTCAAGAAACCTCCTGTGCAGGTCGAAAGACCAACAGTAGAATAGAATACGACCGTAGAAAACTGCGACTGCAAACCCAACCAGCGCCTCGGGATAAGCTATCCGCCAGCACTGTTTTCAGTGTCACACAATTGCCTCGGACGACTGCCTGCACCCGTTGGGCGGGGCCGCTCTGTCCGAGCACCTGCAAATGCTGCTGTCGTAGGATATTAGCTTAGGCCGCAGCCCTTTTATTGTCAACCACAAAAATGGCCTTGACCTGTCCGTCTCGTATGGTTAAACTAATTCGCAGTCTTCAGGTGGCCTTCTGCCACGACTCCTGAACCGTGGTTTGGTGCTCGCCGCTTCCGTTTGATTCCAAAGAGCTTATCCCACGATTGGTATTTTTGCTGCAACGCGTTTTACCCTCTCGGGACGGCTGACTTACGCCCCGCGGCAGGTCTGATGCAAATCAGTTGCGGCATTTTCAGTTGCTTCACGATGCTCACCGACAAACCGGCTATACTGAAACTTGTGCCCTTGACAGCCATCGAGAACCGCTTTCCACCGATGATCTCCCGGCCGCAACATGGCTGGACAATCATCAGAACCTGAAACCACAACCGACCCCGGCATAATAGTAGCGCGCCAATCGCCGGTTTCTAACCCTTTTTTACCCATTTTATGACCAAGACCCTTTATATAATCGACTCGCACTCGCACCTTTACGCTTCGTACTATGCGATTCCGAACCTCTCGGCCCCCGATGGCGAACCGACAGGGGCTACTTTCGGCTATATTCAGGCGGTGCTGAAGATTCTGCGCGAAAAATCGCCCGATTACCTGGTGGCCGTCTTCGATGCCAAAGGCGAAACATTCCGCTCGGCTGCCTTCGCCGATTACAAAATTACCCGCAAGCCGATGCCCGAAGACCTCATACCGCAAGTGGCACGGGTCAAGGATCTGCTCGGCCTGTTGGGCGTAAAGCACGTCGAAAAAGAAGGTTATGAAGCCGACGACCTTATTGCCCGGTACACCAACGAGGCCCGCCAGGATGGCCTGAACGTGGTCATTGTCTCGACTGATAAGGACCTCATGCAACTGCTGGGGCCGGGCGTCACCATGTACGATAATCGCCGCGATGTGGTCCGCGACGAAAAATGGCTGTTCGATAACCTGGGCATCACACCGGCCCAGGTGGTGGACATGCTGGCCCTGATGGGCGATAAGTCGGACAACATTCCCGGCGTCGCGGGCATCGGCGAAAAGCGGGCTGTGGCCCTTCTGCAGCAATATGGCACGCTGGAAGATATTCTGGCCAACGCCGATGCCATCAAGGGCAAGATGGGCGAGAGTATCCGCCAGCAGGCCGACGTGGCCCGCATGAGCAGGGAACTTGCCACCCTGGAGCCCGAGATTCCGGTCGATCTGAAGTACACCGACTGCGTGCCCGGCACGATTGATGCCCGGGCCATGGCCGAGGCATGCCAGAAGCTGGCCTTCAGGCAACTGGCCCAGCAGTTCCGCGATATGATGGAAGAGCGAGCCGAAGCGGCCCAGGGCGAGTTGTTCGGTGCGGCCCTGTCGAAACCTGCCGCCGGCCTGCCATCTGCCACCACAACCACAGCGGCAGAAGGCGACTACGCCACGGCCGAGACCGCCCTGAAAGGCAATTTGCATTGCGTGGACAGCCTGCAGCGTCTGCAGGATTTGGGTCAAGAGTTGGCCCGGGCCGAGGCCTTCGCTTTCGACACGGAATTGAGCGGGCTCGATCCGCTGAGCGACCACCTGGTGGGCCTGAGCTTTTCGACCAAGGCGGGCCACGCCTGTTACGTTCCGGTTCAGTGTCCGGAGCCCGACCGCTGCATTACGATTCAGGCCATTGGCGAGGCCCTGGCTCCGGCATTTATGGACGAAAAAATTCTGAAGGTGGCCCACAATGCCAAGTTCGACCTGGCCGTGCTGCGGACGGCGGGGCTGGATGTGCGCGGGCCGATCTTCGACACCATGATAGCCTCCTACCTGCTGGACGCCGGCACCCGGCAGCACAGTCTGGACGTTCTGGCCCAGCAGGAGCTTGGTTACAAGACCATCCCCATCACCCATTTGATAGGCGACCGCAAGCGCGGAACCGAGCAACGCTGCATGAATGAAGTGCCGCTGGACGACGTTGTGCTGTATGCCGCCGAAGATGCCGAAGTTGCCTGGCGACTGTACGAGCTTTTCAGCGGTCGGTTGCGGGACCTGGGTCTGGAGAAACTGTTCCACGAGGTCGAGATGCCGCTGGTTGACGTGCTGGAACGGATGGAGCGCACAGGCGTCTGCATCGACAGCCAGGTGCTGAAGTCGATGAGCGACGATTTCGGCCGGCGGATGGATACCTTGAAAGAGGAAATCTGCCAGCTTGCCGGCAAAACTCCTTACAATGGCAAAGAGGGCTTCAATGTCGATTCGCCGCGTCAGCTTGAGGTGGTGCTCTTCGACGAGATTGGCCTGAAGCCGATTCGCAAGACCAAAACCGGCCGCAGCACCGACAGCGACACCCTTGAAGCCCTGGCCCCGCTGCATCCGCTGCCGGCCAAGGTGCTGCAGTATCGCACGCTGGCCAAGCTCAAGGGCACTTACATCGATGCCCTGCCGACGATGATCCACGAGGACGGTCGCATTCACGCCGACTTCAACCAGACGGTGACGGCCACCGGGCGGCTCAGTTCGAGCAACCCGAATCTGCAGAACATACCGATTCGCACTGACGAAGGGCGGCTCATCCGCGAAGCCTTCGTGCCCGGCAATCCGCACGACGACGTGCTGCTGACGGCCGATTACAGCCAGATTGAGCTGCGCCTGCTGGCCCACTTCAGCCAGGATCCGTTCCTGCTGGGGGCCTTCCGCCGCGACCTGGACATTCATGCTTTCGTGGCCTCGGAAATTTTCGGCGTCGACGAGGCCGATGTCAGCAGCGAGATGCGCGGCCGGGCCAAGGGCGTCAACTTCGGCCTGATATACGGCCAGTCATCGTACGGGCTGTCAAAGGCCCTGGGCATTTCGGTGGACGAGGCAGCCGACTACATCAGGGCTTACTTCGCCCGCTACACGCGGGTCAAGCAATTCATGATGGAGGTGCTGCGCGACGCCCAGCAGAACGAATTCGTGACCACCATACTGGGCCGGCGGCGGCCGATTCACGGCATCAAGCACGCCGACGCCGAGCGTTGGAACAATCCGGAGCGGACGGCCTTCAATACTGTGCTGCAAGGCAGTGCGGCCGATCTGATCAAGGTTGCCATGAACCGCATTGACGCCCGGCTGAGGCAGGAGCAGCGGCCCTCGCGGATGATTCTGCAGGTGCATGACGAACTGGTTTTCGAGGTCCCGCGGCAGGCGGTGGAGTCGGAGCGGGAGATGATTGTCCGCGAGATGACCGAGGCCCTGGAGTTGAACGTACCGATGAAGGTTGACGTGGCCATCGGCCCGAACTGGCGGGAGGCAAAGTAATGGCTGCAACTACCGGAGAGCTGACCATTCGCGATTTGCGGCCGAAGGATTCCAGTTGGCTGCCGCCGGTAATCGACGCCTTCGGCTACAAGCCTCCGCCGAATCTGCAGCAACTGGTGGAGATGGTGCTCGCCTGCCCCCAGGCCCGCTGCTTTGTGGCCGAGCGCGACGGCCAGCCTCTGGGCTATGCCCTGACGGTGCAGCGTGTGGCCCTGTGCTACCAGTGTGCGCCAGTCTGGCTGGAGGAGCTGGCGATTTCGCCGGAGGCGACCGGCCAGGGCATCGGCTCGGTGCTGCTGCAACATTGCGAACAATACGCCCGTGAGCTTGGGGCCGATCAGCTTGTGCTGACCAATCGCCGCACGCGCGAGAGCTATCAGCGCAGCTTTTATGCCAAGCGGGGCTATAAGGAACTGGATGCGGCTGTTTTCGTCAAGCATTTGTAACTGCCTGCTGGCGCGAGAGGATAAAGAGTGGAGCCAAAGGTTCCGATCATCGGCATAGTGGGCGGCATCGGCAGCGGCAAAAGCGCCCTGTCGCGGGCTTTTGAGGCCCTGGGCTGCGTGCGTATCGATGCCGACGCTATCGGCCACATGGTGCTTGACGACCCGGAAGTTCGCGTCGCCCTGGTCGAGCGATTCGGACCCGAGATTGTTGCGGCCGATGGTCGCATCAGCCGACCGGTTTTGGGCCGCCGCGCTTTTGCCGATCAGCAGTCGACCGATGACCTTAACCGGATAGTTGGCAGCCGGTTGTGGTCGGAATTTTCCCGGCGGGTAAGGGAGGTGGCCACCAATCCGCCGCCCGCAGCGCCGGCTGTTGTGCTGGATGCCGCACTGCTGTACGAGAATAATTTGGAGCAAATTTGCACCGTGGTCGTCTTTGTGTATGCCCCGGATGACCTGCGGCGTGTTAGAGTAGAGGCAAGAAGGGGCTGGGACTGGGCGGAAGTCGAGCGTCGTGAAGCTCGGCAGATTTCGTCAAGCCGCAAGCAGCAGATGGCCGATTTTACTGTCAATAACGACCAGGATTTAGACCATCTGTCGTCCGAGGCCGCACGAATTCTGAAATTGACGCGGGCAGCGTTTATATTCCCCCGATGACAAGTCAGTCGCAGAGCATGTTTCGCCCGGTCATGTCCGGCGAGTTCTCTGGCGGCGCAAGTAGTACATCAGCAATAGGGAGATTTTTTTAAGATGGCTGAAAGAGAAGAAAAACGTCGTAGTTCGGGTGGACGTCCAGACCGCCGACGGCGCGAGCCCACCAATCCGGTGGAGATGATGGACGAGGAGACCCACGGTCGGTACGAAGAGGCCAAGCACGGCGAACTTCATATCAAGGAATTGCAGAAACTGACTGTGGCCGAGCTGCACGAAGTGGCCAAGAAGGAAAATCTGGAAGAGTACGCCGGGCTGAAGAAGCAGGACCTGATTTTCTACATCCTGCGCAACCGCGTTCAGTCCACCGGCCTGATGTTCGGCGAGGGCGTGCTGGAAGTGCTGCCCGACGGCTTCGGCTTTCTGCGCAGCCCCGATTACAATTATCTGCCCGGGCCGGACGATATTTATGTTTCGCCTTCGCAGATTCGCCGCTTTGGTCTGCGCAACGGCCACATCGTGGCCGGGCAGATTCGTCCGCCGAAGGAGAACGAGCGATACTTCGCCCTGCTGAAGGTGGAGGCGGTCAACTACGAGAGTCCGGAAGTGGTGGCCGAGCGAGTGGTCTTCGACGACCTGACGCCACTGTTCCCGAACGAGCGGTTCCTGCTTGAGCACCGGCCCGACGAGATCGACATGCGCGTGGTCGACCTGGTGGCCCCGGTTGGCAAGGGGCAGCGTGCCCTGATTGTCGCCCCGCCGCGCACCGGTAAGACGGTATTGCTGCAGAAGATGGCCAATGCCATCCGCAAGAATTCGCCCGATACCTACATGATTGTCCTGCTGATTGACGAGCGGCCCGAAGAAGTAACCGACATGAAGCGCAGCGTGGACGCCGAAGTTATCAGCTCGACCTTTGACGAGCCGGCCGAGCGGCATTGCGCGGTGGCCGAGATGGTCATCGACAAGGCCCGCCGCATGGTCGAATATGGCCGCGACGTGGTGATTCTGCTGGACTCGATTACCCGCCTGGCCCGTGCCTACAACAGCGAGATTCCGCACTCCGGAAAAATCCTCTCCGGCGGTGTCGATGCCAACGCCCTGCAGAAGCCCAAGCGCTTCTTCGGTGCGGCCCGTAACATCGAAGAGGGTGGCAGCCTGACCATTCTGGCCACGGCCCTGGTGGACACCGGCAGCCGCATGGACGAAGTAATCTTCGAAGAGTTCAAGGGCACCGGCAACAGCGAATTGCACCTGGACCGCCGCCTGGTCGAGAAGAGGCTCTACCCGGCCATCGACATCAACCGCAGCGGCACCCGCAAGGAAGAGCTCATTGTCGATGCCGAAGAGCTGAAGTATATTTACAACCTGCGCAAGGTGCTGTCGGATATGAACGTGGTCGAGGCGATGGAGTTGCTTCGCAGCCGTCTGGAGCGCACCAAGACCAATGCCGAATTCCTGCTGTCAATGAATCTGTAAGACAGCGGGCTGCAATAAGCACATGGCACGGCGGAATTCGTTCCGTCGTGCCATTTTTGTTTTCCGGCCTCGTCCGGCCGCTGCCCAGTTTCTGCCTTCAGGCAGAGACTTGATTGCTTACTCTTCCGCGGCGGCGGGTGCCAAGCTGACACGTGCCCTGACGCCGCTGGTCAGAGTGCCGCCGCCATTTGGTACCTGGATTTTGAGTCGGTAAGTTCCGCTGGCAAAGTCGATTGTCGCATCGACCAGCGTTACGGTGCCCTTTTGCGGCAGGTCCGAGCCTTCGAGCAGCACCTGTGCGGCTTGTCCCACCTTGTACAGCGGCCGCGTTGCCGCCGGCATATTGAGGACAATTTCCAGCGGGTCGAGTTGCACCAGTTCGACCACAGTTTCCAGCCGCTCCACGGCCTCGCCACGCTGCTTCAGGACCTTGACCACAATGCCATCGTTGGGAGCGGTTATGGTGCGTTGCTGCAGCAGGGCCTCGTCGCGTTGCAGGCGCATGGCGGCCATCCGACTGTTGCTGCGGGCCGCCTCCACCCGCAACTGGGCGACCTTCAGGGCCAGTTGCCGCTGCTCGAGCTCGTTTTCGGTTATGGCATTCTTAGTGAGCAATGCCTCGGCCCGCTGCAATTCCGAGGCAGCCTGTTTGGCCACGAGTTCGGCGGCCTGCAAGTCTTTCGACTCCTCTACGGCCATCCTGCTCATCTCCACCTCCAGCCGCTCGGCGGTCGAATCCAGTTGCACAAGGGGCTCTCCGGCGCGGACCGTCTGCCCTTCGGCCACGGTCACCTTATCGACCAGTCCGGCCACGCGACTGGCCACGGCCGTTTGTCGGCTGGGCCGCGTGAAGCCCTCGTAGGTGCGGACCTGCCGGCCCTCGATGACGGGCAACGCGGCCGGCGCATCAGTTGTCTCCGGCGAAGCTGCGGCCAGTACAGCTACCGACAGCGCAACCATCAGGGCGGCGACCAACGTGGTTTTTATCATGACGGTTCCCTCGCTCATATAGTTCAAACCTTTGCGTATCGGAATTGACAGTCCTTCTCCTTTATGTATCGCCCTTGACCGGCACCAGTCATGAAGCGAAAATGTAAAGCGCATTAATTAGACCAGCTTTGACCGGTTTTTGGGGAGGCCCTTGCCGATGACCAGACGCAAACGCTTTGTCCTGCTGGGGGCCGGCATCGTCCTGGCGCTGCTTGTCCTGGCCGTCATCCTGCTGCCGCTGGTGATCAATAGCGACTGGGGGCGGGCGAAGGTCGCCGACCACCTTTCGGCCAGGCTGAACCGGCCGGTCAGCATCGGCCGCCTGCACGTCAGCTATTTCAGCGGGATTACGATAGAGGACCTGCTCATCGAAGAGCCGCAAATGTCGCCGGCCCAGGCAACCATGGCCACTGAAAATTCCTCTGCCGGCGCGCCCCACGTTGCTGTCGTCAGTGCCGCCGTTACGCCTGTGGCGGAAGAGGCTGACCCCGGTACGCCGGCCATGGTCCGGCTCAGGCGGCTGCGAAGTTCGAGTTCGCTGCTGGCCCTGCTTACGCCCGGCAGCACACTTGAGGCGGTTGAGGTCGA
>JAWLHX010000105.1:0-9060 GCA_041690105.1 Phycisphaerae bacterium
GAACCTTCTATAATAAAGCCGCCGCAGAGCGTGCCATCTTCGGACAACTCCTCCGATGGCACCTCACAGAACATATTACACACAAGACTTGACGCAACCCAGCCATGGCACACTATGGCAATCCCGCGATATTTGGGCTACAATCGGCCGGTGTCGACAATTCGGTCTGTCACCTTGAAAGGAAGTCCAGAGTGCGCGAAGTTTTTGTGGTCTACGAAACAGATTGGCTGAGCGATGCTTTTCTGGCCGAAAAATCGGCCGTCGTCATCGACGTTCTGCGGGCGACCAGCAGCATGATAGCCGCCCTCGATGCCGGGGCCCGGCGGGTCATACCCACCCTGGAGGTGGAAGAAGCGCGGGCCCTGAAGCGAAGCCTGCCCCCGGGAACGGTTTTGCTTGGTGGCGAACGAGGCGGCCTGATGATCGAAGGTTTCGACCTCGGCAACACGCCGCAGGAATTTTCCGAGCAGCAGGTGGCCGGCAAAACGGTGGTCATGACCACCACCAACGGCACCCGCGCAATCCTGATGTCGCTGGCCGCCGAGAAGGTTTACGTTGCCGCCCTGACTAACGCCGCCGCCACTGCCCGGGCCCTTGCTGAAGGCGAAGGCGATGTGGTACTGGTGGGCAGCGGCACCGAACGCCGGGTGAGCTGGGAAGATTCGCTCTGTGCCGGAGCCATCATAGAACGGATGACCAGCGCTGCCGACAACGGCGGCTTCCACCTGACCGATTCGGCCCTCATTGCCGCGGAGGTCTGGAAGGGATGCAAGAGCGATCCGGTGGCCGCCCTGCACCTGGGGCGCGGCGGGCGCAATGTTGTCCGCAATGGTGTGGCCGAAGCCTTCGAAACTTGCGGCGCGGTTGATACGGTAAACCTTGTGGCTCGAGTTCATAAGGCCCCTCTGGAGATTGTGCCGGACATGAAGCGAGCCTGAGACCTCCGGACCAGCGCAGCACATCCGGCAGAAACGCATTCTGGAACAGACGAGCCCGGCGCTCAGCAGCCACAGCAGCCCGGAAGGAATTAACCGATGGGCCTGAAGGATTACCACCGCAAGCGCGATTTTAAGCGGACACCCGAGCCCTCTGGCAAGGCCTCCGGCGGCCGCAAATCCGCCAAGGCCCAAGCCGGAAAGGCCAAACCCGAGGCAGCCTCGGCCGCCGATGCCGCCCCCGAAGACCAGCGCATTTTCGTCGTTCACAAGCACGACGCCTCGCGTCTGCATTACGACTTGCGACTGGAAATGCAGGGCGTACTCAAAAGCTGGGCGGTGCCAAAGGGACCCAGCCTGAATCCGGCCGACAAGCATCTGGCCGTGCAGGTTGAGGACCACCCGCTGGAATATGGCTCGTTCGAGGGCACCATTCCAAAGGGCGAATATGGCGGCGGCACGGTGATGATCTGGGACTTCGGCATTGTCCATTACGAGAAGGGCGAACAGGCCGCAGCCCGCGCCGCCGATGAGCAGAAGAGCATCAAGTTTACCGTCAAGGGCATGAAAATGGCCGGCATGTGGACCCTCGTGCCTCTGCGCAAGAGCGACGAGAAAGCCCGCAACTGGCTGCTCATCAAGCACCGCGACGAGCATGCCGATGCCGAGAGCGACATTACGCGCCGCAATCGCAGCGCCCGCACAGGCCGCACAATGAAGCAGATTGCCGAGGCCGACGAGGTCTGGCACAGCGACAAGGAGCAAGGCCAATGATTGAAGAGCGCGTGCAGAGCAAATTCAGCCCGGGCCAGCGCATTCGTGTAATAAAAAGGGTCCGATTCCAGGAGAATGTGCACGCCGTGGTGGTGGAGGGCTGTTTTCAGGAACAGCGCCGCGTGCGTACCGAAAGCTCTTTCGCCCAGGGCCGGCAGGGACGCTACTGGGTGGACGAGATCCTGCTGAAGAAGGACGATGGCGAGCAGAGCATTATGATGATCGACCAGTGGACGCGCATAGAGCCCCTGGATGACGGCATCTGCCGCGACGACTCATCCACTGGCCTGCCCACTGCCACCCGGGCCGCCGACCAGACCAAAGGAGCCTCCGCCGCCCCCACACCGGATATGCCAACCGCGGACGGCACCCAATGACTTTGCGGCAGGCAGCAGGCAGCCGACCACCGGAGCAGCAAAGCACCATGATGACCGACAAAGCTGTGATAATGGCCCGCGGCCTGGGCACCCGCATGCGTCGCGAAGACCAGCAGCGGCAGGTTGTTCTGTCGGCCGATCAGGCCCGCGCCGCCGAACGGGGCCTGAAGGCCATGATGCCCATCGAGCGGCCTTTTCTGGATTACGTTCTCACCCAACTTGCCGATGCCGGCATAACCAAAGCCTGCCTTGTGATAGGTCCGGAGCATCAGCAGATTCGCGACTATTACCAGTCAATCGACACGCGACGCCTGCAGATCAGCTTTGCCGAACAGGCCGAGCCGCGCGGCACGGCCGATGCCTTGGCGGCAGCGGAAAGCTTTGTCGGCGACAGTCAATTCCTGTGCATCAACGGCGACAATTTCTATCCGCGAGAGGCGCTCCTGGCGCTGCAAAAAATGTACGGCCCCGGGCTGATCGGTTTCCAGAAGGACGCCCTGGTCGCTCTGAGCAACATCCCCGCCGAGCGCATCAACCGCTTCGGCGCGGTTGTGGCCGACGCCGACAGCAACCTCACGCGTATTATCGAAAAGCCCGACCCCGCCACCGCCGCCAGCCTTGGCCCGGATATTACCATCAGCATGAACTGCTGGCGATTCACGCCGCTCATCTTCCAGGCCTGCCGCCACATAGGCCCCTCGCCCCGGGGCGAACTGGAGTTGACCGACGCAGTGCAGTATGCGGTGGAACATCTCGAGCAGCAATTCCGCCTGCTGCCGATGCGCCTGGGCGTGCTGGACCTCACCAGCCGCGACGATGTCGGCCCGGTCGCCAGGCGCCTGCGCGGCACGGAGGTCAGCCTGTGACCGACCATCCTCAGCCGACGTTGAGCGACGTATCCGGCGGCGCTTGGATGCTCCAGCATTTTGCCGCAACCATGCCCCGCCCCCAGGCTGCCGAATTTGCCGGCTCACTCGCCCGCTGGGCAAACAACCTGATTTCCGACGGCGCCTCTCCGCAAGCGCCAGTGGTTGCCTGGTACGTGCCCGGACGCATCGAACTCTTCGGCAAGCATACCGACTATTGCGGCGGACGCTCACTGCTGGCCACGGTCGACCGGGGCTTTCGCATGCTGGCCGTGCAGCGTCACGATTATCTTATTCGCGCGAGCGCGGCAGCCACGGGCGATACGGCCGAGTTCCCCCTCGATCCCTCGCTGGAGGTAAGCGCCCAGGGCTGGCGAAACTACATTATGACTGCTGCCCGCCGACTGGCCCTGAACTTCGCCGACGCCGACCCCGCCGGCCGCCCGCTCGCCGGAGCCGACATGGCCTTTGTCAGCGACCTGCCGCCGGCAGCCGGAATGTCCAGTTCAAGCGCTTTGCTGATAAGCGCCTTCATGGCTCTGGCCACAATCAACCAGCTTCCACAGTCGCCGCGCTGGCGCGAAAACATTCCCTCGCCCACCGATCTGGCAACGTACCTGGCCACCGTCGAAAATGGTCATAGTTTCAGCCAACTGGCCGGAGACCGCGGAGTCGGCACCTTTGGCGGCAGCGAAGACCACGTGGCCATAATGTGTTGCCGCCGCAACCACCTTTCGCAGTACTCGTTCGCTCCAACACTGCACGAGGGCGACATCCACTGGCCGCAGGATCTTATGCTGGTCATCGCCTCTTCGGGCGTGGTGGCCGATAAAACCGGCTCGCGCCTGGCCGACTATAACCACCTGGCCGAGCAGCACGCCCGCATGGTCGAACTCTTTAACGCCACGCGTGGCGCCCGGTGTAACAATCTGCGCTGCTGCCTGGATGAACTCGAGGCCGACAGTCCGCCGCTGCAACACGTCTTCGCCCACCTGGTCAGCTTCCGCCGCGAGCTTGCCTCCTGGGATTTTCCCGGCCGGGCCATGCAGTTTGCTGAAGAGCATGCCCACATTATTCCCGCCGCGGCCAAGGCGATTGAGGCCGATGATCATGACCGCCTGGGCCACCTGGCCGACCGATCGCACGAACTGGCCGACCTCTGCCTCCGCAACCAATTGCCGCAGACCAACGCTTTGCAGCGTCTGGCCCGCCGCCTTGGAGCGGTGGCCTCAAGCGCCTTCGGGGCAGGCTTCGGGGGCAGCGTCTGGGCGGTAGTCCGCAGACGACAAGCTGATGATTTTCTGCAGCACTGGCAGACAGCCTATGCCCGGGCCTTCGGCCCCGACGCCCGGCGAGCCAGTTTCTTTATCACCACACCGGGGGAAGCGGCAAGGCAGATCGATCTGCCGCCCCCGACTTAGGCAGACGCATGCGCATTTGTGGCCCGGGAAGGAATCATCCCCGCGGCCGACGCATTGGAACCGATAACATGATTCAGGAGAACTCGAGATGACGCAGCCTCAACAACCATCGGCACCAGGCACCGATCTGCAATCGCCCGAACGCTGGGAAGAGCAGATCAGGCAGTTCGAGAATCGCGCCACCAACGGCGACGATCCGCAGGACGGCATCGTCTTCATCGGCTCCAGCACTTTCACCCGCTGGAACCTGTCGCTCTATTTCCAGCCGACCAACGATCTTGTAAACCGCGGATTCGGCGGCTCGCAGCTCTGGGAGGTAGCACACTTCGCCCCGCGCCTTATACCGCCGCTGAAGCCGCGCGGCATTTTCCTCTACGCGGGCGATAACGACCTGGCCGCCGGCCGCACCCCGCAACAGGTAGCCGAGTCATACGACCAGTTTCGGGCCGCCACTGATCGGCATAACCCCAGCCTGCCCATCGTCTTCGTCAGCATCAAGCCCTCGCCCCTGCGGCACAGCCTGATGCCCCTGATGGACGAGGCGAATCAACTGGTCATGCAACGGGTTAAGGCCGACCCTTCCGGCCGGCTCCGCTATCTGGATGTGCACCAGCCGATGCTGGACGAACAGGGAAACCCGCGCGAAGAGCTTTTCGTCGAAGACCGCCTGCACCTCAGCCACGAGGGCTACCTGCTCTGGGCCGAACTGTTCCAGGCCGAGCTTTCCAGGCTGCGCCAAGGCTGAGCCGCTCATTTCCCGGAGCGCCCCGAGCCATTACTCTGCCGAAGCTGGTCTACTGCCGAGGCGGCGTCGGCGGCACGTTCGATGGACCGCCCGCGCCACCGCTGCCTGCCGATGGCCCGCCCTGCCCCGCCGGCTGCCCGGGGAATGGCGGCTGCGGGTGCCTGCCGGGAGCGCTGCCACCGCCCATGGGCGGCATGCTGCTCTTGTGTATCGGCCATGGCTTGAAGGCGGCCACGTACATCACGTAGAAGTTGAAGAACGGCACGAGCGTCAGCAGGCCGTAGGCCCAGGGATAGCCCATCTTTTCGGCCACTTTGCAGTAGCAGACGATGGAAAAGACGAAGATCGCCAGGTACAAGGGCATCATGAAGCACATCATTACCATGAAGATGCCCGAAAATGCCGCCGCTGGTGCTCTTTCGCGCGAGAGATAAGGTTCCGACTCCGAAAAATCGTCCCAAGGCGAGGGCGTCGGCTCGCTAGCCGGATCCTGATTCCACCGCGAAACAACATCCTGAACCTGCTTCTGGTCCCAAGGTGCCGGCTGGGGTGCTGGCACAGTCGGGGTCGGCTCCCAAGACGAAGGCGGAGCATCCTGATCACGATCCGGCACCTCTGCAGGTGCGTCCTGCGCACCAACCGGCGAGACCATCAGAAGCAGCATGATGACCGCCAGGACTGTCACAATTCTGCCCAGCACAAACCCGGTGCCGGTTGCTCGCCCTGCCGCTCCTGCCGATCTGGTCATCGCCCATTCTCCTGTTGCCTGGCTGGCAAATACATGCTGAAGGAAACACTACCGACTTGCGCAAGGTCGCTGCCACGGGCCCGATTCTCACGGCGGAGCCTGAAACAGCCTAGCTTCACCGGATGGCAGCCGTCCAGCGGACAAGCTGAGTGAAGAACCGGGCGTAATCGCTGCCGACTTCAATATCGTTTCCGCCCGGCACCTGTGCCACCACTCGCTCATCACCCCAGTCGACCAAACCGCCCACCCAGTGCGGAGCTACGTCGCCGGCGTAGGCGGCCACGCGGCCGGCCCCGGCCTGGCCAACCACCAGCAGGTCGACCGGCGCCTCTTCCTCAAAAGTGTATTCGCCCGGCGTGTAACGTGATACCAGAAACGGCCTGGCCTGCAGCAGCACCTCGGCATGTTCGCGAGCGGTTATTAAGTTGTAGCCGCCAATGCCCGGCGGGTGGTGCCAGTCCAGGTTATCCAGAATGGGATGTACGCCAGTCGCCTCCACCAGGCAGGGTTGGGGGCAATTTGTGCGGTCATCATTGTCGCTCATGGTCACCGGCAACAGGTCAGCAATAGGCGTACCCGGGTATTCGCCGTGCTGGCCGTGGAACGATTCCCAGCCGCCGATCATCAGCAGACCCGCCCCGCCGCGAACCTTTTCAGCAATTTGCTCCATTTGCTGCGAGCTGAAGTTCTTGACAGGGTAATCGCTGATAATGTACAAACTAGATTCGCTTATCATAGAATCGCTGGCCGGGGTGTCGCTGGGCGTGTAACTGAAGCACAGGCCGGCGTCTGTCATGACGCCAGCGAGGTACGCTGCCGCACCGGAAAGCGAAGTATCGCCGAGATATGCAATTTTCGTTTCAGTGTTCATGTTGGCACAATAAGGCCGTTGCCCTTTGGTTGTCAATAGCCGGTCCGGCTGCTTTTTTTAGTTTGCCACCCGGCCCGACGAGCTAAAATACTTGGGGACAAACAGTTACAAGAGAATAAGGAGTGCAAGTCGTGCCAAAAGGTAATGCCATTGTCGGTCAGTCCGGCGGGCCAACCAGCGTAATCAACGCCAGTCTTGCCGGAGTTATCGACGGCTGCCGCGAAACCAGCAGCATCGACCGCTTGTTCGGCATGCGCTGGGGTATCGAAGGCTTCATGAACGACCAGTTGGTCGATTTGTCGGCCGAAGCGCCCGAAACCGTGGCAGCCCTCCGCCAGACACCATCCAGCGTGCTGGGCTCGTCGCGGCACAAGATCACCGACGCCGACTTCCCGCGCATACTCGAGCAACTCCGCCGACACGACATCCGCACCTACTTCATGATCGGCGGCAACGACACGATGGACACCATTCACCGCATAACAGAGTACGCCGCCTCCCAGGGCTACCCGCTGACCGGAGTCGGCATACCGAAAACGGTCGATAACGATCTTTTCGGCACCGATCACACGCCCGGCTACGCCAGCGCCGCCCGCTTTGTCGCCCTCAGCATTCAGCAGG
Source organism: Phycisphaerae bacterium (assembly GCA_041690105.1). GTDB lineage: Bacteria > Planctomycetota > Phycisphaerae > FEN-1346 > JAACEH01 > JAWLHX01. Next base: position 7,359 of record JAWLHX010000105.1, read on the forward strand.
CCGGCCGCCTGGCCCGCGACATGCAGAAGGTGGACCAGTTCGTCATCTTCCAGTGCATCGGCCGCGATGCCGGTTGGCTCTCGGCCGCCTCGGCCCTGGGAAAAGTGCGGCCCGAAGACGCCCCGCACCTGGTTTACATGCCCGAACGCGATTTCGACCGCGACAAATTCCTGGCCGACGTCGAGCAGGTGCACAAGGCCCACGGCTTCGTCAGCATAGTTTGCGGCGAAGGGCTGAAGTACGCCGACGGCACGCCGGTATCGGCCAGCCAGACGCGCGACAAGTTTGCCAACATCGAGTACGGGGCCATGGGCGGCAGCAGCGTGGCCCTGCGTATGCACCAGATGATAAGCGACGCCTTCGGCTGGCGCGGCGAATTCCAGATTACCGAGAGCCTGCCCATGTGCGCCATCGACCGGGCCGTGCAGCAGGATCTGGACGAAGCCTACATGTGCGGACAGGACGCCGCCCGCCGCGCGGCATCGGGCGAAACAGGCGTAATGGTATCGCTCGTCCGACAGAGCAACTCGCCTTACATCTGCACAACCGGCACAAGTCCGCTGAAGGAAGTAGCCGTGCATGCCAAGCCCATGCCGCAGAACTTCCTCAACGAGGCCGGCAACTTCCCGAGCGAAAAGTTTTTCGAGTACGCCCGCCCGCTGGTGGGTAAGATTGCACCATACGCCGACTTGGCATTCCTCAGGCCTTAGAATCCACCGCAGGAGCTTTAGACATGAACCGTACCGAAGCCCGTTACAGCCAATATGCACTGACCAGCGAAATGATGGAAACCGTCGAGGTCATCAAGCAGTTCGACGTCGAACGGACGCGCGAAGTAGCGGAAAAAGTTGGCCGCCTTGGCCGCCTGATGCTGACCGGCGAAGGCTCCAGCCGCATCTTCCCGGCCAAAAACGCCATTCGCAAGGCTCGCCGTTGGGGGCTGAAGACCGAGCTTGCCACCGATGGCTCGCGGCAGGCGACGCAGTACGACCTGTCGGACTGGGCAGTCTTCGGAGCCTCTAACTCGGGCCGCACCAGCGAAGTCGTCACCCTGATGAACGAACTGGCCCACCAGGGTCACGAGCATCGTTATGGTCTGACAGCGAACGAAAATACCGTGCTGGAGAAGGCCACAGTCGAAACCTTTGTTCTTCGCTGTGGCTGGGAGCAGGCCGTAGCCGCCACCAAGAGCGTGGCCGAGCAGGCCCTGTTCCACCAGTCGATTGTCAGCCACATTGCCGGTCGCAACATGAAGACCGACCTGCGCGGCTTGCCGCAAAAGATCGAAGATGCTCTGGCTCTGCCCATTCCTCCGGGCATAGTGGAAGCCGCCTCCAGTGGCGGCACCATATACTTTGCCGGCTGGAACGACGGTGTGGCCGAAGAGCTTACGCTGAAGACCAACGAAATTACCCGCCGCAAGAGCGACTTCCTGGAAGGCACCTACGCCGTCCATGGCATCGAAGAGGTCATGAGCAGCGACGACATCGTAATTGTTGTCGATCCGATCGAATCCGATGTGCAGAAGTTCAAGGAGGTGCTGGTCGACGGCGTGGGGCTCACGGTGCTGGCCATCAGCAATCACGACACACCCTTTACCACTCTGCGCGTTGCCGATGCCGGCGAAATGAACCCCTATGTCTTCCTGGCCGCCGGCTGGAATCTGCTGGTGGAGATGGGTCTGGCCCTTGGTGTCAATCTG
>JAWLHX010000106.1:0-8977 GCA_041690105.1 Phycisphaerae bacterium
CACCCTCATCCGGCCCTTCGGGCCACCTTCCCCCGTCAAGGGGGAAGGGTAAAAAAGCCGTTGCCGTTGCCGTTAAACCCCTCCCCCTTGACGGGGGAGGATGTCTCCGGCGCAAGCCGGAGACAGGTGGGGGTGTCGCCGTTGCCGTTGCTGTCGCCGTTGCCTTTGGCTTTTGAAGCCCCCGGCACTGCCGGGGGATCGCTCCCGATCTTGCTGCCTCACATGCGCGACGGCCTGTATTGCCTTTACTATTGCTGCCACCCATATCCCCGGGCAATGCCCGGGGCTTTAACAGCAAAAGCTTCCGCCCGCCGATGCAGCCTTACTGACCCCGCGGTCCGACCGTCACAGTAACCGCGGCCGATTCGAACGAGTTGCCCTTGCCATCGATGGCCAGAGCCGTCAGCTTGTAATCGCCCTGCGGCAAGTCGCTGGTGTCCCACTCGATCTCGTAAGGCCCTTCGGTGATTGCCTTTCCGATGTCGGCCCCGTTGGCCTTGAACTGGACTGACCGCACTCCATGGATGCCGAAGGCTGTGGCCTGCACTTTTGTCTGGCCGACGATTCGTGCAGCATTATACGGAGCGATAATTGCAGCAAAGGGCGGAGTCTTCTGAGCCTCCTCGCCGCTGGCGCGGTATGCATCCCACATTGCGGCCACGTACTCGCTGCGATATTGTCCACCATCGCGAACCGCTCCGTGCCGCTCGGGGAAGCGTCCTACGCCGGCAATTGCCTGGCCCGGTCGGTCCGGATCGGGGCCGAAGGTCTTGCCGTAATTCTCCTCGTTGCCGTCAAACGGAGCATACGGATCGGGCAGCGCCCATTGCCCGTGCATCACCCAGCGGTCGGTATAATTCTGCATCATCTCCCACTCGGTCGGGTGCCAGGCCTGCTGCAATGACGGCATAAGATGCGTGGCCAGCACCTCGCCCTTGTGCGACTGGGCAGTAATCACCTGATAGGCCCCCTCGCTGGTTCGGCCACCATCGATGTAACCATACGGGTCGGCCTGCGAACGATTGCCCTTAGTGCGCATTATGTAGGTCCAGTACGATTTGTCGTTGGACATGTTGCCCCAGAGGACAAGGCCGCCTGTGTTTGTGCCGATGACAAAATATCGGCTGCCGTGCATCTCCATCTCGCGCAGGTGCTGTTTGGCCTTGTCCATATCGAGCATGACCGCCGCAAAAGCCGGTGCCAGCCGATGCCCCGGTTGATGCCCGCCGCCATCGGGCCAGGTCTGGCCAATGTAGGCCATGTGGATTTTGTCGATGCCGAACTGCACAAACTGAATGAGCGCCGGCATCTTCGCCTCGATCTCGTCGTCCATCATCAGACGCAGTGCCGCATTGCTCTGGTCGGCGGTATTCTTGGGCTGATAATCGCGCATCTGGTCGCGCGGCCGCATCGACCTTCCCAGCACGCCTCGCTTGTGATCCATCTGCAAGGTGCTGTAGCGCTCGGCCACCGCGGCCAGCGAGGGCATGTTCTCGACCGGTTTCAGCTTCGGCAGCAGGTCGGTTTGCAGGTCGCCCACGCGGTAATAGGGCTTATCCTTGCCCACATACGGCGGCCGGAAAACCGCTGCACCGTGCTCCGGCGGCACCTCCTCCACCACCGTCAGCACGACGGCGCTTTTGATGATCGAGTGGCCGCGACCGGTAGCCGCTGTGGTCTTGACGATGGATATAGTGCCCTCGGCTCTGTAGGGCAGGTCGGGCACCAGCGAGGCATCGAATTCTCGACCGTTGCCATTAAAGCCTTGGCCGCCATCGACTACTGGATTGACCTCCCAGCCATTCGCCTTGCCATCGAAATCGGGGGTTATGGCCGTTATCGTCACCGGCCCCTGAACCCAATAATCGCCATTGGCGAAGAAGCCAATCGGGCGGAAACCGTCGAAGCGGAAGGTTATGTCCTGTCGCGAAACCTGGTTGGATTGCAGCTCCTCGGTGCCGATGCGGTGGACGTTCTGGAGCGTCAGCTTGCCATCGAGCCGCAGGTAGGTCAGCTGGATGCCCGCCGAAGCAGCCACGATGTCGCCGGAGATTCTGGCCGACTCGCCGCCACCCAGTTTCTGTCCGCTGATGACGACGCTACGACCGATGGTCAGCGGTTCAGCAAGCTTAACGTCACTCGTCAAGTGAATGCGACCGACCGACTCGTCCGCAAGCAGAGCCTTCAGGTCCTCAAGATTGCCTGCCGCAGCGCCGCGTCCCTGCGGCGGTTCTGCCGCTGCCTGAGCATCCTGAGCCGAGGCGGTCGCTGCCATCAGAAGCAGAATAATAAGTGTCGCAGATGTTACAAGCAGCCTGGCTGAAGGCTTCATTCTCGTGGTCCCTTTCAATGTTCTGCTGTGATGTCGCAAGTGGCTCGTTGCCGCGCGTTCGTATCTTAACAGTTAATGTTGCAGACGCGCCGCCTGTAGCGGTTAAATCCGCGGCCGATGCTGATGGAGCGCGCACGAGCGGCTCAGAGTATGTTGATTGTCGGCGCGGCCAGGCCAGCAGGCTACTGCTGCGGCGATTTCTCTGGCAGAAGGCTGGGCGGATTGTTCTGCTCGAAGGCCACTGCCACCTGGCGAGCCTTTTCGCGGGTTGAAATGTCGGGATAGGCGACCGGCTCGGTTATGCCCTTGCGTGCCAGCAGGCGGGCCGACTCGAGCCTCGATTGCTGGGCAAAATTGGTCGCCTCGCCCAAGAGGCGCATACTCTCCTGCGGACTGTGAATGCCCATGCCGTTGGAGGCCGAGATGAAGTCCCAGCGGCTCTGGCTCTTGCGGACGTAAGCCCGCGACGTCAGCAGTTCTTCGGGGCTGGCCCCGGCCTGGCTCGCGGCGGCAATGTCAAAGTGGGCCTTGACCAGGGCGTCCTCGGCCTTCAGCATGGCCTGCTGAACGGTCGTCTGGATGCTCTCGACGCGGTTGCGGATTTCCGACTCGCTCCAGCGATGGCAAACCTGGCAACTGCGGTCGATGGTCAGCAGCGGGCTCTGCACGTTATGGTCGGTCATCTTCACGTTGCCTTCGCTCATGTAAGGCATGTGACAATCGGCGCAGCTCACGTTGCGGTAGGCATGAATGCCCGTCGAGTACAACTCGTAATCCGGGTGCTGCATCTTGATCATGGGCGTCTTGCTCACGGCGTGCACCCAGTCGCTGAACTCCGGCCGGTTATCGAAGTACGTCTCGATGGCCTCGAAGTCGGTGCCGCCCTCCCAGGGGAAGACCAGGTACGTGCCGCGCTGGAAGTAGTATTCAACGTGACACTGGGCGCATACCAGCGAGCGCATCTGCTGCAGGTTCTGCCGGTCGATGTCCAGTCCTTGTGCAGCGAAAGCCTCGCGCAGGCCAGGGCGGCTGATGCGCAGATTCATCGTCTTCGGATCGTGGCAATCATGGCACGATATCGGGTGAGTGATGCGCTCGGCCATCTCGCGGAACGGAGTCGTGTAGAACTCCTCGACGCCAATTTCGTCCATGATGGGCTTGACGTTCGAACTTTTGCAGGTCCAGCAGGTGGCGGGGATGTCGGCCCGTACGACCTCCGGATTATCGGCCTGCCGCACGCGCAGCGTGTTCCAGACGTCCTGGCGCGAATACCGATGGCCGCGGGCCTGTGTATAATCGCGGCTGAAGGCGTAGCCGGCAAAAAGAATCACCTGCATCGGATCTTCTTCCAGATAGTCGCGGGGATAGGAGCCGCCGAATTTTGTGCGAGTCTCTTCGCCTTCGCCGGTCATCAGCCAGCGGGCATATTGCCGCGGATAACTCTGCCCCCACACGGCCGGGTCCACTTCGCCCTCGGCAATCGGCGCGGCAACAATCTGCCGCGGTACTGCTTCCCAGCGGCGCTCCATTATGCTGATAATCAGCATGACCAGCAAAAACGTAGCTATGGCCAGCCCAAGGGCCAGTGCAAAGCCCTTCCACCACGATTTGCGCTCGGGTTCAGTCCTCTTATCTTCGCTCATGCTGCCCTCTCCTCGTCTGCTGCTATCGCTCGCCCTGTTGCTCATCGTGCTCTTCTCGGTCGCCGGCAAGCCAGCCGGCCGCAGGCAACTCCGGGCGCCGAGCCTGCGGCGTCGCGCTCAGGCTTCGCACTTCGCCGTGCGGCACAGTTTCGTGACAGTGCCAGCAGGTCTGGTGCTCGGCTCGCGGCATGTTTATGTTCATAACCGTGCGCTCGTGACAGCGAATACAGTTACCGTTGACCACTGGAATTGCGTCGGGCGTTATGCGGATTACCTCGGGCTCGGTGCGCATGGTGAATATCACCGAGTGTCGCAGGCCGTCCTGCGCCTTGAAGGCGTACTGGGCGAAAATGTTGGTGTGCGGCACGTGACAGTCGCTGCATGTGGCCACGTTGCGATGCGAACTGTGCCGCCAGGTGGCATAGGCCGTGTTCATCACGTGGCAGTTGATGCAGGTTTCCGGGTCGTCCCGCATATAGCTCGTGGCCCGCGAGACGTTAAAGGTAACCGCCGCCAGGCCGATTAATATCCCAATCAGGCCAAAGCATGCCATTCGCCAGCCGCTCGGCAGCATCTGCAGGGTAAGCCAGCGGTGTAATTTCTGTAGGAAGCCGCTCATAGCCCGCATTGTGAGGCAAATTACGGAATATTGCAAGTATTCGTGCATGTGGTTTCTGGCTTCGCATTGCGGGAGAATCATGGCCGGCATGGGCTTACGGGGGAGCTGATCCGGCCAATGCGTGCAGAAATTCCTGCCTGGGCGGATTTTTCTGAAACTTTCGCCCGAGCAGTTTATCAAATAGTATGATCAGTACCGGCAGATGCAGTAGAAGGTCGGCAAAATAAGAAAATCAGGAGGCTGGGCAATGAGAAAAATCGCAGGGGTGGCAGTTGTGGTAGTTCTGGCGACGTTTCTGGCGGTGCCGCAAGTGTGGGCACAGAACCGGCCGCCCATGACCGATGAGGAGCGGCAGGCGCTCAGGGACGAGTTGCGCCGCAACATGGAATTTGGCAATCCTATTGGGCGTTTGCCCGCGGGCGGAGCGGAGGATGGTGACGATCCGGTTGAAGATCCCGGCTGGAGAAGGGGGCCGCGTCAGCCTGTTAACGAGCCGGCGCCGGCACCGGGGCCGATTGCATCGGGGGGCATCAGGGCCGTGCCACTTCCGGCCGGCGATGTGCTTAACACCTTCGGCTTCAACCTTTACCAGCAGCTGCGGCAGAAGGAGGGCAACCTTGTCTATTCGCCCTACAGTGTCCATGCGGCCCTGCTGATGCTGGAGATGGGGGCACAAGGGCAGACGCGAGCCGAACTGAGCGCTGCCCTCAACCTGCAGCAACTGCCAGTTACGAACATGCCTTCGGAATTGTACATGGCCAATTTCCTGCGGCAAATCTGTCCGGCCGACGAAGAAGCAAAGGGGACTTTCCAACTGTATTCGCCCAACGCCCTCTGGCTTCAGAAGGATTACGACTTTAAGCAGGACTACCTGGACAGCGTGAAGAATAATTTTGGAGCGCAGCTCGAGCAGGTTGATTTTACCGGCGACACCGAGGCTGCCATCAAGAGCATTAATGATTGGGTCAACAAGGCTACCAAGGAGAAGATTCCGACCATTGTCTCGCCCGACAGTGTCGATGCCATGACGCGGCTGGTCATTACCAACGCCATCTACTTCAAGGCCGATTGGACGTCTCAGTTCAAGAAGGAGAGCACCAGGCCGGCAGATTTCACCCTGCCGAGTGGCGAGAAGATCAAGACCCAGATGATGAACCAGGAGGGCAGGTTCCGCTACGGACGCGACGACGAGCGCAAAGTCTCGTGGGTGATTCTGCCTTATCGCACAGTCAATGTAGGGGCGATGCGGCCGCGCAGGGGTCAGCCGTACGTGCCGGAGGAGGCCAACGCTCCCGACGTGCCTCAGCCCCAGCCACGCCGCCGGCTGCCCGAGCTCAATGGTATCAGCATGATTGTCATGCTGCCCGATGCCGCCGACGGCCTGCCGGCCCTGGAGCAGGCGCTTTCGGTCGAAGTGTTCAATAAAATGCGCCAGGGCACCGAGGTGCAACGTGTGCAACTGGCCCTGCCGAAGTTCCAGTTTGATTACGCCGCCGGGCTCAACGAGGCGCTGCAGGAGCTGGGCATCAAGCAGGCTTTTGACAAATCGCAATCCGATTTCACCGGCATCAGCGAGGCCAAGCCCCCGCTCTTCCTGACTTCAGCCGTTCACAAAGCCATGATTGCCGTGGATGAAAAGGGCACCGAGGCCGCCGCTGCCACAGCTCTAACCCTGGGCGCAACCAGCGCCCCGGTTGACGAGCCGATCATCTTCCGCGCCGACCGGCCGTTCATGTTTGCCATAGTGCACGAGCGTACCGGCGCCCTTCTTTTCCTTGGCCGCCTGACGCAGCCGGAAAAGGCCGAGGAGAAGGCCGAGGAGGCACCTGCCGGCGATGACGCACCTGCCGCACAGGAGCCAGGCCCGCTGAAGCCTGCCGAACCGGATATTCTGGAAGACCATCTGAAATCTCCGGTCAACCGGAATTGGAATATGCAGAAGGACTAGCGAAAGCTTGATGCTTGCGTATCCTCCGCCATGACAGGCGAGGAAGGTAAGACTGAATGAGGGCCGTGGCTGACGTCGACGAGGGCAAATGCTGCCTTCCGACGTTTGCCGCGGCCGCTTTATTTGCGATATGGCGTATTCTGTCTCAGCAGGTGCGAGTCGATAGCTTCATCGGAATTGTAACCCGGAAGGTAGTGCCGCTGGTTTCGTCGCTGCTGAAATCGATCGAGCCGCGCAGATAGCGCGTGGTCAGCAATTTCATGCTGTAAGTGCCCAGGCCGCGGCCACTGCCCTTGGTGGAAAAAGATCGCTGGAACATCTGCAACTGCACATCTCGCGGAATGCAGCCATCGTTGTGCACGGTGAAGCAGAGCTTGTCACCATCGCAGTGGCAGTTGATGCGCACGGTAGAGTCGCTAGCGGATGCCTCCAGTGCATTTATGATCATATTGTTCAGCACGCGCCTAAGCAAAGTCGGATCGGTAACAATGGCTGTCGGCACATTCTGCTGAACATCGAGGCTGACGTTGACGTTGCTCTGGTCGGCATGCCGCTTGACCAGTTCGTCAACAACTTCGCGCGGGTCGATGCGTTCGGGCCGCAAGGCCAGGTCATCACGCTCGGCGGCAAGCAGGTCGCGATGCGAAGCTATCTCCTCCACCAGACGCTGCGTGCCCTCGTGCAGCCGTTGTCGCAACAGTTCGGCCCGCTCGGGTTTGGCTGTCGACAGGACATCGGCCAGCGTATCGACGGCCCAGGCACTGTTCATCAGGTCGTGAAAGAAAATGCGCTCCAGCACGCGGCGGCGCTTTTCGTGGCTGATGTTTTTCAGGGCGATAATGACGAACTGCTCGTCGTCGATAACCAGAGGTGTCGAGCGCACCAGAAGATCCAGCGCTTCGGCCGATGCCCCGCGCATAATCCGGCACTCACGAGCATTGGCCGTGCCGCCGAGGCCGGCCATGATCGATCCGACCGCCCCGCAGGTTGAGCAGAATTCGCTTGTGCCGCAGCCGGCGGACATGGTGCAGGCTCGCTCGCAGTCGAGGATTTCGCCTGGTCGCCGGCCGTAAATGGCCTTGGCATCGGCAAGGCCGATCATCTCCAGGGCGCTGCTATTGCCGAAAACGACCTGTCGCTGAGCGTTAAGCACCAGCACAGGTTCGTTCACGGCATCGAAGAGACGCCAGCAGCCTTCCTCTCCGGCAATGCGCAGAGACTGCCTGTCGATAGTCTCCTGCGTAGCGCGCTCGGCCGGAGCAAAGTAAGTTAAATCCTCTGCCAGCGATGTTTCGTCCTTGCTCAAAATCCGCTTTCCTCCAATCGTCCATTATACCCATCAACGGCCGAGGCACAATATGTGGCCATTATACAAGTCGCCAGGGATTGTCCGCCTCCTGCATGTTTTCTCAGGATTTCCCTGAATAGCCGGCCAAAGGCACACGTCTTATCTGGCAGAGAAGACGTCGAGAAGGCACGCACGCGGTTGACTTTGAAAAGTTTGCTGATGAAAAGGAGAGAGCCATGAGAAAGAGATTGCTTCAACTGACGCTGCTGGCTGCGGTTACAGTGCTGGCACTGGGAATGCTGGCCAGGCCCGCCGAGGCCGGGTCGCCGCACATCAGCGTAAACTTCAGCAGTGGCTACAGGCAAGCCCCGCAACAGGTGAGCCGCCTGGGCCACTCGGGTTACGCGGGCTACTCGGCTTACCCGGGCCGATCGGTTGTCGTCAGGCAGCGGCCGGTCATCGTCCAGCGAGATGTCTATCGCGATCACCATCGGCCATCGTGGAGCCACCGCGACAGCTATCGCCGTCATCAGTCGCCGGCCGCGGTAACCACAACTACCACTACGACCACGACGGTTGGCAGGCGGTCAACCATCACCACCACGACGACCACTACCACGACCAATACACCAACAGGGTATTCTTCTTATAGGAGAATGTCCGACAGGTCTCCCCGCACAGGTGGAATTACTATTGTCATAGGTCGCTGAGCAAGCAGAAGTCGCAGTACGCACCGCCGCTGTAGTCCGAACAACCCGTGCTGTCTCCGGCCGCGCCTGATTTCCCCCCCCCAAAAGGCGTGGCCGGTTCGTTTATTGAACCACGTACGCCTCATAATGCCGGTGGCCGATTGTCAGTGGCAAGTTGCTGCATCCTGGCACCGTTGAGGGCGTGCCGTTACCCTTCCCCCTTGACGGGGGAAGGTGGCCCGCAGGGCCGGATGAGGGTGAGCCTTGGCCGCACAGAGAGAGCGTGGAGTTTTCCGCGTGGCGACACCCCCACCTGTCTCCGGCATGCGCCGGAGACATCCTCCCCCGTCAAGGGGGAGGGGTTTAGCGACAACGGCTTCTTTTACCCTTCTCACCGCCCTGAGCTCCGTCGAAGGGCTTGACGGGAGAAGGTGGCCCGCAGGGCCGGATGAGGGGGA
>JAWLHX010000107.1:0-8259 GCA_041690105.1 Phycisphaerae bacterium
GCCCGCCAGAAGCCGCGCCCCAGGTACCACGCTGATCAATTGCCTTAATGACGTCCATGCCATCGGAAGGGCCTTTCACGGCCATGCTGCCCCTGCTGCCGCGGCGGCGAGCTTCAGTGGTCGCCGCTATGAACAACCTGCAACTGCTGTTTTGGCGGAATCCGCAGGTAGGCCAGACTCCGCTCCAGTATCTGCTTTACAGCCGGACCGGCCACACTGCTGCCGTAATAGGCTACGCGGCGGTCGGGCTCATCTATCATTACCATGCATATCAGGCGCGGGTTATCGAGCGGGGCTCCGGCAATAAAGCTGCCAACGTACAACTCGCGCGAATAGCCTCTGCCATCCGGGTTACGCTTGCGGGCGGTACCGGTCTTGCCAAAAGGCTCGTATCCCGGAATCTCTGCTCTTTTGGCCGTGCCGTCGGTAACTACTCCACGCAGTATCTGGCGCATAGTATCGGCCGTGGCCTCGCTTATCGGGCGCCCGACTTCAACAGGCTGCGAAAGGTCGGCCACCACGGCACCGTCGGCGCTGCAGACCTGCCTGATAATCCGCGGCTTCAGCAGCCGGCCGCCATTGGCAAAAGTGGAATAAGCCGTAACCAGTTGCAGCGGTGTGGCCAGCATTTCATAGCCCATGGGAATACTCGTTGTGCTCTGCCTGGTCCACCGTTGCGGCCGATAAACCAGCCCCGGGGCCTCGCCCGGCATGAGTATACCAGTCTGCCGCCCGAATCCAAAATCGGTCAGGCCCTCGTACAGCAGATCGTTGCCCATGCGCAGGCCCAGGGTGGCCATCATGATGTTCGAGCTCTTCCAGATGCCCTGCTGGAAGGTCAGGTTGCCGTAGGAACTGGTGTCGCGTATGGTGCGGCCGGTAACCCTCCAACTGCCGTTGTGGCAGAAGATGGTCTCGCCCAGACGCACCTTGCCGGACTCCAGGGCCAGCGAGGCAATAATCGGTTTGATTGTGCTGCCCGGTTCAATCGGATCGGTCAACTGCCGGTTGCGCCTGGCGTAGGCGTCGCTTTCGGCAAACTGGTACGGATCGAAGCTCGGGTAGTTGGCCATGGCCAGCACTTCGCCGGTTTGCGGATCCATGACAATGGCCGATCCGCCCCTGGCCCGGAAGTGCTCCACCGTCTCCGCCAGGGCCTGCTCGACAAAACTCTGGATGGTCACGTCGATGGTCAGAACGACAATCTGCCCGTCCTGGGCCCCATGATAATCCCCCGGACGCACCCACACCTGGCGTCGGCGACCATCAAGCTTGGCCAGGTAATGACCGGCCTCGCCCCTCAGTCTGCTATCCAGATAATACTCCAGGGCGCTCACGCCCTGGTTATCGATGCCAACGGTGCCAACAATCTGTGCGGCCAGAGCCCCGGACGGATAGTGCCGCTTGTTTTCGGGTTCGATGCCGATGCCCCTGATCTTAAGGGCTCGCACGCGCTGGTACGTTGCACGATCCACGCGCCGCTTAAGCCAGACGAAGCGCGTATCGGCTCGACTGACAATGAGCTGCCCGATCTCCTCGGCCGGCATTTCCAGCACCGGGGCCAGGGCCAGGGAAATCTCGCGGATTCGCCCGGCCACCCGGCTCTCGGCCTCGCTGGTGGCCTCAAGCGCAGCCGATACCAGGCTGCCGCTAGTCACCGCACGGCCATCGGCAGCGGTTGGCTGCGAACCGGTCGCCACGGCCTCGCGCCGCTGCAGGCCGCCCCGGCCATCATCGGCCAGAGCCTCCTGGTTTATCAGAAAGGGGTCGGCAAAAATCGAATAGCACTCGACATCAAGAGCCAGCGGCCTGAAGTGGCGGTCGACAATCGGCCCGCGGAACGGGGCGATTTCGCGACGGGCCGTCTGCTGCCGGTAGGCCATGGCCTGCAGCTTTTGCTGGTCGTGTAGTTGTATGTAGACAAGCCGCCCCACCAGCGCCGCAAAGGCCAGCGAAAAGACCAATGCATACACGATAATAGTCTTGCGCGGTCGCCAGCTTTCGTTGTTCAACCCTGTACCCGTGTCCATTCCCGGCCGGAACCTGTTGCGGATACCGGCCGAATCTCGCCGTCACTCGTCCACGATATAATCATCCGGCAACAGCCGGTCGTCGTAGGTCGGCAGCTCCAGGTCCAGCCCCAGCCGCCGGTTCTCCTCCTCCAGCCGCACGGGGTTGCGCAGCCGGGCCATTTCCAACTGATACTCCATGCACTGACGCTTCAGCCGGGCTTCCTCGTCCTGCAACTGCCCAAGCATATAGCCTGTCTGGGCGCTCTCGGTGCGAAGGGCAATCAGCCCCATGCCCACGCCCAGCAACGAGGCAAACAGAAACAGAATCCGCGTTACACGCATCATCTGATGCCGTCCTCCACCATGGCTACGTTACCTGAACCGGTGGGCAGCAGAAGAGTCTGGCCGTTGCGGATTGAGTCGCTGCGAAGGCCGTTGAGCTGCCTGATTTCGTCGATGCGCGAAGGGCTGCCAAGCTCACGATTGCTGATGCTCCAAAGCGTCTCGCCCTGCTTGACAAGGTAAGCCCTGGTGCCCATGGGGGCCGGACGCGACGAGCTTGAAACGGCATATTCGACTGCGGCCAGCGAGGTCTCGACATCGCCGCTGACTCCCGCCGGTCGGCTGCCGACTGCACCGCCTGCCGTAGCACTGGCGTCGGCCACCGCCACGAGAGCGGGAATCTTCAACTTCTGGCCGATCGGGAGAGCCGTCGGACTTACGCCGCCATTGGCCTCCTGAATCAGCTGCCATTTGCGACTCGTACTGTAATACTGCTGGCTGATCGTGCCGAGGGTATCGCCCTGCTTCACAACATGAATTCGCGTACCGCCGGCAGTTCCGGCGTCGGCAACCGTCGCCGAATCAGTCTCGGCAATAACAGGCGCGGCAGCAGGAGTCGAGTCGGTATCGCTGCTGGCCACGGCCACCGGGCGCGGTTCAAGTTCCGGCAGTTTCAACTTCATGCCCACGCGGATTCTGCCCGGATCGGTAATGCCGTTGGCCTTGGCAATCTCCTTCCACAACTCGCCCCGGCCGCGACCGTACTGGCTCTCGGCAATGGCGTAAAGGGAATCGCCCTGCTTAACGGTGTATTGACGCAGCGAATTGGTCACCTCGACAGGCTCCGGCGCGGGCCGATACGGAACCGACTCGTGATCGCCAACGGCCTCTCGGGCACCGCCGCTGGGAGCAATCGGGCCGGCCGGAGTTACCGGATCGCGAACCACTGTGCCGATGTTATCGAGTACCGCAACTTCGTTGACCTGGCCGCTGAAGACGCCGTCAAAACTCGGCCGGGCAGGAGACGAGCCGGCATCAGCATCAGCCACGGCAGGTTCCTGGGCGTCGGCGAAGTGCGAGCGCGATTCAAGTTCGCGGCTCACGACATCGGCCGAGCGCGACAGGTTGCCCAGCGACATGTGCGACTCGGCAGGGCGGCCGATGACATCTTCATCGTGCCCCTCGCCCACCAGGTTAGCACTGAGAATCCAGGCAAAGCCAAGTATTATGCAGAGCCCAACCAACAAACCTATTTTTGTTTCCCTGGCCACCTGCTCCTCCTCATCCGGCCCAGACCGGGCCATTACCACGGCGAATCCACCTTGTTTGCCCTGTATCGTTCCGCCGGAGCTACAAAGCCCTCCGGCTACTGTTCGTCATGCTCATCCGCACGTTCGCGGCCGTATTTCCCCAAACGTTTTATCCGCGATTCCTCGGCCGTCAGCCGCCTGACCACTCGCAGTTTGGCACTGCGCGAGCGAGGGTTCTCGCTCTCTTCGGCTTCGTCGGCCTCCACCGGCTTGCGGGTCAGCAGTTCGACCCGCCTGGCCCGCGATGCCTCGCGAAAGGTCTGCTTCACAATCCGGTCTTCCAGACTGTGAAAGCTGATTACCGCCACCCGGCCACCCTCGCTCAGACGGTCGATGATGGAACCGCAGAACTGCTCCAGGCTTTCAAGCTCCCGGTTGACGTAAATCCGCAAGGCCTGAAAAGTCCGCGTCGCCGGGTGAATCCGCTGCCATTTCCGACCACCGCCCGGCTGAGCCGAGAGCACAATACGGGCCAGCTCTTCGGTCGTGCGGATTGGAGACGATGTTCGTGCCTCGACAATCCGCCGGGCAATCCGCCGGCTCAAACGCTCTTCGCCAAACCTGTAAATAACGTCGGCCAGTTCGCTCTCGGGCAGTTCGTTCACCACCTCGGCTGCCGTCATCGGGGCCGACGGGTCCATCCGCATGTCCAGCGGGCCCGACTGCTGAAACGAAAAACCCCGCTCGGCCTCGTCCAACTGCATGCTGGAGACGCCAACGTCAACCAGAGCCACGTCAACCGTGGCCAGCCCCTCGATGGCCAGAACCTGCTCGAATTCGGCAAAATTACCCTGATGCAGGTGGGCCCTGTCGCCGAACTCGGCCAGCCTGGCCCGGGCCAGCTCAAGGGCGGCGGGGTCGACATCCATGCCCACCAGCCGTCCGCCCGGGCCGGCACGTTCCAGCAGAGCAGCCGCATGACCTCCGGCACCCACCGTTCCGTCGAAGATGATCTCGCCCGGCCTGACGTCCAGCAGGCGGACCGTCTCCGCCAGCAGAACGGGCCTGTGCCTGCCGTTCATCGCGGTGCCACTCGCTCAAAGGTCATGTCAGATAATAAGACGGCCGAAATGTCTCAACAGCCGCCCCCCGTTACTGCACGCGCTTACAGAATCCTCTTTGCACCCGCCAACCGCTTGGCGACCCCTCTAGTGGACGCCCGTGTGCAACATGCTGCCGACTTCCAGCCGCACCAGCAGTTCCTGCACATCGCGGCTCACATCAACCTTGGCGTAGGCCGGACCCAGGTTTCGCACCCGTTCCACCCTGGCCACCAGGTCGGTCAGTTGCCCGGCCAGCATATTGGCCTCTTCGGCCGACAACCCCGGAAGCTCGGCCTCGGCTCGAATGGCCCGCCTGACTGCCGCGAGTGTCGCCTTGTTACCAGATTTAGTTGCCTGACTCATTACCCCACCTCCGCTTCCGCCGGCCGCGTCCGTGCCGCTGGCCGCCCTCTACTTTTTGCCCGAACAGGCGTTCGCCCCTCGTACCTGCCAACGCTCAGGATGCCGATCCCGACCCCCGGGTCTCATTTCGTTTTGTTTCGTACGCGCTCAGAGCCATGTCGTCATGAGCAGCAAAGCTGCCATTGACAAACTCGTCCCACCTGGCCTGATCCCAGATTTCCAGATGATCGCGGACGCCGATGATGCTGACTTCCTTGCCGATCCGGGCCCGACGCAGCATGACGTCGGGAATCAGGATGCGCCCCAGCCGATCCATGTCGACCCGGGCACTCAAGGCAAAATGCAGACGCTCGTAATCGCGGATATTCTTCAGACGGAACAACTCGGCCTGCTGCTCGCCGGCCAGACGCTCGAACATGGCCGGGGTATAAAGCGAAATTGTGCCGGAAAAACCAGGCACCAGGTACCAGCCCTGACCCTCCTGCTGAATATCCACCCCATCGCGAACCTGGGCCGGAATAACCAGCCGGTTTTTCGCGTCGAGACGGTAGGAGAATTCGCCGGTAAATATCACTTGTTAACACCCGCCCCCACAATTCACCACAACCTTCTCTTTTTTCGACTTTTATGACTTCGTTTTAACACTTTTTCCCACACAGTGTCAAAAAAAATGTGACCCTATTTTCAACGCTCACCTGCGTCTATGGCGGACCTGGCACCTTAAACCACAACATGTGCTGCAAACTCAGATTTACCCCCTACCACTAGTGATGAAAGCTCATGGCGAATGCAGAAAATTTTATTCACCCAACACTGCCGTCGCCAGCAGGAAGGCCACAATGCACCCACATTCCTCCACCGCTCTCCCACCAGGGGGCTTACACTTTGGTGTGCTGCGAAGCCTCTTGTCAAAGATCGGTATCCACCCCCGAGGTCAGGCAACACCTGCACCCCTGGCACTCGGAGTGGGTCCGGGTGCCGCCCTTGTCGCACACGATGATCAAGAAAGGATTGAATATCGTCCGCCGACAGCGGCCGCCCGCGGCGGGAGACGAGCCACAGAGTCTATTCTCCCGCATCATCAGTATCGGCAATCCGAGCGATTTTCAGCAGCAATTCCTGGCGATTTTCCAAATTTGTCGAAAAAACTTCGTACCGCACACGGATCAGGCCAGCGGCGTGTTCTGACTCCGACGCCGCAACTGCACCCGCGTATGGCCGGCAACATCGCCAATGCGCTGGTTGCGCGGCGACCACAGCACCAGAAACAGACCGACCGCCCCGCTGATGGCCATGTCCAATGGCCGCACCAGGTTGCGCAGCAGAACCTGGTGCCAGGCGGCCGGGCCGTCGCCCATGTCGGTAACCTCCAGCCCCAGTGCCATTTTGCCGAACGTGCGCCGCAGCAAGGTCTCGGTCACAAAGCCGTAGGCCACCAGGCCCCCATACATGGCAAGTTCCCAGTACATCATCAGTCGCAAATCGCGGACCATAACGTCCGGGCGCAGCGTCTCGGCATCCAGGCCCAGCAGCCAGATGATCAGCAGAAAAGCCATCAGGCCCACCAGCAGCAGGTCGATGGAAAAGGCTACGATGCGCCTGAACAGCACCGGCAGGTAGCTCAGTCGCTGAATCTGCGTCATGCCCGCCTGCCGGGCGGCATCCTCGGCCGATATGCGACCGGCCGCCACCTCGCCGATCAACATTCGCCGCTCGCGGGTCCAGGTGTACATCAGCACTATCAGCCCGATGATGCCCGGTATGACCATGGCCGCAACGTCGCGATAACCTATCTGCTCGCTGCGGGCCGGGCGACTGGCCGCCGGGGTCAGTTCCGGGGCCTCCACGTCGGGCACCAGCGCCTGGTTTTCCATCTCCAGCCTGAAGAGCCGCAACTGACCGCCCTCGTAACGCGCGGCCAGCAGCATATTGTCCTGAAAACGTGCCATGTCAATGGCCGCCAGTGGACCGCTGCCTTCTGCCGGCTGGGCAGCCGACCAGTCAACATCGGGCAGTTCATTCCACCGTTGCGTCTCGGGCACAAACTGGATAAATCGCAACCGGCGGCCATCATCATCGGCATCACGATAAGCCAGGACCACCCGCCCACCGGCGGCGGCAAGGCCAACTCCTTGCCCGGCATGATGATCCGGCAGACTCGTGCTCCACCACTGCCCTTCGGCGTTGCGCCAGGCATGATGCAGCAACCAGCGCGGCTGCTCGGTCTCTATCGGCGTGCCCGGAACAGCCGTCTGCCAGACAACGTGGAAATTATCATCCATGGCCGTCGCTCGGGCCGTCTCCGATACCGATTCCGGCACCCGCGTCCGCCCGCCATTTGTTTGAGTCTGTTGCGGCAGAAGGTTGACCGGCACCGGCTCTACTTCGTCCCAGCCGTTGGCCCCGCGACGGCTGAACAGTGGCCGCCCATCATCGCCAACGCCCATGGCCAGCAGGCTCGGCCCTTCGGCCGCCATTACCAGCGGACGCCATGGCTGGGCGGGCGGAGACTGGTAAACCTCGTCCGAGGGGCCGAAAAACGATATGCCGCCGGAGGAGAATTGAACCACCAGATCTTCCTGCCAGGCAGCCATGGCCAGCGGGCGACCAGGAGCCTGTTCGGACTCCAGCCACTGACCGCGCGGATCGAGCCGCCTGTAGGTGAAGACCTCGTCACCCGGCTCTTCGGCCGGAGCAGGAACGGCCACGGCAAACAGGTTCGTGTCGTTACCGGTAAAACGCACGTGGCCTGCCCTGCCGACCAGGTCGGCAACACCCCAGTACGACAGTGCCAGCAGAAGTGCGATGATCGGCAGCCACAACAGAAGTTGACGGGCACTGCGTCCCAACGATGCTCCCGATACACTCACGTCACGTTCCTTGATTTATATTAGATTGCGAACATCTCTGATGCTGCTGTCAATTCGCTTTTGGCTACGCCCGCTGCTCCGCCGGCAGGCGGGGCAGAAACTCAGCAATGCCCGATTATAGACTGCCAACATGCGGCCCGCAACGCTTTCGCGCTTCCATCAAGAGTTAATAATCGGCATTGCCTCCAGCATCGGGAAAAAGCATCCGCCGAATTATTGTCCGCGACCGCGCGAAAGCAGGTCGTTCAGTTCTCTCATGCCCAGGGCCCGCACAGCAGCTAGGTAGACGCCCGCCCCCAATATTACCGCCGGCAGCAGATGCAGCAGGGCCATGCGCCAGTTGTCGGCCGGCCCCAGCCAGCGACTGGCCGCATACATT
>JAWLHX010000108.1:0-8015 GCA_041690105.1 Phycisphaerae bacterium
CGGCTTCAAGGGCGGCAACCAGACGCTTCACAGTTTGCTGCCGAAGCCCGATGACAGCCCGTTCCGCAAGCCGTGGTGGTTCCGCACAACCTTCGACCTTAGGAAACTGCGCAAAGGCGAGCGGGTCTGGCTCCGTCTGCGCGGCATCAGCTACCGGGCCAATGTCTGGCTGAACGGCAAGCGGGCGGCAACGGACGGGTATCTGCGTGGGCCGCAGCGGCACTTCGAACTGGACGTGACCGGCTTCATCAATCCGGGCGAGACTAATGTGCTGGCCACAGAGGTCTTTTCCCCCGATCGCAGCGAGTTCGGCATTACGTTCATCGACTGGTGTCCCGGTCCGCCGGATGAATCAATGGGCATCCTCTATCCGCCGGAGGTGCTCATCACCGGACCGGTGGCCCTCCAGCATCCGTACGTCGGGTCCAAAGTCGACGTGAAGACCCTGAAGCGCGCCGACCTGGAGATCCGGGCCACACTGGTCAACTCGGCCGACGAGCCGGTTACGGGAACGCTGGAGGGAACGATCGGCGAGACGACTTTCTGCCAAAAGGTCGAACTCGGCAAGCGGGAGACAAGAGAGGTGGTGCTTTCGGCAAAGGACCACCGGCAACTGGGTCTTGACCATCCGCACCTCTGGTGGCCGTACCAACTGGGCAAGCCCGAGCTTTACACGCTGAAGCTGAACTTTCGCACCGGAAGCCGTGTTTCGGACAAGACGTCCGTTCGTTTTGGCATCCGGGACGTGCAGTCACGGCTGAACAGTCATGGTGCCCGCGTGTTCAAGGTCAACGGCCGCGAGTTGTTGATTCGCGGCTCCATAAGCGAGTGTCGGGTGGCTCAAGAACATGAACCTGAACGCTGTGCGCCTGGAGGGCTCGCTGGCCTCGGACCGGTTCTGGGATCTGTGCGACGAACAGGGCATCCTGGTGCTGAACGGATTGTCGTGCTGCAACCACTGGGAGAACTGGAAGGACTGGAAAGCTGAGGACTTGGAGGTGGCCTGCGAGTCGGTTCGCGGGGCGCTGCTGACCGCCCGCAATCACCCGAGCCACATGGGGTACATGCTCGGCAGCGATTTCACGGCACCCGAATGGGTCGAGTGCGAGTATCTGCGGATAATCCGCAAGACGCCGATCGGCGTGCCCGTGATCGGCAACTCCGCCGCGCGCCATACCGAAGATCCTCGGCCCGACAGGCATGATTCACGGGCCCTACAGCTTTGCCCCGCCGGTTTTCTGGTATGAGGAGGGGGAGAAGCATTTCAACACCGAGGTCGGCCCCGGCACCTGCATTCCCGTGGCTGAAAGCCTGCGGAGATTTCTGCCCGCGGACCAGCAGCATGTCGGCAGCGAAGCCTGGCGTTTCCACTGCGGACTGCAGATATTCACACACACCTGCGACACGGACAAGGCCCTGAAAAAACGTTACGGCGTGGGAACGGAAGATTTCGAGCGGTACGTCGAGGCGTCGCAGGTCATGGGCTATGAACTGTGGCGGGCCATGTACGAAGCCTGGGCCCGCAACTGGTCGGCGGCCAGCGGCGCGATGGGCTGGATGCTCAACAGCGCCTGGCCAAGCATGATCTGGCAGATGATCGATTACTACAACATTCCGGTCGGGGCGTTCTACGGCGTGCAGAAGGCCTGCGAGCCGCTCCACTCCCAATACTCCTATGATGACGCGTCCGCCTGGGTCATTAACCTGACGAACGAGGCCCTGAATGGCGTCACACTTCGGGCTACAACCTACGCGCCCGATGCCCGACTGCTCTCGGAGCAGACCAGCGTCCTGAGCCTGAGGCCGCATGACCGGAAGAAGGCCTTTGTGGTCGCCATGCCGGAGAAGGTCTCGGGCCTGTTCTTTCTGCGGCTCACATTGGAGCAAGAGCGACGGGCGCTAACGCGGAATACCTATTGGCTGAGTACGCAGATGGACGCAGTGGAGCGGACCAACAAGAGCTACGATGCCAGCCATTTCAAGGCCCAGAATTCCTTCGCCGATTTAAGCGCACTGAGAGACCTGTCGCCCGCCGAGATTGACTTCGAGACACAGATCACTCGGCGTCGCTCACGCGTGGTGTTGACGACGCATATCGCCAACCCGTCGGACCGCATCGCCTTCTTCCTCCGGGCCCAGGTCCGCAGTCGGGCGACAGGCCAACTGGTGGGTCCGGTCACCTGGAATGAGAACTGCGTGACGCTGTTGCCGGGGGAACACACTAAACTGGTTGGCTCAACGCCGCAGGTGAAGCCATTCCGCGATGATCTGTCTGTGGAAGTAACTGGCTGGAATATTGGCCACTAGAGCCGGCCCGCTATTACCTTTGTCCAAGATTCCGCGTCTGTGAAAGGACGACAGCATGAATTCCCGCGAGCGTTTCAATGCTCTAAAGTCGAAACCGTGCACAGCCTGATGGTATCTGGAACGCTTCAGCCAGCGTCAGGAATTCACCAAGAAGGCCGAAACCTATCAGAATTACTTCAACTGCGTCAGGCCAAATAGCGGCAAAGAATACAAGCCGCCGTGGGACCTGATCCAGGGAAAACTAACCCAACCCAAAGCCAGCCTGCTATACTTGCCGCCCATCTTCCTCGAAGACTTGCTGCACCCCCCGTCTTCACCCGCCAGGGGTTCACGATGTCGGGGGGGCTTCCCAAACTGCACGAAAAATGGTTTTGCTTTAGCCGTGGCTGATGGATATAATGCGTGGCTGGAAAAGGCTGTGGGGCGCTTAGCTCAGTTGGTTAGAGCGCATGGATCACACCCATGAGGTCACAGGTTCGAGTCCTGTAGCGCCCACCATCTAACGCACGACAGGGCCACGACTTACAGAGTCGCGGCCCTCGCCTTTTGTATATAGCTCGCTCGATTGCAGGAAAAGTTGCAGCAGAACTCTGCTGCACAGCCATTGCCATTGAGCTCCTCCCCCATCATGAAGGTGCGTGTTCGCCCCGCGGCCTCTAAAGGCCCGCACGGCCTGACGTGGCGCGCCGCGACCTGAAAATCAACCCTCTTCGTTTGTCAATTGACAATCATGGACTATGTTGCTCACAATGGTAAACTCTTGCCGGGTGACGGTGGTCAGGTTATGGTTGCCATGGCCCTCGTCGCAGATCCCGAACTTGTCGAGGAGGCGGCCATGCTGCAGGCGGCACTATAATCCGTTAGCACGCTCCGGTGCAGAGGGTGGCAGATTGGCGGTATTCGACGTTCCACCGCTACGTGCGGCAGGGGCTATACCCAGTTGACTGGGGGGCGCACTATCCGCCTCGAATGGCAGCCATGGGTAGTAATGAAGCGTCAGATCAGCGTGGGTCTCAACGGCGACCCACCCGCTACGCGACTAGAAAGTAGGGAGGCTCAACATGCGATCGAGCTATACAGGCTGCTGTACTTCGATTAGGCTCGCGGCAACTGCGATTCTAGTGGCAGCATTGTTATGCTCGTGCGACTATAGGGATGGCCAGACTGCGCTAAACGCGCCGGACCGGAAAAATGGAGGATATGCCAGCAGCGCTGCGCAGACGGAACGTCCCAGCGTTCCTTGGGAGACAATGCCGCGACAATGGCAACAGGTGCGCGGCAGTTGCCGCTTTTGTGTCGCGCCGGTTGCCGGCATGCCAGGGATGTGGAGCGTCCGATTCTGGACGATTGAAGCCCCTCAGGACGTCACCACTGTGCGAGTTGATGAGGCCCGCATTCCAGCTATTCTCGCTAATATTGCATGGCGTCATCCGGCAAACCTCGATGGTCCAGCGGACAGGCGGACGCCATGGGAGCCTTGGCCTGATTATGATGTGTTCAAGCCAAAGAACGATGAAGACCTTGCATGGCAGAAGTGGGATGGCGTTACAGGACTTCATTGGCTTGCAGGAGTCCGCTATCCGGAAAGGCCGGCAGAGTTATGGGTGCTTGAGCGGGTCGAACGTGGAAAGGTGTGGGCGGAGATTGACAAAGGCACACTGGTTGCAGTGAGGACATATCCGGACGAGTGGTTTGGCCCTGCGAATACAGTACAAGCGCCTTACGTTTCTTATGCTGAGTCTGTAGTCCCAGTCCGATAGGATGGATCGCGGACGTTGGCGACCCACGCGGCAGCACTTTGCCGGTGCCGAGACAAGCCACACGAAACATCGCTCGCCGCGATGCTGCCGCCGCTCACCGTTTGTAGGGGCGACTGTAGGAAGGCCCATTTTTTCCGCGAATTATGGCGAATCATGGCGAACGATGGCGACACCAGCAAAACACGCACCCCGCGTTTGCTGCATAAAAACCGCGTTTCTGGCCCGCCAGAGGGCATCGCAAATAGCGATCACACCCATGAGGTCACAGGTTCGAGTCCTGTAGCGCCCACCATTCTTCTTGTCGCAAACGCCTCTATTGCATGACGAAGCCCGTGGCCGACAAGCTGCGGGCTTCGGCCATTTAGGCCTGTTTATGGCCTGAAACACGGTTTTCCTCTCGAATTGACCCTCTCTGCCCGGACTCGCTCGCCAGACTCACTCGCCCAGATTTAGCCCCTTTTCTCTCTCTTATGGAGCTTCGTCTCTGTTTCGTCTCGACTCGGCCCTGGTGCGTCCGAAAAGTTGTAAGTGATGACGGCGAAGGTGGTTATTGCAAAGCGGCAAAATGCCGGCAAAAAGTTTAATCGGAGGAAGAATGGTGTAGCAAACACACAGTTGTGTCGCCTTGGATTACAGTATCTATTGCGAGCTGGTACGAATGGCGCGACCAAGAAAGTGCGGCAAGTGCGCCGAACGTCGCTATTTGCTGGTTGTTGTGAACATGCCCTTGCTCTTCTGGTCCTCGCCGCGAATCAGGAAGTATCTCTCCAGGAAGGCCTCGAGGTCGCATTCAAGCAGGTTGAGTGCTGATCGGCACGGCTCCTCGCTGTGCTGATTGTGCATGTCCTCACGGAGAACGTCTCGCAACTCGGCAAGCACGTGCGGCGACGGCGTCCGGCCCTGCTGCAACTGGTGGCGCAGGATCGTGCAAAGGTTCGTTTCGCGCAGGTGGCAGGCGTACGACAGGGCCCGCTGTCGCCAGGAAGCCAGTTCCTCCAGTTGCTTTGTCAACGGTCCGGCAAGCGGCGAGGCCAGCTTCGCCGGAAGCGGCCTGCCGATATCGATGGCCCGCTGGAGCTCGTCGGCGCAGAGTCGGCAGCGGAGCTGGACGTCCTCGAGGGCCCACGGGTCCGGCTGCCGGTCGTCGGTGAACATGAAGACAGCCCGGCGGCTCGATTCCCAACTCGGCGTGTGGGCCTGCTGTCCGCGGATGAACGCAGCGTCCATGCCGTGGTGCGGGTCGGACCTGCCGATCTCCCGAATAAACCACGAGGCGTCCCACGGGAAGAGGGCCATGGCCGTACTCGTGGCATGCCAGAAGCGAACGATGCTGTCATGGCATGCGCCGTACGGCTCCGCCAGGCGGGCGAGAGCCGCGTCCAGGGTGATATCGGGATTCTCAAGCAGGAGGCTGGTCATTCGCAGATTGGCGTCCTCGCGTCCGGGCACGGTGCCATAGTACTCCTTGATGCCGTCGGGGGACAGATCGGCAATGGCACGCACGCCGCGCCACGTTTCCGCGGGCCACGACAGGTGGGTGTAGGGCTCAACCTCTTCGGTGGGTCCCCCGAGGAAGTGTTCGACGATCACCGGCAGGCCGGCCCGTTTGGCCGCGGCCACGCTGTTCTTGAGCCAGCGGTCTACCGGCATCGTCGCCATAACCTCGGCGACGTTTGAGTGCAGCGAAAGACCTACGCTCTTGCCGTCGAGCCGGTCGATGCAAGAGAGCACATGCCCGGCCGACAGCTCCCATGGTTCCCACCACAGTCGGCCGTCCGGATGAAGCGTATGCCACGCGCGGGCCAGGTGGTTGACGAAGTCGCTGACGCGTTCATGCAGCGGCACCCCGGTGCAGCGCGGGCAGCCGTCGAACTCGCTGCACAGCCAGGCATCCTGGTCGTAGGTGTACACGAGCAGATCGTCGACGCCGGGGAACTGGGTGTTGAAGCGTTTGATCATGTCGCGATACATCGTCCGCACGGCCTCGTCCATCAGGCAATTCGGCGGCGTATCTCCGTGGCGGGCATGCTGATTGTAGGGCGCGCCGAAGTGGAAGATCGTCCGCAGACCCAAACTGCGACAGAGAGCGATTCGCTGTCGCAGGTCGTCGCGACGGCGGGCCACGCGCTCGGGCGAGACGTCCGACGCCAGAGGCAGTGATTGCCGAACCGGCATGCCCGTGCAGTCAACCACGTCCTCCAGATTGAGCGGCTCGTCACTCGGCCGGCAGCCCCAGGCGATGTTGAGCTGCACAGTGTTGAACCCATGATCGGCAAGCCACTGAAGATGTTCGCGGGTCCAGGGCACATCGCTCTGCGCGGGACAACCGACGAAACTGACTCGATACGGGATTGCTTGGGGCACAGTCGTTTCCCTTCTGTGAACGGCGGAGTAGAGGTGCGGCGGAGCCGGGGAAAACACAGCGTTCCTGGCCCGCGTAAGGTGGAAACCTAAGCCCGCCGGCACGGATGGTAGAATATATTTCAGTGGTCCTCTGATTGCAACAGGGTGTGATTGATTGCGTCCACAATGTTTCTTTCCGCAAAAGTTCGTGATGAAGCCCGTGGCTGACCAGCTGCGGTCTTCGGCCATTCAGGCCTGTTTGCAGTTTGAACCAGCGGTTGTGCCCGCTCTTTCACCCTGCCCAGCCGGACTCACCATCCAGATGCACTCGCCCAATGTGGCCCCTTTCCTCTCTCTTATGGAGCTTCGTCTCTGTTTTGTGTGGAATCGGCCTAAGTGAGTCCACGACTTCGTAAGTGATGGTGCGAAAGGCGGTTATGGCGATGCGGAAAATTACGGCGAAAAGTTTAATCATCGTAAGAATGGTGTAGCAAAAATCGCTGCCGCAAATGGGTGCCGGTGAGGCAGAAACGGACTGCTGCGCTTATGCCGGCTGCCGCCCAACGCCTGAAGCCGTACAAGGATCGCCTGCTGCAATGGCTCTCGGACACCGAAGACCCGCTGTTCGGTCTTGCACGCAAGACAATGTGATGCCGGCGAGCATGCCGACCATGGTCCGTCAGGCGGAGGGGCTGTAAACTGGTGACGCCTCTTTCGGATAGGTGGAGAGGGATATAGCTGCCGGCTGATGTTCAGAACCGTGCGGTGAGCGGGTGCAGGGTTCTGCATGGCCGCTTGCCTCACACCGGCTCAGCAGCAAGGAAGCTGCCGCAATCGCGTCACGATGGTTGATGCGGGGGTGATCAAGTTTGACCGGTCGGAGTATTCAGGATGACCTTGAAAACTCTCACCCCCAGTGGACCAAAGATGGGGAGGGCGCAGATCAATCTGATACTAATGATGCGGCGTTGCGCGCCGCCCCCAGCGCCGCTTCCTCTTCGGCTTTGGGCATGACCAGAGGCAGGCCAAATACCGAGCGATGGCCGTTAAGTGCTGTCTGGACTTCACGCAATCCAAGGTGCGCCTGCAGTCTGACTTCTCAGATCTCGAAACGAGCGAAAAAGCCAATGTCTCCTTCTGGATCGGGCTGACAATGGCTGCCGTCGTTGCGGATGCTTACTTGAAGGTGCCACGACTGGTCCACGCAACAAAATTCAACGCCGCCGGTATTCAGAAGGCAAATACGGCTTCGAAAAGCTTGGCAGACCTACTGGGCCCCGACTCGAATGGGGCTTACCACGTCGTTGAAGCAAAAGGACGAAGCCGGGCGCCTTCACCAAACACTCGGTCAAAATGGAAAACACAGGCACAGACGATTGGCTTGATCGGTGGCAAGCCACCTGCAACGAGGAGCTATTGCGTTGCCTTACTCCGCCGCCAGTTCGGTGTTGAACTGGTTGACCCGCCGCAGGAACCGCCGAGTTGGCAGCTTAACCTTCCAGGCGATGTAGACCAGGCCACTTCGCTCCACTGCCTCGATTAGTTCAACGCCCTCGGCCAGAGAGAAGAAGGCCGTGACCTCCGAGAGCACGTGCTTTCCGGCGG
>JAWLHX010000109.1:0-7917 GCA_041690105.1 Phycisphaerae bacterium
CAGAGACATCCTCTCCCTCAAGGGAGAGGGGTTAGCAGCAACGGCAGAAGCAACGGCGTCCCGCGGCAGTGCCGGGGGCTTTAACTGCAACGGTTAATTGGTTTGGGTTGTTTGTGGCGGGGCGGCGTTGACGTTGCGGCCTATCAGTCGCAGGCGTTTGTCCTGCAGGACGATTCGTTCAATTACAAGGTCGGCCTTGCGTGTATCGATGACCGCCTCCTGTCCATTCAGCAGCCTCAGGCCGGCCTCCATTATCTCCAGTGCCAGCAACTGCTCCTTTTGATCCTTGCTGCCGGCATTGCGCCGGTTGATTTTCGCCCGCTGATCCTCAATGCGCTCTTCGATGCTGCTGCGTGCCTTGTCGTTGACGGCCTCGGGCAGGGGCACCCGGCCGGCCCTGGTCTGGTCCAGGCGGAGGCTCACGTTACCGTCTTCGGTCACGCGGGGCACCATGTGCAGGCTGATGGTGGCCTCGGTTCCGCCGACCTCCACGTCGCCCATGATGACCATGGCCTCGCTGGTGAAGACGACCTGCGGATTGCTGAGCCAGTCGGGCAGGCGTCGTAGATCGTCGGGCGGCAGAATGCGAATCTGGCTGGTTATGCCGACATCGGTGAAGGTGACATCGAGCCGCGTCTGGCCGGACGGATCGTCGCGGGTATTCTGCAGTTGGACGCTGGCGGCCTGGAATTCCTTGGCGTGCTGAACCAGTTCAGGGGTCGAAAAATCGGTTGGTTTGGTGTAGCCCGGCGGGGGGCTCTTGACCATGACCCAGATGAGCAGCAGGGCCAGGGGTATAAGGGCGATGACGACCAGGCTGTAAGCGATAATGCGTCGCAGCATGCTGTTGCCTCCGCTGGTGATTCGCATTTACTGCAGGACAATAAACAGGCCACTTATAATACGTTCTGACGGCCCGGGATGAAAGAGCCCCGCTGAAAGTTTTTTCTCACAGACCGGGGGGCAGGCCCGGCGAGCAGACAAGCGCTGGGGCGGCAAACGGAATTGCGCCTGCAAAGACGCGAGGGTGCAGGGCGGGAGCAAAAGAGAATCGGGCGCGACACCTTTTTGATGTCGCGCCCGAGGTACGTTTTCAGCCTTGCATTTTCAGCAGCTCAGTGCCGGTTATTCGGCCTGCAGGATAGCGTGGCGACGGATGAGCTGGGAGGCCAGTTCGGCTTCCAGGTCCAGCGCTCCGAGCACGGTGCCGATAGCGTCACGGATTTCGGTATCACTTTCCTGAGCAACACGGCTCTGGAAGGCGGCCACCGTCTCGGCGTCGAGATTGTTGCCGATGTGACGGGCAGTGTCGGCCACGCCATTGAGAGCGGCCACGCGAACAGCCTGAGGGGCCTGGGCGTTAAGGCCGATGGCGGCCAGGTGCTGCTGGATTTCGGCATCGGGCATCTGCGACAGTGCGCTGATGGCGGCGATGGCCAGTTGCGGATTGCGTCCGGCGGCGGCAGTCATCAGGGCGTCGCGTGCCGGGCGGGCATCAAGCACCGTGCGAGCGGTGGCGATGTAATCGAGCGCCTGTGCGGCCCTCAGGCTGATGGCCTGCGAAAGCTGCGCATTGAGGGCCATTGCCCCGGCTTCGGCCCGCAGGTTGTTGGCCTGGCCGACAATGGCGTCGACTTCGGCATTGGCCGGCACTTGGGCGACATAGCGGAAGTTCTCCTCTATTTCGCTGAAGGGCACTGCTTCGGCTTCCTTCGACAGGACGATGATCGGAATCATGGCCGTGGTGAACGAACGGCGGAAAGCCCGGATGGTGTCGGCATAGCTGCTGTTCTGGATGCTCGGCGAAATGACGATGATGTCGATGCGGCTCATTCGCTGGGCGGTGCTGATGCCGGTGTCGCCGGTGTTGGCTTCGGCCACGTTCCAGTCGGCCTGACGGAAGGCGCCCTTAAGGCGGTTAAGATTCTCGGCCTCGTTCTCGATAATCAGCACCGAGGGGCCGGTTTCCATGTTGACGGCTTCGGCCAGCACGGGCACAACACGCTCGTGGCCGAAGAAGGTATCGCGCGGTTGTACGGCAACGATGGCGAATGCGGCATCGAAGCGGACCAGGCGATCAGGATAGCCCAGGGCCCGGATGAGCGGGCTGCCTTCGCCCGAGGCGCCGGCGCCAAGGTACTGCTGATTGGCCACGTGCTCCAGGGCCACCAGCACGCGGCGGGCAACGTCGACATCGTTATCGCGCAGGGCCCGGTCCAGAACATCGAGAACGTACTGCTGGCCGGCGGCCCGCAGGTAGAACTCCATGGTGGGCATGTCTGCGGGAGCCCAGGGATTGACCGGCTCGACACCGGCGGAGCGCAGTTCGGCGTCCATCTTGGCCTGAATGGTGAGCCAGAAGCTGACCAGTTCCGGTGCGTCGGGAGCAATGGTCAGGCCGCGTTCGGCTTCGCGCGAGGCCATTACTTCGTTGACGGCCGGGTTGGGTACGGGCCTGTAGGACAGTCCGCCGTTCTGGCCGGGAAGCCAGCCCCAGACGTCGGTCGTCGGCCGGTTCTGTTCGACCGGAGCACTGACGCGGTTGTAATAGAGGCCCTGGGCCAGATTCATGTACAAGGAACGGGCCGAGCGGTCGAGCACCGAGGCGTCGATGCGGCGAATGGCTCGCTCGGCAGCCTGTTTGACGGCGGCCGGATTTTCCTGCTCCAGCGTGGCTTTCAGACCGGGCAGGGCCACCTGGTAGCCCAGGCCGCCAAGCAGGTCGATAATTTCAATCTTCAGGGCCGTATCTTCGGTCTGCAGAGCGACGACCAGTGGCCAGACGACGGGGCGGCCGATGGCCAGCAGAGCCCGGCGAATAGCGGCGGCCTGCTCGGGATTGGCATCCTGCAGCATGGCCAGGGCGTGCGGGGCGACATACTCGCCGCTGTAGCGCAGTTCCGAGAGGGCCAGTTGGAAGGCCCGGTCGTTGATGGTCAGGCGGCTAAGGGCGGCGACAATTCTATCGCCACTTTTGCGCTGGGCCTCGATAGCCTGGTCGGCCAGCGTGCGAAGCTCGGCAGCGGCCTCGGCCAGATCCTGGTTCTGGGAGGTAGCCATCTGCACCAGCAGGCTGTAACCCATGTCGCGATGCTCGACGAGTCGGAGCAGCACGATCGGATCAGGATTTGATCGCAGAATTCGCTGGGCGAAGCCTGCGGCCAGATCGGGCCGTGCAATGCGATAATAATGTGCCATCTGGCGGAAGTCCTGCTGCAACTCCACCGGCACTACTTCAGCACTAAAGCCCAGAGGGCCGGGCTGCCCGCCGGTAACGTCTTCCACCGTCTGCTGAGCCCATGCCGTTGCGGCGAACATCAGGCTGCAGAGTATCATCATGCCCATCAACCATGGCAACCGCTTCAGGTTCGAAGCACCCATGCATCTCTCCTTATTTGAGGCCCGGCCGGCTTTCTGAGCTTCCGGGGCGCTCCAGCGAAACGTCACAGAAAATGCACTTAAACGCATTTGCGTCAAGTCTTTGGACTCGGCGATTATAAAATGTCACCCTAGGGTGTCAACAAAAAATGACATCCTGCAGAACCTATGCAAATGTTGTAAACTGCGCCGCCGGGCGAGCGGAGGCATTACAGGAGCCATTGTGGGCCGCCCGGCTTATCCTTGAAACCTGCCGAAGCGGTCGATACGATATGGTTTCGATGCGAATCGGCACCCTTACCTTATTATAAGTGCCGCCCGCAGGCAAGAGTCAGTTTCGATACCAGAACTGTTTAGGGCCCTACCCGATGAATTCCAATGACAAGAAAATATGGCACGGCCGGCTCCAGCAAGCCACGGCCCGCAGTGTCGAGCATTTTGTGGCCTCCATCAGTTTCGACCAGCGTTTGGCCCAATATGATATTGCCGGCTCCAGGGCCCATGCCCGCATGCTGCAGGAAGTGGACCTGCTGACCGAAGAAGAATTTGCGGCCATCGACCGGTCGCTGGGGCAGATAGCCGAAGAAATTGCCGCCGGAAGCTTTATTTTTGATGAAGCCCTGGAAGACATTCACATGAACGTGGAGTCGGCCCTGATTGAGCGGACGGGCGAGGCGGGCAAGAAGCTGCACACTGCCCGCAGCCGTAACGATCAGGTAGCACTGGACTTGCGCCTCTGGGCCCGGGATGAGGCGGACGCCATTGCGGCCCTTGTGCGCAATGTTCAGACGGCCCTGGTCGAGCAGGCGGCAAAGCCGGAAAACGTTGGGGCATATCTGCCGGCTTATACGCACCTTCAGCCGGCCCAGCCGGTGGCCCTGGGCCATGTGTTGCTGGGTTACGTGGAGCAGCTTGCCCGCGACGTGGAGCGGCTGGGCGACTGTCGCCGGCGGATCAATATTCTGCCGCTCGGGGCGGGAGCAGTGGCCGGCACCACCTTGCCGATAAATCGTCGCCGCGTGGCCGAGCTTCTGGGTTTCGATGACGTGGCCCGCAATTCGATTGACGCCACCAGCGACCGCGATTTCGCCATCGAGCTTGCTTTTTGCCTGTCGATGATCGCTCAGCACCTGTCGCGCTGGGCCGAGGACTGGATTTTGTGGAGCACCAACGAGTTCCGCTATTTCAGGGTCAGCGACGCCTATTCGACCGGATCGAGCATGATGCCGCAAAAGCGCAATCCCGATGTTCTGGAGCTTATTCGCGGCAAAACGGCACGGGTTTATGGTCAGCTAGTCACGCTGCTGGTGCTGGTGAAGGGTCAGCCTCATGCTTATAATCGCGACATGCAGGAGGATAAGCCGGCCATTTTCGACGCTGCCGACCAGGTGCGAGGCTGCCTGGAGCTTGCGGCCGAAATTGTGGCGCAGGGGCGGTTTAATGTTGATGAGATGCGGCAGAGGTGCAAGGGCGGGTATCTTGACGCCACGGCCCTGGCCGAATATCTGGTTGATCGGGGTGAGCCTTTCCGCAGTGCCCATGGCATGGCAGGTCGAATTGTGGCGGCCTGCGACGAGCGAGGGTTGGAGCTTTCGGAGGCTCCGATAGAATTGTTGCGTGAATTTGGTGGCGAGCGGATCGGCGAGGATGTTTTTGATCGGCTTGGCCCCGAAAACGTGGTAAAGAGTTATCGCAGCCTTGGGGCCGGCGGCAGTGGATTGGTGGCCGACGAGGTGAAACGCTGGCGGCAGGCTTTGGGCATGTGATGGGGCGAGTTGTTGTTGTTTTGAAGCCCAGGCACAGCCAGGGGAAATTGAGGATAAAACATAAACGGGTGAGTGCTCGGACGAGCACCCACAAACAAGTTTGTGGGTGGCACCCGCGGTCAGATGAGCACCCGCGGAGGTGAGAAGTTGTTGTTGTTGAAGCCCCCGGCATTGCCGGGGGCTTCAACGGCAGAAGCAACGGCAAAGTCAAAAGCGACTTCAACGGCAACGGCGGAAACTTTTTGTGGTGGCGTCAAGGGCCATAATGGAGCTTACGGATGGACTACTTCGAGTATAGGCGCGGTGTGCTGCATGTTGAAAATGTGCCAGTGGCTGAGATTGCCCAGGCGGTCGGTACGCCGGCCTACATCTACAGCGAGCGGACGCTGCGCGAGCATTATGACAAGTTGCAGCACGCCTTCGCGCAGATAAATCCGCTGGTCTGCTACAGCGTCAAGAGTTGCTCGAACCTGTCGATTCTGCGTCTGCTGGCCGAGATGGGCTCGGGCTTTGACATTGTCAGCGGGGGCGAGCTTTACCGCGTGCTGAAGGCGGGCGGCTCGGCCGACAAGTGTTTTTATGCCGGCGCGGGCAAGACCGATGACGAAATCCGCTATGCCCTTGGCGAGGGCATTTTCATGTTCAACATCGAGAGCGAGGCCGAGCTGGAAAACATTGGCCGCATTGCCTCGGAGATGGGCAAAGAGGCTCGCTGCGCCCTCAGGGTAAATCCGGACATCGACCCCAAGACTCACGCCTACACCTCCACCGGCAAGAAGGAGACGAAGTTCGGTGTCGATATTGAGCGGGCCGAAAACGTGCTGCTGAAGTATCGCGATCTGCCGGGCGTGAGTCTGTCGGGCATCCATCTGCACATCGGCTCGCCCATCTTCGAGACCAAGCCTTACGTGGAGGCCATCGGTAAGGCCCTGAAGCTGATTGAGCGCATGAAGTCGCACGGCATTGTCATCGACACGCTGGACTTTGGCGGGGGCTATGCCGCCAGCTACGAGACCGGCACTTACACCCAGATTGAAGATTACGCCGAGGCCATTGTGCCGCTGCTGAAGGACAAGGGGCTGAAGCTGGTGATGGAGCCTGGCCGCTTCATCAGCGCCAACGCCGGGCTGCTGCTGTCGCGGGTACAGTACGTAAAGCAGGGCGGGCAGAAGAGTTTTGTTATTCTCGATACGGGCATGCATCACCTTATCCGGCCGCCGCTGTACGATTCGTTCCACTTTATCTGGCCGGCCGAGCCGGGCGAGGAGATGACTCCTCCCCTGCGCGGCGTTGATGTTCCGCTGGAGGGGCTGCAGAAGGCCGACGTTGTCGGCCCCATCTGCGAGACTGGCGATTGCCTGGCCAAGGATCGGCCCTTGCCGCCAGTGCAGCGCGGAGACCTGATGGCCATTTTTACGGCCGGGGCTTACGGCATGGCCATGGCCAGCCAGTACAACTCTCAGCCGCGTCCGGCCGAGGTGCTGGTAAGCCACGAGAATTTCCGCATCATCCGGCGGCGGGAGAGTTACGAGGATCTTGTTCGCGGCGAGGAGTAGGTACTGGAGCCAGTCATGCAACTGTCGGAGACAATCGACGGCATCATCCTTTTTCATTCTCACATTGAGGAGTTTTGGGGGAATGGTGGGTGGGGCCCCGAAGAGTCAGCAGAGATTCTTCGAAATAGCAGGTTGGATCGCCTCACGCAGATGGCGCACCTCCTGCCACGATGGCTTAAGGGCGAAATGCGCGGAGAGCCAGATCTGATACTGGCATGGACTGTCCTGGGAAGTTTGACGGAGGGGGCCCTCAAGTGGTTTCTTTCTGTACACGCTATGGATTATTCGCGAAATCCAGTTAGAGCAAACAAGAAAGATCAGCCGCCAGATGAGCTATTCCTTGGGAAAACTCTCAACTTCTACGAAGACTATGTTTGGACGGTAAATCAGAAGGTACTGTGGAAGCCACTGCTAGACTTAATATGTTGTAGGCGGAACTCAATCCATACCTTCCAAGATTGTGACATTGGAAATTGGGCTGAATGGGAGAAGGCGGTAAAGGGTTATCTTTGTTTGTTGCTTAAGTTGGAATTGCAGGTGCCATATCCGCCCGAGTATTACTCGTACCCGGCCAACGTTAATCTGCTTCAAGAGAAAGTAACTGAATGGAAAGGTTGGCCGGAAGAAGCGGCATATGCTGCTGTTGTTGCCGAGGCAAGAAAAAATGGAATAGCTTGGCTGCTTGAGAAAGGTCAGGAATGAGCTCTGATAGCCTGATCTACTTCGCCTACGGGTCGAACATGAACACCGGGCACATGAAGCTGTGGTGTCCGCACAGCGAGCCTCTGGAGGCGGCCCAGTTGGCTGATTACCGTCTGGCCTTCCGCTTCTGGTGCGACCTTCTGCCTGCTCCCGGGCAGTATGTGCCGGGCGCCCTTTACCGTGTGCCGAGGGAAGACCTTCGCTGGCTGGATGAGTACGAAGATTGCCCGCGGCTCTACGAGCATCTGGCGGTAACGGTTGCCACGGCCGATGGGCGGCAGGTTGAGGCCATGACCTATCGCATGCGTCCCGGGCACGCATTCGCTCCGCCCGATCGGCAGTATCTGTCAATTGTCCGCCAAGGTTACATTGACTGGGGTTACGACCCGAGCGTGCTGCCGGCGATGTGAAAAACTAGATAGTTTGAGAGGAGAGCCATGCGAATCTGGCAGCCTGTAGACTTGGGCAGCAACGTTTGCCTGCGGGCCCGCATTGGTCCGCTGACGATGTATTTT
>JAWLHX010000110.1:0-7887 GCA_041690105.1 Phycisphaerae bacterium
CTCAAGCAGCACCTTGATGCCCTTCTGCATGCGCTCGTCGTTTACCGGGTATTCGGCATAAGCCAGCCCCAGCATGGCCATTATGGTGTTGGCGTGTGTAAAGCCCTGGTAAGGCGGCCAGCTGCCGTCGGGTCGCTGATGCGACAGCAGATACTGGCAGCCCCGGCGGATGGCTTCGTCAACGCGGGCGTCGGTTACCTCCACCGGTTCGGGCGGCCGCCGCTGGGCGTGTGCCTCGCTGATTATCGCCCCGGAAAGCAGCAGCGCCGTAAGGGTTGCCAGAATAATCCGCTGTAGCGTGCTCCGCTTGTCAATCATGACATGTAACTCCTCGAAATTTTACAGACGCCCCCTGCCGCCGCCGCAACCGCCCCCGGGGGCCGGAAGGCTAAGGGGCCGGATGAGTGGAACCTGCGGCACGGGTGGCCTGGCGACAAGGCGAGGCAAGCTGCTTACTCGAAAACGTCCTCGTCCTCAACAATCGCCCCCGGCTATGATGGCGGCACCGGGCATTGCTGGACGGTCGTAATGCGGACCAACAGTATGCCTGCCTCGTACAACAGCCACATGGGCAGGGCCAGAGCCACCTGGCTGAAGACATCGGGCGGCGTGACGATGGCCGATGTAACCACTAGCCCCAGTATCACGTGTCGGCGGTAACGCTTCAAGGCATCCACGCTGACCATCCGGGCTCGGCCAAGAAACAGAACCACCAGCGGAAGCTCGAACATCAGGCCGAAGATAAGCACCATCATCAGCACGAAACGCACGTATTCGTCCAGCAGCGATTGCGGCAATATGGCCGGACTGGCCCCGTGGCGGGTCTGCAGGTACTGGTTGAAGCTCTCGCCAAAGCCGTACAGAAAGCTGATCGACATGGGGTAGACAATAAAATAGAAGAAGGCCCCGCCCAGGAAGAAAAGTACCACCGTAAAGACCCCGTACAGTCGAATTGCCCGCCGCTCGTGCGGGTAAAGACCTTCGGCCACAAAGGCCCAGACGTGGTAGATGATCCAGGGAGCGCTGAGAATGATGCCGCCAATCAGGCTGATGGTGGCAAAGGTCACGAATGCCGTGGATGGGGCGGCCTGCAGAAAATCCAGTTCAATGGGCTTCAGTACCAGCAGATCGTGGCCGAAAACGCGCCACTCTGGAAACTGCGGACGCAGAATCCAATCCATCAGCTCGTAGCGGAACCAGACCCAGATAACGATGAAGCCCACAATGGGGCCGGCTATGGCCAGCATGATGCGGCGCCGAAGCTCGTCGAGATGATCGCCGAAGCCCATACGCTTCTCGTCCGACTGCGGACGTGCACGGGATTTTTTCGGCGATGCCGTCACCTCAGATCCCCACTTCTTCCTTCAATCCACTGGCCTCCCTGGCCATGGCGGCGGCAACCAGTCCGACAAAAAACGGGCTCGCTTCGAGCGGCCGACTGGTAAGCTCCGGATGAGCCTGCGTGCCGATAAAATACGGGTGCTCCGGCAGTTCCAGAATCTGCATGATAGACTGATCCGGCGCCTTGCCGCTGAAAATCATGCCGGCCTTCTCCAGCCGCTCGATGTAATCCGGATCGACCTCGTAACGGTGGCGGAAGCGCAGCCTGTAGGCCGAGGCCCCGCCCAGCAGCTTGGCCGCCAGTGTGCCGGGTTTGATTTCGACCTGCTGGCCGCCCAGCCGCATGTTGCCGCCAACGCCTTTTATCTTGAGCTGCTCGGGCAGTATGTTGATGACCGGATATTTGGCGGTCTGGTCAATCTCGGTCGAATCAGCCCCTTCAAGCCCGGCCACGTGGCGGGCAAACTCGATGACCGCCATCTGAAACCCGTAGCACAGCCCCAGGTAGGGCATGGCATTTTCGCGGGCATAGCGGATGCAGGCGATTTTGCCCTCGGTGCCTCGGGCCCCAAAGCCCCCCGGAACAATAATGCCATCAACCTCGGCCAGAGCCTGGGCCACGTTGCGGTCGCTGACCTCGGTGACGTCGATCCAGCGATGATTGACCCGCACCTGCATGGCTGCCGCGGCATGCTCCAGGGCCATCAGCAGACTGGCATAGCTGTCGCGGACGCTGGTGTACTTGCCCGTTATGCCAATGGTAATCTCGCCCTTTGGGCTCAGCAGTCGATCTACGAACACCTGCCATTTGTTCCACTGCGTTCGCTCGAGGGCCGGGTTCACACGATCGGTCAGATTCAGCAGATGCACCACCTGCTGATCGATCTGGGCCTCGCGCATGCGCGACGGTATGAGGTAAATGCTCTCGCTGTCGTGCATGCTGAAAACCCGGGCCTTGGGCACATTGGTGTAGACGCTGATCTTCTCGCGAACCTTGTCGGTCACCTCGCTGCGGGCCCGGCAGGCGATGATGCCCGGCTGAATGCCCATCTGCATCAACTGTTTTATGCCAAGCTGGGCCGCCTTGCTCTTCTGCTCGCCCAGGCTGGGCGGCTCCAGAATGAAGGTCAGGGCCACAAACAGCACGTTCTCCGGCCCTTCCTCGTAGGCCATTTGACGCATGGCTTCAATATAATAGCCGTTTTCGAAGTCGCCGGCCGTGCCGCCAATCTCCACAAAGACAATGTCGGCCTGGCTCTTGACAGCCAGTCGCCGCAGGCGCAGCTTGACCTCGGCCGTAACGTGCGGAATCATCTGCACGTCGCGCCCAAGGTACTCCCCGCGACGTTCGCGCTCCAGCACGCTGCTGTAAATCTGTCCGCTGGTGGCAAAGTTGTCGCGGGTCAGGTCCTTGGTCAGCAGACGCTCGTAGGTGCCAAGGTCCATGTCGCATTCCATGCCGTCATCCAGCACGAAAACCTCGCCATGACGGAACGGATTCAGCGTCCCGCTATCGATATTGAGATAGCCTTCCAGCTTGATCGGCTCGACGCGCAGCCCCTTGTTCTGCATCAGCTTGGCCAGACTGGACGAAAAAATGCCCTTGCCCAGCCCGCTCATGACCGTGCCGACGACGATAATGTACTTTACCCGCCCGGGCACATAGCCTTCGGGTATGGGCGTGTAGAACTCGGTCTCGTCGCTGGACTGTCTCAGGCTATACAACAGGTCGGTTGCGTTTTCCATTTTTCGTGTCCATACAGGGGGCGGAAACCGCCGTCGTGGGCAGATGGGGTTTCAATAGCAGGCGGTATTGTAACCATCGCGCAACAGCGCGTCAAACTGCTGCTGCCAATGTTGCCGCCCGGGCTAACCCGCTGATGTGGCTGCCGTTTCCTTTGCCGTTGCCGTTGCCATTGCTGTTTTACAGTGGCATGGGCATCCTGCCCATGAGTTCCACGGGCATCCTGCCCGTGGCTTTTTTTTCATTGCATGGTCATGGGCAAAACGGCATTCGCGCCCTCATAGCCCTGAGTCAGCCCACGGCCAAAATGCAGAAACAGCAGCAGAAACGGGCCGAGGGGCAAGATGCCCCCCGGCACTCACGGCCAGGATGGCCGTGCCACTGTGAAGAAGCCCCCTCCTCCGGAACGTGCCACTGTAAAACGGTCACGCCCCGGCAATCCGGCAATCAACCCCCTGCCGTTTTGCCTTGCCTGCGGCCACGGGCCATTCTATACTTAGTGCTTTGCTATCTTGGGGATAAGAAGAGGTAACACGCCTTATGCCGAATGTCGTCGTGCTCGGCTCCACAGGATCAATCGGCAAAGCAGCCCTGCGGGTAATTGACGCACTGGGCGAGCCGTATCGTGTTCTGGCCCTGGCCGCTCGAAACAGCGTGGAGGAACTGGCCCAGCAGATCGTCCATTTCCGCCCGCAGGTGGCCTCAGTCGGCAACCAGCAGGCCTTGGCTGATCTACAGTCGCAGTTGCCGACCGATTGCCCGACCGAGCTTATCATCGATGGCGCCAGCCATCTGGCCGCTCTTGATGAGGCCGACGTGGTACTGTCGGCCCTGGTTGGAGCTGTCGGCCTGGAGCCGGCCCTGGTGGCCGCACGCCATGGCAAGCGCCTGGCCCTGGCCAATAAGGAAGCCCTGGTCATGGCGGGCCATCTTCTGATGGCTGAGGCCGAAAGCCACGGCTGCACAATTCTGCCGGTGGACAGCGAGCACTCGGCCGTATTTCAGGCCTTGCAGTGCGGCCGGCGGGACGAAGTCGCACGCATCACCCTCACCGCCAGCGGCGGGCCGTTTTACCGCTGCAGTCGGCAGGAACTGGCCGAGGTTACACCGGAGCAGGCCCTGGCTCATCCGACCTGGCAAATGGGCCCCAAGGTGACCATTGATTCTGCCACGTTGATGAACAAGGCCCTGGAAGTAATCGAGGCTCGCTGGCTGTTCGATCTCA
Source organism: Phycisphaerae bacterium (assembly GCA_041690105.1). Taxonomy (GTDB): domain Bacteria; phylum Planctomycetota; class Phycisphaerae; order FEN-1346; family JAACEH01; genus JAWLHX01. The sequence goes on from JAWLHX010000110.1 coordinate 4,311, forward strand.
AGGCCGACGAAATAGAGGTGCTGATACACCCGCAGTCCATCATCCACAGTATGGTTACTTTTGTGGACGGTTCGACCATAGCGCAAATGGGTTCACCCGATATGCAGACGCCCATTCAGTACGCTCTGACCTGGCCCGACCGGGCTGCCGGCCTGAGCGACACAATGGACCTTGCCGCTCTGGGTCAGCTAACCTTTGCCCGCCCCGACCTGGATCGTTTTCCGTCGCTGCGGCTGGGTTTCGAAGTAGCCGCCGCCGGTGCTACCAATGGGGCCGTGCTGAATGCCGCAAACGAAGTTGCCGTCGAAGCCTTCCGGCAGCGGCAATTGCCTTTTGATAAAATTGTGACAGTCGTCGAGAAGACTTTAAGCGCCCACCAGCCGACGCCCGATGCGGATCTGGCCACTATACTCGAGGCCGACCGCTGGGCACGTGAGGAAGCCACAAAATGCCTGAACCGCTGATCAATCTGCTTAGTGTCGTCGCGGCCATTGTCGGCTTCGGCTTTATTATTTTCGTGCATGAGCTGGGCCATTTCGTGGCCGCCAAGCTGTTCAAGGTGCACGTGAAAGCCTTCAGCCTGGGCTTTCCGCCGAATATTGTGCACAAAACAATCGGCGAAACCGACTACCGCATAGGCGCCATCCCCATGGGCGGCTACGTCTCGATGGTCGGCGAAGACCCCACCGAAAAGGTCGAAGATCCCCGCGCTCTCAGTAACCAGAAGCCATGGAAGCGCGGCATAGTCTTCCTGGCAGGCGTGGGCATGAACCTGCTCAGCGCCGTAGCCATTTACATGATCGCCAGCTTTATCGGCGTGCCCGCCGTTCCGGCCATCGTCGGTGGTATTGCCCCGGGTGCTCCAGCCGAGCAGGCCCGCCTGATAGACGGCCCGCAAGACGCCCGGCAGCGCGGACTGCAGGTGGGCGATGTCATTACCGCAATCGATGGCCAGCGGGTGCGTAAGTTCGACGATATTGGAGCACTGTTGCTCGGCGGAGCGCTGCTCGACCCCGACCACGAATTCACCATCGGTGTAATTCGCGACGAGCAGCCACTGCAATTCGCCATAGTCAGCACGCCGCAGGATCATCCGGGCACCGACATGCAGGTGCCGAAGTTTGGCATTGAACCGCCCGCCCCGCCCCTCGCCATCGACATCAAGAAGGACTCGCCCGCTCATCAGATGGGTCTGCGCAAGGGTGATCGCATAATCAGCGTGGACGGCCAGGCAATACCCTTTTTGCCGCAAGCACAGAGGGCTTTCAATCTGCCCGGCTCCGAGAAAATGACCATTACGGTCGAGCGACCGACGGGCACCGATGGCCAGAGCGAAGAGATAACACTGTCGGTCGATCCGCAGCAGATTACCACGCCCTGGTACGATCTTCTGCCCCCGCCGTACGTCGGCAGCGTGAGGAAGGATTCCCCCGCGGCCGCCGCCGGCATAAAGGAAGGCGATTGGATTATCGGCATCGAGGGCCGCAAGGATCGGCCTCTTAGCTTCGAACACATTACCAGCACTATCAGTGCCGCCGGCGAGCGTCCGGTGGAGATGACTCTGCTGCGCGATGCCGAAACGATTACTGTCACCGTAACGCCTGAGTTTGATCCCGTTGCTGACCGTCCGCTGATTGGTGTCATGTTCAGCGGCGTGCCGGACATTGATGCTGCCCCGCAAGTGGTGCATACCGTCGAGGGCGGCCCGCTCGATCTGGCCGGCGTACCGGCGGGCTCCACGATCATATCCGTCAACGATCAGAAGGTCGGCAAATGGTCTGACTACGGCGAAGCTCTGGCAAAACTGGATGGCAAGCCGGCCAACATCACTTATCAGCCGAAGGACGGCGAAGCCACAGAGAAAGCCACCATCGAGCCTCAGCCCGTTAAGCCCCAGAATCTGCTGGAGGGCTTTCAGGGCGATCTTCTCCGCGAGCGCATGGAACCGATTTACAACCCGCTGGAGGCCCTCAGTATCGGGCTCGATCAGATCAAGCGCGTGACCGTCCTGCAGTATGTGACCATCAGGGGATTGTTTGTCGGAAAGGTGGACACAAAGGAACTCGGCGGCCCCATCAGCATCGGCACTAACTTCTATACCGTAGCCAGAACCGGCAAAATACCGGAGTTTGTAAGCTTCCTGGCCCTGGTCAGTATTGCCATTGCCCTGCTTAACATAATGCCCATTCCGCCACTGGACGGCGGGCATATTATGTTCCTGGTAGTGGAAAAGGTAATCGGTCGGCCGGTGCCGGAAAAGCTGCGCACAACGGTTACGATGATCGGCACTATCCTGCTGCTGTCGCTGGTGGTGCTGGTCTTCTACAACGACATTCGCCGCGTGGTTGTAACTTATTTTTATTGATTAAACCTCCCCGGGTGCGGCCGTTTTACAGTGGCATGGGCATCCTGCCCATGAGTTCCACGGGCATCCTGCCCGTGGTGGCTTTACATGGGTCTCATGGGTAAAGCGGCGTCTGGACCATTAGGGCCTGACTTTGACCACGGCACCAAATAAAGAAAAGGCAACAGAAACGGGCCGAGGGGCAGGATGCCCCCGGCACTCACGGCCAGGATGGCCGTGCCACGGTGAAGAAGCCCACGGAACGTGCCACTTAAATCGGCCGCATCAGATTACTTCACAAGCCAGGAACGGAAGCCTGCTGCCGCCCTGCGGCCCTCGTACCTGATGATGAGGTCGCCGGTGCCGAATACTTCAATCGTATCGACTATGAGCTGGCTGCCGAAGCCGCCGCCATCCCCGCCCACATCCAGATGATTTCGCGGCATGTAGATTGAGCCCTCGATATCCAGCAGCGATGTCCCAATGATCTTCGAATTACTTTTGTTTTCGCGGTCCTGGAAAATGGCTATGCCCTCGTAAGCGTACGATCCCGGCCAGGTGTGCACTGTCGGGTCCGGGGCGGTAATATGCACGCTGCCATTACCCAGCACCTGAAGACCACCACTTCCGGTGATGTAGAGCATGACGCCTTCGGCCTCAACGTTCGTATTGCCGCCCACGTACAGGCCTTCGCCATCCAGATAATAGATACCGGGCTGGAAGGTCACGAAACCGCCCGTCAGCCTGATGCCTTCGCTGTAATAGCCTGGCTCTATCGTGTGCATGCCGTTCTTTATCTGAATGCCGCCGCGATCATCGGTTTTATCCCACACCGGGTCCGGCAGACGAACCAGCGGGTCGCCGTGTGGCTCGACTCCTGTTTTCACAGTGCCGCTGAAGAAGGCTCCGCCCACATACTGCACGTTGCCCACAATGTTCATCTCCGGGGCCTCGACAATCGTCTTTGAGCCCTGGATGCGAGCAGCGACCGAGTGCCGGGAATCGACCTGTATGAAACCGCCGTCAACGCTCAGTGTGCCCGATCCGCGAACATAGAACGATTGCGGCTTGCTGGGGTTCAGGGCGATGAGCCCGGCCCCGGTGCCACCCCCAGCGTAGGCGATGGCCGTGCGCGTAAAGCCCACGGAGCTGATTCCGAACAACTGGCCGAAAAAGAGCGGAGCTTCCCCATTGGCTGAATCGGCCGTCTTTCGGGCGACCACCTTGACGGCA
>JAWLHX010000111.1:0-7836 GCA_041690105.1 Phycisphaerae bacterium
ATCTGGCCCAGCTCGCGGGTCGTCAGGCCGTAGTCCACGTCCTTATAGCCGCTGTCGGCCATCTCGGGCCGGTTGCACTCGAACTTCTTGGCCGAGCAGGGCATGAGGGCCACGCTGACGATGTCCTTGGGGTCGATGTTGTTGATCTGGGCGTAATAAGTCTTGATCAGGGCACCGAACATCTGCTGCGGACTCTTGGCCGAACTTACGTGCGGCAAAAGCTCCGGATAGAAGTGCTCGATGTACTTGATCCAGCCCGGCGAGCAGCTGGTGAATTGCGGCAAGGCGGCCGATTTGTCACCATCGACCAGGGCTTTCTTCAGTCGCACCAGCAGCTCGGTACCTTCTTCGATAATGGTCAGGTCGGCCGTGAAGTTGGTGTCGAAGATCTTATCGAAGCCGGCCCGGCGCAGGGCCGTGTTCAGCTCGAAGGTACGTGCCGTGCCGGCCGGCTCGCCGAAGCATTCGGCAATGGCCGCGCGGGGGCTCGGAGCGGTCTGAATGACCACGTGCTTGGTCGGGTCGTCGATGGCCGCCCAGACTTCGTCGGTCGGGTCGTTGGCCCTCAGGGCGCCTGTCGGGCAGCGGTTGATGCACTGGCCGCAATTGATGCAGACGACGTTGCCCAGCGGCTTGTCCATGAAGGTCGTCAGCTTCGATTCGTGGCTGCGGCCGATGGTGCCCAGGGTGCCGACTTCCTGCAGATCGACGCAGGTCCGCTCGCAGCGGCGGCACTGTACGCACTTGTTGATGTTGCGCACCACCGAGTAGCTCGAACGGTCCACCTCAAACTTCGGCTCCTTGCGGTGGCCGAAGCGGAAGCTGTCCACGCCGTATTCCTTGGCCAGGCCCTGCAGCTCGCAATTGTTGTTGCGGAAGCAGGTGTAGCACTCGCCGACATGCTCCGACAGCAGCAGGTCGATGATGTGCCGCCGGGCTCGCCGCACCTTGGCCGTATGAGTCTGGACGACCAGCGGGGCGGTAACCGGATAGGCGCAGGAGGCCTGCAGCGTCCGCTGCTTCTCTACCTCCACCACGCACACGCGGCAAACGCCGGCCACGCACAAGTCATCGTGGTGGCACAGGGTGGGAATGTGAATGCCAAGACTGCGAGCCGCTTCCAGAATTGTCGTTCCGGAAGGCACGCGTGTCTGGCGGCCGTCAATGGTCACGCTGACCATTGCGCCGATGGCCGAGGTGTCCTGCGGCTTATCGATTACCGCCGGCCGTTCGCCGGCCGCAGCCCGGCTGTTATCGCACGAACATTTTGTTTTTTCGGTCATGTTACTGGCTCCTCTAGCCTAGGCCGTCACCGCGGCGCGACCCATAATTTCATCACGGAAGTTATCGACGATGCTCAGGAAGGCCATCGGACTCGACTGGCCCAGCCCGCACTTTGAGGCAATCTTCATCGTCTCACCCAGCCCCACCAGCTCGCGCAGGTAGGCCGACGAACAACGACCCTCACGCAGAAGCTCAACGCCTTCCATCAGCTTGACGTTGCCTTCGCGGCACGGCGTGCACTGCCCGCACGACTCGTCGGCGAAGAACTCCAGGAAGTTGGCCGCAACCTCGAGCATGTCGCGCTGGGGACCGAAGACGATAATCGACCCGCCGGTCGGAATATCCTCGAAAGCCAAGGCCCGGCCAAACTGATCGGCCGGTATGCAATGGCCACTGGCCCCGCCAATCTGCACGGCCTTGGCCCCCGAGCCGCCTGTGGCCTCCAGAAGCTCGGCCACGGTGATGCCCATCGGGAACTCGTAGACGCCGGGCTCTTTGACGTCGCCGCTGACGCTGAAAAGCTTCAGACCGGTCGACTTCTCGGTGCCCACGCTGCGGAACCAGTCGGCCCCGCGCGACATGATGGACGCGGCCCAGGCGAAGGTTTCAACATTGTTGACAACCGTCGGCTGGCCAAGGTAGCCCGTATCGACCGGGAACGGTGGCCGGTTGCGCGGCTCGCCACGGCGGCCTTCCATCGACTCGATCAGGGCCGTCTCTTCGCCGCAGATGTAGGCGCCGGAGCCCATGAAAATGTCGATGTCGAAATCCAGGCCCTTCTGGCCCATGATGTCGTGGCCCAGGCGGCCCATCTCGCGACGGTTGGCCAGCACCTTCTCGATATCGTTGCGCAGGTAGCTGTACTCGCCGCGCAGGTAGATGACACCCTTTTTGGCCCCAACGGCCATGGCGCAGATGGTCATGCCCTCGAAGACCAGGTCGGCATACTTTGCCAGCAGAACGCGGTCCTTGAAAGTGCCGGGTTCGCCCTCGTCGGCATTGCAGACGACGTACTTATTCGGGCTTTTGGCAGCGGCCGCAATGTTCCACTTGACGCTGGTCGGGAAGCCGGCCCCGCCGCGGCCCTTGAGGCCGGAAGCCTCGATCTCCGCCAGCACGCCCGACCGGCCCTTGCTCAGAGCAGCCTTCAAGCCGCTGTTGGGCTCGACCTTGTCGAAGGTGAGCGTTTGTGTTGTTTTTGTGCTCATACCAGGTGCTCCTCCTTATGCTGCGTAGCATACGGGCTCAGGCGACGGCGGCAGTTCTCGATAATGTCGTTGATGTCCTCGGGCTTCACGTGAGTAAAAACCTGGTCGTTGACCAGCAGGGCCGGACCCTTGTCGCACATGCCCAGGCAGTTGGCCCATTCCAGCGTGAAGTTATTGTCCGCCGTCGTTTCGCCGAAGCGGATGCCAAGGTCGTTCTCCAGCTGGCGAGCAATACGCTCCTTGCCGGCCATGTCGCACGATATGGTGCGGCAAAGGCGGATGACGAAGCGGCCTTGCGGCTTCTCCTTCAGAAAGCTGTAGAAGCTGACCACGCCATGCACCTCGACCGGGTGAATGCTCAGCAGGTCGGCCACGGCCTGCATGGCGAAATCGCTGACGTAATGGTAATTGCGCTGAATTTCCTGCAGGATGGGCATCAGGGCGGTGCGCTGCCGGCCGTGCTTTTCGGCGATTGCCCGAATTTCGTCCATCAGGTTTTCGCGTTCGGTTTTTAGCATGGCTTACTCACTTTCCGGGCCAGCAGCTCGCTGACCTTGCTCAACAGAACCTGCGGGTCGATGGGCTTCTGCTGGAAATCGTCGACCGGCAGAATCTCTTCGTCTTTGCCGAAGTCCATCCCGGTCACCTGGTTGATATTGGTGAGCATGAAGATGGGGCCCTGGAATCCGTCCTTGCGAAGCTGGCGAGCCAGGACCATGCCGTCGTCCGGCTGCTCCATCATGACGTCCAGGATAACCAGGTCCGGCTTGACCTGCTTGAAGGACGCATAGCCCTCCTGGCGTGTGAAGGCGGTACTGACCTCGTGCTGCTTCTGCGCGAGGCACAACTGGACGGCCTCGACGACATCCGGGTCATCGTCGACGATCAGAATTCTCGCCATCCTGCTCTCCTTTCCTCAGTCTCATTAGTTGGGCATCCACGTGTTTACGAATCCGTCAGTTCGGCTTCGACTATTTTGCTGATACTGCCCCTGGTGCTGCGGCAACGATGTGTGGCTTTGTGAAATGTTTCACATGCACTCCTTAATTTATAGCCCCCGTCATCACAGGAGGCAAACGAATTCCGCCTCCTCTTCGTGAAATTTTTCACTATTTCCCGAATCGCCGCAAACACAAAAACTACAGCCACCGGCAGGGTCATAAAACGGCAAGTTGCGGGGCTTCTTCACCAGTGGCACGGCCATCCTGGCCGTGAGTGCCAGGGGGCATCCTGCCCCTCGGCCCATTTATGTGGCCGTGGCCGTTGCTTCTGTCGTTACCGTTGCTGTTGCTGTTGCTGTTGCTGTTGCTGTTGCTGTTGCTTTTGAAGCCACCGGCACTGCCGGGGGATGCTGTTGCTTTTCATGTTGTTGCTGTTCGGCACCTTGGAGTTAAGGAATGCCGAGGGATGTTGTTGAGGTTGCTGTTATGAAGCCCTAAAACAAAAGCGAAGAAAAGGAAGAAGAAGCATCCCCCGGCAGTGCCGGGGGCTTTCGAAGGCAAAAGCGAAGAAGAAGAAGAAGAAGAATAAGAAGAGGAAGAAGAAGAAAACAGCATCCCCCGGCAGTGCCGGGGGCTTTCGAAGGCAAGAGGCCGCGCGACGTGGTCGCGACTTAAACACCGGCCGCGCGGAGGAGTTATTTGTCATCTGCGGCGGGTTTTGCCTTAGTCCAGAACTGGACGCCTGTGCCGTGGGAAATGAAAATGCCCTGTCGGCCGATGGCTTCGGCCTGAGAGATTCCGACATTCGACGGCACTACCTGCTCCACAGCCTTACCCTTCTCCAGGTCCCAGAGCCAGATGCCGCTATTCTGGCCGCCGTTAAGCACCAGTGCCCGCTGGCCGCTCACATCGAGCACTCGCTGCTGCCCGCGGGCCAGTTTGCTCTGCCATAGCTGAGTTCCATCGGCAATCTTGACGACTCGCATGCTGCGAAGCGAAACGTGCAGCAGGCGGCCATCGGCCAGCGGAATCAGTTGATTGCGGCCCAACGACCGCCCGTCGAGGCCGGTGGCATTGGCCCATTTAAGTTTGCCTGTGGCCAGGTCGATACAGTTGACCTCTTCGCCCTTGCCGGCCGCCAGCAGCAGGCCGTCGTGTTCGATTGCGGCGTTAATGTTGGTCGCCTTCAGCTCGGCTTCCATGGTGGTGCCCTTAGCTACGTTCAGCAACACGGCCGGTTTGCCTGCCTGCAGCGGGGCAAAAAGCAGGGTGGGCGTGATGGCGGCCGGGGGGTGCATTAGCTGGCCGAAATCGCCGCGGGCCAACTCGTCGCCGGTGTGAATTTCGTATATGCGGTAAGCCATAGTCTTGCTTGACAGCCTGAAAAAGCCTACGACCCGCTGGCCGACGAGGAAGAAATCGCTTGCCGTATTCTCTGCCGGACTGTCGCCGATGCGGGCCACCGTGTAGCCGCTCTCCGGTGCAACCAGTCGCACACTGCCGGCAGTTGTGACGGCTAGGAATCCGTGACGGAAGTCGAGTTGAGTAACATTGTGCTCCTGGGGCAGTTCTTTGGCGTCCTGGCCCTTGCGCCCGCCAATATCGCCATAGCGGATGATGTTAATCAGCCCGGGCTGGGGGTTGCGTCCCTGGCCGCTGGGGTTCAGTGTCCAGAGAGTTTTGCCGCTGCTGAGCTCGATAGCCAGCACGGTGCGGCCGGTGGTCAGGAAGGCTGCCTGGCCTTCTATCAGCACGCTCATGGCCGCCGGACGATTCGGCACCGTCACGTGCCACAGCTGTTTGCCGTTCTCGCGGTCCAGGGCCCGCAGGCCATCAATAGCGGCCACAATAATGGGCCCCTGCAACCGCTCGTCGTGGGGTCGCCGATCGACATAGATGTAGCCGTCGACAACGCGCACGACAGCCCGCAATCGCTCCTGCCAGGCGACCTGGTATGCGCCCTCGGCCATCGGTGGCGGAGACGCCGGCGGCGGCAGCCCGGCCACTTTTTTGCGGGCCGCCCGCTGCAACTGGGCGATGGTAATCTGCCGACCCTCGGCAACCGTCACGGCCATGCCGCCCTTGCCGTAACCGGCGGCTGCCGTGGCATGGTACAAGGCTCGCTCGGGCCAGTCGCTTTCCAGCGCCACATGGGCGGCCAGGGCCTGCAGCCGGGCCAGTTGCTCGTGCTCGGCTGGCAGATGTGAGCGCACCAGGAGCCACTGGTAAGCCGCGTCGAGCTTGCCGGCCCGCAGCAGGACAATTGCGGCCTCATCGATAGCCTGCATGGCGGCGCTGCTATTGGGATAAGCCTTCGCCACTTCGAGCAACTTGTTGGCATCGGCGGCCTTGGTGGCCAGTTCCAGCGCCTTGACGGCCTGGGCCTCGTAGCCCTTAAAAATCTGCACCCCGCGACTGGTGATGATGCCGGCAATGCGGCGCTCGGCAATCAGGTCGCTGCTGCCGCGCATTATCCAGCGAGAATGCTCCACCTCGCGCAATTCGGGCCTGATCAACAGCCTCTGATAGCTGGCCAGCGCAGCCGCTGGGTCGTCGGCAATATCGGCATGAAAGTCGCCCTGCAGCAACAGTTGCCGCGAAAGGTTCTGCGGCCCTTCGGCGGCCTCGGCCATTATCTTCAGCAGCGGCCGAAGAATCTCCTGATCCTTGTCGGCGCGGGTCTTGAGGTAAGCTGCTTCGGCCATCTCGTAGACGTTGGAGGCGTTGCTTCCGCTGGGCTGACGAGCCAAGGCCAGCTTCAGGTACTTGGCGGTGTTGGGCCAGTCGGCCACACTCATGGCCATCTTGGCCAGCCTGATAAAAGGCTCGCTGGTCTTGGCGTCCTGCCGGGCCCGCAGCAACATGGCTGCCTCTATAAGGTCCCAATCCTGCAGGCACGACACGTGGTCTTCGCCGGTAATCAGCACGCCCCTGGCGGTCACAAGCACATTGCCCGCCGTAACTCCCTGCGGCAACTTATGAGAGCTGATGAGCTTGCCGCTGCGGGCATCGGTCAGCCAGAGTTGATCGGTGGTCGTGGCGGCAATGACGCCCTGGCTGATGCACGGCTCGCCCATCAGGAGTCCGCTGGGTGGCTCGGCCTGCCAGCGCGGAGCGCCGGTGTCGGCCGCCAGGGCGGTAATGCCCGTGCCCCACAAGTAAACGTTGCCGCCGGATACTGCAAATGGCTGGGCGGCCTCCTCAACAGTGCGGCTCCACAGCAGGCGGCCGGTCAGCATGTCGTAGCACTCGATCTTCCGCGACATGAGCGAGATACCGAAGACTCGCCGGCCATCGCGAAGCAGTCGCGGCAATATGGACACTACCGATTTTCGAACGGTGTTGACACGGCTGCCCGGGGGCGGCGAGCTGAGGGGCTGCGGCCCGAGGCCATCGAGCACGTTCAGCCACAGCAGCCTGCCGCTTATTGCACTCTGAGCAAAGGTGATGCCGGACTGGCTGGCCCAGATGATTCCGCGGCGACCGGCCAGCGAAGTGGTGATGAAGTTCGGCAGGACCTGTGAATAGTTCCCGCGGCGCTGCGTCAGCAGGTCGTTGCCAAACGAAGCGGCCGGAGCCTGCCAGAGGGTTTCGCCGGTGCGGGAGTCGATGGCCACGGTGTAAAGCTCGCCGAAGAAGCTGCCCGGTGCGCCCAGGGCCACGACAACCCGATCATCCATGATAAGCGGCCGGCCCTCGATTGAAAGATCCCAGGCTTCATCTATCTTGTCCAGCGGGTCCCAGGACCAGAGCAACTTGCCGTCGGCAGGCCGATAGGCAACCGCCAGGGCCCGTGCTACGGACTTCGGCGTAGCCATGCGCAGATGCCCCGAACTGATATTGTTCTGCTTTGCATGATAGACCGGGGCGACAATCAGGTCGGCCGCCACCGCCGGCTGCAGACCAATGGTACCAGTGCTGCGGACGGCTTCGAGCCGCTCGGCCCCGCCGACGAAGTCGAGCTTTCCGCTCTCGGCGTTAATGCCGACCAACTGCTTCCACGGGGACATGTATAAACGATTTTCGTCTGCCGCCAGGTAGGTGGTGGGCGACCGACCGTAAAGGAGGCTGGGATGAACCTGCCCGCGCTGCCCCAATTGCTGCTGCCAGACCAGCACCGGCCGTTGCGGCAACTCGCCGGAGCCTATGGTTCCGCGCCCCCGGGCGATGGCGTCGCGGCCAGGCTCATCGGCCGCCGGTTGCTGGCTCTGACTGTCCAGCCAGGCCACGGCGTCGGCAGGAGCCTTGCCCGCTTCCTCCGGGCCAAGGTCGTCGTCCGCCAGACCACTGCCGGCTTCAGATGCCGAACCATCGGAAGCCGCCAGGCGGGCGGCCAGTTTAATGCGCAGGCTGAGCAAAGGGCCCAGGGTGTCCTTACTCGGATGATGCTCGTCCACCAGTCG
>JAWLHX010000112.1:0-7288 GCA_041690105.1 Phycisphaerae bacterium
CGACCTTGACCACCGGCCCGATCATGGCAAACGACCAGTTCGGCCTTAGGCGGGCAATCTCGCCCACCAGGTGGTAATCGACCCGCTCATCGATGACGCCGAACCAGCCGAAGACCGGCCGATCCAGAAAGTCGATATCGTGCGGGATGGTGGTGGCCTCATCCATGGCCAGGCCGAAATGGTCGGCCTCCACCCCGCAACCGAAGAAGTGGGCGTTATCGTGCTGGCTGCTCTTTCGCTGCCACAGGTTATGCCCGCCCGTAAAAACCACGTCCGAGTGCTGCATCAGCCAGCTTTCGATATCAATCAGCTGCTCCGGCGCCCCGGTAAACTGCGACAACTCATCCATGCAATCGTAGACCACGCCGCGCATCGGGAAGTGTCCCAGCGACCAGGCCGCGTCCATCGGATTGTAATACCAGTGCAGCGGACGGTCGAAAGCGCCCTCCTCGTTGAGCACGTCGATGGCCTCCTGCGTCAGTTGGCGCAATGTGGCCGGCAGAGTCGCATCGCTGGACCACGACTTTGGACCATGCATGGCCGCCACGGTAACGTTGGGCATTACCTGGTGCAGGTCGAGCCGCGGCTCGGTGCCCTCGGCCTGGTCGAAGAAAGGCTCCTCGACGAACAGGACCGGATGCTTACGGGCGAAACGTGACAGAAACTGTTGCGGCCGCTGCCAGACGAAGCCCCAGCGCAGATGACTGAAGACCACAATTCCGTAACGGTCGGTGTATCGCGAGCCAGGGCTGTACGGCCTGTCGCGGCGGTCGATCGCGGGCGAAGCCTCCATTGTGGCGCTGCCGGCGCTGCCGCCCGAAAGGCCGCTGGACGAACCGCTACCGTTGCCTCCACCGCTGCCACCGCCATTACCGCCGGCGCTACCACCGACGCTGGCGCCCGCGCTACTGGCGGCGCTGACTCCGGCATGCATCGCACCCTTGTTCCCGATGGTGCCGGCTTTGCCTCCTCCGCCATTGCCATCGCTGGCCGCCGTCGTGCCACCAACCACCATGGCGTCGGGCTCGCCGCCGATTATCGCCTGCCGCGACCGGACATCCAGAGCTGCGCCGGCGGTGGCCATCTCGCCCAGCGGAGGCTCCTGCTGCTGCTGTTCAACCAGGGCCTCGGCCAGAGTATCGATTTCGCCCACAGCGTCGTTTGCCCCGGCCGCAAGTTTTTTGTAAGCTCCGGCCAATTCGGTTTTTACCCGTCGCAGTTGACCATCGGCCTGCCGTACAAGCTTGTAGAGTCCGACCTGGTGCAGCTTGCCGATGCGGTGCGTCAGTGCACCATCCCAGTCCAGATGATCCAGCAGCGGCCACCAGACCAGGCCCAGCAGCGGAATGCCCTCTTCGCGCAGCCGCCGCGAGTCATCCACAATACGCTCCAGCCAGACCTGCCGGTTGATCGGTTTGCCCTCGATGCTGGTCTCGGTGACCATCATCGGCCGCCCGTAGCGGGCATAGTAATCGCGGCCCACCTTGTACAGCCCAGCCGGCGATTCGCTGCGCCGCTGGCGGATGTCATTGCCCACGCGCAGCAACTGCCAGTCGCTATGGGCATAGTAGTCCAGGCCGATAATGTCGGGCATCTGCGGGTGCCGTTTGAACCATTCCAGGTCCAGATCGGTGAGGCCATAGGCATGGGCCCAGGGGTAGAGCGGATGCGTGCTGTCCACCCGTCCGCTAACCAGGTCCAGCAGCAGGAAGCGGCGCAGGTTGCGGCGCTGGACCTCTTCCTGGAGCGACGGATCGCGCGTCTTGAAGTTATCGGCAGCATCGCACAGCAGCACCACGGCCTCGGGCTGCACGCGACGAATGGCCCGCATGGCCCGGCTGGTGGCCATGGCCACTCGCGACAAGACCGGAAAATAGCCGCGCCACTTGCGCGAGTGCGGCGGCCAGAGGCCGAAATCGCCACTGAACAGGCTGGTCACCAGCGGCTCATTTACCGGACACCAGGTGGACACGCAGCGGTAGCGGCTGACCAGGGCCTCGGTCCATTGCTCCAGGGCCTCCGGGAATTCCGGATCGCCCACCGCCTGCTGAAGCCAGCGCGGAGTGCCGAAGTGCATCACGTCCAACATCAGCTCGATACCCAGTTCGCGGCAATAGCCTATGCGCTCATCGGCAATCGACCAGTCGTAACGCCCGCGGACCGGCTCGACGTAGTGCCACGGAATGCTGTAGCGCAGGTGCTTGACGCCGAGATCGTTGCGGACCAGCTTCAGGTCTTCCTTCCACTGGTGATTGTGCTGCGTCCATTCGAACTGATCGGCATCCAAGTGCGGCAAGGTTGAGCTTTCGATGCCCACGCCCCAGACGAAATCGAGCCCTTCGACCAATCCGCTGCCCACCTGCGGCTTGGCGCAAGGGGCGGCCGAATCGCCGGAAAATCTGCTGCAAGATAAACAGGTGCTGTCAATCATACTATCCCCCTCCACGGTCTGTTCTCAGCAACAGGCCGCACCCGGTGTATCAGCGCTGCCTGAAGCTCTGCATGCGACTGTCGGCATATCGCTGCCAGTCGAGATTGAATCCGGGTTCGACCTCCTCCAGTGCTTCAAAATGTTCGCTTCTGTAGCCACGCCCCGGTCGCTTGCGGCCGGGCACAACTCGTTTCATGTCCTCGCACAGAAGACGCTCTCGCGGCTTGCTGCCCTTATCGGCCGATGTTTTGCCCGCGGCCTTGCCCCCTGCGGAGCGGCAATCGGTTGAATGCTGACGGCGCTGGCCTGCTGATTGTCTGTTCATAATTGTTTGCTCCCTCCGCTCGAAAACATCGCCCGACCTTTTCATGTTTCTGCCGGCAGAAAACTTCCGGCCTGTCAATCAGCAATCAGCCGCCGGTTTAACGCTCGCCCACGGTTGCTGCATGAATCTCCTCCAGCGGAAACTTCGGCCGCCGGTCGGCATAAAGCAGACCATTGGCCTCCTGGTACGTGTCGGCAAACTGAGTGTAACAGAAGCCGCTGAAAACCGGCAAGTCGTGCACCGCCGCAAGCAGTTGCCGATAATGGTTGGCCAGGGCCTCGGGCGAATCTTCCTGACTGTAGCCCCAGGTACCCTCCTGGCTCAGGGCGATGCCGCCGAACTCCGTCAGCATGATCGGCTGGCCGCGGTAGGCCTCGTCCTTAAGCAGCAGCACGCGGTGGCCCGGGCGCTCCAAGGCCAGCATTCGCCGCGGCTCGTAGCGGTCGCAGTAACGTTGCCGCAAATTCTCGGCCGAGCGATCATAATCGTGTATGGCGATAATGTCCGTCTCGTCCATCTCCCAACCATCATTGCCGATGACCGGCCGGGTCGCATCCAGAGCACGAGTCAGGTGATACATGGCCCGCACGGTCTCGCGGTGCGAATCGTTGGTGGGCAGGTCGGGCACGCCCCACGATTCGTTCATCGGCACCCAGGCGATTACCGACGGATGGCTGCGGTCCCGGGCGATGGCCTGCGACCATTCGCCGGCCAGACGCATGACGCTTTGCGGCGAAAAGCGGTAGACGCTCGGCATCTCCTCCCAGACCAGCAATCCCAGCAGGTCGGCAAAATACAGGTAACGCGGATCGGCAATCCTCTGGTGGGCCCGCACGCCGTTAAAGCCCATGGCCTTGGTCAATTCGACGTCGCGACGGGCGGCCTCGTCATCCGGCGGAGTAAGCCCGCTCTCGGGCCAGTAACCCTGATCAAGAACCAGCCGCAGATAGCGGGGCCGACCATTGAGCACAAACCTGTCGCCCAATACTCCCGCCGAACGCATGGCCGTGTAACTGTGGACGGCGTCAAGCACGCGGCCGGAGCTATCGCACAGTTCGAGGTCGGCCGTTATGAGCACCGGATGCTCGGGCGACCAGAGCAACTCGTTGCGGTAATCGTCGATGCCGGGATCCGAAAGGGCGATGCCGCGCCGCACCTCGCCCGAGATGACCGCGTATTCGTCGCGGCTCAGCGTCTTCGGCCCCACGTGCAGGTGGACCCGCAGGCGCAGGCCGTCGGCGGGCTCGGCAATGTGGGCTACCAGGCCGATTTCAAAACGCTCCACGCTGGCAGTCCAGTTCAGTTCCTGCAACCAACTGGAGCCAACGCGCTCCAGGTATACGCTCTGCCAGATTCCGGTGGTCCGCACGTACCAGATGGAGTGTGGCTGCTCCTGCCAATCCTGCTTGCCGCGCGGCTTGGCCAAGTCGGCCGGATCGTCCTCGGCGTGCACAACGACCGTCTGCTCGGCGGCCTTGGGGTCGATGGCATCGGTAATGTCGCAGTCGAACGGCGTGTATCCGCCCTGGTGCATGGTGACCAGCCGACCGTTGAGCCAGACGGTGGCCTGGTAGTCGACGGCCCCGAAGCGCAGAATCAGCCGCTGCCCACGCCCCAACCGGGGCGCTTTGAAAGTGCGCCGATACCAGCAGGCGGGTATGAAGCCGCTGATTTCCAGGCCGCTGGCGATGGTTTCAGGAGAAAAGGGTACGGTGATGCGCTTGTTCCACTTGACCAGGTCGGGGTTGGCGGCAGCCGTGGCCCGGGCGTCGATGGCAAACTGCCACTGGCCATCGAGCGACAGCCAGTCGTCGCGGCGGCGCTGCGGATCGGGATGTAGGCGGTTGCCTTGGCGCGCGGAACGAGACGACGATTTGGCAGCAGCTTTCCCCCGGCTCTGCGTCATGTCGCAAGCCCCCCTCTCTGC
This sequence comes from Phycisphaerae bacterium, assembly GCA_041690105.1. Classification (GTDB taxonomy): domain Bacteria; phylum Planctomycetota; class Phycisphaerae; order FEN-1346; family JAACEH01; genus JAWLHX01. The sequence continues at coordinate 4,684 of JAWLHX010000112.1, forward strand.
TGGCGCACAACCTGTGTTATCGGTAGTGGTTCCACAAAGCCAGGTGTGACAGCAGTCGAGAGGAGGAACCCGAACGTCGACATCGTGCGGCCGGTTGCCAATTTTGCAACCAGTGCCGACTTGAGTCAGTCTAACACAGATTCCGCAAGCGCGCATCAATCTCCTGGCCTTCAGCTTGACAGAGTCGTTGGGCGGTCCTAACATCCGAAGCTCGGCAGCACTAGCCGTAATCGTCAATGAGAGCGATCGGCAAGCTAAGAACCAGCCAATAATCCTGAAAGTAATTCAGATGCCACAGATAAAGCCGGATGCATCAACCATGAATTGCCCCAGCCATGTAACACGTTTGGCGCCGTCGCCAACCGGGGCCCTGCACCTGGGCAACCTGCGCACTTTTCTGGTTAATCATCTCATGGCTCGCCAGCGCGGGTGGCGGATGCTGATGCGCATAGAGGATCTGGACGGCCCGCGCATCAAGCCTGGCGCTACTGAAAACCTGCTGGATGACCTTCGATGGCTGGGCCTGTCGTGGCAGGGTGAGCCGGTCGTGCAGTCGCAGCAACTGGATGCCTACGGGCCGGCGCTGGAGGCACTGGTGGAAAGCGGTTGGGCCTACCCGTGCAGTTGTTCGCGGCGCGATATCGAACAGGCCGCCGGGGCCCCGCAGCAGGGCGACGATGCGACAATCTACCCCGGCACCTGCGCACGGCGCTCGCCGGAGGAGGTGCAGGCCCTGGCCGGCAGCGAGAACCGGCCGGCCTGGCGGCTGCGGGTTCCGGACGAGCCGGTGACGGTTGATGATGGCTTCCTCGGGCGGCGACAGTTTTGCCTGACGCGTACTTGCGGCGATTTCGTCATTTATCGCAATAACGGACTTCCGGCCTACCAGTTGGCGGTGGTGGTTGACGATGCGGCTGCCGGCGTTGACGTGGTTGTGCGCGGGGACGATCTGCTGGAATCGGCCGCCCGGCAGATTCACCTGCGGCGATTGATGGGCCTCAGGCCCGAGCCCGCCTATTATCATCTGCCTCTGGTGGTTGGGCCGGACGGTCGGCGGCTGGCCAAACGGCATGGCGATACCCGTCTGGCGACCTACCGGCAGGCAGGCTGTCCGCCGCAGCGCATGCTGGGCCTGCTTGGCTACTGGTGCGGCATTCTGGATCGGCGACGCGAAGCAGAAATGGAGGAGCTGGAGCAACGGTTCGACCTGGACCGCCTGCCGCAGGAGCAGGTGGTTTTCGGCCCGGAAGACGATGCTTTTCTGCACGCCTGACGCTCAGTCGCGCGTGCTCAGCACATACAGAATTATGTTATCCACGATGCGCTGGGCCGTCTCCTGGCTGAATCCGACCGAATTAAAGGCCCGCATGCCGCTCTGACTGTAGAGCAGGTCGCGCGGACTGAATATGCCCACCAGCCGGTCATCCAGATAGAGCCCACGCAAGTCAAGCTTCGCGCCTCCCATGGACTTCTGCATTGCGGCATGGGTCAGTCCGATATCCTCGGTCAAATTGTGTCCGCCAGCGTTTTCCATTTTGCCGCTGACCAGCGGATGGTCGTCGCCCAGCAGGCGCTCCTTCAGTCCCATCTCGGCCACAAGCTTGCGGAAGTCGGCCACAAAACGCTCGTCGCCCATGGTCGCGTCCGCGAGCAGAAAACTCCCCTGCCCCAGCTTCTCCTTCAGGGCTGCCCGCTCGGCTTCGTTCAGGCTGATGCCCAGCCGCCCCGTCACATGAATGAGTGCCTTATCGGGCAGCGCCTGGTCGGTTGCGGCCATGGGCTCGGAGACCTTAATTTCGGCCAGTTGGCTCTCCTTCAGTCGCCCGGTGAGTTTTTCCGGCAGATCGTAATGCAGCGTCACACGCCAATCGCCACCATGCTTCAGGCTGACCATGCTGATGGGCCCGGCCCCGGCCGGCGCCTGCAGCACGCTCGCCTCTTTGCTGCGCACCTCGCGGATGGAACTGGCCATCAGGCGGCTGCGTATTCTGGCCCTGTCGGTAGCATAGGTGTAAATGTTCAGGCCCACCTGGAATGCATCTTCGCGGGCCGGTCGCTGCTGCAGAACCCAGGCGCAACTGACATCGTTCTGGGCGTAAAAGACGAATGTCCGCAAACCGTCGGCCATCTCCATCAGCCCCGGAACCTGGCGGCGCATGCGGGCGTCGGCGTTCCAGATGGCGTGCTCCTTATCCACCCGCCGCAGTTCGAATTCGGGCCAGATTTCGGCCGCCGTCTTCTGCCACCAGCGGCGGACCGTGCTGTTGCCGCAGGAGGCCTCGAAGAAAATCGTACCTCCGCTGAAGGTATACTCCCGCAGGCGGGCCTTGTCTTCGTCGCTCAGCTTGATCATGCCTTCGGCCGAGATGAATACGACAGGGGCATCGTGCCATTCGTCAACCGGAGCAGCCAGGTCGATCACCTGCCACGAAAAATCCTGCTCTTTCAGCTCGCCCACGTAGCGGGCCAGCTTGGACAGGTCGGTCGGGTGCATGTTCCAGTTGCCATCGAACCGCAGCTTGTTCATCAGGATAGGCGCCCGGCCCTTGATCAGAAAGAGCATCTGCCAGACCGTGTCGGGCACACTGGTCAGGCTGCCCTGCGG
>JAWLHX010000113.1:0-7129 GCA_041690105.1 Phycisphaerae bacterium
GAGCATCGGGCCGTTATGATCTACAAAAGCCTCGGCCGTGGCTCGTATGTTTTCCTCGGTCTCGAAGGTAGGCACGTAGACGCGGGCGTTATGGGCCGTACCGACTTCGCCCGACGGGCAATGCTTGCGGACAGCTCGCACGCCATAGCCGTGTGCCAGCAGAACATTGTGCTGCACCTGATTGACCACCTGGGCCGATTCCTTGGCCCCCGGGGCATGAAAACCTTCCTGATAGCCTGCGATGACCGTGGCCGGCATCTCGTTCAGCGGCATCCAGTTGACCACCCTGTCGCCCAGGTGTTTGACCACCGCCTCGGCGTAGCGGCCGAAGGCCTCGGCAGTCTTGCGGCTGCGCCATCCGCCATGGGCATCTTCCAAAGCCTGCGGCAAATCCCAATGGTACATGGTCGCATATGGTGTAATGCCGGCCGCCAGCAGCTTGTCCACCAGGCGGCTGTACCAGTCCAGTCCGGCCTGGTTCACGTTGCCCTCGCCGTCGGGCACAATGCGCGGCCAGGCAATGCTGAAGCGGTAAGCCTGCAGTCCCAAGTCCTGCATCAGGCTGATGTCTTCGTCCACCCGATGGTAATGGTCGCAGGAGATGTCACCCGTGTCGCCGTCGCGAATTTTGCCGGGAGTGTTGCAGAAACGGTCCCAGATGCTCTCGCCGCGACCGTCTTCTCCCGTCGCTCCCTCTATCTGATAGCTGGCCGTGGCCGCGCCAAAAATGAAGTCTTTCGGAAACTTGTAGGATGACATGCTGTTGCGTTTTCCTTTCTTCAAGCCAGAGGGCCCGCTGCTGGTGCTGGTTACTTGATGGATTACCCACAAACGTCGTTGTCGTTTGCCTGTGCGTGCTGCGCCGTCACACCCACAAGCAAACCGCCGCTTGTGGGTGGCACCCAACAAGTTTCATTCCGCAATGTCGTGCGAAAAACTACATCACCCGACGATGGCGGATTGTCTCGGCCAGCAGGCTGGCGGTCATCTTGGGCGTGCGCTGCTGGGTTTCGAAGTCGACGTAATAAATTCCGAAGCGGGCGCTGTAACCTTCGGCCCATTCAAAGTTGTCCATCAGCGTCCAGGCAAAGTAGCCTTCAATCGGATAGCCGTCGCGAATGGCCCGGGCCACCGACTGCAGATACATGCGATAGTAATGCATGCGGTCCAGATCGAGAATTTCGCCGTCCTTCAGCTCGTCCACCACGGCGCAGCCATTCTCGGTCACATACAGCGGGCCCAAGCCGTAAAGCCCGTTTATGAAGCGGGCGCACCAGTATATCGATTGCGGCACGTGCCACAGCCAGTTCAGGAAGCCCCTCGGATACGTCGGTGGGTGCGGGATGGTGCGATAGCCGTCGGCATTATCGGCAGCCTCGGTAAAGTGGCCCGTATAAACGTTCAGGCCGCAGAAGTCCAGCGGCTGAGAAATCGTCTCCAGATCGCCCGCTTCAACCTTAGGGGCGTCGGCGCCCTGCTTCTTCAGCCACTTTTCCGGATAGCGGCCATTGACCATCGGATCGAGCAGCGGCGAGTTATGATCGATGAAGCTCAGCTCGCTGGCCCGGATGTTAGCCTCGGTCTCCACCACCGGAACCCGACACGAAGCATTGTGGGCCAACCCGACCTCAATCCCGCGACCGCCCGACTCGCGAATGGCCAGGGCCGCCAGACCGTGTCCGCGGAGCACGTTGTGCTGAATCTGGTTGACCATGGCCGGAGGTTCTTTGGCGCCGGGAGCGTGATTGCCGATCTCGTGACCGAGGTTGATGATGCAGGGCATTTCGTTCATCGTCATCCATCGCTTCACGCGGTCGCTCAAATGCTTGACCACAATACCGGCATAGCGGCCGAAGGCCTCGCTGGTGGCCCGGCTCCGCCAACCGCCCTGCTTATCCTCCAGGGCTTGCGGCAAATCCCAATGGTAAAGCGTAGGCCAGGGCTGAATGCCGGCGGCCAGCAGCTTGTCGACAAGCGTTGAGTAGAAGTCCAGCCCGGCCTGATTGACCGCCCCGTCGCCGTCCGGAACAATGCGCGGCCAGGCAATGCTGAAGCGATAAGCCTGAATGCCGAGGGCCTTCATCAGGGCGATATCCTCGTCAACACGATGATAATGATCGCAGGCCACGTCGCCGGTCTCGCCCGCCTTGATTTTGCCGGGGGTGTGGCTGAAACGGTCCCAGATGCTTTCGCCGCGGCCATCTTCGTTCACCGCTCCTTCTATCTGGTAACTGGCCGTGGCGGTGCCAAAAACAAAACTCTTCGGAAAGTCGGCCCGGGGGCTGCCTGCTTTGCTCATTGATTGGTTCTCTCTATTGGTTGGCGCCAAAGTTCGTGGTTACGCGCTCCGCTGAAAGTCGCTGCTGTCGCCGCCGCTACTGCTGCGCACATCGCTCGGCCATTTTGCGAAATGATGCAGAAAACCGGTGCACGGCTCTTAACCGCGCACCGGTGGAAACTGTGTAATCAGGCGGCCACAGGTTTTTCTGTCGAGAAGAGGCAGCCAGCGTCGCCTGCCATCCGACAGCCGACCCTGCCGCCGCCGCTGCGATTATTCCAGCCCGCCTTTCAGCGTGCGTTTTCGCTTGCGCTCCGCCTGCTGCTCCGCTGCCGGCGAGGAGGGCGAGGCCGAGGCATAGCTCGTCGGCCCCTGCGGAACGGCCTGTTTCAGCGACAGGCTGATGCGGCGGGCGTCTTCGTCCACGCTCAGTACGCGGGCCTCAACTTCCTGACCGACCTGGACAACATCGCCCGGACGCTGAACGTGCGTCTCCGACAGTTCGCTGATGTGGGCCAGGCCTTCCAGCCCGGGCTCAATCTCGATGAAGGCCCCAAAGTCAGTCAGCCGCACAACCTTGCCCTTAACCAGCGAATTGGCCGCGTAGGACTGCGAAGCGCCCGTCCAAGGATTACTTTCCAGAGCCTTCAGCGACAGGCTCATGCGCTTGCGGCCCGGATCCACATCCAGCACGCTGGCCTCTATAGTCTCGCCCTCGCGCAGCATTTCGCTCGGGTGATTGATGCGCTTCTTGAAGGTCAGTTCGCTGATCGGCAGCAGGGCTTCCAGCCCCGGCTCAACCTCCACAAAGGCCCCGAACGCCGCCAGCCGACGCACAGTACCCTGGACGGCCTGTCCCGACTTGTACTTCATGCCGGCATCGTCCCATGGGCTGGGCTCAAGCTGCTTCAGACCAAGACGGATGCGATTGCCACCCTCCTCGATCTTCAGCACCTGCACCTGCACCTTCTGGCCCACCTTGACAACTTCATCCGGGCTGGCAATGCGCGAGTGGCTCATGTCGCTGATGTGCAGCAGGCCGTCAACGCCGCCAATATCCACAAAAGCACCGTAAGGCATGATGTTCTTCACCGTGCCCGGCCGAACCTGGCCCTCGGCCAGTTCCTTCATAGTCTCTTCGCGGCTGGCTGCGGCCGTGGCCTCCAGCAGTTTGCGGCGCGAAAGCACAACGTTCTTGTCCTTGCGGTCAACGTCTGTTATCTCGGCCGTCAGACGCTCGCCGATGAATACGCTTAGGTCCTCGATGCGCATCGTATCCACCTGGCTGGCAGGCATGAAGGCACGGATGCCCTTCAGGTCGCACTCCAGGCCGCCCTTGTTCACGCCCGTCACGCGGCACTCGACCGTGTCGCCCTTCTGCATGCTGTCCCAGGCAACCTTCTGGGCGGCGCCTTTGCGAGTCAGAATGAGCAGACCGTTTTCGCTGTCGTAGCGGTCAATCATTACTTCGATCTCGTCGCCCACCTGCGGCTGCTTGTCGGGCTCAAACTGGTCGGCCGTTATTACGCCTTGGGTTCGCGAGCCGAGCTCGACAAAAATATCGTCCTTCTGAATGGCAATGACGCGGCCTTTCTTCATATCGTTGCCGCTGCCGGGGGCCGCCTGCTGAACCTTGCCCGAGGCCTCCTGCTCGTCCATCAGCTCTTCCAGAGACTTGCCGGCAAGGGCGGCCTCAACCTCCTGCTCCAGGTCCATCTCGCTTTCGGCAGCAGCAGGGGCGGCCGATTCATCAGCCCCGGGGCCTGCCGACGCCTCGGCTGGCTTAGTGCTTTCGGCGCTCGGAGCCGGGCTCGACTCCTCCTGCTGCGGCGCGACGGTCTCGGCCGGCTGTGCAGCCTCCTCGGGCGCTGCCGACTCGACAGGCTGCTCCTGCTCCTTGGGCTGAGGATTCGGTGACGGGTTTTGTGCGGGCTTTTCTTCCGACATGACTGATCCATCCAAAACAGATGTGACAATTGCGGCGAGCCATTTCGTAGGCGGCTCCAGCAGTAGCGCTCGCCATCGCCACGCCGAGCCGGAACGGATATTATACCGTTACTGCGATTGTTGGCGAGAAAAGAAGCAAAAATCATCGGCTCCCGAAAAAGGTAGTTTTTACTGCCGCATTGCCATTGCCGCAAGCCCTTGGTAGGCTGATGGTATGCCAAGAATAGGCGCACATCTTTCCGTCGGTGAACTTAAGGCCGACACCACGCTCCACCGCCGCTCGCTGAGCGGGCCGGCCACGGCCATTGTCCGGGCCATGGAGCTTCGTTGCCAGACGGTGCAGATGTTCCTGCGGCCCAATCGCCAATGGCGCACGCCCAAACTGTCGGATAAGCAGGTGGCCGCCTTCCGAGCTGTGGCCGCCGATGCCGCCGCCGGAAATTGGCCCGCCAGCGTATATAATGAAGCACCGGACGAGGCCGACCTGCTGGCCGCCGCCGGCGGGTTGCTGCCCGCCAACGCCGACCGCTGCGTCACCCCGCTCATTTCGCACGCGGCCTACCTGATTAACATTGCCAGCCCGCCCGGAGCCAAAAGCTTTGGCGGCGACGTCCGGGCCAACAGCCTGCGGGCACTGGATGACGAACTCTCGCTGGCCGCTCGCCTGGGCGTGCCCTACGTCGTTCTGCACCCCGGCAGCCACATGGGAGCAGGCGAAGAGGAAGGCCTGAAGCTGGTGGTTGAGGGGCTGGACGAGGTGCTCGACCGCCACGCCGACGACAATGTCACCGTGCTCATCGAGACAACCAGCGGGCAGGGCTCGGCTGTTGGATGGCAACTCCAGCACCTGGGCTATATTCTGGGCAGCAGCGCCCACCCGGCCCGCCTCGGTGTCTGTTGCGATACCTGTCACCTCTTCTGCGCCGGTTACGATATCCGTACCCAGGCGGCCTACGACGACACCCTGCGCGAACTCGAGCGGCACGTCGGTCTGGAAAATGTCCGCCTGTGGCACCTGAACGACACCTCCAAAGCCTTCGGCTGCCGGGTCGATCGTCACGACCACATCGGCCGGGGCAACATTGGGGCCGAAAGCTTCGCCCGTCTGCTGCGCGACGACCGCTGGCGCGACCTGCCGATGGTTCTGGAAACGCCTAAGGAGGGGCCGCACGACGAGGCCATGGATCCGGTGAATCTGGCTGCTCTGTGGAATCTGGTTTAACTTTCGGAGAATGCAAAAATGGCTGATCGAAAATACGTTTTCGGCCCCGTTCCTTCGCGACGGCTGGGCCTGTCGCTGGGCATCGACATGGTCCCCCGCAAATTCTGCACGCTGGACTGCATCTACTGCCAGGTGGGCCGCACAACCGACAAAAGCGTAATGCGCGGCAAGTTCGTCGACCTGGAGCAGTTGGAACAGGAACTCGTCGACGCGGTGGAAAACGGTCCGCAGCCCGATTACGTTACCCTGAGCGGCAGCGGCGAGCCCACGCTCAACGCCCAGATGGGCGAAATCATCGCCCGCATTCACGACATTGTCGGCGTGCCCATCGCCCTGATTACCAACAGCACGCTCTTTTCGCGGACCGACGTGCGTCACGAGGCCGCCGGGGCCGACCTGGTTGTGCCTTCGCTCGACGCCGGAAGCCAGGAGGTTTACGCCCGGATAAATCGCCCGCATGCCGACGCCGGTGTGCAACTGGACGAGATAGTGGAAGGGCTGGTTTCATTTCGCGGCGAATTCCGCGGCCAGATCTGGCTCGAGGTCTTCTTCGTCGAAGGCATAAATGACGATGATCAGGAGGTCGAGCGCATCGCCGCCCATATCAAGCGCATCAAGCCCGACCGCATCCAGCTGAACACCGCAACCCGGCCCACTGCCGAGCAGGACGTCCGCCCCGTGTCGGCCGAGCGCCTGCAGCAGATTGCCGAGCGGCTGGGCCCCAAGGCCGAGGTAATCGCCAGCTTCAAAGCCCGAGGCTCCGACGATAGCCACGCCCTCAGCCCGCAGCAGGTGCTGGAGATGATTCGTCGCCGCCCGGTCACGGCCGAGGACATTGCCGCCGGCCTGGGTGCCCATCCGCACGAAGTTGCCAAGGCCCTGGGCGTGCTTCTGGAGCGTGGACAGGTGCGACCCGTGCAGAAACCGGCCGGCACTTTTTATGAATCAAATAGTGGTGAAACGGAAAATGCCGATTGACGCACAATAGCAGAGACGTATATATTGAAGCCCTCATGCGGCCGTCGCCAGCCCATGTTGCCTCAGTTGGCGCTGTCGGCTGTCGTTCACAGACGAGGTGCGATACCTCGACTTCGACCGTGCGGATTCTTCCCGGTGGCGCGCGGCGAAAGCTCAGTTACCGGGAACGCGCATGCAGGGGAGCGTACTATGCCTCGTGGTGTGGTCAAATGGTTCAACGATCAGAAGGGCTACGGTTTCATTCAACAGGATGGCGGAACGGATGTCTTCGTCCACCACACCAGTATCCAGAGCGACGGCTTTCGCTCGCTGAACGAAGGAGATGCAGTAGAATTCGAAGTTGAGCAGGGGCCAAAGGGTCCCAAGGCAATCAACGTCACGCGGGCCTGATTCGCCGCGACCCGGACGGACAATAAAGCCGCCCGATTTAACAAGCCTCCGATCAGCGCCTTTTGCCGATCGGAGGCTTGTTTTTTTGATCCGCCACCTCGGGCGATCCGAACCCGCCCGCCGCCGCCCCCGGTGGCCACGTCGTTATGCTCTTGCGACCTTTCGCCGCCAGTTATGCCATGGCTGCGGAAATCGCCTTCTGCTCAATCCGCTCCAGTTCGCGCCGCTGGTCATCAGTAACAATCGGCTCGGCCGGCCTGCCCAGAATATCGCGGACCCGATCCGTCGCCTTCTGGCTCAGCCGCTTGCTGCCG
>JAWLHX010000114.1:0-6991 GCA_041690105.1 Phycisphaerae bacterium
CAACCGGGTCGGGCGATGCGCCTGGCCGGCCGGAAATTCCTGCGAACCTGGAGCCCGGGGCCTAACGTTGCCGAGGCCAGTGGCAGCGCCTATTACTGGTGGGCCAGCTTTCTGGCCTATTCGGTAGTTGTCGGCGGAGCCCTGCTGGGGCTGCTGGTTCTTCTGCGTCGCCCGCTGGCTCTCTGCATGCTGGCCGCGCCGGTGGTCTATGTGACAGCGGTGCACCTGATAATTGTCGGCTCAATACGCTACCGCGTGCCGGTCGAGCCGATGTTGTACATTATGGCGGGGGTTGCGATGGCTTGGGTGGTGCGAGGGGCACCGGAAGGCCGACTTAATGACCGATCGGTCAAACGAAAACAATCGTCCCCATAAGCGGCCCGCGCCTCAAGAGCCGTCGACCGGTCAGCCCGCGCCGTCGCCCACCGAGGTCCAGCCTCGGCATTCCTCCTGGCACAACCTGCTGGACAGGGCCGCGCTGCGTGTGCGAGAGCGCGGCCATCGTCGGCGGCGGGCCGTGCTTCTGTTCGTGGTCCTGCTGCTGGCGCTTCTTTTTGGCGGATACCGGTACATTACCAGCGACCGCCAGATTGAACTGCTGGCCGAGGAATACCTGTCAAACTTCTTTCAGACTCCCGTACGCATCGATTCGGCCAGCTTCTCGTTCTTCGAAGGGGTACAGGTGCATGGCCTACGAGTCGAGATGGAAGGGCAGGAGGAGCCCATTTTTGCCGCCCAGCGCCTGCATCTGACGCACGATCCGCTGGCCCTGCTGGGGGGCCGCATGGTGGTCCGCGAACTGCTGGCCGTGAATCCGACCATCAATCTGCTGAGCCGCGATAACGAGTGGAACTTCCAGCGGCTCATGCCGCAGGAAGGCGACCAGCGGACCCGCGGCGGCGCGCAGCGGCCGGTCATCTACGTGGAAAACGGAGTTGTCAACGTCCGCCAGTACGAGGGCGGGCAACTCACCTACCAGCACGGGCTGCAACTTTCGGGCGTGCTTCAGCCGGCCAGCGGTCGGCCGAACGTCTTCACCTTCTTCGCCAGTGAAATCGAGTCCGGCACCGTCCGCGGCAGCATCAGTCGCGGCATTGTCGACCTGGTCGAAGGGACCTTCAGCTTCGAGGCCCGGGCGACCAACGTGGATCTGACGCCCGAACTGGCCCGCACCCTGCCGCCGGAAGCCCGTCAGGTCTGGGACAGGTTCATGCCCAGCGGCCTGGTCAGCCTGAAGGTGGCCTTCCGCCGCGACCGCAGCGACCCGCGCGGCTTCGGCTTCTGGATCGATGCCGAACTCAGCGGCGTAACCCTGGCCTATGCTCATGGCACTCAACGATTCCACCTGGAAGACCTGACCGGCAAGTGCGTCATTTCGCGCGATAAGCTTATTCTGCACGATGTCCACGGCGTGTTGACCAACGAGGTGCAGGCCCGGCCGGGTGAGGTGCCGGTGCCGGTGCCGCCCGATGTACAGGGCCTGGCCGAGGCTGCCGGCCATGTGCCGCCGGTCTCCATCAGCGTGGGCATGTCGGGCGAAGTAAGCGGTCTGGATCGCCAGCGCCTCGGCTACGATCTGGAGCTTGCCGTGGGCGACCTGGACCTGGACCGGATGCGCGACTTTGCCGTCCAGCTATCGCCCGTGGTCAAGTCCATTTACGAGGATTTCAAGCCTGCCGGACGGGCCGACGTTCATCTCTGGATCAAGCGCGGCGGCGAGGTCGACGCCCCCATCGACCTGCGCGGCAACGTCGCCCTGCGCAACGGACGCAGTGAGGCGGCCTGGTTCCCCTACCCGATTGAAGACGTTTACGGCGACATAACCATCGAACCCGAGGCCGTCATCGTCAACCTCTCCGGCCGCAACGGCGAAACACGCCTGGTGGCCAACGGGCAGATTTCCGCCGGCCGCAAGCAGTCCTCCGGTGTCGACCTGAACGTGGCTGTCAGCCAACTGCAACTGGCCGAGCCGGTACGCCTGGCGCTGCAGAAACGGTACCCGTCTTACCTTGGCATCTACGACAGCCTTAACCCCGAGGGCATGGTGGACGTGGACATTGCCATAAAACGCCCGCCCGGCGGACGTTACGATACCCTCAGCACAATCGTCCTGCGCGACGCCTCGCTGGTCTACGACAAATTTCCGTACCGCGTCGAGCGAGCCCGCGGCACCATCGTCGTCGGCAGTAATATCTGCCAGATTGACATAGTTGGTCAGCACCAGCAGGCTGGCGTGGCCATTGAAGGCACCTTCCAGGCCGGCGGCGAAAATGATGATAATGGCCAGGGCGGCGGACAGATGCTCGACCTGATGGTCACTGGTCATAACGTGGCCCTCGATGACGATCTGGCCCAGGCCCTGCCCGAGGAGCACCGCGAGATATTCAAGCGTTACCATCCGCAGGGGTTGGCCGACATTGTAATCCGGGCACAGCGCAGCCAGGCCACGCGCTGGCAGGTCATGCATCACACGCAGATTGCCCTGAAAGAGGCCAGCATCCTGTTCGAAGATTTTCCGTATCCGGTCGAAGGTGTCTGGGGGCAGATGGAAATTTCGCCCCAGGGTTTCGTTCTGCGCGACCTGAGGGGAACCAACAGCGATGCCACCATCGGGGCCACTGGCGAGATTCGCCGCCGTGGCGACTTCTACAGCATGGATGTAAAACTCACCGGACGAAACGTGCTGCTGGACCGCGACCTGCTGGGAGCCATGGCCCTGCATTCGCCCACCCTCTGGAATAATCTGGAAGTGGCCGGCCGGGCCGATGTTGTGGTCAACCTGAAGCGCAAGGCCGAAGCCGATGCCGAAACCACGACCGAAGTGGCCATCAGCAGCGACGACCTTTCATTCATGTACCGGCCCATGCCCTACAGGTTCGAGAATTCGGTCGCCGACGTGCACTATGATGGCCGCACCGTTACCATTCGCAGCCTCAGCAGCCGTCATGGCGAAACCGAAATCCAGACCAGCGGCAAAATCAACCTGGGCGAAGACGGCACGGTCGATGCCAGGCTCGAACTGGCCGCCTCGGCTCTGGAGCTTGACGCAGATCTGCTGAATGCCCTGCCCGAGGCCATGGCCAATCCATTGCGGCAGATAGAGGCTGGCGGCAAGCTGGACCTGAGGATTCCGGAAATTACCTATCGCACACGGGCCGATGGCGCGACCGACGTTGCCTGGCAGGGTACGGCGGTAGTCGGTTACGGTCGGCTGAACCTGGGGCTGCCGGTTGACCGGGTGGTTGCCTATGTCGATCAGAAGGGCAGCTATCGCAATGGCGAGCTTACGCTGAATGCCGAGTTGACCATGCCCCAGGGTCGCATTGCCGGCAACGACGTCAGCAATCTGCGGGCCACATTCCAGCAGAAGCCCGGCGATGGCGGCATCGAAATTACCCGCCTGGAGGGCGACCTTTATGGTGGCAAGCTGGAGGGCGGCGGATTTGTAGCGGTGGACGAAAGCGGCCATTATGCCCTGAATGTCAGCTTCCGCGATGTCGATCTGGAAACCTTTGTGCGTCGCGGCATGAAGCTGGACGCAACCATCGAGGGTGGCCTGATTTCCGGAGAGGTGGCCCTGCAGGGAGCAGGCAGCAGCTTCGGGGCCATGCAGGCCCGGGGGGCCATGCGAGTCAGCGACAGCAAAATCTATCGCCTGCCCATCATTATCCAACTGCTCAGCGCCCTGCGGCTTAAGAGCGGGGCCAATTTCGATTCGGCCGAGGCCGATTTCTTCCTCTATGGCGGACGCTACACCTTCAGCCGGCTGCTGCTCAGCGGCCCCGGCCTGGCCCTGCAGGGGGCAGGACAGATGAATTCCGGAGGCGACCTCGCCCTCTACTTCACCACCGGCTCCGGAGCAAACAGAAACATCATTCCAGCCATCAGCGACCTGGCCGCAGGGCTCAGGCACGAACTGCTTCTGGTCGAAGTGACCGGAACAATTCATCAGCCGGAGGTCAATAATCGCGTGCTCACGCAACTTACGGCCCCGCTCCGCGAACTCATGGCAATCATAAGAGAAAGTCAGGATAGCCCCTGATAACCCAGCAGAATCCGAAGGAAAGCATGATCCTACAGCGAAACGATCTTTTTATCAGCGACATCCACCTGGACGGTCTGCACCCGACGCGGCAGGCCGTGCTCGAGCAGTTTATAGAACTATATGCTGCGCGGGCCGCCCGACTGTTCATCCTGGGCGACCTCTTCAATGCCTGGATTGGTCGGAAGCAACTGGCCGATGATTACGTCCGGCGACTGACTCAAACAGTCGCCCGCGCTGCCGCCGGTGGGCTCGAAGTGCACTTTGTGGCCGGCAATCGCGATTTCTACGGCCTGCAGGAACTTGGACGGGCAGCCTCCATGCAGACTCACACGCATGGTTTCAGCATCGACAGCTTCGGCCAGAAAACGTGGGTCTGTCACGGGCACCATTTGTACCGGGCCGACCGAGACACCCATGGCGCCCAGAAGGTGACCAACTGGCGACCAATCGAGAACATATTCCAGGCCGTGCCCGCCCGCCTGGCCCGCTTTCTGGCCAACGGCTACCAGAATTATAGCCGCCGCGCGGTGCGACAGAAGACCAGGCGCATGCTGACTGTCAGCGACGAGGCCATGCTCGAGCTACACCAGCAGGGGCACCAGGTCATCGTCAGCGGTCATACTCACAGCCTTGGGCACACCGTCTACAAGCATGATGGCCAGAGTTGGGATTTCTACAACCTTGGAAGCTGGGATACCCGCCCGCACTTCCTGCGTCATGGACCCGACGGCTGGCACTTCCACACCCTGGAACGAACGTCGGCCGAAGTTGGCTTCCCTTTCGGCAGCATCTAATGCTCTGGGTTAACTGATGCGTTCGGTGCCACCCACAAACGTCGTTGTCGTTTGTTTGTGGGTGCTTCGCCGGCACCCACAAGCCAACAGCCGCTTGTGGGTGGCACCCATTAATAGGACAGCGCATTAAAAAGCCACGGCCGGGATAACCCAACCGTGGCTTCTCTATTCTTGATTATGCCAGCACCGGAATCAACTGGCGTAGTGTGCGGGTGGCTTACTTCAGCTCAGGAATCTCGACCCAGCACCGCTTCTCCCAGCTCTCGATGCCCTTTTCGGCCAGTTGCACGCCCTTGGCACCTTCCAGCAGCGTCCAGCGCCACGGATCGTCCTTCACCAGGTGACGCAGGAAAAGCTCCCACTGGATTTTGAAGGCGTTGTCGTACTCGCCCTGGTCGGGCACACGCTGCCAGCCGCCGAAGAAGTCGATAGGGTTGTCGATGTCCGGGTTCCAGATGCAGCGAGGCGTGGCGCTGCGGTGCTGCACGCGGCAGTCGCGCAGGGTGGCCACGGCACTGCCCTCGGTGCCATCAACCTGCATGGTCAGCAGGTCGTCGCGGCGGACGCGGACGTTCCACGAGCTGTTGAACTGGGCCACCACTCCGCCCTCGATCTCGAAGGTGGCATAGGCCGAATCGTCGGCCGTGGCCTCGTAGGGCTTGCCCTGTTCGTCCCAGCGCTGCGGAATATGCGTAGCGCCGAGGCAGCTCACGCTCTTGACCGCCCCGAAGGTATTATCCAGCACGTAGCGCCAGTGGCAGAGCATGTCGACGATGATGCCGCCGCCGTCCTCCTTGCGATAGTTCCAGCTTGGCCGCTGCGGCTGAATGACGTCGCCTTCGTAGACCCAGTAGCCGAACTCGCCGCGGACCGACAGGATTTTGCCGAAGAAGCCCATATCGATCAGACGCTTCAGCTTGACCAGGCCCGGCAGCCACAGTTTGTCCTGCACCACGCCGTTCTTCAGGCCGGCCTTGGTGGCCAGGTCGTAAAGCTCGTAGGCGGCTTCGGTCGAGACGGCGGTCGGCTTTTCGCAGTAGATATGCTTGCCGGCCTTAATGGCCTTCTTCACGGCGTCGGCCCGGCGGTCGGTCGTCTGGGCGTCGAAATAGACGGTGTACTGCGGATCCTTCAGCACGCTGTCCAGATCGGTCGTGTACTTGCTGATGCCGGTCTCGCGCACCAGCTGCTCCAGCTTTGCCGGATTGCGGCCCACAAGGATCGGGTCGGGCATGATGCGCTCGTTGTCGCCAACCTTCACGCCGCCCTGGTCGATGATGGCCTTGATCGAGCGCTTCAGGTGCTGATTGGT
Source organism: Phycisphaerae bacterium (assembly GCA_041690105.1). GTDB lineage: Bacteria > Planctomycetota > Phycisphaerae > FEN-1346 > JAACEH01 > JAWLHX01. The sequence goes on from JAWLHX010000114.1 coordinate 6,152, forward strand.
GCCCATGCGGCCGGTCACGCCGTTCATGATGATGCCCACGCGGTGCGTCTTGATACTCTCTCCTGCCATTGCTTTGTCCTTGCATCTTGCTGTAGCGATTCGCCTGCCGGTGGGCAGGACGGGCATCTGAACCCGCCCCGACTGGCGGCAAAACAATCGCTGGGCCTCGAAAACCTCTCCCGGACGGCTCACCATCCGGCTCTCAGAGCCACATAATATACCAGAGCAGCCCCGGCTGGTCAAAGCAAACGCGCCACTCGCGACGGGACGATCATCACCCCTGGCACATTCCCGAGGGCGTGGCGATTTTCGGCGGCATGTTGCTGCATCTGGGTTCTGTAGTAGTTATCTGTTTCTTCACCCTTCTCACCTGCCCTGAGCCCTGTCGAAGGGCTTGACGGGAGAAGGTGGCCCGCAGGGGCCGGATGAGGGTGGTGAGCTTTGGCTGCACAATAAGGGCGAGGAGTTTTCCGCGCGGCGTCACCCCCACCTGTCCTCCCCCTTCAAGGGGGAGGGGTTTAACGGCAAACCGCCTTCGCCATTAAAAATCGGCCACTCGCGACGAGCATCAATCATCCCGCTTGGCACATTCCCGCCAGCCGCAAACTATATTGGATAGCCCTGTCCGCTATTGTGCTACAATAAAGCTGGACGTTGAGCGGCGGTTGATTGATTCGGTTTATAGCCGGGCTGGTGAAGCTCGTTTCTGACAGGCTTCCCGACTTGGTGCCGAAACGTAACTTACCTTACAGCAAGACGTTGTGAAAGGTTTTTGGAAATGATAAAAAAGATAGTGCTGGTCGAACCCAAGTCGCCGGGCCGACACGATTTCAGTCGTTG
>JAWLHX010000115.1:0-6974 GCA_041690105.1 Phycisphaerae bacterium
GACCTTCTCCATGGCTTCTTGTATCGTCTGCCGGGCCTGCTCGGCCTGCTGATTCTGGGCATACAGCGAGGCCAGCATCAGGTATCCGTCGGCCGACGATGGCTCAAGAGCAATGCCCTTGCCATAAAGCTCGACCGCCCGGGCAAACTGGCTCTGGCTCTGGTAAGCAACTGCCAGCAGCATGATTGCCGGCCGGTTCTCCGGATTCGACTGCACAATACGTTCGAGTATCTGCTGCCCCTCTGCCGGACGGTTAAGAACGACCGTCAGCAGGCGTGCAAGACTCAGCCAGGCCCCGCCCATCTGTGGCTGGTACGAGGTCGCACGGCGGTAAGCCTGCTCCGCCGGACCGGCCTGCCCGAGACGCTCGTAGGACAAGCCGAGAAAGTAATTGGCCACGGCCAGCTGATCGTTGGGCAACTGGTTGCCACGATCGGTCTGAACAATCGGATCCAACAGCCGCACCGCATCGGCAAAACGATTCTGGGCCACCGCCCGGTGACCTTTGAGGAAATTAATGATCGCATTCGGAGCCCGCAAATCCTCCAACTCTTTGATCCGGGCCGCAACTTCCGGCGAATCCGCGCCACCATCCAGTCCCAGGCGGGCCGACTCAAACAACAGGTTAATGCGGTCCGAACGCTGTTCTTCCGTCAAATCCTCCGCTGGCACCTGCGACAAGCCACGCTGCAGAACGGCCATGGCCTGATCCTTCTGGCCGTCCTGAAGATAAAGCTTGCTGCGCAGAATGTAAGCCTCCGCCCGACCGGGGTCGGTCTCAATCGCCTTATCCAGATACAATGTGCCCTTGGCCAGATCCTCGCGAGTCAGGAAGGCCAGAGCCAACTGGCTCAGAGCCTTGCCGTCAACATCGCCTTCCGCCGCCAGACTCTCCGCCTGCTCAAGCGACGCATCGCCCTGCAGCCGATACCTCTCAGCCGCCCCGGCGTCAATCTGCCTCTGCTGCTCGTACCATCGGGTATAAAGGTCCACCAATCTGAGGTGAGCCATAACCTTCTGCGGCGTCTGCTCCAGGGCCGACTTCATTACAGCTTCGGCCTCGGCAAAATCCTGCTTCTCCGGCTGAATCAGCAGAGCGTAGAGCGTCTGATAATGCTCGAACTTCGTGGGCTCAAGCTCCACCAGTCGCCGCTGGGCCGTAATGGCCCGCTCCAGAAACTCGGCCCGGGCATCCTGGCTCCGATTGCTCCGATACAGCCAGGTCGAGGCCTCCTGCAGAAGCTCAAGGTTCTCGACATTCTCAGGTTCCTGCTGAACCAGGCTTTCGGCCTGGGCCAGCATCTCATTCCACCAGCCGGCACGCTGATAAGCCTTGGCCAGCTTGCGCGTGTACTCTATCTGCTGCGGACGCATCTCCTGGGCCTTGCGATACCAGGAAATCACCTTGCCCAGATCAGGCTCCGGCAGCTTAAGCTCGACATCCGCCTGCAGAGACCACCATTCGTGCATGCCCTGACCACCCTCGTTGCCCGCAACCTGCAACTTGAGCTTCGCCGCCTCGTAATCCTCCTCGGCTATCAGCTCCTTGGCTTCGGCTATCCGTGCTTTCGCATCGCGGTCAGGTATCAGGACCAGCACGGCAACACCGGCCGCAATAATGCCGGAAACAACCAGGATGCCAATCAGGGCAATAAGCTTACGATTCATACAGACGTCCTCCCTCGGATATCAAAAATCCGCATGCCAGCTCGCATACAGAAAAACTTCCGCCACATTGGGCCGAAAATCTCAACCATAACCGCCAGGCTACTGATCGGCCTGAGTCTTATCGTCATTGCTGCCGCCCATTTGCGGCAAATATGTTTCAATCAGCGGCGCGGCCACCACCATCACGTCTCGAGCACGTTTGAAGGCCTCATGGTCCCGATAGGTCTCCCGCGTCAACTCCTCGCCCTTGACCTCGACCGTAACGCGCGTCTGAGCGTAATAACCGCCCTCGCCCGTCTCCAGAAACTTCGTCTCCAGCCGATCGTTATAATACTCGCCGTTAATGCAGTAGTAGTTCACCACCAGCACGCGCTGCAACTCCTTGGTGAAGTAAAACACGTTGATCGGCAAAGGTTCGCTGCGCCCCGGCAGATTAATCTCCGTACGTATCACCCCCAGCGGCAAATCCCAGCCCTGGGCCGGATAACAGACATCAGGCTCGTGCTCAAGCGGGGTGGAAGCGTAGCCAAAGTAGCTGGTGTAAAGATCGACCCAGCCCTGCCGCCCGACACCGGTCAGCTTAAGCGTGGCATTGGAGCCCACCAGACGCTCGATCTCGGGCTCAAGAACGCCTTGACGCCAGGTGTAACCGGGGAAAAAGTCGACCGGAAAGTCCATGAACGACTTGGCCAGCGGAGTAGGCGGACCCTTGTGAACTCGTCCACGGCCAATCGCCAGGGTGCCGGCCGAAAAAAGCAGCAGCACCACCAGCAACCCCGACAGGGCCACAATAGCCAGCGGCATGGTCGAACGGGCCGCCGCCGTCGTCGGCTGCTCGCCACCGTCGTCCACGGTGCCGCTCTTCAACTCTTCCTTGTGCCGATTATCGTCAGACATCGCAATGCCCCTTCAGGTCGCCGCCCAGTCGCGCCTCGGGCAGAACACCAGGAAGACCCGAGCAGGAATTATAGGCCGATCAGCGGCAAGAACAGAAAAAAAGTTCTCGGCCCGACAAATACCCGAAATACCTCAATCGTCGCCCGAAGTATCGGCCGGGCTATCCTCCCCGGCAATCCGTTCGGCCAGCCATTCCATGCCGTTGAGCATACGCATCAGCACCCAGAGCATGCCGAAGGCCGGAATCAGCATCATGAAGCCGATGAGCTCGTGCGTCATGCCCTCGGCCACGCCGCGGTAACCATGCTGATAGAACAGGGCCATGGCCGCCACTCGCATGAAGTTGCAGATGATGGCAATGGGGAACGAACTCAGGAAAATGATGCCGCGTTTCCACTTTTCCCGAGGGTCAATGTAGGCGTAAATCACGCTCAGGGCCACAAACGAGAACAGTATCTGCAAGCCGCTGCACTCTGCCGCCACCTTCAACTCGTCCCACCAGTTGGGGCCGATGGTCAGCTTGGTGCCGGCCCGGCTTATGGGCCCGGTGGCCAGACCAAGGTAATGCATCAGCGACATGAACTTGACCGCCACCTCGGCCGCCCATTCCTGCGGCTGAGCCGATATCAGCAGGTAATAACGCTCCGGCCACGGTATGGCCAGAAACAGAAACAACACCGGCACCCAGGCCACCCGCAGAACATTGGGACCGAAAACGGTCAGTATCAGGCCCAGCAGCAGCGGAATAAGCGAAATGTGCATCAGATAATGGATGCCATTGGAGCCCAGCCGACTGGACATCCACCAGAAGGCCACCGCCAGCACCGCCAGAACGAGCCCGAAAATGCGCAAAGCCAGGTCGCTGCGGCGGTTACCTTCCAAAGCCTGCCATCCGCCCAGCACAAGGGCGGCCCCCGTCATGGCGATCAGCAGCACGCGGAAGGTGTCGAACATTGTGCCCGCCAGCCCCAACGATATTTCGGGACCGAGGACTGATATTAAAGCAGGCACGGCCCGCAGAGCCATCAACAGCAAACCCGCCGCCCCGACCGCCAGCAATGCCCAGCTTGCCTTGACCGGCCATTTTGTCTGCTGCCGATCAGCATCCGGACCAGCCTTAAGCCGGGCCACCGCATTGGTCGCATCCAGCGAGACCTGGGTCAGGTCGGGCGCAAAGCCGCCGTCACTGGTTTCGTGCCCGGCACGACGCTCCTGGATGATGAAATAGCCGACCATGGCCGCCAGAAAGCCCACAAAATAGCCGTGGCCCCACTGCGGATGCATATCCCAGAGGTCGGTCCAGCGCGAACTGAAGGCGGCATAGTTGATACCAAGCAGAATAACGGCCGCCGACATGGGCACCCATAGCCGCAAAAGCCCGGTCCGACCCAGGAATGCATACGAGGCCCCCGCCAGCCACAATACCGCCGACAAATAAACCAGCAGATTGGCCCGGGCCAGGTAGAACGGCAATTCATAGGCATCATCGCCCATGTTGGCCACGACACGATGAGCGGCCTCGCTGGTGCCCCAGGCGCCCAGCCAGAACAATCCAATGGCCGCCAGAGCAATCAGCAGCCCCGTGGTCCGGGTCCCACTGTCAAGGGCCTGCCGGTAGGCCTTCTGGCGCAGGTCAAGCGGAATCATATACCATATCAGCAGCATAAGCAGCGGCCAGGCCACCAGCGATAGTGGCCACAGCTTGCCGAAATTGAAGTTCCAGTAGCGGGCCAGACGCTCATCGGCCTCCACCAGGGGCTTGATCTGCAGCTCAAGATCGTCCTCCTGCTGTTTCAGCCGCAGGACTTCGAAATATTGGTCGCGGGTTGCCTGCGGATTGGCCCGGCGCTTGGCCGTAATCTCGGCCTTCTGCCGCTCAAGCTCTATCAGCTTATCGTATTGACCGTTGTGGTTCAGCTTCTTGGAGATGTCCACGACAAAGTCGCCCTGGAACATAAGCAGAACCAGAGGCAGGACAATCAGCGCAAACTGGATGTAATCACGCCGACGATCGGCAATGCCCGCCGAAAGACCGGCTGACGAGATCTGGCTCAAAGGATACTCCCCTTCTGTACGATCCGCTTGCAGGACAAAGTGACGTCGCATTATACGCACGTCGGCCCGAATAGCCAAATCCGGGCCGAGCGTATTATTTGTCGTCTCTCAAACCCGACTGCTAGAAAAGCGGATGAATTTCGCCCTTCCAAGGGTATATGTCGGCGAAATTCTGATCGTACACCAGACCAAATCCGTATGTCGCTCGAAATGCGTTGCGAAGAACGGCGAGAATAATCGCTCCCTGGTCGGTGCCGATACGCACCAGGTCGTTCGCCTGCAGATAGAAGTCAGGAGCCTCGCCATCGGCAATTTTGGCCAGGTCGAAGTAAATAATCTCTTCCCGATCCTGGGCCACGCGACGGGTCAGCATGCCCCGCTTCGGTATGGCAAGCTGAGTCAGGCCACCGGCCGCCGCAACCGCCTGCAGCACCGTAATATCGCGACCAGTCAGGCTGTACACGCCACGACGGACGACCTCGCCGGTCATGTAGAACTCGCCGGATTCGGGCTCAATAAAGTCGATCTTATCGTTGTGCTGCAAAATCACGTTCTGCGTCACGTCGCCGCGGCGCAGCAAGGGCACATTCACCCTGATGACGCGCTGCAACATGCCGCCGCCCTCGATAACGCCGCGACGGGTAAGCTCCGCCCGGATATCGGCTGGCAGCGAGGCCAGGCCCTCTTCCTCGCGGAATTCGACAGGCCTTTCAACTGGAGTACGCAGATCCTCGGGCGCCCCCTCGAAGACCCAGACGTTATCACGGAATACCCAACGACCCGCTTCGCCGGCAGGAGCCTCGCGCGGGGCATCGGCCACAACGGGCGGCTCAGGTTCTTCGGCACCCGGCAACGGCATCGGAGCATCGCCCGGTGGCAAGGCCGGAATCTCGGCCGGCTCTTCACGCGGAGCTTCAACTCGCTCGCCGCGGGCCATACGCTGCAACATCTCCAGTTCGGTCGGGGTGTTGTCGGCCGGAGCGGCGGGGGCCTCCGAGGCCTGGGGTTCTTCCGGCTCCTCGGCAGGAGGCGACATTTCTTCAGGTAAAGGCTGACCGGCACCATCCTCGGGCTCAACCGGAGCAAAAGCATCCTCCGGCGGCAGCATCGGGTCGGCACCGCGGCGGGCATAAATCTCCAGCAGCATCGCGTTCAGCTCTTCCGGAGTGAACTCGCGAATGACAACGGCCCATTCGTCAATGAAGGGCAGCGTGCCGCCGGCGGCCGCAATGGCTTCCAGCAGGCTCATGTCAACCCGGTAAAGCGGATATATATTAGGATTGCGAACACCGCCCATTACGCTGTAAAAGCGGTTACGCGATTCGACAAGGAAGACCGTTACCCGCGGCTCGCGAATAAGCTCGCGAAGCATGTCGGCAATGCGCTCTTCCAGACCCTGAATCGTAAAGCCTGAGGCCCGGATGCTGCGCACGTACGGCAGAGATATGTTGCCGATTTCGCTCACCCTGACCTGCACATTGTACGGCTGGCCGGGCTCGAAGAGATCCAGAATGGTTACCTGCAGCAAATCGCCTGGGCCTACGATGTAGTCGCCCTCGGGTGGACGCAAATCGCTGGCCATGGGGCCGGGAACAGGCTGATAATCGTCAATCTCGTCCTGCGGAGTGCCCCAGTAATGCAGGCTGTCCTTGTACCAGTCGTAATCGCTCCAGATTTCGTTGCTGATGCGAGGCCCCGGTTTGCCGAACCACGTCTCGTTGTACGGCCCGATGTTTTGAGGAGCGCAGCCCGACAGTGCAATCAGCACAGGCAGCATAAGCAGACCAATAACCAGTAACCGCCCGACCAGACGTTGCCTCGGCAGTATTTTATCGTTCACGCCCCCGTCTCCTTCCCCGCTCCAAACAGCATCAAGATGTCAAGGACAGCGAACCCGGCCCAGCCGCCCGGAAACCGGCGCCAGCGGACATCCGCAAAGAGCTGCGCCAGAGAAACAATTCAAGCGTCACCAAAACGCCACCATGTAAATGTCTGCCGTGGCGCCGCCAAATGATTTATAAGCGCGGACTTACGTCCTGGCAGCCCGTACGAAGTCAGAGTATAGCAAACCACTTTTTTGTGTCAAGAATTCCCCTCATCCTATATATGTTATCGCGCCGCGGCCCGCCGGGCGGCCGGGGAGCCCCGGAGCCATCTTTTGGCGGCAAGCGGCCAACAGTCTCTTGACAGCACCGCCGGGTAACCTATGCTTACATGCATCGGCCTTTGCCGCCAGCTACGATTACCTTTATAATCAGCACAGGCAGAAGTGCCGCTAACACAGTCTAGAATATTGAGGAAGCAGCCAATGAACCTGTTTGGAATCAGTCTCTCGGGCCGCTCGCAGAAAGTCG
>JAWLHX010000116.1:0-6748 GCA_041690105.1 Phycisphaerae bacterium
AACCAAATGCAACTGCTTCCCCTCGACCCACAATGGCGCATCGTACAACATGTTGGTGACAACGCGTGTGCCCTCCGCCTCAAACGCAATCACAATAAAACCATACGGATAGGCGATTTGTCCCATCTTCTCGATCACGATGAGCCGGCGCCAACGCCCTAAGCCGCTGTTCAGGAGCGAGCAGAGGGATCGGAAGCTCGGATTGCCCGGGCGGCGGGCTACCAGATCATTGAAGAACCAGCGGGCGCCTTCCATGTAGTCCTTGCCGGTAAGGACTGGCTGCTGGCCGGCCTCCTCCTCGCCGAACGGCTTCATAATGCCGGTATTATCAGGCAGTTTCTCCGGGCTCCATACCAGCGTCAACGGCATCTGCACCAAGCTGAGTGACTGCAGCATGTTGGCGTCATCGCTAGGCGCAGCGGCCTCGCTGTCAGACAACGATCGTAGCGACGGCCCACAACCGCCGGCAAGAATTGCCACTGAAATGACCCATACTGCAATATTCTTAATGTTGCCCTCACTCTTCTTACCTGGACAGCCTGTGTCCGGCTTGTCTAAAGTGCCGGGCGCCATGGCCGCTTGCCACACGGCAGTGGCCGTGCCATATAGGCATCATCGCTTCGTCGTCAATATGAGTCAAGTTGTTTCTGTCCGGATATGCTCGTGCAGCAATCCACTCCAAATCGCACCGCTGCTGGCATTCGGCACACTTTGGCGCCGGCTGCGCCGTCGCTCCAAAGTGTGGCACCCGGCAAGGATAGCAATGAGCAGTACCCTTTCCATTACACGCCGGTCGCGCCTTCGTCGAGCTCTTTGCCGACGACTCGAAGCTCGTGCGCGGGCCATCGAGAATGGTCAGCAGCAGGTCACGCGCGAGCAGGTGGATGCGGCGCTGGCGAGAGCGGATGCGGCGGATGCGAAGTCGGCGGAGGCGAGGAAAGGCTAGTGCCCGCATTCCCCGCGCTGCTACTTCCTTCGGAACAACCATTTTATGGGGGTCTCTTGGTCCAGGTCCTGCTCTGTCATTGTCTCGCCGCGAGTAAGAGCGGCGCACCAGCCTGAAGGCAGCGTGACGTAATAGCCCCAACCGGTTTCCTTCTGCAGTCCGTGGCTGGCCAACAGGAGAGCATCCTTCAGCGACATTCCGACACGCACGTTCTCGGGAGTCGCAAACGAGGGCGCATCGGTGGACAAGTAAACGACCTTGCCTGTTTCATCAACGGCCAGCTGGAACGGTGTTCCAGAGGAAGTCCACGCGTAACTTTTCTGGAGACTGCCCGGCGATGTCATTACGAGCGATTGCGCGTCCTTGGCAGATGGGACTTCAGCGATGTCCTTGCCCAGAACGCTTTCTGGTTTGGGCGAGGGGGCACAACCCCCAGCGGCAATGGCCAGAACGATGACAGGGATTACCAGTCTTAGAGCAGTTCGGCGCATGGAGCTTCCTCCTTTGGACCTCTCCGTCGGAAAGCGACGTTGTCACAGGGTTTTAACATCCTACCAGTATCGTCCCACAACTTGCTCTTGTTGTTGGACGACAAAGGACAAGAGAAGTTCCCGAAAATGGCGAATAGTGGTCCATTAGGCGCCGGTCGCGCCTTCGTCGAGCTCTTTGCCGATGACTCCAAGCTCGTGCGCGGGCCTAAGCAGGTCACTCGCGAGCAGGTGGATGCGGCCTTCGCGCAGGCCGATGCGGCCGATGCTAAGTGGGAGGAGGCGCGAACGGGCGGAGGGTAATAGCAGGACATCACGAACTAGGATAGCGCCCGCTGTTCAGGAGTTCGTCGAGGTCGTAAGTCTTTTCGAGCCGGGTGCCATGGCCGCTTGCGGCCAGGCCTGCCCGCTGCTGAAATCTAACGTTGAACACCATCGCCCACGGCCCGTAGCAACTGTTCGCGCGAGCGGCTCTGCCGCCAGGCTTCGGCCGGTAGCTGGGCATGGTCGCGGACCTGGAGATTCTGCTCGATGTTCTGGGCGTGGCTGATGCCATGATCCACCGTCTCGCCGGCCTGCACATCGTGCTTCAGCAGCCACTGGCTCATTTCGTCTTCGTATTCGGCCGGATAAACAATGGCCGCCACGTACGAAAACTGCGGATTGTAACTAAGCTGGCCGAAAAGCAGGCGGGCCTTGCAGGGCAGGGGGTCGGTCTCGCCAAGCTGCCTGAGTTGCTCGAAATCGCTGCGGGCCCGCTCCATCTCGCGGCTGCAGAAGGCGAAGGCCGATTCCACCGCAAAGCGGGTGGGCGAGACGGCCTTCAGCTCAACCGTTCCATCGGGTCGCATGTTGTGCACCTTATACACGTGCACCGTCTGGTAACGCTCTTCTTCCAGCAGCATGCGGACCTCTTCAATAGTATAGCCGATGCCCACCTGGTCGCCGAAGTCCACCACGTAAAGTCCGCTGTAATCTTTCGATGTATCGATTCTGGGGAGCCTCATGGCCCTGGCCTCCTCTTCCTTATATATTATGCGCCCATTGTACGCCATGAGCTGTAAGGCGTCATCTCTCGCGTCTCAGCTCCGGGCAATTCGGGCGAACCGGCGCTTGCCTACCTTTAAAACGGCACCGTCGCCGGCCTCCACGTTGGCCTTCGGGTCTATAACCGTCTGGTCATCTATGGACACCGCCCCCTGCTTGACCAGCCGGATGGCCTCGCTGCTGCTGGGGGCAAAGCCGGCCAGCTGCATTAGCTTGCCAATCCATATGCGGCCATCGGCGTCAAGCTCTTCGGCCGACAGGCCAAGCTCGGGCATCTCGGCAGGGGCCTGCTTCTGCGAAAACACGCGGGCAAACTCCTCGGCGGCCATGGTGGCGGCCTCAGGCCCGTGGAAGCGCTCCACCACCATCGACGCCAACTGCCCCTTGGCCTCCCGCGGGTGTACTTGCGGACCGGTGAGCCGCCGGCGCTCGGCCTCGTCCACTTCGGTCAGCAACTCATAGTAGTTGGCCATCAGGTTATCGGGGATGCTCATCAGCTTGCCGAACATGTCGGCCGGCTCGTCGGTCACACCCACGTAATTGCCCTTGCTCTTGCTCATCTTCTGCGTGCCGTCAAGGCCCACCAGCAGGGGCATTATCATGACCACTTGCGGCAACTTCCCGGCGTCGCGCTGCAGGTCGCGGCCCACCAGGTTGTTAAAGGTCTGATCGGTGCCGCCAAGCTCGACATCGGCGTCAATCATCAGCGAGTCGTAGCCCTGCATCAGCGGGTAAAGGAACTCGTGAATGCCGATGGCATCACCGGACTTGTAGCGCAGGGCGAAGGTATCCCGTTCCAGCATCTGGGCCACGGTCATCTTGCTGGTCAGCTTGATAACGTCGGCAAAGCTGAGGCTGGAGAGCCACTCGCTGTTGCGGCGAATCTCGAGCTTCTCCGAGCTCAGGTCGAGCACCTTGCCGGCCTGCTCCAGGTAAGTGGTGGCATTCTGGTCGATCTGCTCGCCCGAGAGCACCGGGCGGGTCTTGTTCTGCCCCGACGGGTCGCCGACGCGAGCCGTATAGTCGCCGATAATCAGCACGGCCTTGTGCCCCAGGTCCTGGAATTGTCGCATCTTCTGCAACTGCACGACGTGGCCCAGGTGAATGTCCGGGGCCGTCGGGTCCATGCCCAGCTTGACCCGCAGTGGCTGCCCGGAAAGAATGCTCGCGGAAATCCGGGCGGCGAGCTCCTGGCGGGAATAGATTTCCACCGTGCCTCGCTCCAGAATTCGCATATCGTGCTCGACGCGCTCACGTATTTCGGCGGGAATATCGTTCATCTTCTTATTCTGCACCTTTCCTGTGGTTCGGCCGACCAGTTCTCGAACCCATCATAATAAGAACGGCCCCAGTTGGAATCAAGAAAAACCAGCAGCGGAAAGCCGCCTTGACAAAGGCTTCTTCACCGTGGCACGGCCATCCTGGCCGTGAGTGCCGGGGGGCATCCTGCCCCTCGGCCGTTTCTGTGACTGTTTCTGTTGCCGTTGCCGTTGCTTTTGCTGTTGAAGCCCCCGGCACTGCCGGGGGATGGTGTGGCTTTTCATGTTGTTGCTGTTGTTGCTTTGGCGCGTTGGAATTAGAGAGAAGTTCGATCCCCCGGCAGTGCCGGGGGCTTTAAACAACACGCCGCAGCGCGGCTTCTTCACCGTGGCAGGGTCTTGTCACTAAAACCGCCAGCTGAAAGCCGCCTTGACGGGCGATTGACTCGCGGATAATCTGTCTAAGGCTGCATCAACCCGAATCTGCCGGCTCTCGGTCGGCACTAAAGGAGCAAATGTCACCATGGCCAAACGCAAGTCCGCTCCCGCTAACGTTTTTTCCTGGGACAGCGCCGCTCTGGCATTGCGGCTGGCATTGGGCCTGATATTCATCTGGCACGGCGGCCAGAAGATTTTCGGCTGGGAGGGAGGCGCTGGCTGGTCGGGAACCATCACCAGAATGGGCCACATACCCGCCCCGCTGGTGATGGCCCTGATGCTCACCGAATTCGTCGGCGGCACCTGCATCATAATCGGCCTGCTGACCCGTTTCTGGTCGGCCGGACTGGTCATAGCAATGGCCGTGGCCATCGGCATGGTGCACTTTCCGCGGGGCTGGGCCGATGACGGAACGTTCAGCTTCGCCCGCATGGTGTCGGAGAACGAGTACCAGTTGTCCCTGCTGACCATGGCCCTGGCCCTCTTTCTGGCCGGTCCCGGACGCTGGGCTCTGGCCGACGTGGAAGGCTGGGTGCTGGGCCTGCGCAAGGATATGCGGGCTGATTAACTGTAATGCCCCGGCCGCCGGCAAGAAAGGACAAGGTTGCATGTCAAAGTCGATTTGCGTCTATTCAAGCTCCAGCGATGCCCTGCACGAAAAATACTTCTCCGCCGCCATGGCCCTTGGCAGCCTGATGGGCCAGCGCGGCCATACCCTTATCTTCGGTGGCGGCAACATTGGCCTGATGAACGCCATGGCCCTGAAGGTGCAGCACCAGGGCGGCCGCGTGGTGGGCGTTATCCCCATGGGCCTGAAAGAGCTCAACCTGGCCCTGGAAACCGCCGACGAGATGATTGTGACCGACGGCATGCGCGAGCGAAAGGCGGTCATGGAAGAGCGGGCCGACGGCTTTATCGCCATGCCGGGAGGCTTCGGCACGCTGGAAGAACTGCTCGAAATCATCACCCTCAAGCAGTTACGCTACCATGCCAAGCCAATTGTCATACTCGATGTTGACGGCTACTACGACCCGCTGCTGTCGCTCTTCGAGCGCATCTTCGACGAAGGCTTTGCCAAACGCAAATTCGCCGAACTGTACCACGTGACCGACAATATCGAAGAAGCCGTCCAGTTCATCGAGCAATACCAGCCAAAACCCGCCAACAAAGCCGACAAGTTCTAGCAGCCAAAAGCTCACCCTCATCCGGAGCCGTTGCCGTTAAAACCCCTCTCCCGCTTGAGGGGGAGGATGTCTCCGGCACATGCCGGAGACAGGTGGGGGTGACGTTGCGCGGAAAACTCCTCGCCATCTCTGCGGGGCCACGACTCACCCTCATCCGGCCCTGCGGGCCACCTTCTCCCGTCAAGGGAGAAGGGTAAAGAGACCCCTCTCCCGCTTGCGGGGGAGGATGTCTCCGGCGCATGCCGGAGACAGGTGGGGGTGACGTTGCGCGGAAAACTCATCGTCCTCTCTGCGGGGCCACGACTCACCCTCATCCGGCCCTGCGGGCCACCTTCTCCCGTCAAGGGAGAAGGGTAACGACAGCCGCTGTCGTCGCAGTTGCCTTTGCCTTTAAAGCCCCCGGCACTGCCGGGGGATCGCTTCCGCCATCATTGCGCCCGCGACCGCGCCTACCACCGTGAGCCCTGTTCCTACCATATCCCCGGGCAATGCCCGGGGCTTCAACAGCGAAAGCCGTTACTCACCGTGGCTGCACAAGGGTGAGGATGTCTGCGGCGCAGGCCGGAGACAATAATCCCGTTGCAGTGCCAGGATGAAGCTGCCACCGGAAAATCGGCCGCCCCCAATTGTGCAGTTGCTGCACGCGCCCTCTTGACCGCTTCGGTGGATGATGTAGCATGGAGGGCTGATGGATCACCTGACACCCGAAAAACTTCACGCAGCGCTGGAGCGAATCAGCCGCCGGGCCATCGGCCTGACGCTGACCAACAATACCTCCAGCTATGTCAGCTTCTGCCCCACCTCCGTCCCCTTGCGCGTGCGGCTGCAAAGGGCTTTTCTGGCGGCGCCGCAGGAGGTCGTGGAATCCCTTGGACGCTGGATCGGAGGCCAGCAGAAACGCTGTCCGGCCTGCGTCAGGCAGTTCATCAACAGTCGCCAGGGCGGGGCAGCCCCGCCGGCCGACCGGACCACGCGCGGCAAGCGGCTTCGTCCGCGCGGCCGTTGTTACAATCTCGACGAAATCTTCGATAAGGTCAACCACCAGTGCTTCAGCGGACGCCTCGGCTGCCGCATCGGTTGGGGACGCCAGAGCCACAGGCGATACGTCCACGTGCGCACCCTGGGCTCTTATTATCGCGGGCAGAATGTCATCGTCATCAACCCCGTGCTCGACCAGCCCTCGGTGCCGCAATGGTTCGTCGAATTCACCGTCTATCACGAATGCCTGCACGCAATCCAGAATGACGGCGAGCGGCCGCACAATGCCCGCTTCAAGCAGCGCCTGCGGGATCATCCCGATTATGCCCAGGCCGTGGTCTGGGAAAAAAAGAACATTCGCCTGCTGACTACCCGGGCCAAGCCGCGCACCCCGGAAAGCCCGGAGCA
>JAWLHX010000117.1:0-6700 GCA_041690105.1 Phycisphaerae bacterium
GCCAGGTGGTAGACGGCATCCACCTTGCGGCACGCATGGTCCATGCAATCGGCATCCTGCACGCGACCTTCCACGATAGTAAGCTGCGGATGGCCCTGCAGATGAGCGAGGTTTTCGCGGCGGCCGGTGCTGAAGTCATCGACCACGCACACCTGTTGGCCGGCCTCGATGAGCCGCTCGACAAGATGCGAGCCGATGTGTCCGCCACCACCGGTTACGCACGCCCTGATCAAAGTGACAACTCCCCTTGTAAGGCCCCGCCCTCTTGATTCCCGCCCCGTAGTCTTTTGCGGAATGCAGCGGTGCATCCTCTGCGCTGCGCGAGGGCTTGACCAGAAGGCAACAGGCCACAACGATCCCCCGGCGGTGCCGGGGGCTTTAACGGCAAAGCAAAAGCATCCCCCGGCAGTGCCGGGGGCTTCAACGGCAAAGCAAAAGCAAAAGCATCCCCCGGCGGGGCCGGGGGCTTTAACGGCAAAAGTAAATGCTCAGCGTACGGCTTCCAGCACCGAGGCTGCCACGTAGTCCTGCATTTCGTCGGTCATTTCCGGGTAGATCGGCAGGGCTATGGTGTGGGCGGCGGCCTCTTCGGCGTGCGGCAGGTCGCCCTGCTTATAGCCGAGCGAGGCGAAGCATTGCTGCATGTGCAGCGGCAAGGGGTAATAGATTTCGCAGCCGATATTCTTGTCCTTCAGGTGCTGGATGACTTCGTCGCGATTCGGCACGCGGATGACATACTGGTTGTAAATCATGTAGTTCCACGGCTCGACGTAGGGCGTGATGACGTTGGAGGCATCTTTGAAGGCGGCATCGTAACGGGCAGCATTGCTGCGACGGCCCTCGTGCCAGTTGGGCAGGTGCTTCAGCTTGACCAGCAGGGCGGCGGCCTGAATTGGATCGAGCCGGAAGTTGCCGCCAATGTACTTGTGATAGTACTTGGGCTTGGAGCCATGATTACGCATGATGGCCAGGCGGTCGGCGAAGCCATCGTCATTTGTCACCACCATGCCGCCATCGCCCACGCCGCCAAGGTTTTTGGAGGGGAAGAACGAGAAGCAGCCACAAGTGCCGATGGAGCCGGCCTTGCGTCCATGATATTCCGACCCGATGGCCTGTGCGGCGTCCTCGATGACGGCCGCGTTGCTTTCGCAGGCGATGGCCATAATCGGGTCCATGTCGGCCATCTGGCCATACAGGTGCACGGGCATAATGGCCTTGGTCTTCTTGGTCATGGCCTTCTGCACCAGCTTGGGGTCGATGTTGTAGGTCTTGGGGTCGATATCGACGAACACCGGCTTGGCGCAGGTGCGGGCAATGCAGCCGGCCGTGGCAAAGAAGGTGTAGGATGTTGTAATGACCTCGTCGCCCGGGCCGATGTCCAGGCTCATCAGGGCGTTGAGGATGGCGTCGGTGCCGCTGGAGGCGCCAATGCCGTGCTTGCAGGCCGAATAGGCGGCAACCTGCTTCTCCAGTTCGGTAACCTTGGGGCCGCCGATACACATCTGGCTTTCCAGAACCTCGTCGATTCCGGCTCGAATTTCGTCGCGCAAAGTTGCATACTGGGCCTTCAGATCAAGAAGCGGTACCTGCATTGTTGCCTTCTCCTTACGATTTTTATGGGCCCCTTCAATCGGGCACCCTGACGCAAAACCTACGATTGTCGGTAATTCTCTTTGTACCAGTCGATGGCCCGGCGCAGCCCTTCGGCAAAATCGACCTGCGGCCGGTAACCTAGAACACGCTCGGCGGTCGAAATATCGGCCCACGAATGCAGAATATCGCCGGCCCGGATCGGCTCGTATTGCGGCTCAAGATCGTCGGCGCCCAGCAGATCGCGGATCACCCGGACAATCTCGTTTACGGTCGTCGGCTTGCCGCCGGCAATGTTGGCCACCAGCGGACCATCAATGGGCGCCTCGGCCGCCAGCAGATTCGCCTGCACAACATTCTCCACAAAAGTGAAGTCTCGCGACTGTTCGCCCGTACCAAAAATTACCGGCCGCTGTCCCGACAGCAGTTTGGAAACAAAGGCCGGAATTGCCGCGGCGTAGGCACTCTTCGGGTCCTGCCGCGGCCCGAAGACGTTGAAATAACGCAGGGCCACCGTCTCAAGACCGAACGAGCGGGTAAAGGCCTGAAGGTAAAGCTCGCCTATGGCCTTGCTGGCACCATAGGGGCTGATCGGCTCGGAAATCATCCGCTCGTTTTTCGGCTGAGTCGGATTCTCGCCATAGACCGCGCTGGAGCTGGCAAAAACCACCCGACGCACGCCGGCATCGCGCGAAGCCGACAGCACATTATAAAGCCCGTCCACATTCGTCCGATGCGTGCTCAGCGGATCGACCATGCTCCGCGGAACGCTTACGTCGGCAGCCAGGTGAATCACCACGTTGCAGTCCCGGCAGGCCCGGCTGCAACTGTCGGCGTCGACAATCGAGGCTTCGTGCAACTCGATGCGGTCGGCCACCTCGTCGAGGTTATGCCGATAACCGGTCGAAAAATTGTCGATCACCCTTACCTGCCAGCCTGCCTGAAGCAGACCGCGCACCATAGCCGAGCCAATAAACCCGGCTCCCCCCGTCACCAAAGCTTTCTTCACCGTACTCATGCCCCCCCTGTTTTAGTCTCCCTGCACTCGCCGTCGGATAACTCGTACTCCCAGCCGCACGCCTGGCAGGCGGCCTTTTCGGCCTCAAAGTTCAATCGCTCGCCGCATTGGCATACCCAACCATGCTGACGGGCCGGATTACCAAACACAAGGGCGAAATCCGGCACGTTCTTGGTCACCACGCTACCCGAACCAACGAAGGCATAGCGGCCGATGGTATGACCACATACTATCACAGCGTTGGCCCCGATGCTCGCGCCTGTGCGGACAAGCGTGGTTCGGTACTCGTGCTTGCGGCTGATGTGAGCCCGAGGGTTGAGCACGTTGGTAAAAACCATGCTGGGCCCGCAGAAGACATTGTCTTCCAGCTCGACCAGGTCGTACAGGCTGACGTTGTTCTGAATTTTGCAGCCATTGCCAACCTTGGCCTTCGGGCTGACAACCACATTCTGCCCGATGTTGACATTGCTGCCAATGACGGCCCCGGGCATGACATGCGAGAAATGCCAGATCTTGGTGCCATTACCAATCGTGCAGCCCTCGTCGATGACCGCCGTCTCGTGCGCAAAATAATCGTTATTGCTCAAAGACAGACTCCTTCACTTAGCAGGTGCCTTGCCCATTTTGCCACGGCCGATTAAAGCCCCCCGTTGCTGACATCCCCCACGTTTGCTGCACCGCGCGAACCCGGCAGGCTACAACTCCACGGGCACCGATCCTTCGCGCAGACTCCGGGTCGCCGCCTCCAGCACTTCCACCACTCGCAGGCCATCGCGGCCATCGGACAGCGGCGTCTTGTTGTGCACAATGCAGTCGATAAAGTGCTGGCACTCGTCGCGCAGAGGCTCGCTCATTTTGATCGACGGAATAAGCACGTCGCCCTGCGTCAGCGTAATCGAGTCCTGATAGCTCACAGAACCGGGGGTGACGTTGGCCGCCTTATCGTAGATGCGAATTTTCTCGCTCGGCTCCATGTCGTCGAAGGTCACCATCTTCTTGGTTCCGACGAGAGTCATCTTGCGAATCTTGTGCGGATCGAGCCAGGAGACGTGAATGTTGGCCATGCGGCCATCGGCAAACTTGATCTGGGTGAACACGACGTCCTCAACGCCCGGCCGTAGATAGGCCTGACCCTGGCTGGTTACCGTGGCTACCTTGCCGCCCAGCAGGTACAGGATGACCGATACATCGTGCGGGGCGAGCGACCACCAGGCATTCTCGTCCTTGCGGACCACGCCCAGGTTGAGCCGCTGCGTGTACATGTAATAAACGTCGCCAAGGTCGCCACTGACGATCAGCTCTTTCAGCTTCCGCACGCAACTATGGTATTCCAGCAGATGGCCGACCATCAGCTTGCGGTCCTGCCGGTCGGCCAGTTCCACCAACTGGCGGGCATCGGCCACCGACAGGGTCATCGGCTTTTCGACATAAACGTGCTTGCCTGCCTCCAGAGCCTGGCGGGCGGTATCGAAATGATTGGGGGCCGGCGTGGCGATTACCACGGCGTCAATCTCGGCGTCCTTGAGCACATCGCCGGCATCTCTGGTAATTTCAACGCCAAAAGATGCCTGGTGGCCGGCCAGCGTCTTCTCGCTCAGGTCGCAGACGGTCTTCAGCCGACAATCGTTCAGGCCGGCAAAATTGCGAACCAGGTTCTTGCCCCAACCGCCGGCTCCGATTACCGCCACATTCACCATCCGCAACTCCTTTTTCCTCGGCGAACCTTACACGAAAAATGCGGCAAACGACCGAACGAAATACTTCGCCCGGTCGTCTGCACTTCATGTATTACATCGGCATCTCAGCTCCGCCGACTATATTCTTGTTGTCGATAAGCAGCTATTTCTTCCGTCCGGAGTACTCGTAGTAGGCCCGGAACGACTCGCGGAAGTAACCGCCCTTCTGGGCTCGGACGCGGTTGAGAATGCCGCCGACCAGCCGGGCACGCAGACCCTGGAGCATACGCTTGGTACGCATGGCCACGCCGCGCGAAGTCTTCTTCGTGCTCATCACCAGGGCCACGCCGTCCACCATGCTGGCCAGCACATGACCATCGGCCACCAGCAGCATCGGAGGACCATCCAGAACCACGGCATCGTAACGCTCGCGCATCTTCTCCAGCAGATCCTGCATGGCCTGGCTGCCCAGCAGATCGGCCGGGCTCGGAGGCAGCGGGCCGCACGAGAGCACTTCCATGTTGGCCACCTGCGTTTGCTGCACGGCCTCGTCCAGATCGCTCAGCCGGGCCAGCACGCTCGATAAGCCAGTGGTGTTCTGCAGATCGAACTGAGTGTGCACCGCCGGACGACGGAAGTTGGTATCGACCAGCAGCACCTTGCTGCCGCCATTGGCCAGGGTGACGGCCATGTTGCTGGCCACCATCGTTTTGCCTTCGCCGGCCTGCGGACTGGTCACCAGCAGCGTCTTCAGGTCGCTGTCGCTGGAATACAGCAGCGACGTGCGAAGCTGGCGGAATGATTCCGCAAACAGCGACTGCGGGGCGTTCATGGCCACCTGCGACAGGTTGCTCACGCTCCTGGTGGCCGGGTCTTCGCGGCCATCGGGGATAATGCCCAGCATCGGCATCTGAATTGTACGAGCCACCTGCTGCGGCGTGCGAACCCGGTTGTCGACCAGCTCAACCATCATGGCCATACCGGCACTGAACAGAACCGCCAGCAGAACCGACAGCGTGCCATAAAGCACGGGGCTGCCAACCTGCTCGTCCGGTCCGGGGACGCGGGCGACTTCGGCAATCGAAATCACGTTCTCGGAGACTTCGGCGGCAATCTGTGTATCACGAATTGCCGCACGCACCTCATTCAGGCTCTCCAGCACAGTCTCGTATTCCTGCCGCATGCTCTCGTACTGAGCCTGTTTGGCGGCGGCATCGGAGGCCGTCGCACGAGCCTTATCGTACTCGCGCTTCAGCAGTTCGACCGTCTCGGCCGCCTGGGCATAAGCCGTCGTCGTCTGCACGCGCTGCTGATCGAGCAGCATCTTCATCAGCATGGCCCGCCGGCTCTCCAACTGCTGATCAACCGTGGCAATCTGGCTGTTAATGGTTTTAATGGCCTGGTACTCCGGCCCGAACTGCTCCAGCAACGACTCCTTGCGACGAGACAGATCGTGCTTCTGAGCAACCAGCATGACCATCTCGCGATCGCCCTCCATCTGCAGCAGCATCATCGGAGACAGGGCTTCCAGAATCTGCCCCTCGGTCAACTGCTGTTCGGCCAGACGCTGCATCTGGCGATAGTTCAGCTCCGCCTCGCGCAGCTCAGCCTCAGCCTCAATCCACTGGCGCTCTACCAGCATCATGCGGCTGACGAGTTCCTGATTGCCAACAAGCTGGAAAAGCATGTTGTTTTCGGCAACAAAGTTGCGAATGTCGCGCTGCAACTCTTCGGCCCGCCGCTCGAGATTGCGAGACTGGGCCAGCAGGTTATCAACCCGACGGTCGTTACGATTCTTCCGATCTTCCTTGACCGCCAGCATGTAGCTGTCGACCACGCTGTTAACCGTGTTGGTAATCAATTCCCGATTACTGCCCTGCATCCTGATCGAAATCAGGTTGGTCCGCAACACCTGGCTCACGCTCAACTTTTCACGCAACACCGGAGCAGGCGTGCCGGCATCGCCCAGAATCTGAGATTTGTTTTCCAGCAACTGGCGGTGACGCTCTTCAATCAAATTACGAGCCCAGTCCAAGTCAGCGCGGCGCTCACGGGCAATCGTCCGCTCGTTATTGTTCAGCCCGGTGGCAGGCGTAGCGATAAGATTGGCAAACGTGGGTTCGAACACCCGGTCCAGGACCTCGGCATTCGTGATCATACGGACCTGGGTCTGAATGAACTGATCCATCAGCTGCGTCGGCACGACGATATCGCTGCCCGCCACCATCCGCGGGTCGCGGCTCGTGGCCGGGTCGATACGCACGCGGGCCTCGGCCTCGTAACGAGGATTGGTCTGATACGTGTACACCGTCAGGCCGATACCCGTGCCGGCAATAATAATAAACAGCACGATGACCATCAGCAGGTGCCGGCGGATCATCCGCCAGACCTCCGCCGGGCCACCTATGGCGGACGC
>JAWLHX010000118.1:0-6589 GCA_041690105.1 Phycisphaerae bacterium
CCGGAGCAAATCGTCTGCCTGAGCCTGAAATGAGTGTTGCCCTGGGGCTGAGCCTTTGCGGCTCGGCCATGAAGTAGGAGAGAGCGGCAATGCAGGTAATAAATTTTGTGCCGCAGGATTACATCAAGCGTAAGCGGGCTCGCAAGGCGAACCTGCTTTGTGCCACATTGGCGGCGATTGTCGCGGTGGCCATGGCGGTAACGCTGACGGTGATCAATGCCAGCACGGGCGAGATTGATCAGGTGCAAGAGCAGATGGATCAGAAGCTGCAGAAGGCGGCCGAGGACATTGCGG
Source organism: Phycisphaerae bacterium (assembly GCA_041690105.1). Taxonomy (GTDB): domain Bacteria; phylum Planctomycetota; class Phycisphaerae; order FEN-1346; family JAACEH01; genus JAWLHX01. The sequence continues at coordinate 295 of JAWLHX010000118.1, forward strand.
CCTGGAAAACTCTGCAGAAAGAGCGTCAGACGCTGCTTGAGCGGGCAGAGAGCGATGCCAAGCTGATGAACCCGTTGCCGCAAAGCCGGGTGGTGGGCGAGGTAATTCAGGCTCTGCCGAGTGCTGCAGCACTGACGGAACTGCACGTTGTGGAGCAGACGGTTAAGGTAATCGAGGCCGATACATCGTCGCCGAAGCCGGGGCGGCGGGCTCGCAAGGCGGCCCAGGTGGTCCGCGAGAAAGTTGAGACTCGCCTGCGACTGATTGGCCTTGCTCCGACGGATGTTGAGGTGGCGGGGGTCATATCGAGCCTGTCGGCCTCGCCTCTGTTTGACAGGGTTGAACTGTCATACAGCGAGAATCAGGCGGTTGCCGGCGTTGTGGTTCGCAAGTTCGAGGTGACCTTTATTTTGCGTGACGAGGCTCCGCGAATAGCCCAGGAACAGCTTCGGAAAGGGGAACTGCTTTGAGAATGCTCCCTGAACAACCGCCACGTTGGATGGCGCTGTCGCAATTGCCGAAGCGGGTATACCTTGTTTCGGCCCTGCTGGTTGTGAGCGTCCTTGGCATTTACAGCATGGCCATAAGGCCGCAGCGTGAAGTGATGAATGCGCAGTTGGAGGAGGTACGTCAGCAGGAGGCTATGCTTAACCTGCTGGCGGTCGAGATGGCCAAGATAAACGGCAGTCGTCGGCAGATGGAACAGTTGGAGAAGGCGGTTGTGGCGTTTGAGGATCGCCTGCCGAAGAAGAGCGAGATGGATGTAATTCTGGGCGAACTGTGGCTGATCGGCGAAGCGGCGGACCTTAAGACGGGCATCCGCAAGCACAAGGAAGGTTCGGCGGATGATTTGCGCATTATCAGCCTGCAGGGCCGGTTTGAGGGCATTTATTCGTTCCTGGTGGCCATGGAACGTCTGCCGAGTCTGATGAAGGTACAGGGTTTGAGCGTGCGGAACATTAATGAGCGGGCTGACGGCGAGCTTGAGGCAATCATCGTGCTTAACGTGTTCTGCCGTCAATGAGGTGAGATATGGGTCAGCCGAAAAAACATACCAGTGGTGGCGGCGGGATAATGTCACGTCTTCCTATTGATCGGGCCGAGCGCAAGAAGCTTCTGACGCTGGCTGTGCTGGGCGTGGTTGGCCTGATCGTGCTGATGTGGACCTTCTTGGGCGGGCGGAGTCCGTCGAATGCCCAGGCAATGGTGGCCGAGCAGGCGGCACAACCAGCAGTGGATCTGGAGGGTGCCCTGAACGAGATGCAGCAGGGCCAGCGACCGGCGGCCGACAGCGGCAAGCTTTTTGGAACGGTTGACGAGGCACTGGACGTGTTTCTGGATGGCTGGCGTACGCAGTCTCTGCCGGCGGATGAGTTGCGGCTGAACGTGTTTGCAATTCGGGAGCGGGTGCTTGATCAGGTGTCTCCGCCGACTCCGGAAAAGCCGATCGGGCCAGCCATTTCGACCGCCCCTGCCTCGGGTTCGACAAATGCGGCAACGGCGGAGGTTGAGGACCCGTTGTTGGCACAGTTGCGTAAGATGCGTCTGCAGACGGTGCTTATTTCGTCGCGCAACCGTGCGGCTCTGATCGACGGACAGGTGTTGCATGTGGGCGACGTGCTGGACGGTTTCGAGATAGTGACGATTGATCCTAAGCGTGTGGTTGTGGAGCGGGATGGCAAAGCATACGCCCTTACACTGAGATAAGAGAGAGATGGCGGAACAGAGGGAGCACGATCTTCAGTTTTTGAGTGCGGCGGAGGAGTCGTCGGTTGTAATCGACCTCGACTCGGAGCCGACGGTGCGCGCCCGCTGGCGTCCGCTTGAAAAGCTGCTGGTTGAGGAGGGCGTTCTGACGTCGGCCCAGGCCGAGGAATTGCTCTCGGACGACGCCTCGCTGAGCAACGAAGAATTGGTGCAACGGGTGCTGGAAGAACAGTTGGCCCCCGAGGCGTCAGTAATGCGCTGTTTGGCGATGCAGTTCGGCCGGCAGTTTGTGAGCCTGAAGAAGGAAGACCTGGATGCCAGCCTGCTGGAACTGCTGCCGCAGGAGTTGATGCAGGAGAACTCGGTACTGCCGCTGAAGCTGAATGACGGCGTGCTGACGGTGGCGACGGCCGAGCCCGGCAACGTGATGTTGTTCGACGTGCTGCAACGACAAACGGGCCGCCAGATTCGCACGGTGGTGGCCTGCCGCAGCGAAATCAACCAGTGCATGGAGGAATTGCAACAGAGCGATTCCGGGGCGCAGGTTGAGGAGTTGATGCGGGACATTACGGACGATTCGGTCGAGGTCGTGGAGAGCGAGTCGGAAGAGCTTCCGGACCTGGAGAAGGTGGCCGGCGAATCGCCGATTATCCGCCTGGCGAATTATATTATTTCGACCGCCGTGCAGCAGGGCGCCAGCGATATTCACATCGAGCCGATGGAGACGCGCCTCCGGGTGCGTTACAGGATTGACGGCATATTGTTCGAGACGATGCAGCCACCGCTGAGCATGCACGCGGCGCTGATCAGCCGCATCAAGATCATGTCGAACCTGGATATATCGGAGCGGCGGTTGCCGCAGGACGGCCGCATCAGGGCGATGATTCAGTCGCGGACGGTCGATTTGCGTGTAAGCACCCTGCCGACGGCCAGCGGCGAGAAGTGCGTAATCCGCGTGCTGGACAACAACAGCATCATGCTGGGCCTGGAGCGTCTTGGCTTCAGCGAAGATAATCTGGCCCTGTTCCAGAACGAGATTGCCCAGCCGCACGGCATTATCCTGGTTACCGGCCCCACCGGCAGCGGCAAGACGACGACGCTGTACTCGGCCCTGATGGAGCTGAAGAGCGACACGCTGAACATTTCGACGGTTGAGGATCCGGTTGAGTACCGGCTTGATTTTGCCAACCAGGTGCAGGTTATCGACCGGATTGGAATGAGTTTTTCGGCAGCCCTGCGCAGCCTGCTGCGTCAGGACCCGGATGTAATTATGGTTGGCGAAATCCGCGACGAGGAGACGGCCCGCATTGCTGTGCAGGCCGCCCTGACTGGCCACCTTGTGCTGTCGACTCTGCATACCAACGACGCCCCGAGCAGCATTACGCGACTGATCAACATTGGCATTGAGTCGTACCTGATAGCCGCGGCTTTGAATGCCGTGATTGCCCAGCGTCTGGTGCGTCGGATTTGTCCACAGTGCAAGGAAGAGTGGCAGCCGTCGCAGGAGGTATCGGATTACCTGGCAGCACAGGGTCTGGAGGATATCACGCTGATGCGCGGCAAGGGCTGCCAGAAGTGTCGCAACACGGGCTACAGCGGCCGCGTGGCGCTGTACGAGATGCTGGTGATGGACGATACGGTGCGCGATTTTGTGACCACCAATCCGTCGGTTACGCAGTTGCGTCGGCTGCTGCACGAACGTGGCATGTCGACTCTGCGTGATGACGGTCTGGACAAGGTTCGACAAGGCTCCACCACGATTGAAGAGGTTTTGCGTGTGACGGAGAGTATCAGGTAACTGACGGCGAGAGTGGCGGTAACGACATGGCCGGCGGTTTTTGACTATGGGGCATAGGTCGACGAAGTTGTGGGCCTGCGGGGGTTTATAAGAGGAGAAGCAATGAGCACGGCAGAGGTAATGACAGGTACCAGGCTGCAGAGAATTCTGAGCAAGGCGCTCGATACGAAGGGATCGGACATTCACCTGGTGGCAGGTCGTCGTCCGGACGTGCGGATCAATACGATTCTGCAGCCGATGGAGGACGAGGAGATTGTCAGCCAGGCTGAGTGCGAGGCCATGGCTCTGGAGATGCTGGGCGAGGAACGTTTTGCCCAGTTGGTGCGGAACCGCGACATCGACTTTTCGACGGCTGTTCCGGGCCGGGGCCGGTTCCGTGTGAATGCTCATTATCAGCAGGATCTGATCGGCATGGCCTTCCGTGTCATTCCGGGCAAGGTGCCGGTGCTGGAAGACCTGAACCTTCCGGAGGCGGTCAAACGTTTTGCCGACCTGCCCCGCGGGCTTGTGCTGGTTACCGGCGACACTGGCTCGGGTAAAACGACCACGCTTGCGGGTCTGCTGGACAAGATCAACCAGAGCAGACGGCAACACATTATTACCCTGGAAGATCCGGTGGAATATGTGATTCCGAGCAAGAGCTGCCTTGTTGAACAGCGGGAAATTGGCGGCGACTGCCCCAGTTTCGGCTCGGCTTTGCGACACGTGGTTCGCCAGGATCCGGACGTGATTCTGGTTGGCGAAATGCGTGACCTGGAGACTGTCGGGGCGGCGGTGACGGCGGCCGAGACGGGCCACTTCGTGCTGTCGACGCTGCATACCATCGACGCTCCGAGCACCATCGAGCGTATTATCGACTTTTTCCCGCCGGAGCAGCAGACGACCATTCGCGGCCAGTTGGCCAACACCCTGCGTGGCATCATCAGCCAGACGCTGTTGCCGCGTATTGACCAGCCCGGCATGGTGCCGGCGGTCGAGGTACTGGTGATGACTCCGGCCGTGCGTAACTGTATCAGGGAAGACCGGCTTTTTGAAATTCCGAACATTATCTCGACCAACAGGGCACTCGGCATGCAGACGCTGGACGGCTGCATTCGCGATTTGTACGAGCGCGGCTTTGTCAGTCGCGAGAGCGCTCTGGCCCAGGCATCGAATCCGGACCGTCTGGCGCAGGTACTGAATTAAGGAGAAGGCGATGTCGATTTTGGCATCAGAGGCAGGCAGGCAAGGCGGACGAGGCGGCATGGGCGGCGAAGGTGGCGGCGAAGCAGCCCGCAGCCATGCCACACATGGCGAGCAAAGAAAGTCCGGGAGCAGCGTGCTGAATATGCAATTCGGCACACGGATATCGCAGAAGGACATACTGGCCGTCACGCGGCAATTGAGCGTGATGATGAAGGCCGGCATCAACATCAGCGATGCCCTGAACTCGATGGCCGAGCAGACGCAAAATCCGAAGCTGTCCAACTTGCTGACGGAGCTTCATCTGGATGTGGAGGCCGGCAAGCCCTTCAGCGAAGCCATCGGCAAGCACCCGAAGTACTTCAATCCGCTGTACGTCAACATGATCAAGGCCAGCGAGTTGTCGGGCAGCTTCAGTGGGGCGCTGCAGCGCATAGCTCAGTATACCGAGCAGCAACTGGAGACGCGGAGCCAGGTTTTCGGGGCCATGATGTATCCGGCCATCATCGGCACAATGGCCGTTATTACGACCATATTCATGCTGGTTTTCGTGCTGCCAAAGTTCCTGACACTTTTTCAGGGCAAGGAAGACCTGCTGCCGCTGCCAACCAAGGTGCTGCTGGCCCTGAGCGCATCGATGACCAGTCAGTGGTACTTTTATGTGCTGGGCACTGTGGTGCTGGTGGTGGGCATGGTTCTGTTCAGGCGGACGCCATCGGGCGAGTATGCTTTTGACACGCTGAAGCTGAAGGTGCCGGTCTTCAAGAAGCTGTTTCATTGCCTGTACCTTTCGCGTGGGCTGAAGACAATGGGCGAGCTGCTCAATAGCGGCGTACCGATGCTGGAGACGATTACCATCACCAGCAAGATATCCGGCAACATTCATTATCGGGACCTTTGGCTGCAGGTTCGCGAGGCGGTTAAAGAGGGGCAGACTGTTGCCCAGACTCTGCTCAGGAGCAACCTGATGCCGGGTGGCGTCACGCAGATGATTTCGGCCGGCGAGCAGTCGGGTAACATGGGCGGCGTGCTTAACGACATCAGCGAGTTTTATGATCGGGAACTTAAGGCGGTCATCAAGACATCGACGGCCATGCTGGAGCCGATGATGATTGTGGCCATGGGCGGCCTGGTCGGCTTTATTGCCTCGAGCGTAATGCTGCCGATCTTCAGCATGTCGAAGGTGGTGAAATAGCTATGGTCTACAGGTCAGGCAAGACAAGCGGCGTTATGGCATATGGGAAGGTCGAGTGTGCGGGCCATTGTGGGCCTGCGGCGCGAGGCAAACCGGGCTTTACGCTGGTTGAGGTGCTGGTGGCCAGCGCTCTTGTCGGCCTGGTGGTGGTAATGATGATGCACTCGTTTGCCATCGGCACCCAGATGCTGGAGCAGAGCGACCGCATTACGGTGGGAACGACGCTGGCCGAGCAGATCCATGAGCTGTCGCTGACGCTGTCGCTGAGCGATCCGTTTATTGTCGGTTATTGGGGTCCGGAGCCGGAAGAAGGTCCGGATGTGATCAACGATCTGGATGATCTTGATGGCCGGATAATCAGCCCACCAATTGCCAGCGATGGGACTGTGTGGAGCGATCTGGCGGATTATGAG
>JAWLHX010000119.1:0-6430 GCA_041690105.1 Phycisphaerae bacterium
ACGAACTCACCCTACGTCAGCGCGCCCGGCACCCTCACCTGTCTCCGGCATGCGCCGGAGACATCCTCAAGGGGAGGGGTTTTGGTTATAACGGCAACTCTACTGCGAGCTGCGCCGCACGGTGTCGCCTATTGGTACCAGCACGTTGGAGAAGCCGCGGCTGATGCCTTCTTCGCGGATGCCGACCAGGGCCTGCTTGCCTGTCAGCGATGTTTCGAAGGGCAGCTCGTATGTCCGCGTCACGGTGGCCAGGGGTTTCAGGTCGGTTATCATGTGGCTGACCATGGGCCGCCCGGGCACCTGCACGTAGGCCCGCAGGGTAATCGGGGCGTCGCTGCGGTTGGTAATTTCCTGCTCGATTATGAGCCGCCCGTCGCGCACGTAACCAAGGGCGGCGGTGCGGGCCGATTTCATCTCCAGGTGCACCGGGGCCAGGGCCCGGAAGCGCAGCGGGGCATCGCCCGGCACGTGAAAATCGCCGATGATCTCCTTCATGCCGGTGGTCTCGTCGTAAGGCACCACCACCGTCACGGGCACCGTGGCCCGCTCGCCGGCCGCCAGATGAAACGAAACAAATTGCGGGTCCAGCTTCCAGCCGTCCGGTGCTCTCAGCCTGATCTGGCCAACCAGCGGCATGCTGAAACCGTTCTCGAATTGCAGTTGCACCGTGTGCCGCTGATACGAGGCCTCGATTACCCCGCCGCGCAGGGTGAAGGAGCGACGCGTACGCGACAGCCGGGCATCAATACCGGTGACAAAAACCGGCAGCCGCCCCATGGCCACGGTGGCCAGGCGGTCGACCGTCGGAATGCGGCTGCGACGGCCCCAGATGTCGGTGGCGTAAAGCTCGCGCCCAAGGTACAAGGGCTGAGTTACCGTGCCACGCGGATCGTCGTGCCACAGCACCAGCACCTCCGACCCGTCGGCCCGCTCGAAAACCAGGGCATGCCCGCCGCTCTCCAGCTGCATGGGGCCGATGTAGCGGGCCGAGCCGAGCATATCCGACAGTGTCCGCACAACCAGCAGAAGCTCGTCGGGCTTGCGGGCCGACTGCATCAAGCCGGTTTTGGAGTCAACCAGGTGCTCGAAGAAAATCTCGTCGACCCCGGCCACCTTGGCGGCAAGCACGCGGTGCACAAAATCGATCAACCGCCCGTCGGCATCGTGCTGGCCGGCGTCGGCCGCGGCAAAGGTCAGTTGCACAGCCGGCGGCACGTGGCCCCCGCCCTGCTTGCCGCCTGCGGCCCGCTCCGGCAGGTAATGCACCAGCTCCGCCGGGCCGATCGACTGATCGATACGCAGGCTCACGGCATCCAGCCGCTCGGGCAGACGCGAGGGCAGACTGTACAGCGCGGGCCAGGCCAGCGAGACCGCCTGGGCGGCCGTCAGCCGATCCATCTGAGCCAGGGCCGCTGCCGGAAGCTGGCTGTCCTGATGCAGGCGCAGCACGCTGCTGTCGTCGACCTCGCCTATCTGCCAGCGGTGCACCGGCCCGCAGTAGCGGCTCACGGTGAAGCCAAGAGCCGACTCGTAAGTCGACTTCGGCTGGCCGAACAGGTCCATTATGCCCGGGCGCAGGGCCGCGGTCTCGGCCGCCAGAATATCGGGCGGCTTGCCCAGCACGCCTATGCACTCCACGCCCTGGCGGCCCAGGGCATCGAGCAGGCGCACCGTCGCCGGCCGGCCAAGGCGGATTTCGTCCTCGTTGGTCGAACGATTCCATAGCCTTACCTTGACCGCGCCAACGCCGCTGGCGGCCACCACGGCGGCTGTCGCGGTCGGATCGTCGAGACCCGACAGATCTTCGATGCCAAAGCCCACGCCGCGCAGCCCCTTGGGCGATTGCCACGGGGCCAGCACCGCCACGTGACTCCAACGCCGCAGCACGCTCGGGCGCTCGGCCGAGACATCGAAAACAATCTCGTAGATGCCCGGAGCAAGCGACGAGACAGTCGCCCGATGAGTAGCCGGCTGACCCGGCTTACCGGCCTGCATGCGTACCTGGCCGCGGCTCACCGTGTGGCCCCGACTGGTGCGAACCATGAGCCAGCCATCGAGCTGACGCTCGCCAAGGCCCTCGGCCTGCAGGGAGAGTTCAAGATCGTCCCCGGCATCATGAAACACGCCGCCGGCAACCATCAACCGCACGCGCGGCAAACGGTACACGCGGATGTCATCAAACCAGACCCGGCCGCCAATATCCTGCACGCCCGCGCTGAGCACGTCCATCGACAGTCGCAGGTAACGGGGCTGACGGTCGTAGGCCTTGCCCGCGGCATTGCTGGTGCTGCTGACGTAGACGCGCCGCAAGGCCCAGCCGTCGGTGGTGCCGCCGACAGCCTCCGAACGGACCCGGCTGCCGTCCAGCGGCTCGCCGCGAGCGTCTTCCAGCCAGGCGGCCAGCGAGGCCCCACTGTGCTCCAGGCCATCAGTACGAATCCAGCCCTCGACGCAGAAGTCGTAATCGTCCTGCACGGCCATTCGCCGCCGGTCGTACTGATAGGAGCAGTTGCCACCGTTAAGGTCGATGCGAAAGCTCATCTCGCCATCGTGGGCCACATCGTTCACAAGCCGCCCGCGGGTGTAGGCCGGGAATTTCGGCCCGCGTACCTGCTGCCAGTCAATTGGCAGAGGCTCGCCGTAAGGCTCCTCGAAATCGAAATAGCGGATTGATTCGTGATATGGCAGAGCTTCGGCCCGACCGGCACCATCAGCATCAGCCGTGGCTGCCGAGGCGGCTGGCGGCGCGGGCGGTCTTTCCTGGGCCATGGCCAGGCCGACAACCAGCGTCGCAACCGTCAGGCCCAGCAGTATTGGCAGGAGAATCGCGGGCCGACCCCGAGACCTTCGGGCGCAGAGGGAGCACTCGCCACCGTCCGCATTTCTACGGTCGGTTGCTGCCGTCACCCGTCTTGCGTTATGCATCCACTTGCCCATGTTTTTTCCGGCCAATAAGCCCAAGGCTGACAAACAGTCTTCCGTGGCGGCGCGCATTGTCGGCGCCCGGCCGACGGTTGCCTCTTATCATTTATCGGACAGTCGCCGGGTGCAACTTGACGCTCATTGACCAACGGCGCTTGCCCGCCGGGCGGAGGCACTTTATACTCATCGGCAAGATGACAAAGCAATCGGCCGAGAATTTCTATCTTGATCTTGTTGCAGGACGCCGGCGCGGACCGATGGCTACTCTGCTCAGGGCCGCTCTGTGGCTGCTCTCCTGGCCCTACCGTGGGGTAATGGCCTTGCGCCGCTGGTGGTACCTGGCGGCCGGCCGCAGGGTCGAGGTGCCGGTGGTCAGCGTGGGCAACCTGACCGTGGGCGGCACCGGCAAGACGCCGCTGGTTGCTTTTCTGGCCCGCCGACTGGTGCAGAGTGCCCAGCGGCCGGCAATCGTCTCGCGCGGCTATGGTCGCCCCACCGGCGGAGTTGGCGACGAGACGGCCGCCCTGCGCAGCGAGTTGCCGGAGACGGTAATTCAGGTCGAGGCGCCAAACCGTTACGGGGCCATTCTCGACTTGCTGCGCGACCGGGCCGTCAGCGTAATTCTGCTGGATGACGGATTTCAGCACCTGCGCTTGCGGCGCGACCTCGACATTCTGGCCATCGACGCCACCAATCCCTTCGGCTACGGGCACCTGTTGCCGCGAGGCCTGCTGCGCGAACCCATCGGCCAGGTGCGGCGGGCAGGGGTCGTGGTGATCACACGTTACGACCTGGTGGAACCGGCCGCCCTGGAGCAGATTGAGGGGCGGATTCGGTCGCACCTGCGAAAAGGGGCCCTGCTGCTGCACGCCAGCCATCAGCCGACGGGCTTCTGCCCCAAGGGCGCCACTGCCGCCATGGCCGCCGAGAGCCTGGCCGGCCAGAGCGTCCTGGCCTTCTGCGGGCTCGGTAATCCGCAAGCCTTCTACAGCACCTTGCGCCGCCTTGGGGCCGATGTGCGGGCCACCCGGGACTACCCGGACCATCACCCTTACACCACAAGCGACGTTGATGACCTGCTGACCGAGGCCCGGCAACTTGGCGTGCGCTACGTTGTTACGACCACCAAGGATTACGCCAAAGTGGCCGCCGATAACATGGCCAAACTGTGGCCCGAGGGCGATGACCAGCCGACGCTGGGCGCTCTGCGCATCGAGATTGCCTTCCGCCAGGGGGCCGATTGCCTAGACCCCGCGCTGCGCATGCTGGTGGGACGTCCGCCGGGCAAGAAGCGCTCCATGGGCCGCGGCTCAGGTCAATCCAAATGCCCGAAATAGACCCCGCACGATGATAATCGTCGCAACCATAGACCAGAGGAGCAGGCGAGAGGCAGAAGAGATGAAAAATCATAAATCGTATGAACCAATTGATACCGCCGCCGTGCACATGCGCAGCATTACCGAGCGCAAGCACCTGGTAACCGTCGACAGCTTCGGCAAAACCGGCCCGGCTGGCGCAGCCCTGGCCGACTGGGCCGCCGCCCTGCCGCAAACGCCTGTCACCGCAGCACTTGCGGCCGTGGTGGAGGCCATAATGCAGGCCCACGAAAACGACTACCCGGTCGTCTTCGCCATGGGGGCGCATGTTATCAAGGTGGGCTGCTCGCCCTATATTATCGACCTCATGCAGCGCGGAATCGTGACCGCCGTGGCCACCAACGGGGCCGGAGCAATCCACGATCTGGAAATCGCCATGCATGGCGAAACCAGCGAAGACGTCAAGCTGGGGCTGGAGGACGGCACCTTCGGACTGGTGGAGGAGACGCCGGAATATCTGAACGATGCCGCCATGCTCGGCCGACACCGCGGCTTCGGCCTGGCCGTCGGCGACCTTATCAACGAGGATCCCGACGAGTTCCCCAATGCCGAGGCCTCGATTCTGGCCGCCGCCAGCCGACTCGATGCCGTGGCCACCGTGCACGTGGCTCTGGGCACCGACACCGTGCACATGCACCCGGAGGCATCCGGCGGGGCCATCGGAGCGGCCAGTTTGCTCGACTTCCGGAAAATTGCAGCAGTCGTGGCCGATATGCACCAGGGTGTCTGGTGCAACTTCGGCTCGGCCGTCATCATGCCCGAGGTATTCCTGAAGGCCTTCACCCTGGCCGTCAACCTCGGGGCCGACCTCTCGGAAATCGTCACCGCCAATTTCGATCAGATTCAGCACTACCGGCCGCGAATGAACGTACTATCCCGGCCCAGCCGCCATGGATACAGCCTGACCGGCCATCACGAGATCATGCTGCCGCTACTGCACCAGATGATTATCGACCGACTGAGCTGACCTTTCCGGCCCTTTACCGCCCATGGCTGCCCGACTTCGGCCATCGACCATGGGCCACCACTGATCAGCGGCCAGCCTCCTGGGGCGAGCGGACATTGGCCAGCGGGCGAGTCGGAACACGCTGCCGCCCGCCGAAATCGGCTATAAGCGGATAATGATCGCTGAGCCAATGGGTGCTGTCATCAATTACCACTCCGGCCCAGACCGTTCGTTCGGCCAGAGCGGGCGAAACAAACACGTAATCCAGACGGCGCTGACTGTCTCGCAACTCCTGGCCGCGCTTGCCCTCCAGCGGCGTGGGATACGACACCCGTTGCCGCGCCTCGGGCTGAAAAACTCGCGTCAAATCCACTAGCTGCCCATTATCCATTCGCTCCATAACGCTGTAGTCCAACTCACCATCGCGCATGTTATCGATTCCGACCCATAGGTCGGCAAGGGCCGTTTCGGACCTCAACTGACCATTGGCGTGCAACTGGCTGTCGCTCGGCGAAAGAGCGTTAAAGTCGCCAATGACAACAACTTCCGCTCCGGCGGCGCGGGCCTTTTCGACCTTTTCCAGCAGCAGGGCCATCTCCTGCTGTCGCGACTCTCGGCTCCACGGATGAAGGTGCACGACGAAAAACCGCAGGCCATGCGTCTGCCCCTCCAGCAGGCCGTAAAAGAAGCCTTCGCGGGTCATGACCACGTCGGTAATCGGGGCGCTGGAAGTCAGCCCAAGCGGGTCGCCCTGGTTGTCCAGAAAGGCCGTGTACTCGTGGCCCCATTGCCCGGCGCTGATTCGCAGAGACTCTTCGGAACAACCGTTAAGTTCTTGCAGAGCAACAACATCTGGCCGCTGAACGGTCAGCCAGTGGGCCATTCTCTGGCGGCGGACATCGTCGGCCATGCACCATCGCAGAACATTGAGGCTGGCCACACGCAGACTGCCCTCCGGACGCCTCACCGGTATCGGCTCAACATCGGGCACAGCGGCAGTCGGTTGACAGGCCGAGGCAACCAGCATGAGCCCCACCAGCAGCAAAATTGTCAGTGACCATGCGGCAACTCGTTTTCGCAGGCCACACACGGTAATACTGGTCTTCATGATCCATCCCTCCCCACTGCACGGACTAACTGCATAATACCACATATTGCGGTTGTCCTGCCCGCCGCAGGGCCCTCG
>JAWLHX010000120.1:0-6324 GCA_041690105.1 Phycisphaerae bacterium
GTTCGGCGCCGCCACCAAGGCCTTTGCCGAGTGGGCTGCTGTTCAGGGCAAGCCAGTGCTGACGCTCGACCAGGTAGCCCTCATCGAGCAGATGGCCAGTGGCGTGGCCATGAACGATGAGGCGGTCGACCTGCTGCTCTACGGCCGCAGTGAAGGTGTGGTGCGGGCCCAGTACTGCGGAGTGCCGTGCCAGATCAGGATCGACTGGACGCATCCGCACCGCGGAATCGTGGATTTGAAGACCTGCGACGAGCTCGACTGGTTCGAGGCTGATGCTCGGCGCTACCGCTACATGACGCAGCTGGCTTTTTACCAGGCGGTGCTGGCGGAGGTGGTCGGCGAGATGGCGCCGGTACACATCGTTGCGGTCGAAAAGCGTGAGCCATTCCGCTGCGGGGCCTGGCGCGTCAGCGACGATTCGCTGACCATCGCCCGCCGGGAAAACGAGGCCGCCATTCGACGGCTGCAGAGTTGCCGCCAGCGGGAGATCTGGCCCACCGGCTACGAGGGGATTCGCATGCTGGATGTCTCATAACACGTCCCTGCGCCCGGGCGGACTCAATCCTCGCCTGTCCGCCCGGGCGCTACCGCTGTGACAGCGTCATTAACTGAAACCGCACCCGAACCGCAGGAGCCAACATGAGTCTGATGCAGAAAATACACACCGGGCGCCGCCCGTCCCCACCGCGAATCGTGCTTTACGGCACCGAAGGCATCGGCAAGTCAACGACTGCCGCGCAGGCTCCCAAGCCGATTTTTGTGCCGACCGAAGATGGCCTCGACCAGATTGACTGCGCCTCGTTCCCGCTGGCAACCAGCTTCGCCGAGGTTGCGGCGGCACTGGAGTCGCTGCTTCATGAGGAACACGACTATGAGACCGTGGTTGTCGACTCGCTCGACTGGCTGGAGCGGCTGATCTGGGACGTGCTGTGCGAGCAGTACGGCGTCTCCAGCATCGAAAAGGTCGACGGCGGTTACGCACGCGGCTATACCCACGCCTTGACGCAGTGGCGGCAGGTACTGTCAATGCTGGACGCACTGCGCAGCCGTCGCGGCATGTGCGTCATCCTGCTGGCTCACGCCAAGGTCGAAAAGTTCGAAGACCCGGAGCATACCACATACGACCGCTATTCTCCTCGCCTGCACAAGCATGCTACGGCTCTGGCGAACGAGTGGGCCGACGCCGTTCTGTTCGCCACCCGCAAGATTATCACCAAGACAGAAGAAACCGGTTTCAACCGCGAGCGGACCATTGCCGCCGGATTGGGCAAGGACGGCGGCGAGCGCGTGTTGCGCTGTGTGGGCAGCCCGGCCTGTGTGGCCAAGAATCGATTCAACCTGCCGTCGGAACTGCCACTGTCGTGGACGGCCCTGATGCAGGCCATGGCCGACTGACAACGGTCCGGCTCAAGCAGTGAAGCACAAATAACCACGGCCTGACCCTGTGGAATCACCAAACCAAGGAGAGCTGAACTATGGCAAATCTGAATTTCAATGCCCACGACGTTAAACCCAGTGGCAGTTACGACCCGCTGCCTGCCGGCAAGTATCTGGCGGCCATCACGGGTTCGCAGATGAAACCGACGAAGGACGGCGCCGGAAGTTACCTGGAACTCGAGTTCACGGTGCTTCAGGGCGAGTGCCGGGATCGCAAGGTCTGGGATCGGCTCTGTCTGAACCATCACAACAGCCAGACGGTGGAAATCGCCAACAGCAATCTGTCGGCCATCTGCCACGCAGTCGGCGTCATGCAGGTGCGTGACACGTCGGAACTGCACAACATCCCGCTGCTGATTACCGTGAAGCTGAAGAAACGGCAGGACACGGGAGACCTGGCGAACGAGGTGAAAGGCTACGCCCCGCAGGACGCGGCCATCGGCAAGCCGCAGCAGGCCCCGACAAACGACAGAACGCCGCCCTGGAAGCGATAAGGAGACCTTGTGCATGGCAACTGAATGCCGACGGTGCGAAAGCCTGGTCTACCATCACCGTACGCAGGAGTTGTGCAGCAAATGCCGTCGCGTCGTGCGGCGGCAGATGCGGCGGTCGCGGCGCTACCACGAGATATGCCTGAAATTGTATTTCGGATCGGTGTCGCCAACTCGTCGATTCGCACTTACGGAAGGAGTGTCCCTGTCTTGATTACACTGCCCTGGCCGCCGAGCATCAACCACTACTGGCGTCACTTCCGCGGCAGGACCGTGATCAGCCAGGAGGGGCGGACGTTCCGTGCGAACGTCTGTTCCTTGCTGGCCGGGGGAGGCCCGCGGAAACCCCCGGCGGGCGGGCGGATCGCCTTGGCAATGGACGCTTTCCCCCCGGATCGCCGTCGTCGTGATTTGGATAACCTACAGAAGTCCGTGCTCGATGCCCTTGAGCATGCGGAGGTCTACGAAGACGACAACCAGGTCGACCTGCTGCTGACTCAGAGACGCGAAGTGGTGCCCGGCGGGCGACTGACGGTGCGCCTTAGTGAAATGCCACTTACCCGCTGCCCGCTGTGCGGCGGAACCATGAATCCGGAGAATAACTGAATGCAGCCGAAGAAGAGTCGCGTCTATGTTGCCGGCCCGATGACGGGCTATGCCGAATATAACTTTCCCGCCTTTCACGTTGCCGCGGCCAGATTGCGGTTGGAAGGGTACGAAGTTGTCAACCCGGCTGAGCATTTTGATGGCCGAACGGACTTGCCTCGCGAGACGTATCTGCGGGCAGACGTGATCATGCTGGCGCAGTGCAACAGCATCGCCATGCTGCCGGGTTGGCAGGAATCGCGCGGGGCAAAGCTGGAGTACCTGCTGGCACGTGAGTTGGGCCTGGCCGTGCTTGATGCTGAGACGCTGGTGCCGCCGGCCAAGGTGCCGATGGCGAAGGTCGAATTGCACGAGCTGGCCATTGCTGAAGCAACTCCCGACGAGACTGTGCTCTCTGAGGCGGCCCGCATCACCGACGGTGCCCGGCAATCGGACTATGGCCACCCGTGCGACGACTTCACCCGGACGGCAATGATGTGGACGGCAATCCTGGACTGGAAGCTGCGCGAGAACACCGAGATTAATGCGACGGACATTCCGCTCTGCATGATCGCTGTCAAGCTGGCCCGCCAGAGCCACCGCCACAAGCGCGACAATCTGGTGGACATCGCCGGTTACGCCCGCACGGCTTCCATGGTCGCGGGGGATGAATAATGGCCAAGGCCCACAGCAAAACCATGCTGGCCTTCGGTGACGTGCACTTCCCGTACCAGAATGCGCGGGCCGTGGAGATTTTCTGCCGCGTGGCCGAGCGGATCAAGCCCGACCTGATCGTCTGCCTGGGCGACCTGCTGGACTGCGGGCAGTTCTCGGTGCATCCGCCGACGCACGGCATGCCGCAGACAGACTATCACGATGATTTGCGGCAGGCCGGCGCGCTGCTGGATCGGCTGGAAGCGGTCTGCAAGCGGCTGGTGGTGGTCGAGGGGAATCACGAATATCGGCTCGACCGCTGGGCGGCAGCCACCTCGGAAGGGCGCGGGGCATACTCGATGCTGGCCCCCCGGCTGCAACTCACCAAGGGCCGCAAGCGATGCACCTACGTCCGCTATGGCTCGATTGATGGCCGCTATCCGCACTACGCCGTCAACTCGCGGATCATCGCCGTGCACGGCTGGTCGTATGCCCGGCACGCCACGAAGCAGCACCTGCAGATCAGCCAGGGCAGGAGCGTCAAGGGCGTTATCGCCCGCGTGGGTTCCATGCGAGACAGAGCCCGCTTTGATGCCAACACGGATCGGCACCACCACTTCGTCTGTACGAAGTGCGGGATGATTGGCGACTTCTACAGCGAGGCCATGGATCGGCTTCCGGTGCCTCAGGAGGTGTCCGAAATGGGCAGCGTCGAAGGGGTTCATGTCGAGTTGCGAGGGATCTGTCGCAAGTGTAAACCAGAAGCGATGAAGACAGAAGGTCGCACAGCAGAGGAACCATAAGCAGCGCAGGCAAGTATCCGGCAGCACGAAGCCCAACGCGCACCCGGTTGAAAGGACGCAATACGAAAGGAGGTTTGCCTGGAGCAAGACTCTGATCGTCAGTTCGGGTTGTCCACTAAGACAGTCCGTCAGGCAGTTAACCCAAAACCCATTGAGGAGGTTGTCATGTCAAGCGACAAATACACATCAATCGTAAACCTTGACTTTCAGTACGCCCACAGGTTTATGAAATGGCCGAGAGAGGCCAAGCACCTTCACGGGCACTCAGGTCTTCTCTGCATCGAGCTTGAAGACACCGTCGACCCGGTAACGGGGTTTGCACACGCCTGCAAGGAAGGATTCAAGAAAGCATGGGAAGTTTGTGACCATTTTCACCATGCAACCTTGTTCCAGGAAGGCGACCCGCTTCTGGAGGCGGTCATTGTTGTATACAAAAAGGAAGGCATCAATAACGACCCTGAGAACTGTGTTCCTCTCAAGAAGATCGACCACCCGCTGGCCTGGTCATACCCGGAATACAGGATTGTTGTGACTAAGAAAGTTTCCACGTGCGAAAATCTTTGCGAACTCTTCTACGAGCTTCTCAAGGACAAGATGCCGATCAAGAAGATCACTTTCCGCTCTTCTTCAATGAACGCGGCATCGAAGACCTTCAAGTAATAGCCGAAACAGTGCGCAAGTCGACAGCCGTGAATTGATCCGGTAGATCAGTTCACGGCTGCCATATCGCCGGCCACCGCCAAGCCCTCCTCTGCTCATCCCACCGCACCCCGGTAGCTTCTTCTGCAGCTTCGCCAGACTCAGGCCATCGGGTTCGTCGCCACGCAGAGTCGCTTCGGCCGGTATACGGTGCGCTTGAATAGAACCATCAAGCCGATGCTCATGAGCCCCATCGCGGCTGGCTCGGGCACAGTTGCTGCGTACTCATAATGCAAGTTCATCGTTTCGCCGGGGCCAAGGTCACCGAGGTAGAAGCCGGCGCTCATGATTAGTGAGCGCGGCGTCACTCCATCCCACTGGTTAGTCGGCTGGGTCAGAAGGTTCGTCTCCCGGTTCAACCATACATCATCAAAAAGGTTAAGACACATGTACCCTTCGGCTTCGGCCATCAAGATAAAGGTGATATCCTGATTCAATTCCATAGAACCTTCGGCCTCAAAATGCGCCGTGATGAAATTGTCGCCGAAACTATAAACCGGCTCCTGAATGCCAAGAATTACGGCGGCGGGAACAAGGCCGCGTCCATAGCGAACATCGTGGAGCGTGTGAACGGTGGGGTTGGAGATGGATACATCAATTGACACAGTGTTCGCATCAGGTCCGGAAACCGGAAAAGAAACTGTCTGGCTGACGATCGCAGGATAGAAATCGAGCGTGGTCACCACGCTTCGAATCGAACCCGATGACGTGACGGTTGTTGTGTAGCCCAGTAGCGGATCGCGCACTATCAATTCGCCCCACTGAAGCGAGGAGATAGCCCAGAACTCGTTAAGGCCGGGATACAGCAGACTGACTCCTGGAGCGTAACCTGTGACAAAGCCGTCGTGCGGAAGAGGTTCCGAGACATAGATGGAATTGATCATGCCGTAGTCATCGACAGAAACCCGCATGTCGCCTTCCAGGGTAGTCCCCGCCGCCGAAACAGTCACCAGTAGCACGAGTGCCGCAATTGGCATCAGCAGTTTCAGCATTTTATCGCTCCAACAAAGACACCCGTGCATCACCTGGCCACGATGCAGCCAAATCCTGGCCAGCTCCACCTTATATTTAAAAGGCGGCTTAAAAGATATCCCACAGCCTTTGGTTTGGCAAATTAATCCTGCCACCAAGCCTCAATCATGCAATAAAGGGCATGCGGAACATACGAAAGTAGTGCGTCTTGGCCAATGCGGACGTTTTTCGTCGGTATTTAGCTCCCACGGCTGTTTTGCATTGTCAGCGGCGGTTTTCCCAGAACTGGCATTGTTGCACCGCCAGCCCCAGGGCGAATGTTTTTCTGTCAGCAGTGCTATGGGCGGATGTTTTTCTAGATTTGCTGATGTTTTTCTTGTAGAATGCCAATACGCGGAAGATAATCGTGGCATGCGGTTCTTTTGCAGGGGAAAACTGTGGCAGCGAGCGCTTTTCTCAAAAACGAAGCCAGGCCTGCTGGATACGCCGATTTGACAGCCCGTCTGGGCATCCAAGCAATCGGCAACTGGCACGAGTCCCTGGTCGGAACGGGGAGCGTCCACGGTGTTGAATCCCGTGGGGGTACGGTCCGCGAAGTCTACCCGTCCAAGTACTGGCCGGGCGACAAGCTGGGCGATCACCTGGAATTTGCCCTGAAATATGACGGGGTGAATCTGGCCATT
>JAWLHX010000121.1:0-6298 GCA_041690105.1 Phycisphaerae bacterium
GGGCCGTTCGTGGTCTTAAGTCAGCGCTATCTCACGCTGTCATGCGATTCGTACGTAATAAGCCACTATCGGGCGCTTACCGGCAGCGCGGTCATTCTGCTCATTGCGGTCTTTGCCGACCGACGGGCCCTGCTCAGCCTCCTGCGCCACCGTGGGTCGCTTCTGCTGGTCGGCCTCTCGGGCCTGTTGCTGGCGGCCACGGCGCTGCTGTTTCTGGAAGGCATGCGGCTGACGAGTTCGTTGGCGGCCGCCCTGGCCGGAATCCTCACAGTGCCGCTGCTGACGGGCGTCAGCATCTGGCTGTTTCATGACGAACGGCCCCGCCGGCCGCGATGGCTGATTGCCGGTATCGCGCTGGTAACACTCGGAGCCATCGGCTATGCCTGGACGGGCCGACAAGTGGAACAAGGCGACCAGTATGCCCAGGGCGTCATGTTGCTGGCAGCGGCGGTGATCTGCACAAGCGGCGTCGTCCTGCTAAGCAAGCACCTGGTGCGTCGTGGCGGGGCCTTCAGCATAGGCGGTCTTTCCCAGGCAGTTGCGGCTGTGGCCTTGCTGGCGGCCGCCCTTGCCCGCGGCGTCTATCAGACCCCGGCACAGCTTGGGCTGGCGACCTCTCTGTGGCTGACGGCATCCGGTATGGTAGGCATGCTAGTCGGGGCCGGGCTGGGCATGGTCATACTGAGGCGAATCGGCATCCTGAGGCGCCAGATGGTGGACGTCTGGACGCCGCCGCTGGTCGGTATTTTCGCCCTGCTCTTCTTCGGCGAGAGAATCCTGTTGCTGCAAGCAGTCTATATGCTGACTCTGCTGATTGGCTGCTTGATGGTCATCGCTGCCGGCCGCCGCAGCGAACTGGCAGCCGCGACGTACTCGCTTAGCGCAGACGGCGACAACACTCACCAACGCTCTGATCGGCAGCCGTTTTCCGCTGATATTTCTACCACAAGCGATGCCAAAAGGGGAGAGATGCTATGAACTGGGACATACCGGCCGACTTGATCGCCGAAGAGCAGTCCGTGCCATTCGTCACCGGCGCCGAGCGCAACGTTGCGGTCACCGGTGGCGGGTACTGGCCGACATTGCTGAAGATGCCGGATGGTGAGCTGGCGGCCGTGCTGCGCGGCGGTTCGCCGCACGTGGGCCTGAACAGCCGCTTGGACTTGATCCGATCGGCCGATAGCGGGCGCACCTGGTCGCCACCGGAGACCATCGTGCCCCAGACGTCTGGCATTGACATTCGCGGTGCGGCCGCCGGCGTTATGGCCGACGGCAGTATGGTGGTCAGCTACTGGGAGTGCACGTGCTACCGCGAGGCGAAATACGATCCGAGCGTTGGCACCAACCTCCCTCACTACATCATCTCGGCGGACAATGGCCGCACCTGGTCTGCCAAACGTGCGCTCCAGTGCGACATGTTCCCGAAATACTTTGTGCCCTACGGACGCATTTGTGTGCTGCCCGAGGGGACGGCCCTCATGCCGGTCTACGGTCCGGCTACGGCCGATAACGCGGCCGATTCCAGCGCCGTCCTCAGATCCGACGATAACGGGCAAAGCTGGGGCAATGCGACGCTTATCGCCGCAAACACCAACGAGACCTCGGTCATCCACATGCCCGACAACCGACTGTTGGCCTTCCTGCGGACAGAGAACGCAGACTTCAGCCGTGACGGCACCGTGGTGCTGTCGCAGTCGCATGGCCTGGGCCGCACCTGGAGTGAGCCGATCCAACTGACGCGTCCGCACCAGCACCCGGCCGATGCATGTCTGCTCGCCAGCGGCAATCTGCTGATGACCTATGGCAATCGTCTGGGAGAACTGGCCGTGGGCGCTATGATCAGCCGCGACGGCGGCCGCACCTGGGACCGCGAGGGCCGCGTAGTGCTGGCCGCGGAGACGATGACCCTCCGGGGCAAGCAATTTGGTGATTGCGGATACCCGAGCACGGTGCAACTCGATGACGGGACCATCGTCACGCTGTACTACCGACTCGGCCACGCCGGCCTGCCGCCGGAGGAGATAGAGCGATGCCGTCAATACGAACGTGACGTGTTTATGAATCCCCCGGCATCGGAAGACATGCGGCGATTTGAAGAGGCCGTCTGTATCCGGTACACCGAAGACCAGCTTGGATAGGACATCAAGAGTTCATTCGTTCGCCAATGAAGGGCCGAAGCTGCGGCCTGATGGCGGACTGAAAGGAGAAGGATGTGAGTCACCCGGACATAGTTTTTAGCGGCTGCCGGCGGGAGTTGTTCATTGACGACTTCATGGTCGCTTCACTGGCGGGCGGCGCGCGCCGAGTCCTGCATCACCCGCAGCCCCGCGAGATCGTTCTAATTCATGACCGGCCGTGGGAAGGTAACACCAGCGCTTATCTTACCTTCCTTCACGACGGCCCGAAGGTGCGTGTCTATTACCGCGGATCGCAACTCAACCCCCGACTTGTTGGCGAGGCCGGCGACCATGAGGTCACGTGCATGGCCGAGAGCGACGACGGCATCAACTTTCGCAAGCCGAATCTTGGCTTGGTCTCCTTCCAAGGCTCAACAGCCAACAACATCGTCCACGATGGCATCGGCCGGCACAACTTCGCCCCGTTTATAGACCCGCGGCCGGACTGCCCTTCCGAAGAGCACTATAAAGCACTTGGCGGTACCGACGGCTTGTTCCCCTTTGTCTCCCCCGACGGCATTCACTGGCGGCAGGCTGCGGAGAAGCCGGTCATGATCGACGGCTACTTCGACTCGCAGAACGTCGCTTTCTGGGACGCCGTCCGCGGCGAGTATCGCGTCTACTACCGGGACTGGCACGTTCGCGACCCCAGCCGAACACCGCAGCCGTCGGACTTGCGGGACATCAAGACCGCGACGTCGCCGGACTTCCTGAACTGGACGGCGGGCCAGTGGCTCGACTATCCTGGCTCGCCGGTGGAGCAGCTATACACCAACCAGGTCATGCCCTGCCCCGGCGCGCCTCACCTGCTGATTGGCTTTCCCACTCGCTTTCTGGAAGAGCGCGGACAGATTACAGAAGGCCTGCTGATGTCCAGCCGCGACGGCGTCATCTTCCAGCGCTGGGGCGAAGCCCTGATCAGGCCAGGACTGAACCGCCAACGCTGGGGCAATCGCAGCAACTACATCTGGCAAGGAATCATTGAGACAGCCTCCGACCTGCCGGGCGCGCCCAACGAATGGTCCCTCTATTCCACAGAAGGCTACTACGAAGGCGCCATGTGCCAGGTACGACGCTTCACGGTGCGTCGCGATGGCTTCGTGTCCGTGCAGGCGCCGCTCAGCGGAGGGGAGCTGACAACGCGCCCGCTGACGTTCGGTGGCAGTGCACTGTCCCTGAATGTCTCAACTGCTGCGGCCGGCGAGGTGCGGGTCGAGATCCAGACGCCCGAAGGACAACCCATCGAGGGCTTCAACGCCGCCTGTTGTGAGGCGGTCTGGGGCGACGCCGTCGAACGAAAGGTGACATGGAAGCATCAAAGCGACCTCGGCGCACTGGCCGGTCGCCCGGTACGGGTGCGATTCGCCATGAGGGACTGCGACCTCTACAGCTTCCATTTCGGAGAATGACCGCTTGGTATTGGAGCGGCATCGCCGCGCAGCGTAACTATTAGATGGGTTATATTGGCATCTGCAGAGCCCGTCATTGGTGCCGGGCACGGCCATGCTGGAGGAGGAGATCGAGATGAGACACAGAGTTATTGTGGGCATCTGTTATTGCCTGGTATCGGTGCTGGCCGCAGCCGGTGGAGTTCATGCGGCGAAGGGTTAGGATACGGAGGCGCTGAACATAGGCACGCGGCGAGAGCTGTTTGTTGACAACTATCTGATCGACAGCCTGGTTGGTGCGAGGCAGGTTCTGCATCACCCGCCCACTCCAGGAAGTCATTGAAGTTGTACTGATTCCATCCTCTGCCAAAAACCACGACTACATTCTCAAACTCAGCTCCCTTGACCCCGTGTTTAGTTGAAAACGGGGTCTTCTCGTTGATAAATGCCGACAGTTTCGGCACCTCTTGATAGAGGACGCAGCGCAGCTTCTGGGTGCGAGTAATGGAGAATGACTGCTCCCTCAAATGAGCTCTTACCGGCCTGTTCCCTATCTGTTAACCTACGGGGCTGTAAGCCATTTTCCACAAGTCACTTGCGTTCTAACCGAAGCCGCCATATGCTTGTCTGTTGATCCCAATTTCAAGTCGGATTCTGCAGACAGTCCGCTGCCACTTCCGCTCAATGTGTTCCTGCTCGCCAGTTCGCTTATTATCAACCGCCGAGTTCAATGCAGCGACGCCTCGGCCAGCACCGCGTTTGTCGATGCCGCCGGTCATCACAAGCTGCGGCCATCGATGGCCAATATCGACGCCATCGCTTCCGGAGGCGACCTCGAAGGGGCTCTCACGTCCTTGCCGGTGTCGCGTAGAGGTTGATCAGCGGCACGCACCAGCCGTCGGTGTCGAGGATGAAGTGCAGGTGGCGGGCCTCAATTTCAGATTGCTAATGAATTGCTAGTAATAGGGCAGCAGAAACCGACGGATCCTCTCAGGCCAGATCAGCGAGCCGTTGTTTTAACAGATATCCTCGCCGAAGATCCTCTGCCGGACAAGGGCATTGACGCTTTCTTTCGGCAAATGCGGGCCTCAGCCCGCGGTGATGTAGCAGGTATAATATATATGCGGTCAGATGATCCGCTGCGGCGGCAGGGAACATCGCACAGTGGGGCGGAAGTGCCTGCGCTGCTCCAGCCATGCCGTTGGGCAACCGACCGACTCGAGGAAGCGCAGGTACAGTGCGTGCATCTGCAGCGCTTCCTCCGGTCGTTCGTCTATCAGATTATGCAGTTCCAACGGATCGGCCCGCAGATCATAGAACTCGCTTGCCCACTCGTCGCCGCCATAGACGTAGAGCCAGCGGTCGGTGCGCACGGAAGTGGGCGATCGTACCTCGGCATCCTGCACATACGTGGAACTTGAGACGGCCATTTCCCGGAGGCCGTTTTCACTGCTGGACAGATCTGGCAGAAGCGATTGACCGTGCATGCGGTCCGGCACGGGCACCTGGCACAGATCGAGAATGGTGGCAGTGATGTCGGGCGGTTGGCAGAAGCCGGCTGAGGCGCGTCCGGGCCGGCGGCCTGGCGCAGCTATCACCAGCGGTGCATGTGCGATAGTCTTGTAGAGCGGCCAGCGCCCTGTAATGCCGTTGTTGCGGTTCAGGCAGACCTTGCCGATGAACTTGTGTTCGCCATGATAAAAGCCGTGATCGCTGGCGAACAGGATGGCCGTCTCATCTGCCAGTCCCATCAGTTCCAGGCCGTCCAGCAGATAGCCGATCCAACGGTCGACCATGGTCAACTTAGCGGCGTAGCGGCAGCGCATATGCTGGACTTCGCGTTCGCCGGCATAGGCTGATGTCTCGTAAGCGGGCTCGATGAGGCGATCGCCGGTATAGCCACGGTCGTAGAGATCGACGTAATATTGCGGGGGGTCCCAGGGCTCGTGCGGATCGAATGTGTCTATCCACAAGAAGAAAGGCCGCTTGTCATCATCGGCCTCTACCTTCTCCAGCCAGCGGTGAGCGGCCATCATTGTCCGCGGCGCCCGCCGGTCATCTTCACCTCGCCAACCGCAGCTCCACCGGGCGACCTGCTGAGCGTAGGCCATCGGAAAGCGTAACTTACGTTCATCTGCCGGGAGCGGGACAACATCCGGTACGTTGGCCATGCCTGAAGGTTCGTGCGAAACTATCTCGCAATGCTCAAATCCCTGCAGGTACTGGCGACTGTTGTCGGTATCGCCGATGTAGGCCGTGCGGTAGCCGGCAGCATTCAGCAGTTCCGACAGAAGCGTTTCCCCGTTCGGGCGCGGATCGGTCCAACCGGCATAGGTGAAAGTAAATCGGCCCGAGTGGACGTCTTTACGCATCGGTCCCGTGGGAAAGCTGCCGCAATAGAAGTGATCGAATACCGTGCCGCGCGACGCCAGGCGGTCGATGTTTGGAGTTTGTACCCATGAATTGCCATAGCAGCCGAGGTAGTCGGGACGGACTGTGTCGCAGATCAAGAGGATTACGTTCACGTTTTGACTTCCCCAATTGGCTGTCGGACGGCCTGCTGAACTGCACTTGACGCAGATAGGACAAAAAATATCATCTGATGTGGGGGATGTCAATCAGCGACAGTCGTTCGGTTGCGTCAAGTCTTGTGTGTAATATGTTCTGTGAGGTGCCATCGGAGGAGTTGTCCGAAGATGGCACGCTCTGCGGCGGCTTTATTATAGAAGGTTC
>JAWLHX010000122.1:0-6033 GCA_041690105.1 Phycisphaerae bacterium
TCGGTTTATAGCCGGGCTGGTGAAGCTCGTTTCTGACAGGCTTCCCGACTTGGTGCCGAAACGTAACTTACCTTACAGCAAGACGTTGTGAAAGGTTTGTGGAAATGATAAAAAAGATAGTGCTGGTCGAACCCAAGTCGCCGGGCCGACACGTTTTCAGTCGTTGGAAGTTGCCGCGACTGGGCACGGTTATTCTCGCCACCCAGTTGAAAATGGCCGGCTATGATGCAAAAGTTTACGTCGAAGACGTGGCCCCGATTGATAACCAGGAGCTCTTCTCCGCCGACCTGGTCGGTATCTCCACGGTTACCTCCACGGCCCCCAGGGCATACGAATTTGCCGCCGCCCTCGGCAAGGCCGGCATTCCGGTTATCATGGGTGGCCCGCACGTTACTTTTCTGCCCGATGAGGCCCTGGAATTCTGCGACTATGTATTCCGCGGCGAGGCTGACGACTGGATAGTGGAACTTGTCCGGCGAATCGATTCGCAGCGCGGACTGGAGGAGGTTCCCTCGCTTTCCTACCGACGCGAGGGCAAAGTTGTACATAACCCGCAGCGGACCGATTGCCCCGACGTCGAAGCCTTGCCGGTGCCCGAGTTGTCGCTCATCCAGGGCTTCAATAACAGTACCAAGGCCAGGCACGTCCTGCCGGTGCAGACTTCGCGCGGCTGCCCCTTCGACTGCACCTTCTGCTCGGTCACAAAAATGTTCGGCCGGGCTTATCGCTTCCGCAGCACCGAAAACGTTATGGCCCAGTTGCGGACCATGAAGAAACGCTGGCTCTTCTTCTGCGACGATAACTTTACGGCCCATCACGCCCGGGCCAAAGAGCTCTGCCGGGCCATCATCAGAGAAGGTCTGCAGATTAAATGGAGCGCCCAGGTGCGCTGCGATGCCGCCAGCGATCCGGAACTGCTGGCCCTGATGGCCAAGGCCGGTTGCAGCTACGTTTATGTCGGGTTCGAATCTGTTAATGCTGCTGTGCTCGAAAATTACGACAAGCGCCAGGACGTCAAGCAGATGGAATTCGCCATTGCCCAGTTTCAGAAGCACCGCATCCGCATCCATGGCATGTTCATTTTTGGCGGCGACCTTGATACGCCCGAAACATTTGGCGAGACGGTCGAGTTTGCCCGCTCGCGAGGCCTGACCAGCGCCCAGTTCATGATTTTGACGCCGCTGCCGGGCACGCCGCTGTTTAACGAAATGAGCCGCGACGGACGCCTGCTGTCCAAGGACTGGAGCCTGTACGATGCTCACCACGTCGTCTTCCAGCCCAAGAGCATGAGCACCCTGCAACTGCAGGCCGAGACGCTGAAGGCATTTTGCCGCTTCTATTCGCTCGGGTCGGTCATGCATCGCCTGGTCCGTGCCGACTTATTCGGCCTGACCATCAAGCTCTGCGGGCACCATGCGGCCCGCAAGGCCCGCCGTCATCTTTCGGATTATGTGGAAATTACCCGGAAGTGGGCACAGAAGGCCTCAGGCAACTCCGCTCAGACTGGTTCGGCTTAACCCGGCCGGCGTCAACGGAACTGCTGCGGACTTACAGGCTGCGGCAATGTAACTCTTGTGATTGGCCCGGCTTATTGCTGGGCCATCTCTTCGTAAAGCACCCCGTACTGGGTGGCCATGCGGGCGGCGCTGTAGTCGCGCCGGGCCCGGGTTTCGGCGGCTTTGCCCAGCTTGGCCCGCAACTGCGGGTCGGCCAGCAGTCGCGAAATAGCCGAGGCCAGGGCGGTCGGGTTTTCCGACGGTACCATCAGGGCCGATTCTCCATCGACCAGCACGTCGCGGTTACCCTCCACGTTGGTGGCCACAATGGCCCGTCCGGCGGTCATGGCCTCCAGCAGGGCCAGCGGCAAACCCTCCCAGCGGCTGGGCATGACAATGATGTCGGCGGCCTTCATCAGTTGCGGCACATCGTCGCGCCGGCCGAGAAAGCTGACCCGCTCGCTTATCAGCTTGCGCCGGGCCATGGCCTCCAGGGGCTGTCGGTCGCGCCCGTCTCCGGCAATCAAAAGGTGCAGTCGCGGCCAGAGATCGGCCAGCGAGGCGGCCGCCTGAATCAGAACATCCACGCCCTTCTGCTGCACGAGCCGACCCGCAAAAAGCAGAACCTGATTGCCTTCACGCAGCCCCAACTGGGCCCGCGGCAATGGCCGGGCCTCGTCAACCGGTCGCAGATCGATACCGTTAGGTATGGTGATTACCCTGTCCGGCAGCAGTCGGTCGTCCAGCAATTGCTGCCTGACGCTCTCGCTGACGGCGGTCACCAGGGCCGCTCGTCGGGAGGCCCAGGCAAAGACCAGCCGGGCCCACAGGCGGGGGTCGGCCTGGTGTTCGGTGGCAATCCAGCGGGTGCCGGTAATGCCCTTTATGGCCATGGCGGCCAGAATATGAGCACGGAAAAGATGACTGTTGAGCAGGGCCGGCTGTCGCTGGTACAGAAGCTGTCGCAACTGGCTCACGGCCCGTAACTGTCCGCCGCCCAGGTCGTGAACCTCACAGCCGGCGGCCCTGAATCGCTCGGCCAGGGCTCCCCCGGCATCGATGGCCGCCACGCTGAAGCGGATGTTCTGCTGGCGCGCAAGGTGTTCCACCACCCACAGGACCACCCTCTCGGCGCCGCCGGGATCCAATTCGGGCAGAAGCTCGATAACCTCGATTTGCGGCACGTGTCTTATGCCCGCTCCAATTCGGTTCCGCAGATGCTGGTGTGGCCGACGATTTGCCACCCGCCCATGATCCGGCGGCTACGGCCTCGTTCCCAGTCCGGTGATGAATTCTTTGCCGCCCATGTACGGCCGCAAAACCTCGGGGATGCGCACCGTGCCTTCAGCGGTCTGGAAGTTCTCGAGAATCGCTACGAAGACGCGGGGCACGGCCAGGCCGCTGCCGTTCAGGGTGTGTACGAATTGCGTTTTGCCGCTTGTGGCGCGATAGCGGATGTTGGCTCGCCGGGCCTGGAAGTCGCCGAAGTTAGAGCAGCTGGAAACCTCCAGCCAGCGCTCGGTGCCTGCGGCGTAAACCTCCAGATCGTAACACTTTGCGGCCGCAAACGACATGTCGCCGGCGCACAGCAACAAGCGCCGGTAAGGCAGGCCCAGGCGCTCCAGAAGAACCTCGGCGTTGCGCGTCAGAGACTCGTGCTCGGCCTGGCTGCTCTCGGGCGTGGTGAACTTGACCATCTCCACCTTGTCAAACTGGTGCACGCGGATCATGCCCCGGGTGTCGCGGCCGGCGGCCCCGGCCTCGCGGCGGAAGCAGGGCGTGTAGGCCGTGCGCAGCATGGGCAGGTCGGCCTCGCTCAGGATTTCGTCCTGGTAGAGGTTGGTGACGGGTACCTCGGCCGTCGGAATGAGAAAAAACGGGTCGTCCCGCAGGGCGTAAAGCTCGGCCTCGAACTTCGGCAACTGGCCGGTGCCGGTCATCGTCTTGCGGTTGACCAGGGCCGGCGGGAAGACCTCCAGGTAGCCGTTCTCGGTGGTCTGGACGTCCAGCATCCACCAGAGCAGAGCCCGCACAAGCTGGGCGCCTTCGCCAACAAAAAGGTTGAAGCCGCTGCCGGATATTTTGGCTGCACGGTCGAAGTCCAGAATACCCAGGGCCGGCCCCAGGTCCCAATGTGCCTGCGGGCTGAAGTCGAAGTTCGGCATGTCGCCGCTCTGGGCGACCACCTTGTTATCGTCGGCATCGCGGCCATCGGGCACATCGTCCGAGGGCAGATTAGGAACGTCCATCAGCACGGCGGTGATGGCCTCGTCCAACTGGCTGATTTCGGTCTCCAGATTCTTGACTCGCTCACCGAGTTCGCGGCTGGCAGCCATGACGGCATCGGCATCGCCACCCTGGGCCTTGACCTTGCCCACCTGCTTGGAAAGGTCGTTACGGTCCTTGCGCAACTCGTCGCGCTCGGTAATCAACTGCCGGCGTTGGTTGTCCATATCCTGCACCTTGCCGACGTCGAAATCCATCTGCTTGCGGGCCAGGCCACGCCTGACGGCCTCGGGGTCGTTGCGAATCAGGTTGATGTCGAACATGTCAGAAAATCCTTTATTCTGTTACCGTAACACAACGTTTTTCTGCAGCTATAGCTTATAACCCCTCTCCCGCTTGCGGGGGAGGATGTCTCCGCGAAGCGGAGACAGGTGGGGGTGTGGTCGCGCGGAAGCGGGCAAATACGGCCAAACAAATGAGCCGTTTGCCGTTTATAGCCCCCTGCACTGCAGGGGGATAAACCGTTGGCGTTACGATCCCCCGGCAGTGCCGGGGGCTTCAAAAGAAACAGCAACAGCCTCACCCTCATCCGGCCCTGCGGGCCACCTTCTCCCGTCAAGCCCTTCGACGGAGCTCAGGGCGGGGGAGAAGGATGAAGAAACAGATAACTCCGCAAACTTCTTCGTTACAGATTGCGTTTCAGCACCTCGTCCAGGTCGGCCGGTTGCCAGTCAAGGTCCTGTTCGGCCTGGTCGGTCGGCACTGCCCTGGTGCTCAGCATCATGGCCAGTTCCTGTCGGTTTATTGGCGGATTGGCCAGCAAGCGCTCCATAATTGAGATCATCGGCTTGGCAACGGGCAGCGGAACATGCATTTTTATCCGCCTGCGGCCGCAGACAGCCTGCGACAGTTTATCCATAAAATTATCGAAAGTCATGGCCTTAGCTCCGGCCAGATTATAAGTTTTGCCCTTTGCCTGTTCCAGCGGGATGCAGCCGACAAAGAGCCGCGCCACCTCGTCCACGCCTATCGGCTGCACAATATAATGGCCATCGCCGATGACGGGTATCGGCTTCCAGCATGGTTTGACCAGCATCAGCATCTGCTGCAGGAATTCGCCATTGCGGCCAATAATCAGCGTGGGCCTGAAGATTGTCCACTCCAGGTCCGACTTCTGCACCACTTCCTCGGCCAGGCCCTTGGTGCGAGCGTATGGCAGATGGCTGGCCGGGTCGGCCTGGTCGGCGCTCATGTGTATAAACCGCCGCACACCGGCCTGGCGGCAGGCCTCCACCACGTTGCGCGTGCCCTCAACGTGCACCTTCTGAAAAGTGTTGCTGCCCTTCTGGCGGATAATACCCACCAGGTGAATTGCCGCCCGGCAACCGGTGGCTGCCTGCAGGCACTCTTCGGGCGAGGTAACATTGCCCACCACCGGCTCGATACGGTCATCATCCGGCAGGGCATGGTGGCTGCGCTCGCGCACCAGGCAGCGCACGCGGTAATCCTGTTGCAGCAACTGCGATAGTATCTGGCCGCCAACAAAGCCCGTGGCTCCGGTCAGCAGCACAGTCCCTCGACTCATACCTGGTTACTCCCTGCACAGCGGGCAACTTCTGCACGACAGGGCCGATTTTTCCTGCCGGACGGCGGCAGGATATCTTGGCCTCACTCAGACGACATCTTATACTACATCGGTTCTCATAACAACTGCCGACGATGATCAACCATGATTGCCGGGCGGCACCCACATTTGCAGGAGCAGGGCGATATGGCGCACAATAATCGGACCATTGTGGTTGGTACGCGAGGCAGCAAGCTGGCCATGGCTCAGTCGGGGCAGGTGCTGGAGGCCCTGCGAGCGGCGCATGGGCAGGTTGATTTTCGCCTGGAGGTGGTCCAGACGCGCGGCGATCAGGATCAGTCGACCGCCCTGGGCGAGAGCGGGGTGGTGGGCTTTTTTACCCGCGAGCTCGAACTGGCCCTGATGCAGCAGCGGATCGACCTGGCCGTGCACAGTCTGAAGGATCTGCCCACCTCGCAGCCCGATGAGCTGGTGGTGGCTCTGGCCGTGCCCGAGCGCGAGGATGTGCGCGATGTTCTGGTGACGCGTGAGCGGGTGGCCATGGTCGACCTTTCTCCCGCGGCCCGCATTGGCACCGGCAGCCTGCGGCGTCGGGCCCAGTTGGCTCATTGGCGGGGCGACCTGACCTTCGAGCCCATTCGCGGCAACGTCGAAACCCGCCTTCGCAAGGTGGCCGAGGGGCAGTTTGATGCCACGGTGCTGGCCATGGCCGGACTTAATCGCAGC
>JAWLHX010000123.1:0-5888 GCA_041690105.1 Phycisphaerae bacterium
GTAACCTTGTCACATTTCAGCAGCCGACACAGCTTGCGAACGCCCCAGTACGGATGCTGCTGACGCAAGGCAACCAAGGCCGACTCTGCCGATGCCGCCGTGGCATAAGTCACCCGGTGCGGAGCACGCGAGCGATCTTCAAGCCCTGCCGCTCCTTCAGTCCTATAACGCGACAGCCATTTGTGACCAGTCCGACGACTGATCCCAAAACGTCGGCAGCCTTCAGAAATCGACCAACGCCCGCTTCGGCAACCCTCAACAAATAAAAGTCGCGACTCCACTCTGCTCACCTCGTGCCATGGCATGTTGAAAACCCTCCTTCGCCTTGAAGAAGGGTACTTCTACCTGTTACCCATGTCGTGGCACAAGCTGTATACTATGTCGTGGCACTGCACGGGGTTTCCGACTGGCTCACGTGGCACAAGTGGTTCCTCATGCTGCTGGTGGTGCTTTCCGTGGCGGTGATATGCTTCAGCAGATTGTGCACCAGGTTCACAGTCCGGAGGCGGCGGTTCAATGGAGGTTTACGCATTCATACGCAGGAGTTGCCCGACGTCCTTCCGCCATGGACAGGTGCGGTGGTCGGCTGGGCACTCCTGGGGACCATTTACGGCTTCATAAAGCTGCCGAGCGCATTCTGATCAGCGAAACAAGCGATTAGCATTATCGCCGCCCCAGTGGATCGGGTTCCGGGTGGGCTCGCAGCAGGTCTTCCATCTCCCGCTTGTAATCCTTATAAGTCTTCTTCCATTCGATAACCGATGCATCGCCCACATTGCGACGCTCCCAGCCTCCCCAACTCAGCTTCTCCTGCAGAAAGCGCAGAGGACTGCCGAACTCGAGGTTGCGGCCATTCATCTGGGCCCAGGTGATGGCTTCGATCTTGTCGTCGAATTCCGCCAGGGCCGGCCACACTGTGCCGCGACCCGGCTGCCCGTTGGGGAACTTCCAGCCAACCTGTTTCGGGTCATCGTTGGGAATAAGCATGATGCGGAGTTGGGTGTTTACGAGCCGCTTGAGGTCATCGCTGTCGATGACTACACCGGCGTGGTAGGCCTCGACGAAGGCCTCCACATCGCGAGCCGGATACATGACGTCCGGATGCAGATACTGGCCGAAGACCAGTCCGCCCTCGGACCGGAAATCGTGGTCGCCCGCGGGGTCGAAGAAATTCCACCAGTACGAATCGTGCTTGCCGGGACGCAGGCAACTCTTCTGCCACATCAGCAACTGCTCGGCCCGCTGACGGTGCTGGCCCTTGCCCGTCACCTGCCACAGCTTCAGGTACTGGCGTATGATGTCGCTCTGGTACGGGTGGGGCAGGGTGATGTTATCCTTACCCGGCCGCTGCGGATAATCTCGCCACTGTTTGGCCTGCGGATCGAAAGCCATGTGCGGGTAACAGTAGATGCCGCGATCGTCGCTGAGGGTCTGGAAGCAGCCCATTTTGTCCCACTTGGGCATCAGCTCTTCTTCGAAAAGCTTTACCCAGCGACCGGCGGGAATGTTGTACTTGACCCGGAAATCGACCGATCCTTCCCTGGTTGCCAGGGCAAATTCCGCCACGGCGGCGCCAATCCGGGCCTCCGCCCACTGGCTGGCTGTGACAAGCCCCGGCTGCCAGCGGGTGGGCCAGGGAATGCCCCAACGCCGCACGTCGACCTCGCTGTGCCAGCCCTTGGCGCCATCGGGGTTCTCGGTCAGGGCCGCCTCCAGGGCGGTCATCATCTCCACAAAACGTTCCAGCCAGCGTTCGTCGCCGCTATAGCGCCAGCCCCAGACGCAAGTCTCGAGATAAGGGGCGTAATGGGCGCCCACCTCGTCGCAAAAGCCTCGCTGCCCGGCGCTGCGGGCAACATCGGACGCATTGTACCTGGCCACGGTCTGCTTGACCGTCTCGTACAGGGCCTTCTCCTCGGCCGTGGCCTTGGCTATGGCATGGCGCGGTCGCTCTTCATCGGCGGCAACACCGTCGGTAGCATCGTCCTGTTGCTGACCCAGTACCAGTTGGCCGGAGGTCAAAATCAGCAGCAGGCAGATGGTCAGCATCAGGCAGCGCTGCCAAAGCGGGCCACTCAACCAGCGGCAACGTCTCGGTGTCTGCTCCGGCAATTGCTGCAAAGCGTTATTCATCATATCTTCTCCCAGATTCCAGAGGGAATATCTACCTGATCATTGTACGTACTGCCGCACTGACTATTGTACGAATTGCCTCGGCCGCCCGCGAGTTGCGGAGAAAATCGTTTTTCGCACAAGCCGGCTCTGACAGAAGTTGTCCCCACAGCCGTTGCCGCAAAACAATGGCGACTCTTGACGCCGGGCCGGCCTGGGGGTATGGTTCTGCATCATGAGCGACACACGACCAAGCTGGGACGAATATTTTCTGGCCATCACGCGCGAGGTTTCCAAGCGCTCGACCTGCCTGCGCCGCCACGTCGGCGCTTTGCTGGTGCTGGATAAATACATCCTGGCCACCGGCTACAATGGCCCGCCGTCGGGAATTCCGCACTGCATGGAGGTAGGCTGCCTGCGCGAGCAGATGCAGGTGCCGAGCGGGGAACGCCACGAGTTGTGCCGGGCCCTGCATGCCGAGCAGAACGCCATTCTGCAGGCCGCCCGTCACGGCACGCGCATCGACGGAGCTACGCTCTATGCCACGCATCACCCGTGCTCGCTATGCGCCAAGATGCTGATCAATGGCGGCATCCGCCGCATCGTCATCACCGAGGACTATCCCGATCAACTCGGGAAAGAGCTTCTGCGCCTGGCCGGCATACCAATCGAAGTAATAGCATCCAAGCCGTAAGTCGCGGAATTAAACCTTTTGCGGGAAAATTATTGCCCGGCGGCGTTTCGGCGGACGGTGGTCATATCGGCCCCGGTAATCACGCCCGATTTGTTGCAGTCATACCTGGCGGTGGCCGCGGTGACTGCCTGACCAACCATGGCCCGGACGGCCAGAATATCCGCGTCGGTTACCGTGCCTGATCCGTCGACGTCTCCCGGCACTATCTTGAAGCTGCAATTTTTCGATCCGCCAATGGCGCCGCCCTGAGCGTCCAGCAAACCGTTGCCGATGCTGATGGTGATCACATCGCCACTGGGCAGCGGAGACGACAGGCCAATGGTCAGCAGCGTGTTGGTCTGATCCAGCGACGTGTCGCCGATAATCGCAGCCAGATCGCCGGCAGCCGCGCCGGCAATCGTCACCGCGCCTGCCGTCAGCGTGGCGGGATCGACAGCCCGGCTGAAGCGCACCTTTATCCATTGCGGCCCCGAATGCCTCGGTTCAACGAATCCATCACCGATGGGCAGTTCGACCTGCCCCGCCAGGCCGTGCATCGCCACGCTCCGCCAGTCCAGCACGGTGCAGGCTTCGCCGCCGGGCGTCACGAGAATTTCGCCGCGATCGGGGACGGCACGCACCAGTGCGTAGGTCGCGCCCTCGTGACTCACCAGGCTCAGGGGAATGGCCTGGCCGTTCTGCGAGGCCGAAGCAGACGGCCAATCGGCACGAAGACGCAGTTTGATCGTCAGAGGATAGTTGAAGAGCGTGTCGTCCATGTCGTCGGAGAGGTTGAACCTGACCCGCTCCGCCGAGTTCTCCAGCACCGTGAGGCGGGCGGTGTCGCGCTGCTGACCGTAGCGTGCCACGTCCTCGAAACGGCCGACCCAGAGATCGGCCTCCTTGCTCTTGATGTAGGCAAGGTTGACTTCGGCTGCGGTTCGGGCATCGGCCGACATGCTGTGAAAGTGGGTGCAGAGCCAGCCACGCAGGTACTTGTTGTCGCCCATCCAGCTGATGGACGAAGTGCCGAAAAGTACGGCGTCTGTTGCCGACCGGCCAATGTTGCCGCTCAGGCTGTTGACACTGAGGTAGTCGATCTGGTTGGCTTTATTCGGTGTGCCCGTTACGCCTCGGGCGGCAATGTAATAGTCGTCGGCCACCGTCCTGTCGTTGAGGTACGAAAACGTTCCGCCCGGGTAAGCCAGGGCGACGGCTTTATGGCCTTCAATATTGGCTTCGATGGCTGCCGCGGAGTCGCGATACTCGGCGACGATGCCGGGCCACAGCGGGTCGTCGGCGTGCAGGTGTGTTACGGTGTGAGATTGCACACCGTGGCCAAGCTGGTGGAGCTGTGCAAAGTCGGGCCAGGTGCCCCAGAAACCGCCAAGGGCGCATCGCTCGGTTATGACGAACCATGTGACCTTCATGTCGTGCTGGGCGGTCACCTGCTTCCACCACTGGTGGTCGCCGGCACAGTTGTCGTCAATAGTGATCGACATGGCGGCAAAGCGGTCGCCATCCCAGAGGCAGATATCGGGCTGGCCCGGCTCTGTCGGCCAAACGCGGTCGGTCGGCAGCACAAAACGCGGCGCACTGGGCTTGGCGCTGAGGTTCTTCAGTTGCAGTGGCGGATCATCAGCCGCAGCTATGGTCGCCATGGCTGCCGCCAGTGCCAAGGCCATGCAGGAGAAGGTCAGGGCGGATGTTTTTTGGCTTATCATGGTTCAATGCTCTCCGCGCGCAGCAGTCAATGGTCTGGCAGATTTGACAACACCACAAATCAATGATACCCCGGAATCGCGCGTTCAGCAAATTGTATGGCTGAAGATGCGGCGGTGCGGCGGACGCCCTTGGCAGTTTCGGGGGCAGACTTTAATCTCGCTCAGGCCAGTCTGGCTGATTATAATGGCGGCTCGCAAATTCCCCACATTTCTGGAGGTTCAGCAGCCATGCGTCCGATCATGATTCTTCTGGCAGCAACTGTTGCTCTGGCAACGATTTCGCAACTGGCCTTTGGTGCCCCTCCGTCCACCACCGATTCCAAGGAGAATAGCTGGACTATGCCCGAGATAAAACTGCCCGAGCGCGTGAAGGGCCAGCCCGTTGTTGCCGCCACGCAGGATGAACTCAAGCGTCTGCGCGAGGCCTATGCCCGCGGTGGAGCCGAGCGTGCGGCCATTAATGCCCGCATCGGCCGGGCCGAAAAGCTGCTGGACAAGCCGCTGGTGGTTCCGCCGCACAGCGGACAGCACAATCAGTGGTACCAGTGCGAAAAATGCCAGGAGAGCCTGCAGACGGTCGACGCCACGCATCATAAGTGCCCGAAGTGTGAGGCTGTCTACAGCGGCTTCCCTTACGATAACGTTCTCTACAGTCGTCAGCACTCGCAGAACTTCTACCGCATGGACGATGCCGCCTGGGGATATGCCATTACCGGCCGCCGCGAGTTCGCCGACTATGCTGCGAAAATCATGCTGGCCTACGCCGACCTGTACGAGACGCTGCCCTGGACCAGTGCCCACGTGCGCGACCGCGACACGGACGTCAGCAAGACGCGGGCTTTCAATCCGGCCGGGCGGCTCGAGAATCAGACCCTGAACGAGGCCATGCTGATGTGCTACCTGGCGCCGGCCTACGATTTCATCTACGATAGCGGCGCGCTGTCGGATGACGATCGCCGCAAGGTCGAGGATCATCTGATCAAACCGATGCTGGAGACGATTGCCAAGCATCGGGCCGGAAAATCGAACTGGCAGACATGGCACAACGCCGCCTTCATTTATGGCGGAGCAGTCATTGGCAATGGCGACTGGCTGCGTCGGGCTCTGGCTGACGAGGGTAATGGGTTCGCCAGCCAGATGGTCACCAGTGTCAGCCCTGAGGGTATCTGGTACGAGAACAGCTGGGGCTATCATTATTATACGCTGCGGGCCCTGACGCACATGGCCGAGGCCAGCCGCCGCCTGGGCATTGACCTTTACAGTCATCCGGCCCTGAAGAAGATGTACCTGGTGCCCTTCGATTACCTGATGAGCGACGGCTCGCTGCCCAGGTTCGGCGACAGCGTGCAGACCACCCTCAGCGCCGACTACGCCAACGA
>JAWLHX010000124.1:0-5793 GCA_041690105.1 Phycisphaerae bacterium
TGAAGCCCCCGGCACTGCCGGGGGATGCTGTTTCTTCTGATGTTGTCGTTGCCTTTGAAGCCCCCGGCACTGCCGGGGGATGTTGTTGAGTAGTGCAACATCATTTCTGTAATTGTCTGTCTCGATCACGCCTGGCCTGGCCCGAAGGGAGGCCCGCAGGGCCGACCGCAGGGGCAAGCCAGGCGGCGCGGCCACCGCGGCCGCTGTCACGCTTCTACGACACCGCTCGCACCCGCAGCGGGATATCTTCCAGCGTCGCATATTCCATGTTGAAGTATGGCCGCTCAGCCGTTGCCTACTCTTCATGAATCTCCAGCAACTGCGCTCCCAGCAGCCGGTCGCACGAGCTGCGGCTCGGGAACACGCCCACCACGCGGCTCCGCTTCTTCAGCTGCTTCATCAGGTTCTCCATCATGTTCGTCGATAGCAGACGACGACGATGATGCTCAGGGTAATCCAGCGCTGTCAGGCAATCTTCCAGACCATCACGCAGCATCTGCGAGACCTTCGCATAACGACCCTGCCACTTCGCCGCCATCTCCTCGCCGCGACGCAGGCACTCCGCACGATCCTCCGGAGCAAAAACCGCCGCCAGATCCTTCATCAGCTCCTTAAGGCACTTGTGCGAAACCTTGCAGCCCAGCTCGCGCTTGAAGTGCACCCGGCAACGCTGCCAGGACACGCCCTGAAAGTGCCGACCAAGAGCCGCCCTGATGCCGCTGTGGGCGTCGCTGGTCACCAGACGCAGACCCTGCAGGCCGCGATCCTTCAGATCCCGCAAAAAATCGCCCCAAGTGGCTTCGCTCTCGCTGTCGCCCACATGCCACGACAGAATCTCACGCCGGCCTTCGGCCGTGAAGCCGACTGCCACCAGCACGGCCAGGACGTCTGATCCAGACGACGCTGACGAAATACCAGCAACTTCTCGTCCAGCTCCTGGGCCACACGGCTAACGGTCATGCTCGAAATCTCCCCGTCGCACATGGCCTCCAGAACTTCACGAACATGACGCGTGCTGACGCCCTGAAAGTACATCTCCGCACAGGCCACCAGCAGGGCCCGCTCGCTACGCTGCCACTTGGCGAACATCGACGGATGATACGGCTCGCAGCCACGAACCTGCGGCACTTCCAACTCCAACTCGCCCACCCGAGTCTTCAGCGTCCGAGGCTTGTAGCCGTTGCGATGCCCGCGACGCTCGCTGCTGCGCTGGTGTGGCTCCGCCGACAGATGATTACTGACCTCCGTCGACATGGCTTGACCCAGCAAATGCTCCAACAACCGCCTGGCCCCGTCACGATCCGAAAAAACCTCTTGCAGCAAACGCCCCAAAACGTCATCATTCCGCTCGGCCATCGTCTTGTCTCCTGATCAAAATTTCCTTACAACCACAAACTATTGATCGAAACAGACGATGGCCTTCACTTTAGCCTTTTACAGAAATTAAGTTACACTGCCTGTTGTTGCTGTTGCTGTTGTTGTTGCTGTGGTTGTTAACTCCTCCCCCTTGACGGGGGGAGGATGTCTCCGCGAAACGGAGACAGGTGAGGGGGTCGCCGTTGCTTCTGCTTTTGCTTCTTCACTAAAGCCCCCGGCACCACGGGGGGCGGGCCGTTGATTCTGAATTTGCCGTTGTCTTTGAAGCCCCCGGCACCGCCGGGGGATGGACCGTTGATTCTGAATTTGCAGTTGTCTTTGAAGCCCCCGGCACCGCCGGGGGATCGATTGTCCAGGGTGAGGCCAAGAGGCTTCGGACGCCCAAAAACAAGCAAGGTAACGGCCACAGAATATCCCCCGGCAGTGCCGGGGGCTTCAACGTCAAAATCAACACCAACACCAACACCAACATCAACATCAACATCAACACCAACACCAACATCAACCGGTCCCCGCTACTTCACCTGGGCCGCCACAACGCCGGCTGCCGCTGCAATGGCTTCGTCCAGCTTCGAGGCGTCTTTGCCGCCGGCCTGGGCCATGTCCGGACGACCGCCACCGCCGCCGCCGATAATCGGGGCAAGTTCCTTGATGATCTTCCCAGCACTCATGCCGCGCTTCACCAGATCCTGCGTCAGGCCGACGATGAGCGTGGCCTTGTCGCCCTCGCCCGTGCCGAAGACAAACACCCCCGTGCCAAGCTTCTTCCGACCGGCATCCACCATCTCGCGCAGCATGGCCACGTCGGCCCCAGCCATAACCGAGGCCACCACGGGCACCCCGCCGGCATCCTGCACATTGGCGAAGACATCGCCCGACGATTGCTGCGAGGCCTGACGCCGGGCCTTCTGCAGATCCTGCTTCAGCGAACGAACCTCCTCCTGCAGCGAATCCACCCGCTGAAGCATGTTCGTCCGCTTGGCCTTCAGACGCTCGGCCATTTCGGCCAGAAGCTGCTCCTCCTCGGCCACAAAATCAATAGCTCCCTTGCCCGTCACAGCCGTTATGCGACGCACGCCGGCCGCCACCGACTCCTCGCCAACTATCTTCAGCAGGCATATCTGGCTCGTGTTCGACAGGTGCGTGCCGCCGCAAAGCTCGCGCGAGTATTCGCCAACGGCCACCATCCGCACAATTTCGCCGTACTTCTCGCCAAACAGGGCCATGGCCCCGGCCTTGCGGGCCTCCTCTATCGACATCTCCTGGGCCTCAACGCCCCGGTCCTCAACAACGCCATCGTTCACCAGACCCTCAACCCGACTCACCTCCTCCGGCGACAAAGCCTTCGGGTGAGTAAAGTCGAAACGCAGCCGCTCGCTCGAAACCTCGCTGCCGGCCTGCGTCACGTGTTCGCCCAGCACGCGACGAAGCGCCCACTGCAGCAGGTGTGTGGCCGTATGATTGCGAGCCGTATCAAGCCGATGTCCCATATCGATGCCGGCCCGCACCGTCTGCCCCAGCTTCACCCGGCCGCCGTTTATCTGGCAGGCATGCAGGCGGAACTCATGATCGTTGAAGGTGTCCAGCACATCGGCCGCAAATCCGTCGGGCCCGGTCAGGCTGCCTCGGTCGCCGGTCTGCCCGCCGCCACGCGAATAGAACGGTGTCTTGTCCAGCACCAGGCTCACCTGCTCGCCCTCGCCGGCCTCGTCCTGCAGACCGTCCTTGCCAACAATGCCCAGCACGCAGGCCTCGGCTTCGGCATCATGATAACCCACGAATTCCGTCTGCACCTCGCGATGACGCAATTCCGACAAATCTTCCGGACGCAGCGACACGCTCTTAAAAACCATCGTCGCTTCGCCCATGGTGCTCGCCGCCCGGCTCTCCTGGCGACGCTCTTCCATGGCCTGCTCGAAGGCCTCCCGATCGTAATCAACGCCCCGGGCCGACAACCGATCCTCGATGAACTCCAGCGGAATGCCATGTGTGTCGGTAAAGTAGAAAACCCGCCGGCCGTCCATCTGCTTCCTGGTCCCGCCGACCGCCGATTCCAACTCGTCCTGGAAATCCCGAATGCCCTTGCTCTCGCCCAGGGCCTCGGCAAATCGCTCTTCCTCGCCCTTCA
Source organism: Phycisphaerae bacterium (assembly GCA_041690105.1). Classification (GTDB taxonomy): domain Bacteria; phylum Planctomycetota; class Phycisphaerae; order FEN-1346; family JAACEH01; genus JAWLHX01. The sequence continues at coordinate 3,506 of JAWLHX010000124.1, forward strand.
GAATGCTCTCGATGGTGCTGCGACGCTCGGCCACCTCCGGGTAAACGGCCCCCATGGCCTTGACCACGTCCGGCAGCAAGGTGTAAAGGAAAGGCTCGTTCACGCCCAAATCGCGACCATTCAGCGCCGCCCGACGGATCAGACGCCGGATAACATAGCCGCGACCATAACGGTCGGGCAGGGCCCCGTCGGCAATGGCCATCGAGACGCAGCGCACGTGGTCCGTAATCCGCTTCATCTTCTGCGATTCCGGCCCGCTGTCGCCCACGCTGTACTTCCGCCCGCTTATCTCCGCAACCCGCTGCACTATCGGCAGAAGAATGTCGATCTCCTGCCCGGTCGGAACATCCTGCATAACTGCCGCCATACGCTCCAGGCCCATGCCGGTATCAATGTTCCGTTGCGGCAAAGGTTCAAGCTTGCCACCGTCAAGACGGTTAAACTGCGTGAAGACCAGGTTCCAGATCTCCACGAAACGCTTGTTGTCGGCCGCCGGACCCTCCGGAGGAATGGCCCCAAGCTGCGGCTTGCGATCAACATAAATCTCGCTGCACGGCCCGCACACGCCGTTCGGCCCCAGGCTCGGAGCGTCGGCCGGCCAGAAGTTGTCGTGCTCGCCATAGCGGTAAATGCGATCCGCCGGCACGCCGGCTTCGCCTGTCCAGATGTCGAAGGCCTCCTGGTCGTCCTCGTAAATGCTGATCGAAATCAGGGACGGGTCCAGCTTCATCTCATCCATCAGGAATTGCCAGGCCCAGGTAATGGCTTCGCGCTTGAAGTAATCGCCGAAGGAAAAATTGCCCAGCATCTCAAAGAAGGTGAAGTGGAAGGGCGTGCGGCCCACGTTCTCGATGTCGCCCGTCCGCACGCACTTCTGGCAAGTGGTGGCCCGGCGGTAATCCGACACGTGCCCCAGGAACTCCTCCTTGAACTGGTTCATCCCCGCCCCCGTAAACAGCAGCGTCGGGTCGTTCTGCGGAACCAGGCTGTCGCTGGGAACCAGTCGGTGACTATTCCTGACAAAAAAGTCCAGGTAGCGTTTGCGGATTTCGTCGGTCTTCACTTCAGTCATCCTTTAGCGGGCAATGGTTGGCCTCGACCCCACCGGGCAAAAGAAGCACTCCCGACGGGAATATTCAAGCCGCAAATCTTAACAGTCAGCCCCCGAATCATCAAGAAATAAGCCCGCCACAGCATCACCGCGGCAACTCCACAACCGTCAGCTTTAAAAAAAATCAGCAAAACCATCGTTTTTCTGAAGCAGTATTAGTCGAATGACGATATCAAGAACATGCTAAAGAGCCCTAAGGGCAGATGCCAGCACAACGTATGTAACGTGCCGCGATTGTTTTCCTGTCTAGCCAACTGTGCCAGAGGTGGCCCTGAACACAGGGCTGCATGATTGACGAGAGGGCCCAAGGCGGGTTCCGTCAGTCGCTTTTCTGCAACGAGTTCAGCTCGAAAGGAGTATCTCAGATGGCGAAGAAGAAGGCTGCGGCAAAAAAGGCTCCGGCCAAAAAGGCCCCGGCAAAAAAGGCTCCGGCCAAGAAGAAGGCTGTAGCCAAGAAAGCACCGGCCAAGAAAGCAGCAGCAAAAAAGGCACCGGTAAAGAAGGTCGCCGCCAAGAAGGCCCCGGCCAAGAAGAAGGCCGCCGCCAAGAAGGCTCCGGCTAAGAAGGCCGCCGCCAAAAAGGCTCCGGCCAAGAAGACCACTGCCAAAAAGTCGGTCAGCCGCAGCTCCGTCAAGAAGTCCGTGGTCAAGGCCCCGGCCAAAAAGGCCACCCGCCGCGGCTGCGGATGCAAGTCCAAGGCCAAAAAGTAGTCGCTCCACCGGAGCATCTTACAACAATCAGCAGAATGGGTCGGTGCCCGCGGGTACCGGCCATTTTTTTGCCGCCGGTAGAGGACGGGGGGCTTGGCATCTCTGCCAGTCATTCCCGCTGGTTCCCTTTTGGCTTGATGGAGGCGGCTTGGCTCATATAATGAGGGCCGCAATATTTGCTACTACAATTCCTGCTGCGAATAGAAGGGGAACAAGATGGCGGACAACGAGATTGGCGCGGTGGGTGGCCAGGCGTCCAGCGGCTGGCAGATCGGGCATGTGCTGCGAGCTTTCAGAATTGCCATCTGGCCACCGTCAAAGCTTCTGTTGTGCCTGGCGGCCCTGGTGGTTACCATCGGCTTCGGGCTGTTGCTGGACGAAGTCTGGCAGACGAGCGTATATAACAAATCTCTGGGCGGCAATTTTGTCGACGTCTACCATGCCGCCCTTGGCCGCACTATCGAGCC
>JAWLHX010000125.1:0-4405 GCA_041690105.1 Phycisphaerae bacterium
GCCGTCACGCCGGCCGCCGCTGCTTCTTCCACGCCGTCGGGGAAGGGGAAGAAGGCGTCGCTGGCCAGCACGCTGCCTTTGGCCCTGTCGCCGGCAATCATGGCCGCAATTTTCGAGCTGTCAACTCGCTTCATCTGGCCGGCCCCGCCGCCGACCAGGGCCTGACCCTTGGCCAAGCAGACGGCATTGGACTTCAGGTGCTTGCAGATGCGCCAGGCGAATTCCAGGTCGGCCATCTCAACTTTTGTCGGCTGACGCTTGGTTACCACCTTCAGGCCGTCGGGTCCGTAGATGGACAGGTCGCGGCTCTGCACCAGCAGACCACCCGCAACGCGCTTGATGTCCATCTCGCTGGTGGCCGTGAAACGCTTGCTTAAATCGCCGACGGCCAGCAGGCGGACATTGCGGCCCCACTTCGGCCGCGTGGTCAGAATTTCGACCGCCTCGCCCATAAAGTCTTCGGCAATAACGGCTTCGATAAACTTTTCGCCGCTGACCATCTGCAGGGCCAGGCTGCGATCGACTTTACGGTTCACGCCCACAATGCAGCCGAAGGCGGCCACAGGGTCGCCGGCGTAGGCCCGCTCGAAGACTTCAGCCAGATCGTTGCCGCAAGCCGCTCCGCAGGGGTTGGTATGCTTGATGACGCTGATGGCCGGCTGCTCGAACTCCTTGACCACCTCCAGGGCGGCATTCAGGTCGATAATGTTATTAAAGCTCAGCTCTTTGCCCGAAACCTGCCGCGCATTGCTGACGCTAGGCTCCAGTGGCGACCCTTCGACGTAAAAGGCCGCCTGCTGGTGCGGATTTTCGCCATATCGCAGGTCCTGCGCCTTGTGGGCCGAAATAATCAGCGTCGGGGCGAAGGCCGACTCGCGACGTACGCCGGGATGATGGGCGGCAATGTAGCGGGCGATGGCCGCATCGTAGCTGCTGGTGCGTTCGAAAACCTCCAAGGCCAGTTCGGCCCGCAAGGCATCGTCCACCTGGCCGCCGCCAGCCTCCATGCTGCGGATAATATCGTCGTAGCGGTTGGGGTTGCTTACGACTGTAACGTAGCGGTGATTCTTGGCGGCGCTGCGCAGCATGCTGGGGCCGCCAATGTCAATGTTCTCGATAGCCTCTTCCAGCGTGCAATCGGCCCGCGAGACGGTGGCCTCGAAGGGGTAAAGATTGACGCAGACCAGGTCGATGCGCTGTATGTCCAGCTCCTGCATGGCCTTTAGATGCTCGGCGTTTTCGCGCACGCCCAGCAGGCCGCCGTGGACCTTTGGATGCAGGGTCTTAACCCGCCCATCCATAATTTCAGGGAAACCCGTAAACTGGCTGATTTCGATGACCGGTACGCCGCTCTGCTCCAGCAGGCGCGAGGTGCCGCCGGTGCTTATGATCTCGACGCCGCGACTGGCCAGAGCCTGGCAGAATTTGACCACGCCCGTCTTGTCCGAAACGCTTACCAATGCCCGCTCGATTTTCATCTGCAAGTCCGCTCCTGTTTCCTGTACGATTCGCTTTTTCAGCGGCGTAAGTTGCCCGCAATCGGTACGTTGTCGCTTCCGGCCGGTCCGGCATCCCGGTCCAAGGTCGAGGGCCCTGATCCGCTGAAACCTTAAGCTGCACAATATAGTCGGTTACCGGGCCGCGCGGCAAGCAGGATGCGCAAAATTTGCAGAAGATTAATGGCCGCACGACATGCCGGGGTGGGGCCGGGTTGGGGCAGGGCTGCGAATCGGCTTGAGAATACGGACTATTTGCCATACAATGCCTGTCTTATGAAATGCCTGACAGATCTTCCTGACATTCTCGGCAAGCCCTTGTGCGGCCAGCTTTTATCGGCCGACGAGGCAGCCTTTTTGCTGTCTGCTCCCGAGCAGGCCCAGGGCGACATTCTGGCCGCCGCCGCCAGGCTGAACGACCAGCTTAACGGCCGCAGGGTGAGCTACATCTACAACCGCAATCTCAATTACACCAACGTCTGCTATGCCGACTGCGCTTTTTGCGCCTACTGCCGCTCGGCCGAGGATGATGATGCCTACCTGCTCGACCCGGAGGAGGCGGCTGAACAGGTCTCCCAGTCGGCCGATGTGGATGAAGTCTGCATTACCGGCGGGCTGAATCCGCAAGTCGACCTGGATTACCTGCTGCGATTGACCCGCGCGGTCCGGCAGGCGGCGCCTCAGGCTCATATCCATGCCTACAGCCCGATGGAAGTGCACTGGCACGCCTTGCGAGCCGGCATTAGCGTGGAGGAAGCCTTTGGCAGGCTGATTGAGTCCGGCTTCGGCAGCCTGTGCGGCACCGCCGCCGAGGTGCTCGACGATTCCGTGCGGCGCACCATCTGCCCCGGCAAGGTCAACGTTGACCGCTGGCTGGAGGTTGTGCGGGTGGCTCATCGGATGGGGCTGAAAAGCACCTCGACCATGCTCTTCGGCCATATTGAGACGCCCGAGCAGACGGCCGGTCACCTGGAACATCTTCGCGACTTGCAGCAGGAGACCGGCGGCATTACGGAGCTGATTCCGCTGATTTTCGTGCCTTACAACACCCGCCTGGGCCGCTCGCACGGCATAAGCGACATGTTGCCGCGCGACCGCGTGCTGCGGTTTTACGCCGTTTGCCGCCTGTTCATGGCCCACGTGCTGCCAAACGTGCAAACAAGCTGGGTTAAGCTGGGGCTGCCGCTGGCCCTGGAGACGTTACGGGTGGGGGTTAACGATATTGGCGGTACGTTGCTGTCGGAGAACATTACCCGCTGCGCCGGTGGCCGTCACGGACAGGCCATGACGGAGGAGGGCTTGCGGCAGGCTATTCGCTCGGCCGACCGCATTGCGGTGCATCGCGACACGCTTTACGAGAAGATGCGGACCGAGCCGACCGATTGGCAGCAGACGGGGCCCGCAGGGTGCGGCCAGGGGCACCCGGGCGACACGGCCACGGAGGCTGCCGGCTGAAAATTTTGTCGGACGTTTTTTGCTGCTGCCGCGGAAGGTGCCGTTTTGGGCCTTTTTGTCATACTGAAGAACTCACCGATTTTTCGAGCTTGACGTCATGAATCGACAACAGCGTAGCATAGCCGTCATCGGCGACGGAGCCATGGGCACCCTGACGGCTTGCATTCTGGCCGAGCGTGGGGCACAAGTCACTCTCTGGTCGGCATTTGCAGATCATGCCCGGCAGTTGCGTCAGGATGGCGAAAACAGGCGTTTTCTGCCTGGGGTCCGCTTGCCGAAGAACGTGGCGGTCAGTGCCATAGCGGCCGATTTGCCGCGCGATGCGCACCTGATCATAAGTGCTGTGCCAACACCCTACTTGCGCGATGTTTTTTCGCGCATTGGTGGCGAGTTGCCGGCGGCGCCCATTGTCAGCGTGACCAAGGGTATCGAGAATGGCTCTCTTAAGCGTCCGAGCGAGCTTTTGCGGGAGGTTCTCGGGCCGCAGCGCAACGTTGCCGTGCTGAGCGGGCCGTGCATTGCGACCGAGGTGGCTCACCGCTTGCCGGCCTCGGTGGTGGTGGCGGGCGAGGACGAAATGCTCTGCGAAGCTGTCCAGGAGTCCATGAGCAGCAACTACTTCCGCGTCTATCGCAACAGCGACCCGCTGGGCGTTGAACTGGCCGGAGCACTTAAGAATGTGATCGCCGTAGCGGCCGGCATGTGCGACGGGCTCGAACTGGGCGACAATGCCAAGGCGGCCTTGCTGACCCGCGGACTGGTGGAGATCAGTCGGCTGGGTATCGCTCTTGGGGCCCGCCGCGAAACCTTTGCCGGCCTGGCCGGCATGGGCGATCTGGTCACCACCTGCGTAAGTCCGCATGGTCGCAACCGGACGGTGGGTGAAGCCATTGGCCGCGGCCGCACATTACAGGAAATTCTGGCTTCCATGCAGCAGGTTGCCGAGGGTGTGCACACGGCTCGCAGCGCGGTGGAACTGGCGGCAGAGGCCGGTGTGGAGATGCCGATTTGCCGCCAGGTCTATAATATACTGTTCGAGAACAAGCCGCCGCGGCAGGCCATCGAGGATTTGATGACCAGGCCTTGGCGAAGCGAAGAAGAAGGTTTCTAATCGGCACGATGGTGGCAATTAACTGTTTTTTCACCCTTCTCCCTTGACGGGAGAAGGTGGCCCGCAGGCCGGATGAGGGTGAGGCCTTGGTTGGGCGCAAGGGGGTAGTTTTCCGCGCGGCGACACCCCCACCGCCCCGTGCTACGCTCGGGGCACCTCCCCCTTAAAAGGGGGAGGAGTTTAACGGCCGCGGCAACGGCAACGGCCACGGCTTCTTTTACCCTTCTCCCTTGACGGGAGAAGGTGGCCCGCAGGGCCGGATGAGGGTGAAGCCTTGGCTGGGCGCAAGGGGGTAGTTTTCCGCGCGGCGAGGGGCCCCCCCACCCCCGCGAGCCACGGGGGG
>JAWLHX010000125.1:4415-5696 GCA_041690105.1 Phycisphaerae bacterium
CGCTCGGGGCACCTCCCCCTTAAAAGGGGGAGGGGTTTAACGGCTACGGCAACGGCCAAAGGCAACGGCGGAAAAAACGATCCCCCCGGCAGTGCCGGGGGCTTTAACGACAAAGGGCAACATCCTCACCTGTCTCCGGCTGGCGCGGAGACATCCTCGCCCGTCAAGGGCGCCCGTCAGGGGGGAGGAGTTGCAAGGATGTCAGCGTCATAATGTCAAGCCGGCCGATGACCTTGGCCGATAAGAGTTTACAGTTTCTGTACATCAGGCTTTGCGCACAGTCGGCAGCATGTAAAATAGCCGGAGCGCAAAACAAACAGTAGAAGGAGCAGTTATTTTATGACCGATGGAAATGACAAAGACCGCGGCGGTCCTCCCACAGACGACTCGAGCGGCGAGAATACGCGAGGCCGAAAGGCCGGCGCGGGCAGTGGTGGTGGCGGACGCAAGAAGCAGTTGGCCCTCTGCTCGTTTTGCGGCAAAAGCCATCGCGAAGTCGGCTCGCTGATTGAAGGCCCCGATGGCATCTACATTTGCGGCAGTTGCGTGGACTTGTGCGGCTCGATCATACAGCAGGAACGTCGTCGCAGCGGCAGTGGAGCGGCGGCAGCACTGATTGACACCGTGCCGGCTCCGCGCGAGATCAAGGAATATCTGGACCAGTACGTAATTGGTCAGGACCGGGCCAAGCGCACTCTGAGTGTGGCCGTGCATAATCATTACAAGCGCATTAATGCCCTGGAAGACGAGGACGAGGTCGAGCTCGAGAAGTCCAACGTTCTGCTCATCGGCCCGACCGGTTGCGGCAAAACGTTGCTGGCCCGTTCGCTGGCCCGCATGCTGCACGTGCCTTTCGCCATCGGCGACGCCACCACCCTGACCGAGGCCGGCTACGTTGGCGAGGATGTCGAAAACCTTTTGCTGCGGCTGATACAGGCGGCCGATTTCGATATTGAGGCTGCTCAGCGGGGCATCATATATATTGACGAGATTGACAAGATTGGCCGCACCAGCCAGAACGTCAGCATTACCCGCGATGTTTCGGGCGAAGGCGTGCAGCAGGCCCTGCTGAAGATGCTGGAAGGCACGGTTGCCAATGTGCCGCCGCAGGGTGGCCGCAAGCATCCGGAGCAGCAGTATCTGCAGATCGACACCAGCCAGATTCTTTTCATCTGCGGCGGTACGTTCGATAAGCTGACCGACGTTGTGGCCCGTCGCGTGGGTCGCGGCACAATCGGCTTCCACGATCATGCCGAAGATAAGACGCCCCAGCACAAGCAG
>JAWLHX010000126.1:0-5606 GCA_041690105.1 Phycisphaerae bacterium
AGTAACAAGGACTGACACGCAGTTAAAAAGCGGAGGCGGATGATCATGCAGAAAATTGCCAAGCTGAGTCTTACTATCTGCCTTCCGGCAGCCGCCATCTTTTTGACTGCATCGCTCGTTGTGGCCCAGCAGTCCCAGGCCGACAGTCGTCCCGCCGGCCCCGGCCCCCGTAACGTCGCGCCCGTGCGCGAGGTCGACCCCAGGGCCCCCTATCAGTCTTCCAGTGCTCCCGTTGCTGCGCCCAGAGTGCCGCTGATGGAAGAAGGACGCCGGTTGATCGAGCGCACCGGTCGGCTTCAGCGCGAGAATGACGGCTCGCATTTTGTTTTCGATGAAAGCGAGCTTTCGCTGCGCCTGCTGCAGAACCATTTTTTGCAGCGGATGGAGGACGTCAGCGATTTTGGCGCCCGGCCGATGCAGTTCCGCCTGACCATGACCGTCCAGCGGTATCGCGGACAGAATTACCTGCTGGTTTCGCGAGCCCCGGAGGTTGTGCGATCGGATGCTGGTTCGGCCGGCGGGAGCGGAGAAGCGGCCGCAGGCCGTCCGGGCACGACAGGTGGAGGCAAGGTGGAATCGAGCCCCGGTGCCAGCGCTGCGACAGGGCGCGAGTCTGCTCCCGATCCGCTTGCCGAGGCGCCAAGGATAGAGTCGCATGACGATTCGTCCGGCGATGGCGACGGTGCCGCCAGCGACGACCAGCAGCAGGATGACCGCCCGTCCGACGATACCGAGCCCGATGATGCGAAGCGCGATATTCCGCCGGGGCCGAGCAATCTGGAAATTCCGCCGATGGCCCCGCTTAAGAGCGATGATGGTAGATCTCAGCCCGCCCCGGCCAATGCTCGCAGCCCTTCTTCGCAGGGTGAGCGGCCGGGGGTCGGTTCGGCGCAGAGCCCGGGGCAACATGGCGATGGTTCGACGCCGGCCGGCCATTCGGGCACAAGCTTCGCCGGGCCGCCGCGTCGCCGTGCGACCGGAGACGAGTCGGCTCTCATTCAGGAGGGTCGCTGGCTGATCGACCGCGAGGGTCGCCTTGACCGCGTGGACGGCCAGACGCGTTTCATTTTCGACAGTGGCGACGAGCCGATCACGTTGCTGCCGAACGCCAAGCTGGAGCGTATCGAGGACATCTCGGACTACGGCCGTCGCGGCCAGAAGTTCCGCATCTCGGGAGCCGTCACGGTCTATCGTGGCCGGAATTACCTATTGCTGTCCAAGGTGCTCATTATTCCGCGGGCGATCGAGGACCTGTAACTATCCTTCTGGCAGAGGTGCCTGGCCCGCAATGACTGTCATCTGGTCCAATCCTGCCGTACTCTGGGCTCTGCTTCTGCTGCCGCCGCTGGCGCTGCTGCTGATGATTTTGCCGCGCGCCAGGCGAATTCGCGTCAGCAGCATCCGCTTCTGGATCGATCCACATGAGGCCGCTCCGGTCGAACAGGCCCGGCGGTGGCGACTGCTCGATGTGCCCTCAATTCTGCTGCTTATCGCCCTGGCCGCACTAATAATGGCCCTGGCCGGTCCCGCCCTCGTGCGGCGCCAACCGGTAGGGCCGGCGCTGGTTGTGCTTATTGATCGTTCGGCCAGCATGTCGATGAAGACTGCAGACGGCAACGCTTCGCGGGCCGAGCGGCTGGCCCGGCAACTTGATGACGTGCTCGCCAGCCTGCCGCCGGACATTCCGCTGGAAATGCACCTGTTGCCGAACGTGTCGCCCGGCACACGGTTTGCCGATGCCGTAAGATTAGATGACGCCGCCGAGGATGAGCCGGCCACCGATCATCCGCCAATGCCTGCCGGCCAAGTGTTACACGCTCAGGCCAGTTTTTCCGGCACGCCGGGCGCCGCTCGGCAATGGCTTACGGATAACTTCCGCCCGGTCTACCAGTCGCTCGACTCGGTTGCTTTGCGGCAAGCGGTCCAGGCGGCCGGCGATCGGTCGGCCGCGGCGGTTCTGCTGGTGTCCGACATTACGCCTTACCGGGCCGAATCGCAGATTGCCGCGCCGCCCGGGGTGTGGGTGCTGGCCAGCGGCGGCCAGGCGAGCAACATTGCCCTTACGCAGGCCCTGGTCGAGCAGCGCGACGAGAAGCTTTTTGCTCTTGTGGAGTACAGCCGGTGTGGCAACTGGGATGTGCCACGGGTTGCTCCGCTGCAGATTATCGTCAGCGATCCTCAGGGCCGGGCCCTGGCGACGCACACGCTTAGTGCCGCCCAGGAGACTACGGCAACGGTGGCCGATGAGCAGGTCGGGCGGGCAGCGCTCAGCTTTCCGCTGCCCGAGCAGGCGGCCGACATGCCGGTGCTGGATTTCGCCATCACGGCCGCGGACGATCTGCCGGCCGACAATCGGCTGCAACTGGTGCGCCAGCAGTCGCCGCAATTGCGCATCGGCTATGTTGGCCGGGGCGATGACAACCTGCTCTGGCTGCTCTCGCTCATGGGGCACCATGTGCTGCATGCCGATCAGCCCGAACTTCTACCAGATGACGTGCAGCTGACGATTTTCCTCGACCGTCAGCCACCGCCCGGCTTTCGTGGTGCGGCCATAGTCGTAAATCCGCCCGGGGCCGTCGGGCCCATGGTTCCCGGTCCGGTCGCGGTTGAGCCACTGACGCTCGCGCCGGCGGACGATGAGCTTGCTCGCTTGCTGCCCGAGGCGATGGCTACCGTCAGGAGATGGCGGCCGGCGACCGTTCCGCCGGGGGTCGCTGTGTTGCTGGAGGGCAGGGCGGCGGCGGGCAATGTTGATGCCCAGCCCATGGCGGTGCGTTATTCCACTCCGGGTGGAGATGTCGTGCTGATCCTGGCCGACATATCGGCGACCTCGACCGACTGGCCGGCCCGGCCAGGTTACGTGGTCTTCTGGAACAGTATTCTCGCCCGGCTTGCCCCCGAGGCATCGGCCGTAACCCGCTGGCAAAGCGACCGGCAGGCCCGCCGCGTCGCAGGCGTTGAAGGTCTGCAATGCACCGGCGAGGCAGTTGATGAACTGGCCCAGGCGCGTCGCGCTGCCCTCAGGGCCGAGCGCCAGGTGCGGCCGGTAATCATGCCCCTTTGGCCCATTGCCGCCATTCTGGCCCTGGCAGCCCTTGCCGGACGGCTGTGGCTGATGCGCTGAAGCGAGACGCCGGCGGCCGGGATGCCCACTCACAAACTTCCTTGTGGGTGCTTAGATCCAGCTTAATCATTCCACTTTACCCAGCACTGGGGAAAACTCTGTTTTACAATCCACGGTTGAGCCCGTTACGTCGCGCGCGTTACAAAAGGTGGTATACGCAGCGATCGCCCTTTGTGAGCGTCGCGTCGGTTTTGTCCGGCCTTCGCCACGGCCTCTGCCCGGTCATCGCCTCGCCTCCGCCACTGCGGCAGATGGTGACTGGTGTGCGCATTCAGGAGCTTGGACGAAAATGTTATATCGTGACAGAGAGGATGCCGGGCGGCGACTTGCCCCGCTGCTGGAAAAATATCGCAACGATGAGCCGCTGGTGCTGGCCCTGCCGCGCGGTGGCGTGGTGGTGGGTTACGAGGTGGCCGAGTATCTCGATGCCCCACTCGACGTGCAGGTGGTGCGCAAACTCGGGGCTCCGCAGCAACCTGAGCTGGGCTTCGGGGCCATCGCCTCCGGTGGCGTGCGGGTTATAAAGGAGGAGACGGTGCGCCTTCTGCGTCTCTCGCCGGAGCAGATTGACGAGGTGACCCGGGCCGAGCAGGGCGAGCTCCAGCGTCGCGAAAAGCTTTATCGCGCCGATAGACCACGGCCGCCAGTGCAGGGTCGCACGGTTATCCTGGTGGACGATGGCCTGGCAACCGGAGGCACGGCTCGGGCGGCAGTCGAGGCCATGCGTCACGAGAAGCCCCTGCAGGTAGTGGTGGCCGTGCCCGTGGCGCCTCCGGCCGCGGCGGTCGCCTTCGAGGGCCTGGCCGACGATTTCGTCTGCCCGGAGGTTCCGGCGGACTTTCACGCCATCGGCCAGTTCTATGCCGACTTCAGCCAGACGACCGACCAGGAGGTCATCTCGCTGCTGGAGGCCAACCATCGGCGGCAGCAGAAGGAGGAATAGCCCATGGCCGCTCACGGTGCCGAAAGCGACGTCCGGATCAGCCTGAAGGATGCCACACTCGATGGTACGCTGGCCGTGCCGCCGGAGGCTCGCGGCATTGTGCTGTTTGCCCACGGCAGCGGGTCGAGCCGCCACAGTCCTCGTAATCGGAGCGTGGCCCATTACCTGCAGCAGGTGCCCCTGGCCACTTTGCTGATGGATCTGCTGACCATGGAGGAGGAGGCGATCGACCAGCAGACGCGGGCTCTGAGGTTCGATATACCTCTGCTCGGGCGACGCCTGGTCGGAGCAATCGACTGGCTGGCCAATAACGACCAGACGGGCCATCTGGCCATCGGCACCTTCGGCGCCAGCACCGGATCCGCGGCCGCCCTTATTGCTGCTGCCGAGCGGCCCAAGGCGGTCAGGGCGGTGGTATCCCGCGGCGGGCGGCCCGACCTGGCCGGCGATGCTTTGCTGCAAGTAAGGGCACCTACGCTGCTGATTGTGGGCGGTCTGGATCAGGCGGTAATTGAGCTGAACCGAAAGGCAATGGCCACCATGACGGCCGCGGTCGAATTACAGATAGTGCCCGGGGCCACGCACCTTTTTCAGGAAGGCGGAACACTGGAACAGGTCGCCCGGCTCACCGCAGACTGGTTTCAGCAGCACCTGGGTCCAGGTGCCGTGGTCTGACGAAGTCAGGCTATAATGACCGGTGAAAGTCGCCCATGGAATGCTGGCGAAAACACAGTCATGGCCTGCTTTGCAGGCCGTACCGTCCAATGCATGATTGAACCGCATTATCCAAACACTGCAGAGAAGCACGGCTCCTGACGCTCGGGAGAAAAGTCCTCCAGCTTCCGGCGGATCGCGGGAGACTCGGTCGAAACGGAGTTGACTCCCTTGTGGCAAGGTGTAACATTGCTGCCTTAGCAGCCCCGGCTGCGGGGCAACGCCAGGTGGGAAATGTCGGTCAAGCGCGAAAGCATCGAATGATCGCGGCGGGCACGGCATACGTTGCTCCTGTGGCCCTGTCGCCCCGGGGGCCTTTCTTGTGAGTCGGGAAAGGAAACACATCATGAGACTTCAGTCATGCCTTGCTGCGACCATCAGTGTGCTTGCCCTGCTTGGCTGTATGGACAGTGCGGCGGAATCACCCGCGACGGCGACGACCGACAATTCGGCCGCGGCCCCAGCCGACTCCTCCCCGGCGGCGCCGGAGATCTACGCCCTCTACGGGTGGGCCGAGACTTATGTCAAGTACGCCGAGGACTTGAATAAAGTCGGCATTCACTGGGTCCGGGCCGGCGGATGGGAGCGTCGGGAGTGGGCCGACAAGGCCGCCCTCCTGGCCGCCCGCAACGGCGTGCACCTGACGCCGACGCTCATGATGCCGGAGATCTCCTACGGTGAGACCATGCCGGTGGAAGACTCCATCACGCTGTGGCGACAGCGAGTTCGAGAGAACGTGCAGCGATACGGTCCGGAGGGCACAATCTGGAAGGAAAACGCTGACCAGCCGGCCCTGCCTATCCGCTACTGGCAGATATGGAACGA
>JAWLHX010000127.1:0-5543 GCA_041690105.1 Phycisphaerae bacterium
CGCCGCCCGCAAGGGCATTGTCACCGAGGCTATGAAAACAGTCGCCGCCGACGAGCGGATGGACGTCGAATTGCTGCGCTCGCGAATTGCCGAGGGTCGCATCTGCCTGCCGGCCAACCGCCAGCGGCAGGCTTCCGGCTATTGTGCCGTGGGGCAGGGGCTGCGCACTAAGGTAAATGCCAACATCGGTACCAGCATGGACGATGCCTCCATTGATCGCGAACTGGCTAAGCTGAAAGCCGCGGTCGATGCCGGAGCCGATGCTGTTATGGATCTTTCCACCGGCGGCGATCTGCGCGAAGTCCGGCGGCAGGTAATCAAGGCTTCGCCCGTCACTATAGGCAGCGTTCCCATCTACGAAGCTGCTAGCATGGCCGCTCGAAGTTTCGGCAACGTAACCAAAATGTCCTCCGATCAGATGCTCGACGCCGTGCTGATGCATTGCCAGGATGGCGTCGACTTCGCCACGATTCACTGTGGCGTCACCCGACAGGTAATCGAGTGCCTTCGCAAACGGCCACGCGTCTGCGGCATTGTCAGTCGCGGCGGAACCTTCATGGAAGCCTGGATGGACGTCAACAATGCCGAGAATCCGTTCTACGAGCGGTTCGACGAACTGCTCAACATTCTCCACGATTACGATGTCACGCTCAGCCTGGGCGACGGTCTGCGCCCCGGGGCCATTGCCGATGCCTGCGACATGGCCCAGGTAGAAGAGCTTCGGGTGCTGACTGAACTCGCTCACCGGGCGCTCGATCGCGGGGTGCAGGTCATGATGGAAGGGCCAGGCCACGTGCCACTGGCCCAGGTCGAGACCCAGATTCGAATGCAGAAGGAGATGACCGGCGGCCTGCCGTTCTACGTGCTGGGGCCGATTGTTACCGACGTGGCCCCCGGTTACGATCATATTACCAGCGCCATCGGTGGTGCCATTGCCGCCATGGCCGGAGCCGACTTCCTCTGCTACGTGACCCCCACCGAGCACCTCTCGCTGCCCAAGCCCGAGGATGTTCATACCGGCGTCATCGCAGCCCGAATCGCCGCTCATGCCGCCGATGTAGCAAAAGGCGTCCCCGGAGCAAAGCAGTGGGATCTGGAAATCAGCACTGCTCGGGCGGCACAGGATTGGACCACGCAGATTGGCCGCTCAATCGACCCGCACCATGCCGGTGCCATCCGTTCTGCCGGCCGATCAAACAACGATGAAGTTTGCAGCATGTGCGGCGATTACTGCGTCTTTAAAATCCGCAAGGACACTACCGCAGCGCTCAAAAAATAGATTGGTGCGAAGAATATGCCGCGCGTACCCAACCCGGTGTATACTGAGTGTTAGAGTTTTGCCACGGCGGGCAGTTGTCCCGCCGTGCTCTATTCTGGGACCGGAATCAGAACTGACGCGACCGTTACAGCCACAGCCAATTGCGAAGGGACCAACATGACCCGTACCAAGGTTTTGCGACAAGCAGCCACGCGTATCATCCCCAACAGCTATGGCTCGCTGTTTACGGTCCTCGCACTGGCCATACTTGCCGCAGGCGTTATCGGTTGCCGGGGCGGCAGCGTGCCGGTAGGCGATCCTGTTAACTTTACTGCCGGGACAATCGACGATCAGCAGTTCAGCACTGAGGATCATCGCGGCCGGGTGCTGCTGATTAACGTCTTTGCTACCTGGTGCACGTATTGTGTTGAGGAAATGCCCGAGTTGGCCCGGCTGTACAATCAGTACAGCGATCAAGGCCTGTCCATGGTGGCGGTTGCCGGCGACGGCAGAGAATCGGTCGACCAGATCCGCGCATTCGCCGCACAGCACCAGGTGCCGTTTCCGGTTATCCCGCCCGACAAGCAGGTACTCAATGCCATAGGCGGTGTTCAGGCCTTCCCGACCACGTTAATTGTAGATCAGCAGGGCCTGGTCCGCTATGTCATAAGGGGAGCCGATATCGATCAGATGGAGCAAGGTATCCAGACCCTGCTGAAAGATCAGCCTGCATCCGAGTAGACTGATGCCCGGTCACTCGGCCTGTTTTTAGTGGCATGGGCATCCTGCCCATGCGTTCTACGGGCATCCTGCCCGTGGAGGCTTCACATGGCGTGGTCATGGGTAAACAACGGCATTCGCGCCGTCATGGCCTGAGCCAGACCACGACACCAAATAAAGAAAAAGCAACAGAAACGGGCCGAGGGGCAAGATGCCCCACGGCACTCACGGCCAGGATGGCCGTGCCACGGTGAAGAAGCCCCCGGAGCGTGCCACTTACTATAGGCCGCACCAGTTATATCCGCCGCAGCAGAAACAGCATCTCGACATTGCCCCCAGCTCCGCGGATTGGAGATGTAGTCTCGTTTTCTATCGACGCCCCGCAACTCATAATCGTCAGCCGCACCCTCGTCAGAATTTGTGGCAGGCATTCCTCCAGCACTACCCCCCGCTGCCGCTCCTGCTCCTGCGATTCGTATTGAGGCTTGACCAAGGCGATTATCTGCCCCTCGGGCTTGATAAGCGACAGGGCACGAGGCAGAATCTTCTGCTGCGGCGTCCAGCCAACGTCAATCGTCACCAGGTCAACCGGTTCCGGCAACTCCACGTGCATGGCGTTGGTCCGCTCCATGACCACCACACGCTCGTTCTTGCGCAGCTTCCAAGCCAGAATGCCATAGCTGGTGTCGACCGAGTAGACCCGGCCCGCACCGTGCTGAATAAGGCAATCGACAAACCCGCCAACGTGGCTGCCAAGGTCGGCGCATGTCAGGTCGGTTACATCCACCCCGAACTCCCGCAGACCATGAGCCAGCTTCTGGCCCGCCCTGGTCACATAAGGTTGTTCCTCATCTGCCGCCACGGCTTTCCCCTGTCCTTCACTCATCTTCAGGCCTCAGTAATCATCAACAACTCCATCGATCCGACAAACCATTATACGCTCGCAATTTCGAGGAATCAGCATTGATTTGCCCTCTTCCAGCAGCTAATCTGGCAACTTGCCAGCTCAAATACCGACAACAACCGCCCGTGCCGCTGGAGGATCATCATGCACCTGCCGCACCGCATGCAGATACGAGTTCGCTACGCCGAGGTCGACCGCCTTGGGCAGGTGCACAGCAGTCGCTTCCCCGTCTACCTGGAGATGGGACGCACCGAAATGCTGCGCCAGACCGGCCTCGATTACCGCACGCTGGAAGAGCAGGGGGCCTTCCTGGTGGTGGCCAAGCTAAGCCTGACCTTCCACTGCCCGGCCCGCTACGATGATGTGCTGACCCTGGAGACGAGTATCCGCCGGGCCACAAGCGCCCGTATCGATCATAGCTACCGTCTGCTTCGCGACGAAACGCTGCTGGCCGAGGCCCAGACCACGCTGGCCTGCGTATCGGCCGATGGTCAGTTGCAGCGCCTGCCCGACCTGCTGCTCGATAAGCTTGACATTAATTGAGGAGATAATGCAGATGGCGACAAATAGCCTGACCGATGCCGTGCGAAATATGGCCCTGGAAAATGGGGCCGACCTGGTCGGCTTTGCCCCGGTGGAACGCTTCCAGCATGCCCCGCCGCAGTATCATCCGCACACCATCTATCCTTCAACCCGCACGGTCATCGCCATGGCTGTTCGCCAGTCTCGCGGTGCCCTCAAGGCTGTTGAGGATGGAGCCTACTGGCAGGATTACAATTGCGATAACTACTGGTACCTGAACGAGGTCGTCGCCCCGAAGCTGCTCAGGAGCGTTGTACTGATGCTCGAGGATCGCGGCTACACCAGCGTCTCGGTCCACAATCCGTTCCAGCCACACGCCGGCCGGCCCACCAGGCTCGATATGCCCTTCGGCCCCGATGGCATGATTTCGCTGCGAGTAATCGGAGTGGCCGCAGGACTGGGCGAACTGGGCCATTCAAAACTGCTGTTGACGCCCCAGTTCGGCCCGCGCCAGCGCGTCTTCGCTGTCTTTACCGATGCTGAACTTGAGCCCACGCCGCTGTTTTCCGGCAGCGTCTGCGATGGCTGCATGTCATGTGTCCGCGAGTGCGAAGCCTGCGCCATCGGCAACGAGCGATCCGTCCAAGTGCCAATTGGCGACAAGGTTTTCCGCCATGCCCCGCTCGACACCAGGGCTTGTGGCGTGGTGCATCGCGGCGACGATCCGAGGTTCTCGCCCTTCTGGACCGGCAAAGAGCCCGAGGGCACCACGCCGGCTTACAACCAGTTTCTGCAGCGCCGCTTCAGGCACCTGAGCATCTGCGTCGGTCGCGGTTGCCTGCGGGCCTGTCTGGATCATCTCGAAAAAACCGGCCGCATCAGCACCACCTTCAAGATGCCGTTCATTCAGCAGCCAAGGTGGAAGCTGAACGAAGTCCCCGAGCGGCAACCGATGGAGTAATCTCCAGCGCGAACGTCGCGCCCCGCGCCGCGCGCCAACAAATCGGCACCCGACACGCCGGCCGAGGTCAAATTCTGCGCCGCAGCCGGACGGTCGTGCTCAGCCTGGTCTCGGCATTGTCCTGACGCACGTGGACCGTTACGCGCACGCGAGTCGTAGTCTGGCCGCCGGTTACGGGGCTGAATTCCTGGACCGGCTCCACGCTGAAGAGCTCAACGTTGTCCACCATGGCGCCGGTGGCTCCTCTTTCGTCAATATACTGGATACTGTCGCCCACCACGCCGCTCCAGGAATACACGTGCTGGCCGCCATCGGGCAACACTATGGTCACCGAGTTGGCCGAATTTACCGTCACGCCATCGGCCTGGCGCAAATCGGAGCATATCCGGTTTATGGTCAGCGTGGTGGCCGCCAGAGAGCGACTTTTGCTGTTGCCCCAGCGCGATGCGTCGGCTGCCCCCTGCATCGAGATGCCAAGGGCTGTCAGAATCATCACCAGCAGCGACATGCCTATCAGCATCTCGATCAGGGTAAAGCCGCTCCGATTGCGTCTGCCGGACTGCCGGAGCCTATGGCTCCGTCGGAGTCGCCGCTCGTGGTGGTCATTCCTCATAACTTCCCTCCACGGCCATCAGCCGCTGCGGAAACTTCATGCCAACCGGGTTTTGCGTTACTCCGTCATGGTCGATGGTTATCTGGCTGTCGCCGCTGACCTCGAAGTCCGTGTCATGGTAATTCAACACCGTGCCGCGGATGGTGCCGGTGCAGTTGCCGCCAAAATCGAACTGGCTGGCAGCCAGCGACCCCTGCAGCGTATTGAAGTTGCCTGTAAACAGCATGGCGAACCCCGGCACCAGGGCAAAGCTGCCCTGCATGTCGCGCAGGCCGGCAAACTGCGGTTCGTCGGGCAGCGTATCCAGGCTGTAGCTGCTAACGTTGCCCCCGAAACGAATCACATTGTTAGTAAGATCCAGAGCTCCACCGTCATGCTCGGCCACAATAATTCCAGTCAATTCCAAACCGCCCGCAAAGTTAACGTCATTAGGCGATTCAACATACACGACTCCGCGAATCACAGTGTTGCCGTTGAAGGTCGGGTTGGTGCCCGCTTTAATGCGAATATTGTCAAGCACGCCGTCCTCTATTTTTGTGTTCGCCGTATCGATGACAGTCGTCGC
>JAWLHX010000128.1:0-5469 GCA_041690105.1 Phycisphaerae bacterium
ATACCCGTCGTCCCAAGTATCGATCGAGGCGAAATAGCCGAGATCCTCGCCGCCCATCGGCAGCGGCGTGGCCCCGAACATCAGCTCGGGCTGCGAAGCCTGTTGGCGCAGCAAACGCTCGGAGTTGGCTTGGTCGGTACCGTTAACGCACCCGGCAAGAGCCAAGGCGCAGCAAACGATAAGCGCCAACCGGACGGTCGGCGCAATGGCGTCATACTTCATCTTCCACTTCCCCTCCTGCGGCGAATCGGCCCATGTAACCCGTCCCCACGGGCGGCAAGAGCCATTGTAGTCACAGTAAGCATAACACATAAATGGCCGAAAGCCAAAAATGGGCGGCGAATGCGGAGCAGAAAGAGCAGGATCGTGGCAAGGTTTACCCCCGCCCGCCACGATCACTTGTTCGAATGGCTTAATTTTCGACAGAACAGGCTGCTAGGCTTTGCAGCGGTCAGGTCGTGCGGGTTTTCTTCTGCCGCACTACAAGCTTCGGATTTTCGACCGAAACGTAGGTGTAGGGCTCGACGCTCTGGGTCAGCCAGACATTACCGCCCACCGTGCTGTGAGATCCGACGACAGTGTCGCCACCAAGGATGGTGGCCTGGGCGTAGATGGTCACATCGTCCTCAATGGTCGGGTGGCGCTTCTGATCGCGGATCAGGTTTCCGCAGGCGTCTTTGGGGAAGCTGAGGGCCCCGAGCGTGACGCCCTGGTACAGCTTGACCCGCTTGCCGATAATGGTGGTTTCGCCAATGACCACGCCCGTGCCGTGATCGATGAAGAACGATTCGCCGATGGTGGCCCCGGGATGAATATCGATGCCGGTCTCGCCATGGGCATGCTCGGTCATCATGCGCGGCACCAGCATTATGCCCATTCGCCACAGCTTGTTTGCAATACGATAGACCATAATGGCGTACAGACCGGGATAGCTGAGAATGATTTCATCGAGTCCGCGAGCAGCCGGGTCGCCATTGTAGGCAGCCTTGACATCCAGATCCAGTTCCCGCCGAATCTCGGGCATTTGGCGCAGCAACTCCTGCGAATTGTGCTCGGCCTGAACCTGGCAGTGCGGGCAAGCCTCCTCCTGCCGCTGGCACTGGTGACGCACGCTACGATAAATCTGCTCGGCCAGCATCAGGTACAAATCGTGCAGCCTGTCGCCCATGTGGTAAGAGAGGTTCTCCTTGCCATATCGCTGGTCGCCAAAGTAGCCGGGAAACAGTACTTCGCGGCAAACATTGATGATGCGGATGGCGACCGCCGGATCCGGCAGGAGAGAATTATCAAGATGCTGAATGTCGGGCAGCGTATCGCACGACTCCACAACCTGCTGAATAATATCGGGCAGAGCGCGGTAACGCTGTCGCTGATCGACCCCGCCCAGCAGTTCCTGCGGCACTGGCCGATCGCGTCCCTGGCAAATGGCCTCGTCCCCTGCTCCGCTGACGCGCGGCAATTCGTCGGGGCAATCCGGCTGCCTCTGTCCCTGATCGTTCATGACCTTCTCTCCAGCAATTGCGAGCTCTTCGCACAGGACAAACATCTACTGCCGCACAATGAATGTCTCAGGCTTCAGCAGCGCCGCTTAAACGAGCTGCCGAAGCCTGAGTGTGTCAGCATCAAGTAACTTACTGCATACCGCCGCTAGTCCTGCTCTTCCTGCTTCTCGGCCTGGTAGGTGGCTGCTATCTGCTGCTGGACGTGCGCCGGCACGGCTTCGTAATGGCTGAACTCCATGGTATAGGAGCCCTGGCCGCCGGTCATGCTGCGCAGGTTGGTATTATAAGTAGCCACCTCGGCCAGCGGGGCCAAGGCCTTGATTATCTGCATGTTACCGGGTGCGGCATCCATGCCCTGGATGCGGCCGCGGCGAGTGTTAAGGTCGCCGGTCACGTCGCCCATGAAGCTGGCCGGGATGACCACTTCGAGTTTGACGATCGGCTCGAGCAGAGTAGGCTTGGCGTTATTCATGGCATCTTTGAAGGCGTTGCGGCCGGCGATTTTGAAGGCAATTTCCTTCGAGTCGACCGGGTGATACTTGCCGTCATAGACGCTGACGCGGACATCCTGCACCGGGCAGCCGGCAATAACGCCGGTGTCCATCGTCTCGCGGATGCCCTTCTCGATGGCCGGCAGGAACTGCCCCGGAATCGATCCGCCAAAGGTATCGTTTACGAACTCGAAGCCCTGTCCGCGCTCCAGCGGCTCGACCCGCAGGAATACCTCGCCGAACTGGCCGGCGCCGCCGGTCTGTTTTTTGTGCCGATAGTGCCCGTCGCCTTTGGCCAGAATGGTTTCGCGATACGGAATCTTCGGAGGCTTAGTGGTAATGTCGACCTGGAAGACCCGTTTCAGGCGACTGAAGATGGTGTTGAGGTGCATGTCGCCAAGGCCGCTGACAACCAGTTCAGCCGTCTGACGGTCGCGCACAACGTGCAGAGTCGGATCCTGATCGGCCAGGCGGCTCAGGGCGTTGCCGATTTTCTGTTCGTCGCCGCGGCTCTTGGGCTCCACCGCCAGGCTGTACATGGGCACAGGGAACTCGCCCATTTCAACCTTCAGCTCTTCGCCCTGCCACACCGTGGTGCCGATATCGAGCTCTTCAATCTTGGTCGTGACAATAATGTCGCCGGCCACGGCTTCCTTGATCTGATTGTGCTGCTTGCCCTGCACGCGCAGCAACTGGGCAAAGCGGCTCTCTTTGCGCTCGCCATAAATGTGGGCCATGCTGTCGGCCGTGAGCGTGCCGCGCCAGATGCGCAGGAAGCCCAGCTTACCGACGAACGGATCGCTCGTCACCTTGAAGACGCTGGCCAGCAGCGACTTGGACGGGTCGGCCTCAACCTCGCTCCTGGTGGCGTCCTCGCCCTCGCCCTTGATGGCGGTGGCTTTGCGACCCTGCTGCGGGCTGGGGAAGAATTCCACAATGCCATCGAGCAGCGAATCGATACCAGTTTCTTTACGGGCGCTGGTGAAGAATACCGGAATCAGGTTGCCGGCAACCATGGCCTTGACGAAAGTCGTATCGAGCTCTTCCTGGCTGATGGGCTCGTCGGCAAAATAGCGTTCCATCATCGACTCATCGGCTTCAACAATGCTCTCGACCAGGTCGCGGTGTGCATCGGCAACATCAACCAGACCTTCGCCCGATTCCTTCTGCAGAGCATTGATGGTGCCGCTGAACTGCTCGCCCTGCCCCACCGGAATTGAGGCCATGCGGCAGGCGGTGCCGAATGACTCCTGAATTTCGCCGAAGAGAGTAATCAGGTCGACGTTTTCGCCATCGCACTTGTTTACCACAATGGCCAGCGCCAGGCCGCGCTCCTTGGCCATATCGAACACTCGACGGGCCATGATTTCGATACCAGCCGTAGCGCTGATGACCAGCACCGCGGTCTCCACGGCATTCAGGCCGACGTACACCTGCCCGACAAAATCCTGATAACCGGGCGTATCAAGAATATTGAGATGGTGGTCCTTCCAGTTGGCGAAGACGATGCTCGACTCGATGGAGGTCTTGCGCTCCTTTTCCTCGTCATCGTAATCGCTGATGGTGGTGCCATCGTCCGGCAAGCCCAGCCGGTTAATCATTCCCGCCTTGTGCAGCAATGCTTCGGCCAACAGCGTCTTGCCCGAGTGCTGGTGGCCAATCAAGGCAATGTTGCGAATGTCTTCGGTCTTCAGTGCCATGTGATCCTCCAAGGACGGACGACAATATACTTTATGTCGCCGCTAACGCGAGCAGTTTCGTCCTGCCGCAAAAGGGCAGGCAAACTGCACTATCAACGATCGCCCGCGACCTCCATGGCCGCAGACAGTTCGAGTTGTCCCTCATAAAGCGCCCGGCCGATAATCATGCCGGCTATCGGCAGTTCGGCCAGGGCCCGCACATCATCAATCTGCGACACGCCGCCGCTGGCCACCACCGGAAACTGGCTGGCCTCGGCCACGCGGGCCGTCATCTCAACGTTCGGCCCCTTCATCACGCCATCGCGGGCAATATCAGTGTAAACCACAGCCGCAAGCGGAAGGCCCGGCAACTTAGACAGATACTCTATCACATCAGGGCCACCAGTTTCAAGCCATCCGCGGCTGGCAAGCTGACCATTTCTGGCATCCAGCCCCAGAACAATCCGCCCGGGATGCCGCAAGGCCACCTCGGCCAGCCACTCAGGGTCTTCCACCGCCCGCGTGCCAAGCACCACCCGCTCGACGCCCTCGGCAAGGTACCGATCCACGGTCTTGTCGTCGCGGACGCCGCCGCCAAGCTCTATGCGCAGGCCCGTCTCGGAGACCATTCGCGTGACAATGTCGAAGTTCGTGGGTCGCCCGTCCCGGGCTCCATCCAGATCCACCACGTGCAACCGCCGGGCCCCGGCCGAAACCCAGCGCCTGGCAGCCTTAATCGGATCGGTCCAGAAAACCGTCTCGCGGTTGAAATCTCCCTCGCAGAGGCGGACGCATTGTCCGCCACGAATATCAATCGCCGGCCAAATCTCCACTGGCTACTCCTCGTCAGGTCCAGGTCTATCAACTGCAGCGGACAAAATTATCGAGCATGGCCAGCCCCGCCTGCTGGCTTTTTTCCGGATGAAACTGCACGGCCATCACATTGTCGTGCCAGATGCTGCTGACGAAATCCGTACCATAACTGGTACGGGTGCTGACAATTCCGTCATCGCCCGGCACCACAACGTAGCTGTGCACAAAGTAAACGTCCACCTCG
The DNA here is from genome assembly GCA_041690105.1 of Phycisphaerae bacterium. Classification (GTDB taxonomy): domain Bacteria; phylum Planctomycetota; class Phycisphaerae; order FEN-1346; family JAACEH01; genus JAWLHX01. Next base: position 4,730 of record JAWLHX010000128.1, read on the forward strand.
TCGGGCAGCCCCTCGTAAATCGGCGCCCGGCGCTCAATGGTCAGGTTATTCCAGCCCATGTGCGGAATCTTCAGGGCCCGCCCGTCGCCATCGCGCAAGTCGCCCGGCAACGGTTCGCAGCGGCCGGCCAGCAGGCCAAGCCCCTGGTGCTCGCCCTCTTCCAGCCCCACCTCAAACAACAACTGCAGCCCCAGGCAGATTCCCAGAAATGGTTTGCCCGTTAGCACAAAATCGTGTACCGCCTGATCCAGTCCGCGGCGCCGAAGGGCCGACATGGCATCGCCGAAGGCCCCGACACCGGGCAGCACAAGGCGGTCTGCCCGTGCGACCTCCTGCGGGTCGCCGGTCACAATGGCCTCGGCCCCCATCTTTTCCAGAGCTTTGGACACGCTGCGCAAGTTGCCCATCTCGTAATCAACAATCACAACGTCGGCCATCAGTATTCCTCTGCTTCACGTCGGCGGCAACAACCCCTCCGCCGCCGCAATTTCATGAGCTGCTATTTGACAATTACAATTTCCACCCGTCTGTTACGCGCCTTGCCCGCCGCTGACGTATTGGGCGCCTTGGGCGCGTGCTGACCAAAGCCAGCCGCATAAACGTTCCGGGCGTCGATGCCGCCACTGGTCGTCAGGTGTCGCACCACGGCCAGGGCTCGCTCGGTACTGAGCTGCCAGTTATCCTTCCAATTGCTGCGCCGGATGGGATCGCTGTCGGTATGACCTTCGACGCGCACCGTC
>JAWLHX010000129.1:0-5404 GCA_041690105.1 Phycisphaerae bacterium
GAGACCGGCATCGATATTCATCCCGGGGCCACCATCGGCGAATCGTTCTTCATCGATCACGGCACGGGCGTGGTCATCGGCGAAACCACCATTATCGGCAAGCGGGTCAAGCTGTACCAGGGCGTCACGCTTGGAGCCCTCAGCTTCCCCAAAGACGCCTGCGGAAACCTTATTCGCGATCAGAAGCGCCACCCGACCATCGAGGACGATGTGACCATCTACGCCCAGGCCACCATCCTTGGTGGCGACACTGTCGTCGGATCTCACAGCACGGTAGGCGGTAACGTCTGGCTGACCCAGAGCGTTGAGCCCTACACCTACGTTTCGGTCGAAAATCCGAAGCTTGTAGTGCGGCAGAAGAAAACCCGCACAACCTGACCGCTGCAAAGCCTAGCAGCCTGTTCTGTCGAAAATTAAGCCATTCGAACAAGTGATCGTGGCGGGGGGAAACCTCTCCACGATCCTGCTCTTTCTGCCCCGCATTCACTGCCCCTCTTTTGGCTTTCGGCCATTTATGTGTTATGCTTACTGTGACTACAGTGGCCCTTGCCGCCCGTGGGGACGGGTTACATGGGCCGATTCGCCGCAGGAGGGGAAGTGGAAGATGAAGTATGACGCCATTGCGCCGACCGTCCGGTTGGCGCTTATCGTTTGCTGCGCCCTGGCTCTTGCCGGGTGCGTTAACGGTACCGACCAGGCCAGCGCCGAGCGTTTGCTGCGCCAACAGGCTTCGCAGCCCGAGCTGATGTTCGGGGCCACGCCGCTGCCGATGGGCGGCGAAGATCTCGGCTATTTCGCCTCGATCGATACTTGGGACGACGGGTATGTGCCGTTTGAGTTCAGTTCCGTCTACGTCAGGCGAACCATCCACGACCGACAGAGCACACGTTGGCCCTTCACCAGCGGCCATCGCACGCGCGTCTTCACCGTGGAAGAGCAGTTCTGGCTCCAGCCATAGCATCCCTCGGATAGCGTGCCATACGCAAAAGGACGACAGAGCCCCTTGGCCCTGCCGTCCTTTGCTCAATTTGCCGATTGCTTGATGCCGACCAGCTTGGCACCTTCCAAAGAAGTCCCTCGCTGGTCGCAGCGGATAAGTGCGATGATCAGCTCAACCGCCCCTGTCTCAGGGCATCCAGCCGCTCTCTTCGCCGGCCTGCGGACCAGTCTTGGCCGGCATCTGCGTGGGCGACATGTAGCTCGGGAAATAAATCCAGAGCTTGCCCTCGCGCTCGTTTTCGCCAAAGTAAATCTGACCCTGCGGACCAGTGCAGGCGGCCGTGTACTCGAAGCCGTAACGACGCTCCTCCACGGCCGTGAGCGGAATGCCGAGGTTTCGCAGTTCGCCGCCGGCCTTGTACGGATCGTAGATGAACATCTGGCCGATGTCGCCATCGCCGCCGGCCATGCCGAAAATGCGGCCATCCTTGGCTGCCGCCAGGGCCCGTATGCGTATGCGGTCGCTCGGTTTGCCAATAACGCGCGTCTGCAGCGTCCGCGGATCGAGCGTGTAGAGCATGCCGTCGGCCTTATCGCCAATGTAAAACAGTCCGCTCAGCGGTTCGTAGACGTGCGAATCGATCCGCGCGTAAACCCCGCGGCCCGGGTTGGTCGGCACCTGGCTCTCCAGCACCTCCAGCTTGTCCACCTCCGGGTCGAACCGTACAATGCGCCCGCCGATGGCCGTGGTCAGCACAATGCCCTCTGGCGTAATCAGCAGATTCTCGCTATGGTGCCAGGCCGGGCAGACGTTGCCGCGCTTCTGCAGCTTGCCCGAGTCAATGTCATAATAGAAGAACTGGCCCGTGCGGTCGGTGACGCCGTAGAGGCGTCGCCGGCCTTCATCAAACGCAAGTGCGGCAATTCCCTCGCCAGCCACCGGCACGGCAAGCTGTTCGAACTCGCCGCGGCCGCGCGGCCATTCCTGCACCGCATCGGCCCAGAAGGGGCTGCCCTTTACGCGATAGAGCGCGCCGCCCTTCCACTCTTTCGGGGCATCTGCATCGCGCCAGCGCGTGCCAACGATAACATCCCCGCTCTTCAGTACCACCAGGCTGCGGCTGATGCTCGTTTCGCCCGGCAACTCAACCACCGGGCTCACCGTGTCGAATGGCGGCGTCGGATTGAAAGCCAGCACCCAGGCCTGCTCGCCCGTCGTGCCTCCGTAGATGACGCCATTCGATGCCGCCCCGAGCGAGGTGATGGCCGCACTGCCGGCCGGTATGCCTCGGTACTGACTGTTGTAACGCAGACGCCTGCACACAAAGTAACCTTCCACCACGTGCGTGCTTTTGCGGCCGCCCCAGACAAGGTTGCGGACCTCCGGATTACTCAGCTCCGGGCTCAACTGCGGACGCTGCGTGGTGTATTTTGCCTGATCTGGTTCGCTGCCAATTGGTTGTTTTAGCATGCTTTATTACCCCCACCGCCGCAGTGGCGGCTGGACCGCCGCCTGACTCACCGGCGGCTCATATTCATAGAGTCGAGTTGGCTTGTTGATGACGTCGGCAAAAACCATGCGGCCGGCCTTGTTGCGGGCCGCTCGCGATACATACGCCGCCTTGAAGTCGCCAAAGTTGAACAGGCCGATGCGCTCCTTCTCGCCCGTCTCAACGTTCATCCGCATCAGCCAGCACTTGCGGTCGCTGGTTACTTCCCAGGCTTCGCGGATCATGTCGCTGGCGCAGTAATACAGGTAGCCGTCGTTGCCGAAGACCAGCCCGCCAACGTGATCAGTAAAGAACGTGCCCAACTCCTTGTAGCCGATGCCCGGCAGGGCGGGGCCGTAGTCGCGCATTTCGCCGGGGCCGCCGTTGGGGTCCATGCGGTAGCGGAAAATGTGACTGGGAATGTTCCACGAGCAGCCGTAAACCACGTCCGGATCGTTCGGATCTTCAACCACATCGTACGATACATTGTGCCAGCCGTCGCTGTAGGAGGCGAACGGCGTGCGAATATCCAACTGCTCCAGCTTGCCCTTATCGGGGCTGAAGCGCAGCACGTAGCCGTGATCGTCGGTCGTGTAGGCATTGAACTTCGAATCGAGCCAGATGCACTGCGGATTGACCGAGCCCGTGCGGCCATGGTCGGTATGGGCCCGTTTTTCCAGGTCGTAGGTAAAGTAATGACTGCGCGGAAAAGCCACGCCGTGAATCAGACCGCGCTTGTGGTCCAGGGCCATGCAGCGCGAGCCTTCCCACGGATAGCACATGTCGGTCCAGAGGATTTTGTCGCTGCGGGTGTCGAAGGCGAAAAGGTAGCTGCCGATGAACGAACGGTGCAATTCCTTCCACGACCCGAACCACGAATAACCGATGTCGCCCCACGGAGCGGCCGACAGGTGCGTGGCCCCGTAGAAGATGCCGCTATCGGGATCCGACAGCATGCAGTAGTGGATTTTGCACTGTGCCGCTCGCATCGTCTCGGGCGGCTCGCCCACCGCCTCGCCAATGTCAAACAAGTACTCCAGCTTGCCCTTGCCCAACTCCTGCTGCGGGGTGTACCTGAGCAGGTAGGCCGACACTCCGCCAGTGTGCTCGGTGCAGCCGGCGGCGTAAAACCTGTCGTCCGGCCCCGTCAGCAGCGACCAGCAGGTGTCACTGAGCGGTAGCTTGTCAAAGACGATCATTGCCGCCTCAACGTCGGGTCCGGCCGGTGCCTCCGCAGGTGGGGGGGCAGCCGACTTCTTCTGCTTGCGCTTCGCCATTGCCCAAAAGTCCTTTATCCCAGAGTTTCCGCGAACGCCACATTCCGGCGCCCGCACTTGGGGCATTAGTTTGACGTGTCCGCCGGAAAAAGCAACCGCATGCGCAGCAAAAAAGCGAAATTTGGGAGGATTTTCACCTGGCGGATACCCACCTTCGCCCTCCGCCTGAGTCGCTCGCGGCCAGGTCCGCGCCGGCTCAGAGTCGCAGCAAAGCGCCCCCGAGTGCGACAAGGTATTGCAGAAACCGCAGGGGCTTGCCGGGGTTAATCAGTTTAACAACACGGAAGGGCCGCAAGGCGAGTGAGTCCTGACATATGTAGCAGCCGATCGAACCATTTAACAAGGAGACATCAATTGAAGACAAGGGCTTGGTACAACATCGTTTGCCAGGTGGTGGCCGTGGCCGTGACTTGTATCGCTTGTTCCTCGGCCTCTGTTGCCGCTCCGGCTGATGACGAAGGCCTGGTACTTGTCCGCGATGGACGTGCTGTTGCCACGATAGTTGCGGCGGAAGATCTCAGTCCATCCGAAAAGTGGGCTGTGAAGGAGTTGCAGACTTTCATCGAGCGAATCAGCGGCGCTAGTCTGAACGTTGTAGCACCCGACGCTGTTCCGGCCGACGTGCCGCTGGTGATTGTGGGCCGCACAACCGCAGAAGCTCGCCACAAGAATCTCGATTTCGACGCCCTCGGCGATGATGGTTTTTACATCAAAACCGTTGACAAAGAACTGATTCTGGCTGGCGGCCGCAAACGCGGCACAATGTACTCCGTATACACGCTGCTGGAGGAGCTTGGTTGCCGCTGGTGGACGCCGCGGGAGGAGTTTATTCCGGAACGCGCGACAATCATCATTCCCAAAACCAATCGTCGCGAAGTGCCCAAGCTTGAATTCCGCAACATCATGTATGCCGAGGGATTCGACCAGGCCGCCCGCATCTGGTACGTGCGCAACAAACTCAACGGCGTCGGCTGGGAGCCCATACCTGCTGAGCACGGCGGCGAATACTTTGTGGCCGGGCAACAGGGCCACAATACGATTGACCTGGTTGAAATGGCGGTCGGCAAGGGCAACATTACAGAGGAAATGTGGTCACTCGCCCGAGTCAGGCGAACCGGCAAGACGGAGCGCGTAAAGAGCGAAGTATGCCAGACCAATCCCAAGGTCATAGAAGCCACGGTGCAGAGTCTTGTAAAACTTTATAAGGATCATCCCGAAACCAAGTACCTCGTGGTGGCTCACGAAGATAATAACGACTATTGCCGTTGTTCGGATTGTGCGGTGATTATGGAGCGCGAGCAGTCGCCGACCGGACAGTGGCTTTACTTCTGCAACACCGTGGCAGAGCAACTGGAGGAGCAGGTTCCTGGGGCGCGAATAATGGTTGATGCCTACGGCTGGACTCGCAAGCCTCCGCGAACATTGAAGCCGCGGCACAATGTGCTGGTACGTTTTGCTCCCATAGAAAGCGATTGGGCGCACCCCCTGGCTCTCGGCAGCAACGAGCAGAACCGCAATACCAGGGAGGATATCAAATTCTGGGGCCGCTCAGCATCGATGCTTTCCATCTGGACGTACATTGGCAACAGGTGCCACTACATGATGCCGAATCCGGACCTCGATTCCATCGTGCCCAACATCAAGTTTTTTGTCGACAACGGGGCCGTGGGCATCATGCAACAGGGTACCCAGGCGGGC
>JAWLHX010000130.1:0-5338 GCA_041690105.1 Phycisphaerae bacterium
CAAACAGGCCTGCCTGGTGCAGGTTCGGCGCAAGGTTGCAGAAAATGATGTCCGAAAGTGCGAGGGTGTCGTGGGGACAGTCGCGCTTTTCTGGCAGCCGACAAGTATCATCGGTTGCGGCATCGAAGGCCCGTCGGGAAACGGGTGACATCCGAATAGCGGCAAGGGCACAGTAGTCCCGCAGCACTGGGCGTCTTGGGTGTGTCGCAGTTGCCGGCCAATCGGAGTCACAAACTGCAATGTGCCGGATGTGCATCAGGCAGGATTTGGACCAGGAGATGCTGACAAGGTGAAACTTCAGTCCGAGGCAGCATCTGGCGTTTAAAGCACATCAGTAGTCCACTGTCGCAACCGTAAGGTTGAAAAGCCGACTGCCTGAAAGCAGTCAGCCGGGACAGGCAATCGAAGGAGGCACTATGTAAAAAAGACCAGCGATGTAATGCTGCACACGTCGGTTTGTCGCATCCGGAAGATTAAGCTTTACCCCGTGTTATCGCACGTTCTTTTGAGTCCGGCCGATGCAGGCTGTTAGAAAAAATCCAACGGGGATTTTTTCTACGGGTCAATTCGCCAGAAAAGCAGTCGGCCCCGGCAGGATAAGGAATTGCGTCGATAACCACAGTGTGGAGCGGTCGTCGGCTTTACGGCCGTCCGGATGGAATACGTGCCTTTGCTTTCAGCGAAAGGAGGCCTGCCACCCGAGGACAAAACGTTGCTTCCCCCATCAGCGTGCCTTGCGCTGTTGACCACGCAGGAGGAGGTGAACGGTTAAACCACGTGGCGGACGCAGGTCGCACGCCGGCGATGGGGCCGGCGGGGGGAATCATAACATCCTGATCTTTTTTGCACGGGGAGCAAACCATTATGGTTATGCTCCCCGTCCTTTTTTTGCCGTCCGCCCCACTTCCGCCAGCCAACCCGCCCGGCCCGCATCACGCTTGAGTTGTCGGCCCGCCTGCTATATGATGCTCTCTGTCCCGCGCAGGCCACCGCCAGGCACGGCCGAGCGGCAGTGTTCAGCCAAATTCGATTACAGGAAGAATGACTGATGGATCAGTATGCCGTCTTTTTCGACGCTGTCATGATGCTTTGTTTCGGAGCCGCGTGGCCCGTGGCCATTGTCAAAACTTTGCGCACCAAGCGTGTGGTGGGCAAGAGCGTCATTTTCCTCTTCCTGGTTACCACCGGTTACATCTCCGGCATAGTCTATAAGTTTCTGCAGGCCAGCACCCCCGGCGGCACGCTGAGCTGGGTGGTCATTCTCTACTCGCTTAACGCCACCATGGTCTCAATCGAGATTTTCCTCTGGTTCCGTTACCGCGACCGCAGCGGCCAGGGGGGCGACGCAGTGCAACTGGAAGTCGACTCGCCGGCCGTCGAGGCCCGCCGGCGGCAGAAGGCCGACTGACCTATTTGCTCCGCTTTTAAACGCTGATTCAACTATAATGTAGTAAGCAACAGTAGCCTCGTCTGCCGCACCTGCTTGACGGCAGCAATTGTCCGGGCAACTGAAGACCAGAATCAGGCTGGGAGGACGATGTGGGCAAATTCGTGTTGATCCACAACCCGATCAGCGGGCAGGGACGCAGCGAGAGTATCACCAATAAGCTCATCGAGGTGCTCACGGCCCACGGTCACCAGGTGGAGGATTGCCGCCCGACCAGCGCCGAGGATGCCGTGCGGGCTGCCCAGGAGGTCGATCCGGACACCACCGGCGTCATCAGCGTGGGTGGCGACGGCACGCATAACACCATACTCAACGGCATGTTGGGCAGTTCTGTGCCACTGCTGCCGGTGCCCGCCGGTACCGAGAATATCCTCAGCCGGGCGCTGGCCATTCCGCTCGATCCGGAAAAAATTGTCGATATTCTGGAACATGGCCGCGTGCGCGAAATGGACGTCGGCATGGCCAACGGACGGGCCTTTCTCATCATGAGTGGCATCGGATTCGACGCCGGAATAACAAAAGAAGTGCACGAGCATCGCCATGGTCCCATTAATCGCAGCAACTATTACTGGCCCACCTTCAAGCAGCTGATGACCTACAAGTTTCCGCCCCTGAGGGTCCAGATGGAAGGGCACGAGGTGGCCGTGGCCGCCGGGTTCCTGGTCGTCGGCAACCTGGCCATGTACGCCGACAAACTCAACCTCTGCGATCGCGCACTGCCCGATGACGGGTTGCTGGACATGGTTATTTTCACCAAACCGGGCCGTTTGCGGCTCATCTGGTCATTCCTGCTGACAAAGTTTCGCCAGAATCGTATGATGAAGGACATAATCTACCTGCAGGGACGAAAATTCACGGTCATCGCCGACCGCGAAGGCATCCCGTACCAGGTCGATGGCGATGCCATGGGCACCGCGCCAGTGCAATACGATATTCAGGACAAGGCCATCAGGGTCTTTACGCCGCCGGAACCCGAAGGCGGAGTATAAACTTAAGGCCGCCTGCTGCCCCGCAACCGATTCAGCTTAGAAAGGCTTTTTCGTCATGACCATGCACTCCGTTCGCGTCGGCTCGCTTACTCTGGCCGGCCCCGAGACAGCCCCGCTCTTTCTTATTGCAGGACCATGCGTCATCGAGCCTGGCGACATCATGCAGCAGATAGCCGGCCGACTGGTCGAGATAACCGCCCGCCTGAACACACCTTACATCTTCAAGGCCTCGTTCGATAAGGCCAACAGGTCGTCGGCCCGCAGCTATCGCGGCGTCAGCATGGACGAGGGGCTGCAGCGACTCGATGCCATACGTCAGCAGTTCGGCTGTCCCATTCTTTCCGATGTTCACGATGCTGGGCAGGCCGCCCCGGCCGCCGAGGTGCTCGACTGCCTGCAGATTCCCGCCTTCCTCTGCCGCCAGACCGACCTGCTGCTGGCTGCCGCCGCCACGGGCAAGGCGGTCAACGTCAAAAAGGGCCAGTTCCTGGCCCCCTGGGACATGAAAAACGTGGTCGAGAAGATGGTCGACCCGGATGCCGGTAACAATCCCAATCTCATGCTCACCGAGCGCGGCACAAGCTTCGGCTATAACCGTCTGGTGACGGACTTTACGGCCATACCCACCATGCGCGATTACGGCTATCCGGTCATCTTCGACGCCACCCACAGCGTGCAGCAACCCGGCGGGCTGGGCAACGTCTCCGGAGGCAACCGGGCCATGGTGCCTACACTGGCCGCCGCCGCAGTGGCCGCCGGCTGCGACGGGCTCTTCATGGAGGTCCACCCCGACCCCGACCAGGCCCGCAGCGACGGGCCGAACATGGTGCCGCTGGACGAGCTCGAGCCGCTGCTGAAGCGATTGCTGCGCATCCGCCAGGCGGCCCTGGAGAGCTGAAGCACGTGGCACGGCCATCCTGGCCGTGAGTGCCGGGGGGCATCTTGCCCCTCGGCCCGTTTCTGTTTTACATCAACCATCACGGGCAGGATGCCCGTGCCACTAAAAACGCCGCCGCTCCGCGTTCCGCGCCAGAGCCAAATCCGCCATTATTGTCGCCGTTCGGGAAGAATGTTTTTTTCCTGCCGCCGTGACGGCGCATACTGCTTGACGAGGCGCGCCTTCAGGCTAATATAATTACCTTGAGCCGCGCTAGTCGGCGTTGGAACATCAGGAGGCCTTGCTTTTTGGCGGCGTGTCGGCCGCCTTCTTCCTTTTATAGATTGCCATGACCGAGATAGATACCGAAACAGAACTTGCGCCATCGCCACCCAGTGATGACATCCAACTGGACGTGGATAACCGGCCCATATCGCCCCGCAAGCGACGCTGGGGCATGAACGTCAACATCATCTGCGCCGGCCTCGGCACGCTCTTCGCCGTGGCCTACTGGCCGGGCTCCTCGCTGTTCAACATCTACATGCGCGAGCGGCTGGGGGCCACGCTGACCCAGGTGGGCTTCTTCTCAGCCATCGTCGGCGTCGGCCAGATTGCCCAGATTGCCGGCGTAACCATCTTCGAGCGCACCCGCACCCGCAAACGCCTGTGGGTCGGACTGGTCCTGGCTTACCGCCTGATGACGTTTTCGACCATCGGCTTTGCCCTCTATGCCCATTTCTATGGGGCGACACCCGGGCTTATCTGGTCGCTCTTGGCTGTGCTGGCCATCGGCTTCACCATGGCCCAACTTACGGCCAATGCCTGGTGGTCGTGGGTGGCCGACCTGGTGCCGGAGACCGTCCGCGGCCGCTTTCTGGCCAACAGGCAGGTGGCGGCAACCATCGCCACCGTGGTGGGAACACTGCCGGTTATTCTGCTCGATGCCTACGGACGCGACGCCAGCGGCAAATATACTGACTTTGCCGACTGGATCTTCATCGGCATCTTCGGCCTCTGCAGCCTCAGCGGGGCCATCGACATCATAATTCACGGCTTCATTCCCGAGCCTGCCCGCCAGGACCGTTCGAACTCGCCGCCCACCGTCCGCTCAAGCCTGCAGAACCTGCTGGCCCCCACGCGCGACAAGGGCTTCATGCGCTTTACCCTGGCCATGACCCTGGGCAGCTTCACGGTGATGATGAGCGCCCCCTTCGTCTGGCCATACCTGGTCGACGCCGAGACCATAAACATGGCCTACGGCATGTTCTTCATCAGCATGATGCTGCACTGCGCGGGCATGCTGCTGGGCAGCCGCTACTGGGGCATTCTGGCCGACCGTTTCGGTGCAAAGCCGGTGCTGGCCATTACCTACGTCTGCGGCATGCTGCAGGTCTACCTGCTCTTTATAACCCGCGAAAACGCCAACGTGCTGGTCATGCTGGTCAGCATACTGGGCGGCGTATTGTGGTCGGGCTTCATGACGGCCTCGGCTCAGCTCATGCTCACCCTGGCCCCGGTCAAGCAGCGCAGCAGTTACGTGGCCGTGCACGCCTCCATTACCGGCCTGGCCCTGCTGGTGGCCCCGTTTGCCGCCGGCTGGTTTGGCGACTGGCTGAAAAACTGGCTGGACTCGCTGCCTTACGAGTTCGTCTGGCCCTGGGGCACGGTGGTCACCTACATGCAGGTGCTGGTGCTGATTTCGCTGGCTTTCCGCATTGCCGTCTATCCGCTGCTGCTGAGGGTCCGCGAAGGTAAGGAGAGGCCGGTCGGCCTGGTGCTGACGACAATGCTCGGGGTGAGTCAGTTCCGGACCCTCTACGGCATGCGCATCTTCCAGGGCCGCAATAAGTACCGTCGTCTGGACGCCCTCCGCCGCATGGGTTCGGCCAGCGACCAGTTGGCGGTCGAGCAGGTTATTGAGCAGTTGGACGATGCCGAGCCGGAAATCCGCCAGGAGGCAGTGCTGGCCCTCGGACGTATTGGCGGCTCGGAAGCTGTCGAGGCCCTGGTCAAGCAGCTGACCAG
>JAWLHX010000131.1:0-5196 GCA_041690105.1 Phycisphaerae bacterium
CCCTGGGCTTCGGCCAGCGGGCCGAGGGTGCGCTCGACGTGCTGAAGGCGATCGGCCTTCATTTCGGAGACATAGACGAGTTTGGCTCCGTCGCGGATGCCTTTCTCGATGTGCATGAGCCCCAGTGGCCCGGCCCCGACGTACCAGGCGGTGCCGCCCGGCTTGACGCTGCGCGTATCGCGCTGCTGCTGATAGCTGTAGATTACGCAGGCCCACGGTTCGGCGACGGCGACCTGTGAGTAGGAGAGCTTAGGCTCGACGGGTAGCAGGAATCCGCCCTCGTGTACGAGCGGGGGGATGATGACGTACTGCTGATCGGCCCCGCTGAGCTGATAGCCGAAGGCCATGGGGGTCTGCCCGACGTAGATATCGGCCTGCACGCTGTAGCGCTGCCCGGGGCGGTATTTTGATTTGAGCTCGTCGCCGACGGTCACCAGGGTGAGGGAGACCTCGTGTCCGGGGACGGCCGGGTTGGCCTTGAGGTCGCGTCCCTGCATTCGGGAATGAGCCGAGCCCTGGGAAATCATTTTCCAGTCGCTGGCGCAGATGCCGACGGCATCGACCCGGGCGAGTATTTCGTTGCCGGCGGGGGCCGGAACGTCGACCGTATCGAGCGAGAGGTTTTCGAGTCCGGCGTCGTGCAGGCGCCAGGCCTTGTGGCCGGCGGGTGTGGTTGACCATGGTCCCTGCAGGTTACGATATGCTTCAACTTTGCTCATTGCTGATGACCTTTCGTTTTCTGGTTTGGCCTCCCGCTGGTGCTGACTACGGGCGGGAGCGGGAAGCCATAATTTTACATTGTTGCCCGGCAACTGCTGCCAGGCGTTCTATCGGACGAATACCTGTCCGGCATCGACGACGAGCGACTGTCCGCTGATGACTCGGGAATTATCGGAGGCCAGGAAGATGGCGGCATTGGCGATATCGTCCTGCTTTATCTCCTGCTTTAGGCTGGTCAGGGAGATGTAGTAGGGGATGACCTCTTCGGGCTTGAGGCCTCGTTTTTTGGCCGCCTGGGCGATGTATGTCGGGTTCCAGATTTTGGAGCCTTCGAAGACGTTGCCGGGGCAGATGGCGTTTGAGCGGATGCCGTACTGCCCGAGTTCCAGTGCCAGGCCGCGCATGAGGTGCAGTTCGCCGGCCTTGGTGACATTGTAGGCAGTGTTGTTTTTGGAGGCGTCGAGGCCGGTTTTGGAGCTGATGAAGATGAGCGAGCCGCCGGTCTGCTGTTTGATCATCCACCTGGCTGCTTCGCGTCCGAGGAGGAAGTAGCCGGTGAGGTTGATGTCGAGCGTTTTGGCGAAGGCGGCCAGCGGGAAATCCTGTATGGGGTAGGCCGGGGCGATGCCTGCGGCGGCGATGGCGATGTCGACTGCACCGTATTTTTCGATTGCGGCGCGGAAGGCGTCGGCCATGCTCTGCTCGTTTGTGACATCGGCCATGACGACGGTGGCGCGGGCTGCGCCGCAGCGTTTGGCGATGAGCTGGGCGGTTTCGTCGGCGGCGTCGGTGTCGATATCGGCCAGGATTACGTGGGCGCCGGCGGTGGCGATACCGGTTGCCAGTCCGCGTCCGATTCCGGAACCTGCCCCGGTGACGATGGCGACCTTGCCGGTGAGGGGTCCGGGCTGGCCGGCTTCGAGCTTGGCCAGTTGGCGGCGATAGGCTTCGACCTCCCAATTATTGATGTAATCGGCCTGGGACTTTTTGAAGGGCTTGGGCCCGCCGAAGGCCAGTGTGCGCTGGACTACCTCGAGTTGAGCGGCGTAGACGACGGCGGTGGTTGCCAAGGCTTTCTGGCTGTCGCCGACGACCAGGAAGCCGTGGCCGGGCACCAGCACGGTGCGGGGCGGTTGGCCGTGTTCGGCGATGAAATCGGCGACTGCCCGGGCGGCCTTGGCCTGCGGTTTTGAGGCCGGCAGAATTACGGGGTAGGCCAGGCAATAGACGACGGCGTCGGGCGTATTGTTGATGCGGAGTATGCTTGCGGCATCCTTGCGCTGGAGCAGGTCTCGGACGGTATCGTCGCGTACGATCTGGACGAGGCGGGTTTCGGCTCCGGCTTCAAGCAGTGCCCGGCGGACGGCGAGGACGGTCTCGGTGAGGTCATCATGGGAGACGGAGACCTTTCGTTTTTCGTCGTCGGCGACGGCCTTGCGGGCCTTGTGGTAAAGCTTGTCGGCCTCGTCGACGATTTTCCGGGTCAGGTCGACGGAGCGTTGTTTGTCGTCGCTGGAGACGAAGAGGCCGTGATTTTCGAGGAAGAGGGCGTCGGGAATTCGGCCGTCATTGGCGGCCTTGAATTTTTCGATTTCGTCGCGGCAAAGCAGGGCCAGCGGATGGCCGGGGTTGGTATATGGAATCCAGGCCATGGTGCAGCCGGCACGTCGGGCGAGTTGGTCGCAGAGGTCGCGAGAGTCGCGCGAGCAGATGATGCCGTTGACGGCGATGGGGTGAATGTGGACCACGTAGCGCTTGAGCATGGCGTGGAGTGTGGCTTCGCATGATGGGCGGGCCTGGGTGTCGGGTCCGCCGGTGACGGCCTGGTACATGACGTCGAGGACGTAAGGCTCGCGCTGGGAGTCGGGCATGCGTGCGGCCTGGGCGTCGGCCAGGAGGTCCATCAATGGTGGCATTGCCATGGTGACGTAGCCGCGATCGGGGCTCATATCGCGGAGGCCGGTTCCGCTGGCCTTGATGTGCATGGTGCGGGCGTCGGCGGATTTTACGCTGGTATTGCCGCCACCGGCCTGAACGAGTCGGTCATCGGCACCGACGGCGCGGCTTATTTCCACAAGGTCCAACACATCGGTCGAGACGTTCTTCTGTTTGGTCATCATCGGGTCCTGACTTAAAAGCAGTTTTCGAAGAAGCAGTTAATAGAGCCGGGTTTGGTGGCTCGGAGGAAAAGGAAGATTTTCGCCGATTTTGGCGGGAAAGTCAACGGAAAGTGTTGTGGTGGGGGCTGGGGCGGCTTTGGCGGGGGGCGGAGAAGGAGAAAGAGCGGTAATTAGGGCACCCACAAACGAGTTTGTGGGTGGCACCCGGCGTGCGGCAGTTATCATGGCATGCGTGCAGCAGTTATCATGGCCTGACTTCGTCAGACCATGGCACCGAACAGAAGCAACGGCGTCACCCTCACCTGTCTCCGGCTACAGCCGGAGACATCCTCCCCCGTCAAGGGGGAGGAGTGAAACGGCACTCCGCCTTCGGTGAGGCTGCGGCGGGGGTTGGAGAATAAGAAAGAGCGGTCATGAGGGCACCCGGCGTGCGGCAGTTATGGCAGGTTGTTCATGGCGCGTTTGGAGAGGGTTGGGATTGCACCGAGGGCTGCGGTCATATCCTCGATTTTGCCGGTGACGGTGACCAGTCCTGGTTGATTGTTGAAGCGGACGCTCTTGAGGGCGGCCAAGACTGGGCCCATGTCGGCAGCGAACTTTTTATCCTGGTTCATCTGCTGGAGCAAGGCGATGAGGATTGATTGGAATGCGGCTTCGGCCAGTCGGCCTGATTGGGCGACCTGGTCGTCGTCGGGGCCGCGGGCCTTCAGGACGGCTTCGACAGAATTGCCCGGATTGTTGATTTCGAGCGTGAGGCTGCTGATGGCGGCGAGGACGGGCAGTTCGCGCATTTCGGGTGTGACCATCAGGGCTCCCCAGCTGGTTTTGGTCTGGTCGATGGTCTTGAGCAGGTCAGCCATTGGCTGGTTTTTCTCGATGCCGCCGGGCTTGCCGTCGCGGGCGGCGACGATAAGGTCTTCGATGGGCGGGGCGGCATCGTCGGCAAAGACGAAAGCGATGGCATGGCTTGGCGAAATGATGGCCACCTTAAAGTTTTCCTCGCCATATACATCGACGCCGGCGATTGTCTGTTTGGCCTGTGGCTCGGCACCATTAACAAACGGCATAGCCTCCAGGTCCCAGATTCCGCGCACATGAACTATGACGCAGGCGTCGCTTTCGATTTTCTGGCCAAATGAGAGAGAGGCGGTAATTGAATCGATGCGGTAGTTGCCGGTGGTTTCCAGCGTGCTGATAAGGCCGCGCATCATCTGCTCATAGACATCGGCCGGTGCATCGAATGCAAAAATCAGGTTGCGAAGGTCGAGCTTCTGTGGCTGGCGAGCGGTTCGGGACTGCATGATGGCCAGAGTATTTGCGGGCATTGCTGCGACGTCGGCGGCCAGCAGTCGCTGGTCGAGTTGTGGGAGTTCGAAAGGCTTGTCGTTAATTTGTGCGATGGCCCGCCTGGCATATTCGGCTTCGAAGAGGGTCGGGCTGTTGGTGAGTTGCTCGAGCAGGGGCAAGGCTTGCCGGTACTTTTTTTCGCCGATGGTGCGGATGGCCATGAGGCGCCGGATGGCTTTGTGCTGCGGGCCGGGCGGCTGCGGAGGACGGATGCCCTGCATTTGCTGCTGTTGCATGGCTTGCTGAATGTTGTGGATGGCCCGCTGTGAGCGGACGCTTATTTCGGGGTCGTCGGATTCAGTTCCTTTTTCCAGTGCGGGCAGGGCCTGCTGGCCGGCTTCTTCGAGTTTTTTCTGGGCGGCCTCTCGATCGGCAAAGGCATCGGAGCCGAGTTGCTGGACGATGGCATCGTAATCGACCAGCGGGGGCTTTTCGGCGGGCGGTTCGTTGGGGTCGGCCTCGTTAAGCTCGGCGATCATGTTATCGGCGGTGATTTCGACGTTCTTGATCTGCCAGTAAACGACGGGGTCCACAAATTCCAGTCCATCTCCGGTGCCGGTCTGGGCGGCGAACATGGACAGGCCAACCATTGGTCCGATCAGGAACATCATCATATTCATGGTGTGTTCTCCCGTTATTTTAGGGTTAAGGTGCAAGTTTATCAGGTATGGGTAACAAGGGCAACATTATCCTCCCCCGGCGGTGCCGGGAAGAAGAAGAGGTAAAGATAACGGCATCCCCCGGCGGTGCGGGGGGCTTTAACAGACAGAAGAAAAAGGCAAAGATGACGGCATCCTCCGGCGGTGCCGGGGGCTTTAACAGAAGAAGAAAAGGCAAGAACGACGGCACCCACAAACTAGTTTGTGGGTGGCACCCAGAAAGCTTCCTTTGCTGAGGTGATGGCGGGCGAACGGCCCCCCCACCGCCCCGAGCTATGCTCGGGGCACCTCCCCCGTTAAGGGGGAGGGGTTTTTAACGGCAAAATGTTTTAGCCTCGGCACACGGCGGG
>JAWLHX010000132.1:0-4926 GCA_041690105.1 Phycisphaerae bacterium
AAGCCGCCGCAGAGCGTGCCATCTTCGGACAACTCCTCCGATGGCACCTCACAGAACATATTACACACAAGACTTGACGCAACCACGTTGAGTCAGCGTCTTTACAGGGCTCGCCGTTGCGGATATGATGCGAGGCTTAAAGGTGCTCTGGACAGCCGATACAGGCATCGCCGGCGGCTTGCGTCGTAAGCACAACGCTCCCCGGCGGCAGGCGAAGAGTCGGCATCAGCAGGCAAGGGCGGCAGGGCAGCAACAATAACCACAGGTGGTTCATTCGGATAAGGAGCAGCCATGGCTACTCGCAAATCAGTCAGCAGTCAGCGGATTACATTGGACTACAACAATTGCCTGGCCGAGGCTGTGGGCAAGGAGCATGGGCTGCGACCGACCGAGCTTGATCGTATTGAACGCCTGACGCCCAAGATTGCCGAGAAGCTGGCCACCCAGCGCAAAAACGGCAAATTGCCGTATCGCGATCTGCCCTACCAGGACGACATGGTGGCCTCGGTGCTGGCCAGCGCCAGAGCCAAACAGGGCCAGTTCGATAACGTGGTGGTGCTTGGTATTGGCGGATCGGCCCTGGGCACCATTGCCGTGCACACTGCCTGCGCCCATCCCTTTTATAACTTGTTGGCGGATAAGGATCGCAAGGGGCCGCGACTGTTTGTCATGGACAACGTTGACGCCGCCCAGTTCGGGGCCCTGGCCGACATGCTTGACTTCCGCCGGACGCTGTTCATCACCATCAGCAAGTCGGGCAGCACGGCCGAGACTATGACCCAGTTTCTCATCTGCCGGCAGAAGCAGATTGACACGCTGGGGCAGAAGAAGCATGCCGAAAACATGATCGTTATTACCGACAGGGAAAAGGGCTACCTGCGACCCATCGCCCAGCAGGAAGGCTACGAGACCTTCCCCGTGCCCGATGGCGTGGGCGGGCGTTTCAGCGTCTTCAGCGCCGTCGGCCTGCTGCCGCTGGCCCTGACCGGGGTGGACATCAAGAACCTGCTGGCCGGCGCCGCCCTGATGGATGGCTCGTGCAAGGAGCCGCGTCTGCGTCGCAACCCGGCCTTCATGAGTGCCGCCATCCAGATTCTCTTCTACAACCGCAAAAAGCCGATGAGCGTGATGATGCCCTATTCGCAGGCTCTGCGCGACGTGGCCGACTGGTATCGGCAGTTGTGGGCCGAGAGCCTGGGCAAGGTCCGCAAAGCAGGCAGCCGCGAAGAAAACGTTGGCCCCACGCCCATCAAGGCCCTTGGTGTCACCGATCAGCACAGCCAGGTCCAGTTGTATCGCGAAGGGCCGAATGACAAAATCTTCACCCTGCTGGGTGTCGAGAACTTCGGCCGCGAACTGCCCATACCGGAGGCTTTCGAAGATGTCGCCGGCGTGGGCTACCTTGGCGGCCATACAATGAACGAGCTGATGGAGGCCGAGCGCCGGGCCACGGCCTATGCCCTGGTCAAGAGCCAGCGTCCGAATGTCACCATTTCGCTGCCAGCCGTCAACGAATTCACCGTGGGACAGTTGCTGTACATGATGGAAGTGCAGACCTCCTTCGCCGGCGAGCTGATGAAGATCAACGCCTACGATCAGCCGGGCGTGGAAGAAGGCAAAGTGGCCACCTATGCCCTGATGGGTCGCAAGGGCTTCGCTGAGGCAAAGAAAGAGATCAAAGCCCTGAAGTCGTCGAAGAAATTCATCATCTGAATAGCTTTTGACGACCGAAAGGCCAGTTTACCTTGACCGGACAGCTTTTTTTCTACATGACTGTGCTGGCCCTCAGCGGCGTGGCCGGTTATACCGCGCGACGCCTGGGCTGGTTACAGCAGCAACGGGCCGGCACTTTTCTCATGCTGGCCATCGTCCTGTTTGAAGCGCCGCTGGGGCTGTTCGCCGTCTGGCGCCTGGATATGCAGAAACTCGGAGCCGCCTGGCAGTTGCCCGCCACCGGATTTCTGGCCGTGCTCATCATGCTGGTTATCGGCTTCATGCTGGCCGGGGCCCTTAAGCTGCACCGCCCGCAGGTGCCGAGCTTCGCCTTCAGCACCAGCATCAGCAACATCGGCTATACCCTCGGCGGCTTTCTGGCTCTGGCTTTTCTGGGCCAGGACGGCCTGGGGTCGCAGTTCATTTACGCCGTCTACTGGCCGTTCTTCATCTTCCTGGTAATTTTTCCCATCTGTCACCATTACGTCAGCACGACCAGACTGCACCCGGCAATGCTTCTCTGGAAAAGCCTGACCGACTTGCGCAGCCTGCCGATTTACATGGTCACTATCGGCATTCTGCTGAACGTGACAGGTGTAGCCTACCCGCGACAACTGTTCGAGACCATCCGCCTGCCCGAGGCCTTGCTTACCGGCGGCATGATCTTCAGCTACCTTGGCATCGGGCTGTCGACGGTTTTTGGTGCCATGCGCCCGTATCTCAGGCAGTCGCTTATCATCTGCCTGATGAAGTTTGCCGCTACGCCTCTGCTCATGTTCGCCCTGGTTACGCTATTCGACATCGGCGGGCTCAGCCGCAACGTGCTGATGCTGCTGTCGTTCATGCCCAGCGGCATCTACAGCGTGATGGCCGCGACGCTGTTCGGCCTCGATCGTGACCTTACGGTCACCAACTTCCTCGTTACTCACGCCGTGTTTTTCGTGGTGGTGTTGCCATTTGTGCTGCCGTGGGCCATATACGTGTGATCAGCGGGGCGGGGCGGCAGGAGGGTCGGCGACCTCGAACTCCAGGCCGTCATAAGCCAGTTGAACGCCCTCGGGCAGGGTATGGTTTGTCGCCTCGTGTTCCAGATCGTGAGCCATGTGCGTGAAGTACGTTTGCCGCGGGCGAAGCTCGGCCACCACTTCCAGCGATTGCGAAAGACTCATGTGCGTGGCGTGCTCCCGGTGCCGCAGCGCGCCCAGCACCAGCACGTCCAGATTCCGCAGCATCTGCATCGATTCGGCCGGCACCTCGCTTACATCGGTGCAGTAGGCGAAGTCGCCGATGCGGTACCCGTAGCAGGGCCACCAGCCATGCTTCAGTGGCACCGGCGTAATCGGCAGTCCGGCCGCACTGAAGGGACCATCGATGACGTTGAGGCCGACAACCGGCAGATCGTAGAAGCCCTTGCTGGTGTCGGTGTGCACGTAGGGAAACATGGCCTTCAGCCGCTCGATGGTCTCGGCGTTGCCGTAGCAGGGGATTAACTGCTTCTGCAGATTGCAGAATCGCCGCAAATCGTCGAAACCGCAGACGTGGTCGGTATGATGATGGGTGAAGACGACGGCATCCACCCGCGAAAGGCCGGCCGCCAGGGCCTGCAGTCGCATCTCCACGGCTGTGTCAATCAGCAGATTACGATCTCCCGCACTGACCAGAGCCGAGGCCCGCAGACGGCGGTTACGCGGATTATCACTCCGGCAGACCTGGCACTGGCAGCCTATCATAGGTATGCCGTGACTCGTGCCGCTGCCCAGAATCCTGATCTTCAAAATATCATCCGCCTGTGCCGCCTGCCCTCGCGCCGCAATCTTGTTGGGTGCCACCCACAAGCGGCTGTCTGCTTGTGGGTGTCGTCGAAGCACGTTAGTGCTCGTTTTGTCCTTCGTTCTTCCCGGCTTCAGCATCCGGAGCCGCATCAGCTTCGGCGGTTGCCGCTTCCGCTGCTTCGGCGGCCTTGGCCTCGGACATCATGGCGTCGAACTTCTCTTTCCATTCCGGCGGCACATCCTTGGCGTTGCGGCACTTGGGATATCCCGGGCATGCCAGAAACGGACCGCGCTTGCTCAGCCGCACGACCATTTTCCGCTTCTTGCACTTGTCGCAGGTAATGTCGGTCTCCAGCGTTTTCTTGGCCCGACTCTTGACCGCCACCGTCCCGCCCTCCTTCGACTGCCGGAGCGAAATCGTGCTCTTGCAATTGGGATAGGCCGAACAGCCCAGGAAGGGCTCGCCGCGGCTCAGGCGGAGCAGCATCTCGCTGCCGCAATCGGTGCAGGGCGCCGGCGGCTCAGGCCGACCTTCCGGACCGCTGCTCGGCAGCGTATAGCCGCAATCGGTATTGCCGCACACATAATATGTTACGCCGCGCCGGCTCTTTACCCGCTGAAGCTGGCCTTGCTGGCACTTGGGGCAGACATGCTCGGTTGGTTCGCCGCTGGGCGCTTTGCGCTTGGTCTTGACAATGAACTTGCACTCCGGATAGCGCTCGCAGCCCACAAACGGCCCAAAACGCCCAATCTTCTCCACCAGCGCCGCTCCGCATTCCGGACATGCTTCGCCCGTGGGCTTTGGCTCCGGCCTTTTCATGCTCTCCTGTGCTGCCTCCAGGGCCTGTGTAAATGGACCGTAAAATTCTTTCATCACGGCCACGTAACCCATCTGGCCCTGCTCCACGCGGTCGAGGTCCTCCTCCATGTGCCGCGTAAAGTCCACATTCAGAATGCCCGGGAAGTGTTCCACCAGTTTGTCGGTGACTATTTTGCCCAGTTCGGTGGCATGATAGCGACGCTCAAGCTGTTCCACATACTGTCGATCTTCGATGGTCGAGAGAATGGAGGCGTAGGTAGAAGGTCGGCCTATGCCCTTGCTCTCAAGCTCCTTGATCAGCGTGGCTTCGCTGTATCGCGGCGGGGGCTGGGTAAAGTGCTGCGTCGGGCTCAGTTCCAGCAGATCGAGGCCATCGCCCTGCTGCACGGGCGGCAGCATCTGCTCGTCCTTGCCCAGCCTAACGCCCGTCAGACGCGTGTGGCCATCGTAGATTAGCGTGCGGCCGATTGCTTTGAACTCGCCACGGCCGGCGGTAATATCCAGGTTGGTCACTTCCCACTCGGCGGGCTTCATCTGCGAGGCCACGAACCGCTGCCAGATCAGCTGGTAAAGGCGGTACTGATCGCTGGAAAGGTGCTCCTTGACCTCGTCCGGATGAAT
>JAWLHX010000133.1:0-4921 GCA_041690105.1 Phycisphaerae bacterium
TACCACGCCCAGCACCCCGAGGCCATTATTCAGGAATTCATCGAGGGCCAGGAATTCACGCTCGATATTTTCAGCGATTTCCAGGGCCGCACCATGTGCGCCGTGCCGCGAATGCGAATTGAAGTCCGCGGCGGCGAAGTTGCCAAGAGCATGACCTTGCGAGACGAAGCGCTGGCCCGAGCCGGAATGGAGGCCGTCAGTGCGGTGCCCGGCATTATCGGACCGACTACCCTGCAATGTTTTCGCACGGCTTCCGCCCGCATCAGCATAATCGAGATAAACCCCCGCTTTGGCGGCGGCGTGCCGCTGGCCATAAGGGCTGGTGCCAACATTCCCAAATGGACAGTGCAGTGCGCCCTCGGGCAGGAGCCGCAGGTGGACCCTCTGGCTTTCGAAGATCGGTTGTTCATGCTCCGCTTCGATGATGCCGTTTTCGTTCGGAAGGATGACCTGCCAAAATGACCACGACGGCACTGGCCTTCGATCTGGACGACACCCTGTTTCTGGAACGCGACTATGTGCGCAGCGCCTTCCAGTCGGTCGACGTCTACCTGCGCGACTTCATTCGCGACGATTTCCCATGGTTCGACATGCTCTGGGCCGATTTTCTCGATGGCGTGCGCGGCAACGCCTTCGACCGCGTGCTGGAGCAGGCCGGCATCCAGCCCACGCCCGACCTCATCCGCACGCTCATCCGGGTATATCGCGAACATCGCCCCAAGATAGCGCCGCTCGACGATGTAATGCCGGCCCTGCTGCGGCTGCCTATTCCGCCGGAAAAGATGGGCATCATCACCGACGGGCCGGTGGTCATGCAGCGGCGCAAATTTGGTGCACTCGGGCTTGCGGCACGTCTGCGCCATGCCATTTTTACCGATGCCTGGGGCGTCGCTTACCGCAAGCCACACGAGCGGGCTTTTGAAACCTTCGAATGGCTTTCGGCCACGCCGGCCGGGCAGTGCGCCTATGTCAGCGATAATCCGCTGAAGGATTTTCGCGCCCCGCACGCCCGGGGCTGGACGACGGTTCGCGTCGTGCGTGCGGGCGGAATGCATGCTCATCTGCCAAGCGCCGCCGGCGAGGTCGACCACTGCATCGAGTCGCTGACCTCGCTGCCCGAAATTCTCGAACTCGCTGGCACCGGGAGGAAAGCATGAACCTCGCCCTGTTTCTGCCCGAGACCTCGGTGGATTCCTGGACCATGCTCAAGGCCATCTGGAATCCACACATCTGGATTCTCACCAGCAGCATGTTCCTGACCCTCATCCTCACGCCGGTCTTCCGAGCCATCGCCATGAAGTACCGCGTGTACGACATGCCCGATGACCGCCTCAAAACTCACCGGCGGCCCATACCCTACCTTGGCGGCCTGGCCATATTCTTCGGCTTTGCCATTCCGGTGCTGGTTATTGCCGGCATTCACTCGTGGCACCCATCGCCACTGCCCAGCGAGACGCAGCGGGTAATCGCCGAAAGCGACGCTGTTCAGGCCGATGACGAAATCGCCAGCCCTGCGACCGTTGTCGAGGATGTCGATCGTCCCTGGATCGAAAAGCCCGAGCGCATGTTCTGGGTAGTTGCCGCGGCCGGCATGGCCATGCTGCTTGGCCTGATAGACGACCTGAAAAACCTGCCGCCAAAACTCAAGATCATCGGACAGGTCGTCACGGCCCTCATACTGGTTGGTGGCGGCATACGCTTCATGGCTTTCCCGGCTATTAAACTTGACGGCTCGATGCTCTTTCCGCCCGAAGCCTGGTGGGTAGTCGGCATTGGTCTGGTCATCCAGATAATGCTCGTCGTCGGCGCTGCCAACGCTACCAATCTGCTCGACGGTCTGGACGGGCTGTGCAGCGGAGTCATGGGCTTCATCAGCACCGGCTTCATGTTGCTGGCCACCAGCCTGTTGGCCTGGGATCTATTCCATGCCGGCGGCGTGCATTACGTCAACGCCCAGATCGTCATGATCCTATCCTTTGCCATGCTCGGGGCTGTGCTGGGCTTTCTGCCCTATAACTTCAACCCGGCGACAATTTTCATGGGCGATGCCGGCAGCATGTTCCTGGGCTTCATGGCCGCCGCCTTCATGCTCCTTTTTGCCGAGAGCAGTGGCAGCTTCAAGTGGTTCCTGGGGTCCATGGTTATTTTCGGCCTGCCGATTTTCGATACCGGGCTGGCCCTGGTTCGCCGACTGGCCGCCCGTAAGCCGATATTCGCCGGCGACCGCAGCCATTTTTACGATCAACTTGTCGACCGCGGCTTCACCGTCAAGCAGACGGTACTCGTCAACTATCTGCTGGCCGCCTGCTTTGCCGCCATTGGTGTGGGCATCGTATTCCTGAAGGTTCGTATGGCTCTGCCGGTGTACATTATCATTTTCGCCCTCATAGCTGCTGCAGCAATGAAGCTCGGCCTTGTTCGCCCGCGTGGTGCCAAACGTCGCGGCGGGAAAGGCGGGGCAAGTTAAGCCGAAACGGCCATAGTGCCGATTACTGTCTCTGTGTTGCGTCAGATGATCATCGAGCCATTGCCGCCGCAAGAACGAAAGGACCGCCTGCAGATGCAGATCAACCTGGCTGCACCCGATATCAAGCAAGAGGATATTGACGCCGTCGTCGCCGTGCTGCAGACGCCCACCCTCAGCCTGGGGCCGAAGCTGCCCGAGTTCGAGCAGAAGATGGCCGCCTTCGTGGGCACGCGACATGCCGTGGCGGTCAATAGCGGCACCAGTGCATTGCATTGCATTATCCGTGGGCTTGGTATTGCCGACGGCGACGAGGTCATTACCACGCCTTTCAGTTTTGTGGCCTCAAGCAATGCCATGCTTTTCGAGCGGGCCAAGCCGGTTTTTGTCGATATCGACCCGCTGACGATGAACATTGACGCCACGGCCATCGAGGCTGCAATCACGCCTCGCACCAAAGCCATAATGCCCGTCCACGTCTTCGGACGCACGGCCGACATGCAGCCCATACTCGACATTGCCCGCCGGCACAATCTGCGCGTTATCGAAGATTCCTGCGAGGCCCTTGGCACCACCTGGCGCGGGCAGATGGCAGGGGCCATCGGGCATTGCGGGGCCTTCGCCTTTTATCCCAACAAGCAGATGACCACCGGCGAGGGTGGCATGGTGGTGACTGATGACGACAACCTGGCCGCCATGGCTCGCAGTCTCCGCAACCAGGGCAGGGGAGACTCCGGTGCCTGGCTGGCCCACGAACGACTGGGCTACAACTATCGACTATCCGATATAAATTGTGCCCTCGGCATTACCCAACTCGGGCGCATGCCGCAATTCATCCAGAAGCGGGCCGAAGTGGCCGCACGCTATCAGCGTATGCTGGCCGAGGTGGACGAAGTCGTGCCCCCGCCCGAATACAGCGAAGGCACAATGAGCTGGTTCGTCTACGTCATCCGCCTGGCCGACCGCTTCACCATGCAGCAACGCGAGACGGTTCTTGACGGCTTGCGCCATCGCGGCATTGGCTGCAATAATTACTTTACGCCAATCCACCTGCAACCGTTCTATCGCCAGTTGTTCGGCCATAAGGAAGGCGATTACCCCGTCACGGAATTCATCGCCGAGCGAACCATCGCCCTGCCATTCCACAACAATCTGCCGGAGTCCGATCAGCAGACGGTAGTCGAGGCCCTGAAGGAGATCGTCCGCAGCCTCTGACCGACCTGCGGATTAGTCCGCGAGGCCCTACGCACGTCGCGTTCATCGTTGGGAATAAGCCGGAAGCGCAAAATGAAGAAGACGCCCCAGCCCGTAAGGCGAGGCGTCTTCGTTCGTTTACTGCACGGTAAGTTGTTGCAAATCATGTTGAAATCATCAGCTGGTGTTACTGACTAGTTCACCGCTCCCGACGCCCCGGCCTGTCGGGCCTGTCAGGACGTTCCGGCCTGTCGGGCCTGTCAGGACGTTCCGGCCTTTCCGGGCGATCCGGGCGATCCGGACGCTCGATACCTTCCGGCCTGTCGGGACGATCCGGACGATCAGGCCTGTCGGGCCTGTCGGGCCTGTCGGGACGCTCAGGACGCTCGCCGCCCGGGCCTCCGCGCTGCTGCCGGCGCCGCTGAACCGCCTGACGCAGTGCCGCTCGCTCTTCCTCGTCCAAGGTGCCATCGTTGTTCTTGTCGAAGTGCTCCATCATTCGGCGGCGACGCTCCTGCATCCGCTTGCCCATCTGCTCCTGGATCTGTTCCCGCGCCTTTTCACGTTCCTCGGCACTCAACTCGCCGTCACCATCGGTATCGAAACGCTTGATGAACTTCTGGTGACGCTGGCGAACGCGATCCTGAATCATGTTGTTAATGATCTCACGGGCCGCCTCGCGCTCGTCTTCGCTCAGTTCGCCATCGCCGTCTGTGTCAAACCGATCGAGCATACGCTCGTGGAACTGGGCCTGACGCTCCTCGAACTGCTTGGCCATTGCTTCGCGGAAGGCAGCCTTTTCTTCATCGCTAAGCTCTC
Source organism: Phycisphaerae bacterium (assembly GCA_041690105.1). GTDB lineage: Bacteria > Planctomycetota > Phycisphaerae > FEN-1346 > JAACEH01 > JAWLHX01. The sequence continues at coordinate 4,478 of JAWLHX010000133.1, forward strand.
CGTCTTCGTCCGTGTCCCACTTCTTCATAAACTCCGCACGCCGATCCTGCACCCCACGCTCGCTCATTTCCTTATGAGCTTCGCGAGCAGCTTTCAACTCCTCGTCGTTGAGCATTCCGTCGCCATCGGCGTCAAAACGCTCGAGCATCATGCCCCTGTCCGGTGCCGGACGGCGACCCACTTCTTCCGTCATTACCTTGCGGGCCGCAGCACGTTCTTCTTCGCTCAGCTTGCCATCGCCATCTTTGTCAAAACGCTCAAGCATCGCCTTCTGTCGCGTTGCAACCTGCTCCTGCATACGCTTGCGGGCCGCTTCTCGCTCCTCGGGCGACATGTTACGAAAACGCTCCCGCATCTCTTCCCGATTACCCCGCCTGACACCCTCGCCACCACGGCCCTCGCCGCCACGCCCGCCCCGATCCTGGGCCAGCACGCACGAGGAGG
>JAWLHX010000134.1:0-4739 GCA_041690105.1 Phycisphaerae bacterium
CCACGTCGGTGCAGCCGCGGGCGTAGTGGGCCAGTTCGTCGGCAGCGTGCTCGCGGAAGCGCAGGTTTTCGCTCTTCATGCCCAGTTCGGCATACCAGCGTTTGCGCTCGGCAACCCAGTGCTGATACCACTGGTCGTCCGTGCCCGGTTTGCAGAAGAACTCGATCTCCATCTGCTCGAATTCGCGGGTGCGGAAGGTGAAGTTTCGCGGCGTAATTTCGTTGCGGAAGCTCTTGCCCATCTGGGCGATGCCGAAGGGCACGCGGATGCGCGACGAATTGACCACGTTCAGGAAGTTGACGAAGATGCCCTGGGCCGTCTCGGGCCGCAGGTAAGTCTGGGCGGCCGACTCTTCGTTCGGGCCGACAAATGTTTTGAACATCAGGTTGAACATGCGGGCTTCGGTCAGTTCGCCCTTGTCGTCGGGGCAGGCTTTGGGGAATTCGGCGGGTGCCTCGGCCACGGTCATATCGGCCTCGGTTGCCCTGCCCTCGTCAAAGGCCGCCTGGTGCGATTTGCGGGCATGGTCGTAGCTCTTGCGGGCTGTTTTGGACAGGCTGGCCTCAAAATCGTCCTTCTCCCCGCCCTCGTAAGACTGATACCAGGCCACCTGGCCATCTACAATGATGTAACGCATGCGCACCTGGTCGGCCCGGAAACGGCGCTTGCACTGCTTGCAATCGACCATCGGGTCGGTAAAACAGCTTTCATGGCCGGAGGCCTGCCAGACGCGGCGGTTCATCAGTATGGAACAGTCCAGCGGCAGAATATCGTCGCGGTCGCGGACCACGCTCTGATACCAGGCGTCCTTGATGTTGCGCTTCAGCTCGACGCCCAGGGGGCCGTAATCCCAACAGCCGTTCAGGCCGCCATAGATTTCGGAAGACTGATAAATAAATCCGCGGCGCTTGCATAGGGAGACAATGCGTTCCATAAGCTCGGTGCCGCTGGCGGGCTTGGTTTCCATCTTACCGACTCGCTTTCTGTGTTACAGTTAAGGTGACTGCTTCAAGTCCAGAAGTTTATTAGAACCAAGCCCGGAAAGCAAGAGCGAAGGCGTTGCAGGGGCGTGGCCGATTTTCAATGGCACGGGCATCTTGGCACTGAAGTAGTAGTGTGTTTCACCCTTCTCACCTGCCCTGAGCCCTGTCGAAGGGCTTGACGGGAGAAGGTGGCCCGCAGGGCCGGATGAGGGTGAGGTTGGTTGCAGGAGGAGCGACGGGTTTCCGCGCGGCGACACCCCCACCTGTCTCCGCTTCGCGGAGACAGCCTCCCCCTCAAGGGGGAGGGGTTTTGCAGCAATTGGTTTCGTCACTTGGAATCGGCAGCGCCCCTTTGCTGATAAGCTGCTAAGAGGGCTTGACATGAATCGGCACTGGTGATATCGTCGAAGCTTAGCCTGTTATAATTTTTCGCAACAAGGTCAAATAGGCAGAGAGGTCCGACATCAATGGCAAAGAAGATTCGTCTGGCGGTTAACGGCGTAGGCAACTGCGCTTCCAGCTTGCTGCAGGGCGTCGCTTTTTACAATGCAGCCAAACGCAAACAGAAAAAAGAAGAGCATCTCGGGCTGATGCACTACTGGGTTGGCCCCTATTCTCCGGGCGACATTGAAGTCGTCGCCGCTTTCGATATCGACCGGCGAAAAGTCGGCCAGACCATCGACAAGGCCATTTTTGCCGAGCCAAACTGCACCAAGGACATTCTCCGGCCCATGCCGCGCAGCACTGTCAAGGTGCAGATGGCCCCGGTCCTCGATGGCGTGGCCGAGCACATGAAGGAATACCCCGAAGGCCAGCGCTTCGAGCCTGCCAAGGCCAAGCCGGTCAACCTGGCCAAGGTGCTCAAGGATTCCGGTGCCGATATCCTGGTCAACTACTTGCCCGTAGGCAGCCAGAAGGCCACCGAAAACATGGTCGAGGCCTGCCTCGATGCCGGCGTCAGCCTCGTCAACTGCATTCCCGTCTTCATCGTCAGCGATAAAAAGTGGTCCAACGAATTCGTCAAGCGCGGCATTCCCTGCGTGGGCGACGACATCAAAGCCCAGATTGGCGCCACCATCGTCCATCGCACTCTCACCCGGCTCTTCGTCGAACGCGGCGCCGCTCTCGATGCCACCTATCAGCTCAACGTCGGCGGCAACACCGACTTCCTCAACATGCTCAAGCGCGAACGTCTCAGCAGCAAGAAAATCTCCAAGACCGAGGCCGTACAGAGCCAGTTGCCCGAGCCCCTGCCTGCCGACCAGGTGCACATCGGCCCGGCCGATTTCATCCCCTGGATCAAGGACAACAAGGTCTGCTTCCTGCGCATGGAGGGCCGCGGCTTTGCCGGCATTCCGCTGAACCTGGAGCTGCGGCTGAGCGTGGAAGATTCGCCCAACTCGGCCGGCGTGGCCATCGACGCCATCCGTTGCTGCAAACTGGCCCGCGACCGCGGACTCGCCGGCCCGCTGTCGAGCATCTCGGCCTACACCATGAAGCATCCGCCGCAACAGTTTACCGATAACGAAGCCCGGCAAATGGTCGATGAGTTCATCCTCGGCAAACGCGAGCGGTAATTTGCGCCGCCTGTGGCGCGGGAATAGTTTAGAATACGTTTGTGATACAAGGCGTGCCGGGCAAAAGTCCGTCACGCCTTTCTGATGATGATGCAAAATCAGTTGCGCAGCTGATTCTCATCGAAGTGCACTGGATCAGGGCTATACCCTTATGACCACTCTGCAGAAAAATCACGCGACTCGTCGAGCGGCCGAAAAAGCTTTGCCCAGCCGCATTATCGGCGGATTCTTCATCTGGGCCCGCGACAACGTTGCCCGCGGCCTGGTTGCCGTGCACATCACGCCAAACATGATGACCGTCTTCGGCATGCTGGCGGCAATTACGTGCGGCATTCTGCTGGCCATGGGTCCGCAATACTGGTTTGCAGCAGCCTGGGCCCTGGTGGCCTCCGGGGCTTCGGACATGCTTGACGGGGCCGTCGCCCGCATCGGTAACAGTAAGAGCCGCTTTGGCGGCATACTCGACTCCGCCTGCGACCGCGTCGGCGACGTCTTCATCCTGGGCGGCATCGGCTTTTATTACCTGGTCAGCTGGCCGGCCCAGACTAATCAGCCGGCAAACCTGACCTACGCCCTGCTGGCCGTGCTGGCCATTGTCGCCACCTACGAAATCAGCTACATCAAGGCCCGGGCCGTGCAGGAGGTGGGCAACTTCGACGTCGGTTTCTGGAAACGCGGCGAGCGTTACGCCTGCGTCCTGATCGGCACCTTCGCCTTCAATTTGCCCATGATTCTGTGGCAACTGGGCATCTGGGGGCTGATTACCGCCCTGCAGCGATTGCTGTACGCCCGTCGCATGCTCGATGGCCTGCCCGGCATCGACGATCGCCCCGGCCTGTGGCCGGCCGTCAAACGCCAAATCTTCTTCGCCTGGCCGCGTCGCCGACTGGTTTACGACATTCATGTCGGCACGGCCATTGCCCTGCTGATTTTCGCCCGCATCCCGGCAACCGACCTTCTGCGACTGGCCCTGCAGGAGTTAGGCGTGCTGTAAAAGGATGGCCTGACTCTCAGCACGACAGAATACAGAAATGCAACAGAAACGGGCCGAGGGGCAAGATGCCCCCGGCACTCACGGCCAGGATGGCCGTGCCACTGTGTGAAGAAGCCCTTGGGACTTGCTGTAAAGTTTTGGCCCCTGGCGACAGCAGTTGTCAGTGTGGCGAAAAAAGCGCCGAGGTTGTCATTGACCCACCTGCCGCAAGCCTTTATATTACAGCCCTGCCAAAAGGGTCCAACTGATGAAACTATTGCCATTGAGGCTGTTGTGTATCCTGTTCGCTGCGCTGTGGGTGGCGGGCTGCGAAGAGCTGCCCTCGGGCATGCTTGCGCCTCAAGCCGATGTCCCTGAGGGCCATCTGGCCTACGTAACCCGCGACGGCGACCGGCTTTACAGCATTGCCGACAAGTTTTATGGCCGCGGCTGGATGATGGTCCAGATCGAGGACGCCAACCAGAGTATTCTGCCGTTCATCACGAATGAGAACGGTTCGCTGCAGGGCGGGCATGTAATTTATCTGCCGCCCAATCTTGACGGAGTGCCGCTTAAGTAATTAGAGCGGCTGGCAAGTACAATAAAGGAGAGCGGGCATGGTGCGGCAAGCAAAGTGGCTGATGGCTATAGTGGCAATCGTGGGTATGGTGGCGGTGGCCGGTTGCAACAAAAACGACGACGCCATAGGCGAGCCGATGCTTGGCGCCGGCCCGGGCGAGACGATTTCGTACGATGAATCGGCCGATGCCGGCGCGGGTCTCGGCGTATCGACCCCGGGCTCGGGTGCCGATTACACCCCCTCCGGCGCGGGCGGTTCGGGCCCCCAGCAGCCGACTGGCGGTTATGACTCAGCCGTAAGTGTCCCCACGACTCCGCCGACCGTTACGACGCCGACACAGCCTCGCCCCGGGACCTACACCGTGCAGAAGGGCGACACCCTCTACAGCATCGCCCGCACCATGTATGGCGACCAGACCAGGTGGAAGGACATTTACGAGGCCAACCGCAACCAGTTGCCCGATCCGCACACACTGAAAGTCGGCCAGACTCTTCGCCTGCCGTAGCAGGCCCAGCCGACCGGCCGGCGGGCGGGCGGCCCTGACGTTGCCGCCCGAAGAACGGTCTGTATAATGGAAGCGCCTGCTCGAAAGCCTGTAAAGATGGCGACGATCAATTGCGGTCGTC
>JAWLHX010000135.1:0-4271 GCA_041690105.1 Phycisphaerae bacterium
GCTTTGCTACGATAGTAGTAGACTTTAGCAAAAAAAGGGGTTGCTAAGAGGCCAATGGCCGCGGCGAGAAAAATGCCTGCTAATAAGCTCTTTTTCATCATTGGAAATGCCTCTCGCAGCAGCATTCACACGTCTCCCGGATGATCCCACCAAGCCAGCCGGGTGCCACACTTTGGAGCGACGGCAGAAGCCGGCGCCAAAGAGTGCGTGATGGCCGCCCCCTCTACACCGGCCACGGGGCCATCGGCAACCCCTCCGACGCTCGTACCAGACAGCACTCGACCATGGCCAATCGGTCGCTCGCGTCACCAGTCCACGGCGGACCGGGTTGTTGTGAATGTAGGCCACCTTCTCGGCCAGTTCGCCAGTGCGAAAGATATTGCGGTCGTATCCGCCACCGTCCTGCCAGAAATGCTCCGCCCCCCGACCGTCGCGGACCCGCTCCAATATCTCCGCTCCAAGCTCACGCCAGCGACTCAGGACCAGGGAGGCAAATGGACGTTTGAGCGCCCGCAGCAACCGCGTCACCGTAACCTCCGGAAGTTCCGGAGTAAGGAGCAGGTGCACGTGCTCGGGCATAATCACCCAGGCGTACAAATCGAATCCGCCGCGGCCACAAACAAGCTCGAGATGGTCGGCGAAGGCCGTCTTGATGGCATCGCTGCAAAACAGCGGCAACCGATGGTAGCAGGAGTGCGTCAGGTACCTGGCATGGCCTTGGTACTCGTACCGCTTCAACGTTCGCCGCAGTGGCCGTGCCATATAGGCATCATCGCTTCGTCGTCAATATGAGTCAAGTTGTTTGGGTCCGGACCTGTTCGCGGAACAGTCCATTCGCTGATGCATCCGGCCTACTCCTGGCATCCGGCACACTTTGGCGCCGGCTTCGCCGTCGCTCCAAAGTGTGGCACCCGGCTTCATTCATCCTTTCTCGGCTCCAGATAGTAGTCCGTAAAAACATTTATTACTGTCCTCGTGTTAGCATCTGAATCCCCCAGACGAGCATATGCTGCGGGCCAATTTATGGCATCAAGGCCAATAGAAGTATATGCGTAAGCCCATGGCCCTGCCTCCACCAACTCTCGCTCAACAAGACGAGCCTGGGTGCCGGTGTGCCCACTGCGCACTACTGTACCTGGCACAGGCGCTGGGGTGGACGATTTTTCGTCCGTCTCTTCATCGGTCCTATACAGCCGATCGAAAGGACCCTCAGAAGAAGGTGTGGTATAATCCCACAAAGGCGCTATCTTAACCATGCGGCACCTCACCATAATGTATGCTTTAGGATTCACTTCGTCTTTCACGTCAATCCACAACTCATTTTTCAGTGCAAAATGCATATTCGGCTCGTTAGGCATCAATTTTGGAACCGTAACTAATTCATCTAACACTGTCATGGTGCGACGGTCAACTGTGAAGACAATTGTCACGGGCACAAGCGGTCCGCTCCACCACCATTTATCCTTCGAATACCGTGATGCCATAGTTGGCAGGCGGACGCCTGGATGCTTAAATTCGATCCTTAATTCTTCATCGATCGTCTCAAGTATCGAAATGTCACCCCCCGAACTAATTTCCGTGGTAAAAAACAGCGGCTGGAAAGGCTTAAAATCTGACGATGACACGTGTGAAATTCCTGCGCTGTTTGGACCACATCCATAAAGCACTACGCAGAGCGCTGCCACAAGAAAACATTTCATGTTTACCTCCTCTGGATTATGGAGCAACATTAGTTTCACCTCTCCTGTCCGCCGGGTGCCATGGCCGCTCGCGGCCATGTTTACCGCACGCCGGAACCGCCTCTACAACATATCAGCAATCGCCGCCAGGACTGTCAACAAAAAAGGCCACGGGAGCTATTCCCATGGCCTGTCGCAAGTTGGTGGCGGGGGCGGATTAGCAGTCACTTACGCTACTTACGCGCTCGTTCCAGTTGAAAAATAGCGGTCACGGCTCGCAGGTTTTCAAAGACGGCTGTTATGCGGGCTCCGCTGCCGGATAGGAATATCTCGTGCAGTATGTGCAAATCTTCGCGCTCTGCAAACTGGCGGAAATCCTTTATCGTCAGCAAATGAACGTTGGGCGTGTCGTACCACTGGTACGGCAGATGGCGCGTGCGCGGCATGCGACCCCAGAATACCAGTTGCCCACGCGTTGACCAGTGACCGAAGTTCGGAAAGCTGATCACCGCCCGCCGGCCCACACGCAGCATCTCGCGCAATACGCGGCGCGGCTCAAGAGTCTGCTGCAAGGTCTGGCTGAGAATGACCGTATCGAAGGTGCCTTCGCCGTAAAAGCTGAGCCCCTCCAGCAGGTCGCCATGATAGACGGCCAGCCCGCGATTCAGCGATTCCAGCACGTGCTTTTCGTCAATCTCGACACCGCGGCCGATTACCTGTTTGCGCTTCACAAGCTCTTCCAGCAGGCGGCCATCGCCACAGCCAAGGTCCAGCACCCGGCTGCCGGGCTCGATCAGCTCTTCAATCAACTCGTAATCAACGCGCCGCCGACGTTTATTGGTGCTCATGGCCTCGCTCCTTCGTCTGCCGCGGACGAGGCCGATGCGGTCGAGATCGAAGGCGACAGCTCTCGACCGGCCTGCAGCGTACTCCGCAAAAAGCCGCCAATGGCCGACTCCTGCTGGGGGCTGGGCAGCAGAAAGGCATCGTGGCCATAGCTGCTGGGAATTTCCAGAAAAGCGGTCGGCAGACCGTTGGCCTTCATCGCCTTGACGATCTCCTTGGACTGGGCCGTCGGAAAAAGCCAGTCGCTGGTAAAGCTCAGCACCAGGGCCCGCGTCTCCGGGCGCAGCCGCTCGAAGGCCCGCAGCAGCGAGCCCTCACCATAACGCTGGGCCGGGTCGAAGTAGTCCATGGCCTTGGTGATGTAGAGGTAACTGTTGGCGTCAAAGCGCTTTGTGAAAACCTGCCCCTGGTATTCCAGGTAACTCTCGACCTCGAATTCGGCCTTGAAGTCGTAGCCGTAGGTGGCCCGCTCCTGCAATCGCCGGCCAAATTTGCCCTTCATCGATTCATCCGACAGGTAGGTTATGTGAGCCACCATGCGGGCCACGCTCAGGCCGGCCGTGGGCGGTTCGGCATTGTAATACCAGCCGTCGCGCCAGTTCGGATCGCGCATAATGGCCTGCCGCCCGACTGCATCGAAGGCAATGCCCTGGGCACTCAGGCGAGCCGCCGAAGCAATGCAGATCAGGCTGCGGACCCGGTCCGGGTAGCCGATGGCCCACTCCAGGGCCTGCATGCCGCCCATGCTGCCGCCAATTACCGATAGCAGGCGGGCCACGCCCAGGTGTGTCACCAGGTGCGACTGTGCCCGTACCATGTCGCCAATGGTCACTATGGGGAAGTCGGGCCCGTACGGCTTGCCATTAGCCGGATTCGGGCTGCTGGGGCCGGTCGAACCCTTGCAGCCGGCTATGATGTTGGAGCAGATGACGAAGTAGCGGTCGGTATCAATGGGCTTGCCCGGCCCGATCATTAAATCCCACCAGCCCGGCTTGGCATCGTCGGGGGAATTGTAACCGGCAACGTGCGAATCCCCGCTCAGGGCGTGCACGATGAGCACGGCGTTGTCCCGCTCCGGCGACAGTGTGCCGTAAGTCTCGTAGGCCAGGGTAATCGGCCCGAGCTTAAGCCCGCTGTCCAGCGGCATCTTGTTCGGAGGCTCGGCGAAGGTGAAGTACTTCGTCTCCACCAAACCGACATTATCTGCATCAGTATAAGCCATATCAGCCTTTCATCAGTCCATGTTGCAAACGTGGCTCACCGTCAGGCCGAAGCCAGCGCCTGCTCCAGGTCGGCCAGAATGTCCTCGATGTTCTCGATGCCGATGCTCAGGCGGATAAAGCCGGGTGTAACGCCGGCGGCACGCAGTTCGTCGGCCGAAAGCTGCTGGTGCGTGGTCGAGGCCGGATGAATTGCCAGGCTCTTGGCGTCGCCGATGTTGGCCAGGTGGCTGAACAGTCCGAGCGACTCGATGAAACGCCGCCCGGCCTCCACGCTGCCGGAAATCTCGAAGCCCACCAGACCGCTGCATCCCTGCGGCAAATATTTCTCGGCCAGTCCGCGCGTCGCATGCGTCGGCAGTCCCGGGTAATATACCTTTTTGACTTTCGGGTGACTGTCCAGGAATTCCGCCACCCGTTGGGCGTTCGAGCAATGACGCTCCATGCGCAGCGACAGGGTCTCGATGCCCTGCAGCACCAGGAAGGAGTTGAACGGGCTGATGCAGGCACCCACGTTGCGCAGCGG
>JAWLHX010000136.1:0-4135 GCA_041690105.1 Phycisphaerae bacterium
GGACGATGCCGAGCCGGAAATCCGCCAGGAGGCAGTGCTGGCCCTCGGACGTATTGGCGGCTCGGAAGCTGTCGAGGCCCTGGTCAAGCAGCTGACCAGTCCCGAAAGCGACGTGCAGCTTGAGGCCGCCCGGGCCCTGGGCATGACCCGCGACCCGCGAGCGATGCTCCCGCTGATGGAGAAGTTGCAGGATCCCAACGAGATTGTCCGCGAGCGGGCCGCCGAGGCCCTCGGCGAGTTGAAGTTGCCGCAAGTTGCCGGTGGCCTGATGAATCTGCTCAAGCAGAACCAGCCGCCGGGAGTCTTCGGCCGCAGTGCCATGGCCCTGGCCAAGTTGGGTGTGCTGGATGCCATCTGGGAAATTCTGCCCACCATGCACCAGACCGAAAACGTGGCCCTGCGGCGGCAGTTGGCCACTGCCGTCGGAAATCTACTTGGCGTGCCCAGCGAGTTCTACCATTTGCTGAATGACGAGCTGAGGGCTCCCGGCAATCGCAGCCATCAGCTGGTGCAGGAGGCTCGCAAAATCCTTCAGCGGCACCAGAAGATGCTGACCAGAAATAAACTGACGGAACAGGCCGAGCAGATGGCAGCCTCCATTGCCGACCTGGAGCAGGCCGGCGAGCAGTTCGAATTCGGCAAATATGCCGCCGCCACGCAGTCGCTCTACCGATCGTGCCTGGCCATGGTTCGCGGGGTGTACGGTTACGGCGGAGGTGACGACGTGGCGGTGGAGTTTGCTCTGTCGCGGCACGGCCAGCTTGGCGTCGGTTTGTGGTTCCTGCAGGTGGCCAGCGAGTATGCGGCCCGAGAGGCAGCCAAAGAGGAGTTGTTGCGACTGGACGCCCTGCTGGGTATCCACTTTCTGCATGGCTACATTGACTGGAAGGTCAGCGGCATCGCCGGCGAAACACAGTCAGGCACCGGTCCGGCTGACAGCTGGAACCTGCCCGAGGCTTGAGTAGTTGCAGGTAAGTCGCTGGGGAAGCGTGCGAGCCTGACCACTGCCGGCGGCTACTGCAAATCAGGAGCCGAGCAAGCGGATGGTTTCGGTCACCGGGGCGATGCGGTTGATGCGCAGGCCGAACTTTTCGCCCACCTTGACGGCCGCCCCCGAGCCGATGATCTTGTTATTCACCTGCAATTGCAGAGGCTGCTCGCTGGAGCGGCTGAATTCGATGATGCTGCCTGGCGACAGGTTAATTACGTCGCCCAGCGGCAACTGCTTCTCGGCCACCTTGACAATCACCGGCACCTCGAGGCGCAGAATGCGTCTCAGCCGCTGGGAGTCCATGGCCGCGGCCGCGGCCGCAGTGCTCCCGGCGGGCGTGAAATCACGAAGATCGAAGCCGCTGTCTGAGTCGCTCATATTCGTCAAAGTTTCCTGTTCCGCTTTTTGCGCGTTATACGCCTGCATGTCCGACTGTTGATCGAGTTCCGGCTGTACGTCCGGCTGTTGCTTGACGTCCACCTGCACGTCCGCCGCGTCAGCTTGGGCTGCTTCAGCCGCCTCGGTCGAATCTTGGACCTCGGTTGCTGCCGGCGGCGGAGCCACATCCTCCGCCTGTTCTGCCGGGTTATCGTTTACTGCCGGGGCCTCTGGTTCGCTGGCCGCGTCCTGCGGCTGTGCGTCGGTTGTTGGTTCTTCCATTGCTGATAATCCCCATTCTTGATTAACTGCCGACCGCTCCCGGGGGTTCGGGCGCGACGGGTGCTATCGAATATATCGGATTCTCACCGCCAGTTCATGCAAAGAATCGTCCCCGCATCGCCAATTGTTCACCCCTGGCCGAATATGGCGGCGAGTGATTATCAGTATTAAAACCGGAATTGCTGAACAAAATGCAGCCGTCTGCGTCTCACTATTTAGCTGCGCGGGGTATTTGATTGCAGGCCGAAAGCGCTGTATAGTACCTGTGGAGGGTTTGGACAGCGCTGCTCGCTCTTTTTTTGGGGGACGGGAAGATGAAAAAGATCCGTCCGCATTGGATGCACTGGAATTTCGAACTGGATTTTCACGGCTGGGCTTCCGACCGTGTGCTGCGACGCTTTGATAAGTCGCAGGCCGACATCGACATAGCCCTGCTCGAGGACATTCTGGCCGAAAACATCAACCATCTGGACGCCATGAAGCAGTTGGCCGAGCTTTACACCCAGATCGGCCATTACCGCGAAGGTCTGCAGATGGATCGGCGCATTGTCCGGCTGCGCCCGCTGGATGCCATCGCCCATTATAACCTGGCCTGCAGCTTCAGCTTGTGTCATCTGCTGGACGACGCTTTCCGGACTCTGGCCAAGGCCATGAGGCTCGGCTATCGCGACTACGAGCACATGTGGAACGACCCCGACCTGCAGGAGGCACGCACCGACCCGCGCTGGGAAGAGCTTTTCAGCCTGAGCGAAACCTGAGCAGGCAAGTGCCCCATTCCGCGGCAACGGCGCCGGCCCTCTGTTGCGGCGACCGGCATACCAGAAAACAGAAGCGGCCACGGCCCCAGCAATTCGCGGCCGTGGTTTTTTTAGTAGTTTCCGCACGAAAGCCGGAAACAAGCGTCAGGAAAAAGATGATTTTCTGACGCCAAAACACGAGCAGTGCGGCAATTTTGCGGCCAATTTTTTGTGGCGAAGGCTGTCGCTGCAACCCCTCTCCCGCTTGCGGGGGAGGATGTCTCCGGCGCATGCCGGAGACAGGTGGGGGTGGGGCTGCGCGGAAAAACCCCTCCTCGCGGTGCATGGTCTGACGAAGTCAGGCCATGATAACTTCCGCTTCGCCAGAACAAATCACATGCCTCGGCACGGAGAACACCCACAAACAAGTTTGTGGGTGGCACCCTCGCCCTTATGCACAAGCCAAAGCCCCACCCTCATCCGGCCCTGCGGGCCACCTTCTCCCGTCAAGGGAGAAGGGTGAAGAAGCAGCTCTCGAAGAAACAAGCCTCTCAAAGAAGCAGGCCTTTCTCGCTGCGCTACGTTTATAGAATATACCGGGCCACGTCCTCGTCCGCGGCCAGATCCTTCAATTGGCTGCGGACGTAGTTGGCATCAATGCGGACCTCCTGACCGTTCATGTCCGGAGCGTTGAACGAGACCTCTTCCAGCAGTTTCTCCATTACCGTGTAGAGTCGCCGGGCGCCGATGTTGAGCGAACGCTCGTTGATGGTGAAGGCAATGTCGGCCAGGGCTGCCACGGCATCGTCCGAAAAATCGATCAACACGCCCTCGGTGGCCATCAGGGCCCGTTGCTGACGCGTCAGGGCGTTCTGCGGCTCGGTCAGAATACGCACAAAGTCGTCGCGAGTAAGCTCCTTCAGCTCAACACGTATCGGAAAGCGCCCCTGCAACTCGGGCATCAGATCGGCCGGACTGGCCGTATGAAAGGCCCCGGCCGCAATAAACAGTATGTGATCGGTCCGAACCATACCGTAGCGGGTATTCACGGTCGATCCTTCAACAATCGGCAGAAGGTCGCGCTGCACGCCCTGGCGGCTCACGTCGGCACCATGACGCACCGCCTCGCCACCCACGGCCACCTTGTCAAGCTCATCCACAAAGACAATGCCCGATTGCTGAGCCCGCTGCAGAGCCTCGCTGATGACCGCTTCGCGGTCGATGAGTCGCTCGCTCTCCTGGGCCCGCAAAACTTCGCGGGCTTCGCTCACCTTCATTCGCCGCGTGCGCGTGCGGCTGGGCATGAATCGCTCGAACATATCCTGCAGGCCGGCCATTTCCTCCTGCCCGCCAAGGGCCCCGACCATGCCCACCTGCGGCTTTTCTTCGATGCTTACCTCAACGTCGCGCTGTTCCAGCCGACCCTGCTGCAGCATTTCGCGCAGACGGTCGCGGCTCTCGGCCCGGGTGGTCGGAGTATCGCCACCGGCCGGCAGCAGGGCATCCAGCAGTCGCTCCTCGGCGGCCTGCGAAGCCTCGTCGGCAACTTCAGCCACCGCCTCGTCGTGCACCATGTTGATGCTGACGTCCACCAGTTCGCGGATCATGCTCTCGACGTCGCGGCCAACGTAGCCCACCTCCGTGAATTTCGTGGCCTCAACCTTTATGAACGGGGCTCCTACCAGCAGAGCCATGCGGCGGGCGATTTCGGTCTTGCCCACGCCCGTCGGGCCGATCATGATGATGT
>JAWLHX010000137.1:0-4128 GCA_041690105.1 Phycisphaerae bacterium
ATTGCTTGGCGGGCACATGGCATCAGAAATATCCTTGGAGCAGGCGGATGAAATACTGTCTTCGTGGGGTCTATCGCGGCCACAACCCTTGGGCGAGTGCGAATAACTCGCTTCGTGCAGCTGGCACCCAGCTTTAGGATGAGGATAACTATGAGAGGCATACGGATTATCGTCCTGGTTCTACTGGTCCTTCTGTTCAGCCGGACAAACGGGTCGGCCTCTGAAGACGAATCCGTGGCAGCGCAGTTGTCGACTCTGGATGGACTAAACGATCAGGCCACCACTGAAGACTATTTCATCTGGATGGAAGATGGGGCAAGGGTAGGCCACGAGCGTTGCCTGCGGCAGGTAATCGGCCTGAATGTTGTGACCCGCACGTGGACGTACGCCAGATGGTGGCATGGCGGTGAATTGGTGCGTGGGTCAATGGATTATCGCGAAATCGCCACGCGCGACGGGCGTCCTGTCAGCGTCTCATACGGCAGTAGATGGCCGTGGTCCGCGAAGAGAGTTACAGGTCGATTAAATGGTTCGCTGCTGACGTTGCAGGAAACACGTGCCGGCCACACGCATCAATGGACTGTCCAGTGGCCGGAAGACGCTACCGCGGCTAATCAGGGCCTGCGTCTGGCAGTGAGCGATCCCTCCATTCAAGTTGGCCAGACGGTTGTGTCGAAAGGGTTCTCGCTGGCACGAAATGAATTTCTAACCTTCAAACATACTTTCATCGGCGAGGAAACCGTCAGCGACTGGCGCGGAGAAAAGCACCAAGCACGGCTTTTTGATCGCTGCATGATTGACAGTGCAGGCGATGAGACAAAATCCAAACTGTGGGTCGACCAGGCGGGAAACACTCTTCGTTTTGAATCCTCGGATAAAGCGTTTATAAAATGCAGTCCCGAGGAGGCGATGGCGGATTTTGTGCTTGAACAGAAATCCACTTCCGCCGGCCCTCTGGTCTTGCCGACAAGCGTCAGCATTCCCTCCAAAGCCGAAAGCGTAACCATGGTCATTGCCGCCGATGTTCCGCTCAGGGCCGACATGCTGCCTGAAATTCGCCAGCAGACGGTATCGGATAATCCCGACGGTACCCTGACCGTCCGATACCACTACAACTTCCCGGTCGCGCCTGGCGCGCAGATGCGTGGTGTTCAGCACAATGATTCACAGATCAACCGTCTGCTCCAACCTATGCGTCTGGTACAAAGCAATGATCCACGTATCATCGCTGCGGCACAGGAAGCTGTCGGCACTGAACAACGCGCTTTGCCGGCATCAATCATGATTGCAATGTGGGTCAGAGAAAACGTTGAATACAACGCATTGCATCCATATGAAAGCGCCAGCGACGTAATTTTCCACCGAAAAGGGACGTGCGTTCAAATGGCCATCTTGAGCGCTGCCATGTGCCGCGCTGCAGGTATCCCCGCTCGTACTGTCAGCGGATTCACCTACGGTCAAGGGAACGATGAGCAGGCGGCCGGTTTTGCCAGCCACGCCTGGGCGCAGGTGTACGTGGACGGCGAATGGATTGACCTTGACCCCAGCATGGGATTTACCGCCGGTCGAATCATCCTGGCAGTTAGCGATGGCGATTCCATGCCGCGGCAGCCACAGTTGCCGGGACTCAAAATAGTCTCTGTTCAGGTCGGCCCGCTGCTCGTATTTGACGACGATGACAGTGGCGGCTTCTGGAATATTGTCAGCCGAATAAACGCTGCAGAAACTCCAGAAATGATGATCGCAAAAGTACTGAGCTTGCTGACAATTCTCGCGGTGGTTATTGTCCCTGTTGTCCTGCTGGTCCGAAAACGCCGGGCAAGGCGAAGTATAGTAGCCGGGTGCCGCGATTTGCAGTGACAGCATAGCCGGCGCCAAGGTGTGCCGGACGTGGGGTGTCATGGCCGCTTACGGTCTATAAAGGAAATCTTATGCGCGATACCTACGACGTGGCAGCTTACATCTGGCCAGCCTACACCGGCGACGAACCTCGCAGCCACATGTTCTGGCCGGAGGGCAACGGCGAGTGGCAGACGGTTCGCCGGGCCGAGGCCAGGTACCCGGGACATCAGTGGCCCCGTCGCCCCCTTTGGGGCTACGTCAACGAGGCCGACCGCTATGTGATGCAGATGCAGATTGACGCCGCGGCCGACCACGGTGTCAACGTGTTCATCTATGACTGGTACTGGTACGACGGTCGACCGTTTCTCGAACAGTGCCTGAACCAGGGCTACCTGCAGGCTGCCAACAATCACCGGGTCAAGTTCTACCTCATGTGGGCCAATCACGATGTGCTTCACCTCTGGGACCGGCGACTGGCCCACTTGGACTCCGACAACATCATCTGGCGTGCCGCCGTCGATCGAGCCGAGTTCGAGCGAATCGCCCGACGCCTCATCGAGCGGTACTTCAGCCATCCCAACTATTACCGCATCGACGGCAAGCCGGTGTTCCTGATTTACGAGTTGCAGACGCTGATGGACGGTCTGGGCGGCGAGCAGGCCACGGCCGCGGCCCTGAGATGGTTCCGCCAGTGCGCCGTGGAGGCCGGGCTGCCCGGCTTGCACCTGCAGGTCTGCACGCGCAGCAGCAGACACAACTACAGCGGAATCGACGGCGGAGCAATCACCCAGAGACAGGTCGTCGAGCGACTGGAATTCGACAGCCTCACGCATTATCAGTACGTGCACTTCACCAACATCGACCGCGACTACTGCCAGATCATGACCGACGTCGTCGAGGAATGGCAGCGGATCGATCAGGAATTCAGCATCCCGTACTTCCCGCACATATCGCTGGGCTGGGACAACAACCCGCGATTCCAGACGTTCCGTCCGGGAGTCGTCAGGAACAACACGCCCGAGGCGATCGAGGCCGGGCTGCGACAGGCCAAGGCTTACGTGGACGCTCACCCCGACCAGCCACCGCTTATCACCGTGAACAGCTGGAACGAGTGGACCGAAACCAGCTACCTGCAACCCGACGACCTGTACGGCTACGGCTACCTTGAAGCGGTCAAAGGCGTCTTCAAGCCCAAGCCACTCGGCAAGGATGTCCGATAGCCCCCAATGCCATACCTGCCGGGCGCGCCGGGTGCCACCCACAAACTCGTTTGTGGGTGCTGGCTTGGGTGCCATATTTCGTGGTCGAGTGCAGCCTGGTACGAGCGTCGAGAGGGTTTGCCGATGGCCCCGTGGCCCGGTGTAGAGGGGGCAGGCATGACGCACACTTTGGCGCCAGCTGCGCCGTCGCTCAAAGTGTGGCACCCCGGCGAAAGTGGAGTGATGGCAGCGACCTTAACGGGATACGGTTTCGCAGGCTATGGAAACTATCGGTTATGGGCGCACAATATCGAACTGATCGAGGAACTGCTCTCGGGGGCGATTAGATGAATAAGCTTCGCGACATCAACTGTTGCTTTTTCTTGCTGTTGGTCGGTTTCGGGGCTGCGGGAGTCGTTGCCAGTATTTTTATCTCCTTCGATCTGGACCAATTCCTGATAGTCGTAGGATTAGGCCTTCTGGCAAGCCTTCTTCTTGCACTGTTTGTCGGATGGCTTACAGATAAAAAACTCAGCGACGAATACACGATCGAGGATATTGAGGTGGGTACTCTGCATGTGGCATCCGGTCGATTGCAGTTTGGATATGGCCTTTCCTTTCGAAACCCTTGCGAGATCGTCCTGGACGTGCCGCGCGGGGATTACACCGTCCGTGCAACGGTACGGCGATATGATGATCGCACGGTGTGCGAGCATTTGGTAGTTGGCAGTCGAGACCTGGGAGAAGAAAGGACGTTGAAGCGTATGCCGCTCGGATTCGATGGAGGGCCGCTAGTGATAGTCGACGGTACGGTTACCAAGGAGGCCGCACGCAAGGAGCCGCTTCGGGGCCTGCTGAAGAGTGAGTGGAAGAAATACTACAAGAGCGGACAGACGTGGGGGCTAATCGCAGACAAAGGGGGGCGCATTTGCCTCATCTGGGTGGAAGATCCGTTTGGCGATGCAGAGTATTCGGCAATGGTAGCCCGGGATGACGAGTCTAATGTCCAGGTGACGATCAGCTTTCTTGAGAATCGCGAGTTCCGGGGACGTTAGATTGCCCGGCGCGGGGGGCGGGCACGCCCGCA
>JAWLHX010000138.1:0-3965 GCA_041690105.1 Phycisphaerae bacterium
ATGTCGTGTTCCGTCAGCAGGCTGGCGCTGACAGCAGATTCGTTATGACTATCGTTCATGTGTCGCCTTTCGTTGGCAGATTACTATTAAGGGCCGCCGCATCCGACTCCTCTACAGGCTGGCCTGCAGAATGTGCTGAATCCCGCGCACGGGAATGACGAGCCACTGCGGCCGATTGTTAATTTCGTAGCCAAGTTCGTACACCGCCTTGTCCAGCAGCAGCGCTCCGAGAAGCACGCTCAGATGTTCCCGATCATCAGGTATCAGACTGCTGCCAACCATGGCCTTAAGATACGTTGTCAGGAAGACCCCGGAGACGGCCCTGTACCAGAGGTCGGCCCAGGCTTCAATTATCGCCGTGTTTTCGGTCCGGGGGGCTCCGGTTACCACTCCCGCGCCGTAGGCCGCATAGTGCATTGACCTGATCATACCGGCCACGTCGTTCAGCGGCGAACGCTTCAGCCTGCGCTCGCCGAGGGAGCGTGCCGGTTCGCCTTCAAAATCTATGATCAGGAATTCTTTGCCCGTGTAGAGGACCTGCCCCAGGTGATAATCGCCATGGATACGAATTTTCATGCCGGCCGGTTCAAGGTCCGTTATCGCCTGCTGGCGGGCGACAATCTGCGGTTCGGCATCCAGAATGGCCTGCGCTTCCGCTGCATCATCTTCGGGCAATGTGGCCAGGTTGGCGTTCAGCTCTCGCAATACGCGGCGCGTCAATCCGCGCATGGAATGGTATATGCTGCGCTGATAGAGTCGCGTGAAGGGCTCCGGCTCGACCTGCGGGTCATCCCGCAGCGAGCCCATGGCCTGGTGAAACTCGGCCGTCAGCTTGCCCAGCTTGCGGGCCGTCTCCAGGTAGACGGCTCCGATCAAGTCGCTGATTGGCTCACTGAGCTCTTCCAGGTGGATGTCGAGCAGGCTTTCGGGCAGTTCGAAGCGGCTATCCTTCTGCATTGTGACGGCCCGGTTGAAGTAGCGTGAGACCGAGTCGATGGTATATTGCCAGGCGTCGCCCTGGTTAGGCACGAATGCCTGCAGCATGGCCAGGGACACCGGTTCGCCGCGGGCGGCGATACGCCATTGTATTGTGCCGGCGAAACGGGGCAGATTGGTGAAACTGGTGCGCTCGGTAAGGTACTTTGTGATTTCGAGGTCGGGGTTCGTTCCCTCCTCCAGGCGGCGGTAAAGCTTCATGAAAATGCGGTCGGCATAGATGATGGCCGTGTTGCTCTGTTCGGCGCGGAGCACCCTGGATTCAAGCGGCAACTGCTGGTCGGCCATAAGCTCGCCGAGGAATCCTCCGGGCTCACCATACATTGTGGCCTGTTGTTTGCGCGGCCGGCGACGGGCTACCAGGGCAAGCAGCGCATTGCGGAAAGTTTCGCTGTAGACGGCATCGTGGATAATCGTGTCGGGTCCCATCCTGGCCAGCACGGCCTGCGGGTTATCGTGAGCGAGTTCCTCGGCTGCCAGTCCGGAAGCGGTCGAGAGTGGCAGGAAGTACAGTTCGCTGTCGGCAGCCACGTAAAATGCCTCCAGCACCAGCAGCCTCGCGGCGTCAAGATGCGTAGAGCTGCGGACCCTCACCCGCCGGAGCCTCTTGCCTTTGCCGCCAAACCACCTGGCTCGCCGCACATACCGCTTCAGGACAGCCTCCAGAGCCCGGCTCTGGGAGCCCTCAATAAGACCCTGCAGGGTGGCCTTATCGCCCAGATCCGGCACGTTTTCGGCGGCCGTAGCCTCTGCAGTAACTTCCGCCGGCAGAAGAGCGAACCAGTAGAATTCGTGCGGCCCCAGCGTCAGCACGTACGGTTCGGTATCGATGGCCGGGAACCTGTTGCCGCTGAATATCTCTTCCGGCTCCTGGCTGGCAAAGGCGGCAAGGTTGAGCCGGGCCGGCTGGCTCGATCCAGACATATTGGCGACGATCAGAATGTTCTCGTCCTGATATCGCCGCAGGAAAGCCAGCACCTTGTGGTTATCGCAGGCCACGAACTCCAGGCTGCCCCGTCCGAAGGCCTGGTAGCTTTTGCGGGCGGCAATGGCTCGGCGCATCCACCACAGCAGCGACATTGGATTGCTTTCCTGGTTCTCGACATTTACGGCCGTGGCGTGGTATTCCGAATCGGCAATGACCGGCAGAAACAGTCGGTGCGGGCTGGCTTTGGAGAAGCCGGCATTCCGGTCCGGCGACCATTGCATGGGCGTGCGAACACCGTTGCGATCGCCCAGATAGTAGTTGTCGCCCATGCCTAGTTCGTCGCCATAGTAGATGACCGGCGTGCCCGGCAGCGACAGAAGCAGGATATTCAGCAGCTCGATTTTTCGCCTGTCGTTATCCAGCAGCGTGGCCAGCCGTCGGCGTATTCCGAGGTTGATGCGGGTACGTGCATCGCGGGCATAAACGCGATACATGTAATCGCGCTCCTCGTCAGTAACCATCTCCAGAGTCAGCTCGTCGTGGTTACGCAGGAAAATGGCCCACTGGCAGCTATCCGGGATAACCGGCGTCTGCTCCAGAATGTCGATGACCGGGAACCTGTCTTCCATCCTGATAGCCATGAACAGGCGGGGCATGACCGGAAAGTGAAAGGCCATGTGGCACTCGTCGCCCTGGCCGAAGTAGGCGGCAGCTTCTTCCGGCCATTGGTTGGCCTCGGCCAGCAGCATCAGGTCGGATTCCTGCTGGTCAACGTGATTGCGCAGGTGTTTGAGAAAACCGTGCGTCTCGGGCAGGTTCTCGCAATTGGTGCCGTCGCGCTCGAAAAGGTAGGGCACGGCATCGAGCCGGACGCCATCGACACCAAGCTTGAACCAGAAATCGAAGACCCGCAGAATCTCGCGTTGGACCCGTGGATTGTCAAAGTTAAGGTCGGGCTGATGACTGTAGAAGCGGTGCCAGTAATAGGCCTCGGCCACCGGGTCCCAGGTCCAGTTGGAGCGCTCGAAATCCTTGAAGATTATGCGGGCCTGCGGGTAGCGGTTGGTGGAATCGCTCCAGACGTAGAAGTCGCGCCAGGCGGTGCCTGGTTCGGCACGGCGCGAACGCTGAAACCACGGGTGTGCGTCGGAGGTGTGGTTTATTACCAGCTCAGTAATAATGCGTATGCCGCGGGCGTGGGCCTGCTGCACGAATTTCTTGAAATCGGCGATGGTGCCATAATCGGGATTGATGCCGAAGTAGTCTGAGATATCGTACCCATCGTCCTTTTGCGGCGAAGGGTAGAAAGGCAGCAGCCAGATGGCCGTAATGCCCAGGTTGGCCAGGTAATCCAGCTTGCTGATAAGGCCCTTGAAGTCGCCTATGCCGTCATCGTTGCCGTCAAGAAAGCTTTTGACGTGCAACTCGTAAATAACGGCATCCTTATACCACTGCGGGTCGCGTGCGAGTCTTATTTTGTCGTGTTGTGCCACCGCTCAAGGCTCCTCTGCCGCCGGTTTGCCGGCCGGCCTGCTCGTAGTCTGATGCAATCAGATGAAGTAATCGAAGTCGGTTTCGCGCTTCATGCTCTGCCGTATGCTGAGAATGTGGGCAGGCATGGCCGACGGGTCTATCTGCACGTAATTGTTTTCGCCGTTCCACAAATAATGGTCATTGCTCAGCAGGTCGCGAACCAGGAACGGCTGTTGCGGGTCGATCTTCAGCTCGGCCAGCGGCAGTCGCAACCAGCCCGACTGGGTATGATGATTATCCAGATTGATCACCACGATAATCCTGTTCATAAGATCGTCGCTGACCTTGCCATAAGCCAGCAGGGCTTCGTTATTGGTATCGTAGAACTCAAGGTGTCGCGTCTGTTGCAGGGCCGGGTTCTCGCGCCTGATACGGTTGATCCAGCTTATGGCCTGGCGGATGTGCCCCGGGCGCTGCAGGTCCCAGTCCCTGATCTCGAACTTCTCGCTGTTCAGGTACTCCTCCCTCCCCGGCAGGGCGGCCTGCTCGCAAAGCTCAAAGGCCGGAC
>JAWLHX010000139.1:0-3579 GCA_041690105.1 Phycisphaerae bacterium
TGTCATCGTCTCCGCCGCCGCAACCGGTCAGGGCCAAAGCGACCAGCGAAAGTGCACAAATAATCGTTAAATGGTTTCTCAGCAGCCACTTCTGCCTGGTCATCGCCCTTATCCTCCAGATCATGATGGGTCGTTTTTCGGATTACGCGCGGAAAGGTGCAACCTCGCACCGGCATTATAAGAGTGCCAGCCGGTGCAGCAAAGAAATTCCCGCCGTCCTGCCGACAAGTTTGTCTGCCACTGCTTTGCGTCCAGTGACCGAGGTAAATGGTTGTGGCCGTTAAAGCCCCCGGCACTGCCGGGGGATGCCGCTTCTTCTGATGTTGCCGTCGCCGTTAAAGCCCCCGGCACTGCCGGGGGATCGAACATCAGCGACTTCTCGCAAGTCGAATAAGCACCCACAAACGAGTCTGTGGCTGGCACCGGGCGGAGTTTGAATAGCACCACCACCGGGTACCGCTATTACCGTTATTTTGGCATGTGTCGTGGCTGTGCTGGGTTGATGTGCTAGCGGCCCAGAGTCTCGATCCTATCCATTATTCCCGGCAGTGTGGGGATGACGATTTCGCCCTCGGTGCTCATTGGCAGTCGCATGTCGCCCAAGGCCGGAACATCGACCAGCAGGCCCAGGTCGGCCGTGTATGGCACGGTGCTGCCCGCCTTGACTCCGTCGACGGCGTTCATCAGTTGGCGGTATGGTATGGTCACCGGCACGGCCAGTACGGTGCTGCCATTGGCCGGCACCGAGCCTTCCAGGTCGGTCTGTCCGGACATGAACTTCTGCCCCCGACTGGCCAGCGAGTAGTCCATGCGATGCAGGGGCAGGGCCACGCTGTAGGGGTTGTCGATGGCGACGTCAAAAACCATGGTCAACTCCGACAAGCCGACATTCTGCGGGCGGACGGCCGAGATGCTGGCCGACGGTTGCTGCAGCATGCCGCAACCGCCACAGAATGCGCAAAGGATAATGACCATCAGACAGGCGAGACGAGCGGCGTGGTGGCGATGTTCCATTTTCTTTTGTGACCTCCGCATGACGAACCTGGTGAACGAGGCAGACGAGCGAACCGATTATATCTTCTGCGGTCGGTGGTTGGACATTCTAAAGCATAATTATTGAAGGGATGCAAAGCGGCAACGGCACACACCGACAAACGAGTTTGTCGGCGGCACCCGGCCAACGGGGCCCTCAACGGCAAACGGCAGAAGCAAACGGCAAGAAACAAACGGCGATCCCCCGGCAGTGCCGGGGGCTTCAACGGCAACGGCAACAGCAACGGCAACAGCAACAGCAACAGCAACAGCAGCGGCAACGGCACCCGGCCCCCAGTGGTGGACTGCCAATTGGTGTTGGGGGGTGGTCGGCAGGCTCTGCCAAAGTGGCAGGCGGGTTGTCCGTAGGCGCGGGAGGAGGCGGGCGGGCAGGGGCTTTGGCGGGTTGGTATAAAAACTGTAAGCCCGTTCGGAGACGATAGTTGCGCTGCTGTGGGCCGGGCTTTGTGGTGCTTGTGGGGCCGTGCTGGCACAGAGTTTGCATGTTATACAGGCTTAAAGTATGGCTTGTCACCGTCGCCTTGACTCAGGAAAACGGGTTCGTTAGCGGCGGGCCGGGCAAGTCAGGCAAAAGCGAGATCAAAGAATGCAATTGGAGCGTCTTTGACGGATAGTTGAACGAGAAGGGAGGATTCACACATCATGGCAGCCAAAATCATTGCTTTTGATGTCGAAGCCCGCAAGGCCCTGATGACCGGGGTTGAGAAGCTGGCTCGGGCAGTAAAAAGCACCCTCGGACCCCGCGGGCGCAACGCCATCCTTGACAAGGGATGGGGTGCACCCACCGTCACCAAGGACGGCGTCAGCGTGGCTGAGGAAATCGAACTGAAGGACAAGTACGAGAACATGGGCGCCCAGCTGGTCAAGCAGGCGGCCAGCAAAACCAGCAGCGTAGCCGGCGATGGCACCACCACGGCCACCGTGCTGGCCGAGGCCATCTTCCGCGAGGCCCTGAAGAACATTACCGCCGGGGCCGATGCCATGGCTCTGAAGCGCGGCATCGACCAGGCCGTGGATGCCATGCGTAAGGAAATCCGCAGCATGGCCAAGCCGGTCAAGACCGACCGCGAAATCCAGCAGATCGGTGCCATCAGCGCCAACGGCGACCGCACCGTTGGTAAGATGCTGGCCGAGGCCCTCGAGAAGGTGGGCAAGGACGGCGTCATCACCATCGAGGAAGGCAAGAGCCTGGAGACCACCGTCGAAGTGGTGGAAGGCATGCAGTTTGATCGCGGCTACCTGAGCCCGCACTTCGTGACCGATCAGGAGCGGATGGAAGCTGTGCTGGAAAATTGCATGATCCTGGTGCACGAGGACAAGATTTCCAGCGCCAAGAATCTGGTTCCGCTGCTGGAGCAGGCTTCGCAGAGCGGCCGGCCGCTGCTGATCATCGCCGAGGACATTGACGGCGACGCCCTGGCCACGCTGGTGGTCAACAAGTTGCGTGGCACACTGCAGGTTTGTGCGGTCAAGGCTCCGGGTTACGGCGACCGTCGCAAGGCGATGCTGGAAGACCTGGCCATTCTGACCGGTGCCGAGCCGGTCTTCAAGGATCTGGGCCTGAAGCTGGAAGGCGTGACGCTGAAGGATCTTGGCATTGCCAAGAAGATTACCATCACCAGCGATAACACGACTGTGCTGGAAGGCGCGGGCGACACCGAAGCGATCAAGGGCCGCATTGCCCAGATTCGCCGCGAGGTTGACGCCACCACCAGCGATTACGACCGCGAAAAGCTGCAGGAGCGGCTGGCCAAGCTGGCCGGCGGCGTAGCCGAGATTAACGTCGGCGCTGCTACCGAGAGCGAGATGAAGGCCCGCAAGGCTCTGATTGAAGACGCCCTGCATGCTACTCGTGCAGCGGTTGAAGAAGGCATTGTGGCTGGCGGCGGCGTTGCTCTGCTGCGTGCTTCGAAGGTTCTGGACTCGCTGAAGCTGAAGGGCGACGAGGCGACTGGCGTGGATATCATCCGCCGGGCCGTGCAGGAACCCACGCGTTACATCGCCTTCAACGCAGGTTACGAGGGTGCGGTTGTCATCAAGAAGGTGCTGGACGGCAAGGACAGCTTCGGCTTCAACGCCGACACCGGCGAATACGGCGACATGCTGGAGATGGGCATTGTCGATCCGGCCAAGGTGACTCGCTCGGCCCTTGAGAACGCCGCCAGCGTGGCGGTCCTGCTGCTGACGACCGACGCCTGCATTGCCGAGAAGCCGCGTCCCAAGGGCGAAGCCCCGGCCGGCCCCGAAGGTATGGGCGGCATGGGCGGCGGCATGGGTGGCATGGGTGGCATGGGCGGCATGGGCATGGGTGGTATGGGTGGCATGGGCGGCATGATGTAATATGCGTCTCTGCTGCTTGGCGTGCTGATGCTGCAGATGTTGCTTTTGGCGGCTGTTTTGTGCAGGAACAAGAGATCGGCCGTTTGACTCTGGCAGGAGTCTGCCCGAGGCGGGAAGAGCCGGTTGAAAAGATAACTCTGACAGGAACTTTATAAGGAAGGAATTTCGATCATGGCACTGAAACCG
>JAWLHX010000140.1:0-3569 GCA_041690105.1 Phycisphaerae bacterium
TGGAGGCGTTCTCGAAGCCGCTCATGCCGCTGGTGGAATACGAACTGGACGATGAAGGGCGGATGACCGTGTTAAACGACACCGCCGCCTGGTATCGCTTCATTGACATGACCCCCCAAGCCGAGGCCCTTTTCCGTTTCATTGAAAAGACCATTGAAACCGAACTGGTCGAGGAGCTGGACTTCCTGGCTAACTACGACCGCACCAAGGCGGCCATCCAGGAGATCGTGGATATGCCGGATCGGCAAATCGACCTGTTCATCCGCTTCTGCCTCCAGAACCACGGTCAGCTGTCCGCCAGCAAACGGGCCAGCCATTTTGAGTCCCTCACCGATGAAGAGGTCGCCCGGATGGAGCAGGCCGTTCAGGCCGCCTATGGCAACGACGCGCCAGCATAGACATCATCATTCTACTTCTCGCAAATTGCCCGCCAAGCAATAATGGAGAAATATAATAACTGGTCTGAGCCAGGCGTTGTCTGACCGAGGCGGCCATATCGACGCCAGAGCGTTTCTTCATGCCAGCGCCTCCATGTAGGGCCGCATGATATTGGCGATGCGGTCGGCCTCGGCGCAGCGATAGATATCATCCATCGTTGCCTTGCGCTGCCGCCAGCAATCGCGCAGGGCCTCGATGGCCACGTCAACACCAACATGGCGCCGGTAGCGGAAGCAGTCGGCGACGGTCTTGGCAGGGCTGGTCACATGAAGAGGCACGCCTTCGACCTGATGCTCCTCTATGCCGGTCCGGAGCGCATCGCCCGAGGCCCGCACGATGCGCAGTGCCGGCCGCTCCAGAACTGGTCGATGCGCTGCCTTGTCGATCATGATCCAGACCTCGAACGGGTTCTGGGTAGTCAGGCCGTGAAACCGCAGAGCGGAAAGCAGGCAGATTACTGCCTTGGGTACGCGAGCGGCGACCTCGGCCAGAGTGGTATACTCGGTCGGCTCGTAGTCCGGTGTCGTGTAGATGCCGCGTGACCGTCGGACCAGTTGGCCGCGATCCACCATCCTCATGAGCACTGACCGCGGCACGCCGAAGGCCTCAAGATCGCGCGGCCGAACAATGCCATGACGCCGTATATGCTGCAGGAGTTTTTCCGCCTGAGTCTTCATTGCCACCGCGCCTTTTGTTACGAAACGTCTGCCATAAACATTATCGGCAGAGGTTTCGTAACACTTTAGCTCGGAATGCCCGGCGAGTCAAGTCCGCGAATGCAGGCCAGGCGATCGCTTGCGCCCGTCACAAGCCGGCCGCCTGATTGTCCTACTCTCTGCTGTTACCAAACCTCTGCTATAGAGATTATCTGTAGAGGTTTAGTAACATTCCTCGGGAGGCAAGAGTGGATTCTCAGCGAACTGGCTCGCGGGGTGAAACTCACCCGTGCCGACGTGGAGAGGCAGTTTAACGTTGGCGACAGGACGGTCAAGCGCGACCTGAAGAATCTCGTTGCGACAGGGCAGGTGGAGTTCGTGCGGTTGCCAGCACCGGGCCACTATCGTCTCGCGGGCAATAGAACCATGAACAATCTCGTCAGTCCGCAGACGTGAGCCGGGCAATGCGTTCCTTGATCAACTCCATGAATGCTTCCTTCTGCTCGGCGGACAGGTAGGATTCGTCAACTCTTTCCAACATCCAGGGGCGGTTGGCGTAGTCGTCAATGCGCTCCTCAGCCAGTTGCGTTGGCACGCCGAGTGTCGCGGCGAAGGTAAGCAGGTTGCGGCGGGTTATGCGGTTCTTCCGGCCGTCCAGTGTCAGGGCCAGTTCTTCATCTTCCTCATGAATCACAATGCGGCTGGACACCATGTCATATGCCGGTGACAGGGCGACTGTATCCTTCTGCGTCAGCAGCGAGAAGTTCTTCAGGTGCGCGTCGCCATTGCCAGTCACGAAACAGTAAAGCACCCGCTCAAAGAGGTACTGGACGTCGAGATCGGGGAACGTGCAGTGTTGCCGCATGGCCCTGCCGATCTGTTCGTAGCTGCCGTTGTACTTCGGCTTGTCGAGGATCTGGGCCATGTCCTCGCAGGGCACCTTCTGGTCCGCCCCAGTGCGGTCGAATCGCCGGACGATGTAGGCCCACGCTCCGTCCGCCAATGGCAGCAGGATGTTGGAGGCGGTGCGAATGCCGCACTCCTCTGCCATCTGCATGCACAGGTACTCGTTCTCCGGCAACTGCGGGAATGTGCTGGTCTGCGGCTTGAGGATAAACCGCCCGCCCGTCGGCGCGGCCACAAGTTCGTCACCATCCAGGCGGACGGAAAGCTTAGGCTGCACGCCGGATATCGACAGCTTGCCGGCCGATTGCTGGGCGATAAGCGAGACCTCGGATAGATTCAGCCGAATCCTGGGTTCAACCGGTTTGCCGAAGACGGCCCGTAGCTGTTTGGCTGTATACATGATCTACTCCGCCGGCTCAATGGACACCGCGCCAATGCAATCCCGACATGTGGCCAGCAGCATGCCGAACCGATCGGCCGGGTCGACCTTCAGGACCTTGGAGGCGATCTCCTGATACCAGCCCTCCGGCAGCAGCCCCTCGAAGAATGCCGGCAGTTTCTCGCTCTCGTACGGCTCGGACTGCAGAGGAAGAGCCAGCGAGATGGCCTTGCCGCCACGAGCGAGGTAGGCCGCGTCATATTGGAACACGTAACCGCGGCCGGTCTCCCAGAGCCGACCCGCCAGACGCTTCTTGAAGTAGACGTCAGCCTTCCGTCCGCTCATACTTGACCACTCCCACTTCCTTGGAGAACAGGCGCAGCACCTGGTTGACCTTGTCGAGACGGACGGTCTCCTTGCCTCGCTCCAGTTCTCGCACAAAACGCAGCCCAACGTTGGCCCGCTCCGCGAGTTCCGTCTGCGAAAGTCTGGCCCGTTTGCGTAGCTGCTTGACCTCTTCTGCCAGAAGCATTCAACCCTTCTCCAATGCCCCCGGTTACTATCCCTATTCGGTTTTCCACTCTGGGGCTCTTTAGGTATTTTAGTACCCTAAAGGGTACTATTCAAGACAATCTCGCCTGTACTTGAGCCAAGGACGGTATTAGACCAAGCCAAAATGGTACCCAAAAGGGTACCGTATGCCGCTAGGCTGGACGGCTGCAGCTGGTTTGGCACTCAGAAGACGCCGATATTGTACCCTAACGGGTCAATTGCCACTGCCTCGCTAGATCCTTTTCTAAGGGCCCACTTGTACCAGCCTAGCACGGAACAGAGTGACGAATAGGAATGAAGACGCCGTCACCAAAACTGACGACGTACCTAACCCCTTGCCAATCTGTGCGCCAACCCCGTAAGCCTTTGCTGTTACGCCACTTAGTTGGGATTCAAAATCCCGCGGGGTTCACCCCCCGTGAGGGTTCGATCCCCTCCTCCGGCGCCATATAAATCCAACGGGCACAGCTACTTATGTGGCGTGCCCTTTTTTCTTGTCCGCATTGCCCAAAAGAGCAGGTCACCGATAAGTCACGTGAAAGAGATGGATTTTCTCGAATCACCCACGATTGACGAGAAGGGCCTCAAGACATGGTCCGTTCTGCATCCAAAAGAAAGGCCCGGCTGCGAGGGCCGGG
>JAWLHX010000141.1:0-3539 GCA_041690105.1 Phycisphaerae bacterium
CCTGACCTTGGTATTCGTACCGCTTCAACGTGTGTCGCAGTGTCCGTGCCATATAGACATCATGGCCCCGTCGTCAATCTGCGTCAAGTTGTTTGTGTCCGGATATGCTCGCGCAACAGTCCATTCACTGATGCAACCGCCGAATCGCACCGCTGCTGGCATCGGGCACACTTTGGCGCCGGCTGCGCCGTCGCTCCAAAGTGTGGCACCCGGCGAGCCTGTGCATAATGTTCGGAATGGTATCAGTGTGGCACCCCCCCCGCGGGCGGGTTTGGCAGATCAGTACCCGCGCGAGCGGACGACGGTGTTTTGCAGCGGTTCGTCGTTCAGGTAGCGACGCAGGTTTTCGCAGAACAGGGCCGTGGCTCGCTGCCAGTAGCGGGGCGATGCTCCGGCAGTGTGCGGCGTAATGATCACGTTCTGCATGTTCCACAGTGGGCTGGCCGGCGGCAGGGGCTCTTTGGCGAAGGTGTCCAGGCCGGCCCCGCCTATCTGGCCCTTTCGCAGGGCGGTAACAAGGGCCTCCTCGTCGATCACCGCTCCGCGGGCGATATTAATCAGAATGGACGTTGGCTTCATCAGCCCAAGTTCCCTGGCTCCCAGCAGGCCGGTCGTCTCGGCCGTCAGCGGCACGGCCAGCACCACGTAATCGCTCTCGGTCAGCAGGTAATCCAGTTTGTCGTGCGGCAACAATTCG
This sequence comes from Phycisphaerae bacterium, assembly GCA_041690105.1. Classification (GTDB taxonomy): domain Bacteria; phylum Planctomycetota; class Phycisphaerae; order FEN-1346; family JAACEH01; genus JAWLHX01. The sequence continues at coordinate 698 of JAWLHX010000141.1, forward strand.
TCAACCTCGGCCGTCTCGTCACCCTCTTCAACGTGGCGTCGCGTGGCCAGTACCTTCATGTCGAAAGCCTTGGCCTTGCGGGCAATAGCCGCCCCGATGGCTCCCAGGCCGACGATTCCCAGCGTCTTCTCGTAAAGCTCGTCGATGCGCGAAATGGGCCCCCGGTCCCAGTTGCCAACTTTCTGATTGTCGATGCACTCGACCATGCGGCGGCAGAACATCAGCATCATGGCCAGCACGTGCTCGCTTATCTGCACCGGATGAACGCCGGCGGCCGTGGTGACGATGACCTCAGAATTGGCCGCACCGGCGGCAAGGGCAGAGTCGGCCCCGGCACTGGCCAGTTGAACCCAGCGCAGTTTTTCGGCCCGGGCCAGTTCGTCGGCCGACAGCCAGCGCCCGAAGACGACCTCCACCTCGGGCAGAATTTCGGCCAGCTCCCCATTATTGCCCGGCACGTGGAGCTTGATGTCGGCGTCGACCTGGCGGATCATGTCGGCATGCTCCGGCGGCAGAATCCAGTCGGTGCCAAAAACCGTGGTAGCAACAGTTACGCTCTTCATGGCAAAACTTCTCTCCGCTGCTGATCATCGGCAGCAAGGGCAGCAAGTTCTTCAGTAGACAGACGCCGCACCCGGCCCTGGGGCGTAATGGTCGCGGCCTCCATAACAGCTTCGGCAATCAGCGTTTTGGCCCCCGCCATCTCCGCCTGCTTTTCCGCGCCACCGCGGCCTCCAGTGGCAGCAGCAGGCGATGGCCCCTTGCCACCCTCCAGCCGAACAAGGCGGCCTTTGAACGTGACCCGCGCTCCACGAGCTTCGGTAATCTCAGTCGAAAGCTCCAGAACATCGTCGTAGCGGGCCGGCGACAGGTAACGCACGTCGATGCGGCGAATGCTCATCGGCTGGCCGCGCTCCTCCTGCTCCAGGTGCGGCAAACCAAGATGGCGCATAAGCTCCACCCGGCCCATCTCAAAATAGGTCAGGTAGCGGCTATGATGGACCACGCCCATCTGGTCGGCCTCGTCGTAGCGGACCCGGAAGGTAAGAGTATGTCGCGGCACGGTCGTAAGTTCCTCGTGCACCTGCAATCAGACGCGGGTTGCCTTCTGGATTTTCACCGGCTCTTTGGGCACGTCGCCGAAGTAGCCGACATTGTGCGTCTTGACCTTGCCGATGGCGTCGACAACATCCAGGCCTTCCACCACCTTGCCGAAGACGGCATAGCCGAAGTCGCGGGCACCGTGGTCGAGGAAATCGTTGTGCTTCAGGTTGACGAAGAATTGGCTGGTGGCGCTGTCAACCTGGGCCGTGCGGGCCATGCTAAGCGTGCCGCGCTCGTTCTTCAGCCCGTTCTGGGCCTCGTTCTTGATTGGCGGCAGGGTCGGCTTCTGGTTCATGTCCTCGGTGAATCCGCCGCCCTGGAGCATGAAGTCGGCAATTACGCGGTGGAAGATGGTGCCGTCATAGAAGCCGTTATCAACGTAGGCCAGAAAATTGGCCACCGTAATGGGCGCTTCCTTGGCGAAGAGCTCGATGATCATCGTGCCCTTGCTGGTCTCCATGCTGACGCGGGGATTGCCGTCGGCGGCTGGCTGATTATTCTGATTGCTGGCGGTCTGCTCGGTCACGATAACAACTCCTTTAATGATGCGGACGGTCTTTCGTCCGTTTTTCGCAAGGGGGCATGCTCGGGCCACGCCCCCTCCTGTTTAATTGAATGTCGTGCGGCGCGGCAACTGCGGCGCCTACGGGACTGCTGAATTCCTGCTACTGATTTTGCTGCTGCTCGGCCGGCGTCTCCTCTTCAGCCGGAGCGTCAGCCTGTCCGGGTGCGTCATCTTCGGCCGGAGCTTCGCCAACTCGCTTTGCACTTATTATCTTCACCGTATCGAGGGGGAAGCTCCGTTCGTTCGGGTTTTGCGGCGACGGCCGGGTGCGCACCCTTGCAATTTCATCGGCTACGTCCATGCCCTCTACCACCTTGCCGAAGACGGCATAGCCGTAGCGGTCGGGCCACCTGCCCCTGTGGTCGAGCATCACGTTGTGCTTCAGGTTGATGAAGAACTGGCTGGTGGCGCTGTTGACCTCGTTTGTGCGGGCCATGCTCAGTGTGCCGCGCTCGTTCTTCAGGCCGTTGTGGGCCTCGTTGACGATGGGGGCCCGGGTCTCCTTGCGAACCAGTTGCAATTGTCCCTGCTCGTCGCGCAGCTCAAAGCCGCCGCCCTGCAGGACGAAGTCGCTCATGACCCGATGGAAAATGGTGTTGTCGTAGAAGCCGGCATCGACATAGGCCAGGAAGTTTTCGACCGTCTTGGGGGCCTCTTCCGGATACAGCTCGATAATCATCGGGCCCTTGTTGGTAATCATGCGAACCCGCGGGTTATCGTTATCCTCGGGCTTCTCCGCCGTCTGTGGTTGCGGCTGAGGGGCAGGCTCCTGCGGGGCGGGGACGACCTTGGGCTCGAGGTCGACGGGGGCCGGCGTGCGGCCATTCGTTTGCCCAGCGGCGTTGGTGCTGCCCGCTGAGCCAGCCGACGCCTGATCCTGCTGCTGCTGCGTGACGCCAGCGCCATCGGCAGGGGGTTGCGGAGTACCGTTATCGGTGGTGCAGCCGACCATTGTCACCGCTGCGACCATGGCAGCGACAGCCATAATAATGAGAATAGGCTTCATTTGAGACGTCCTCCAAGAGGCGGAAAAATAACCGTAAAGTCCTTGTGATGAATCACTTACCTGCCGCCCGGGCAGTTCGCCGGCAGCCATTGCCGGTTGCTGCCGCTATCGGCATGGCGGCCCCCGGGGGCAACGTCAGACGCTGCGTCGAGACCTCATTTATACGG
>JAWLHX010000142.1:0-3538 GCA_041690105.1 Phycisphaerae bacterium
TAAAGCAACCCCTCCCCCGTGACGGGGGAGGCTGTCTCCGCGAAGCGGAGACAGGTGGGGGTGCCGCCGCGCGGAAAACCCCTCGCCCTTAAGCACAAGCCAAAGCCCACCCTCATCCGGCCCTGCGGGCCACCTTCTCCCGTCAAGGGAGAAGGGTAAAGAAACCCCTCCCCCTTGACGGGGGAGGATGTCTCCGCGAAGCGGAGACAGGTGGGGGTGTCGCCGCGCGGAAAACTCCCCGCCCTTCTCCACCAAACCACTGAATCTTTTTTTCGTGGAACCTGTATACCTCAGTCGTCTCTAACAGTATGGTAATATCGATTCCGTCACCGGCCATCACCACCGCCGGCTGCGGCAATTTGTCAACCCTTACAATTCGCAAGGAGATTTGCCATGAGAGCACGATTAGCTGCAACGCGCCCCCTCGCCTCTGTTCTGCTGGCCATTCTGGTGCTGTCGGCCACTGCCGCCAACGCCATGGCCCAGGCCGATGATGCGGCTCAACAACCCGCCATGGTTGAGCTCAAAGGCCGAGTCACCGCCGTAACCGTCTACCGCGGCCGGGCCCTGGTCACACGCGAAGTCGAGGTCGACCTGCCGCGCGGGCAACTTACCGAATTTGTCATAACCGACCTGCCCGAGCAGGTCTTGCCCGGCACCCTGTTTGCCGAATGCGAGGGCGGCACGGTGCGCTCGGTGCGATACCGGGCCCGGGCCGTGCAACAGGTGCCTCGCCAGGATGTCCGCGACCTGACCGAGAAAATCCAGCAGCAGGAGAAACTGATCCGCCAGAACCAGGCCAGCCAGCAACTTCTCAGCCAGCGCTCCAGCTACCTCGATTCCCTGGAAAAGTTCTCGGCCGAACGATCAACCGACGAGGCCTCGCGCGGCACACTGAACGCCGACGCCCTGATCAAGATGACCGGTTTCCTCTTCGAGCAGCGGGAAGCAGTCGCCGGCGCCAGCCTCCAGCTACAGGAAGAGCAGCGCCTGCTGCAGGAGCGCCTCACGTTGCTCGAACGGCAGAGAACCGAGCTGACAAAAAGTCTCAGCCGCACCGCACGCGAAGCCGTAATCGGCCTGGAACCAATGGCTAATGCCCGCAATGCCCGCGGTCCGCTGACCCTGCGGCTCAGCTACGCCGTCGGCCAGGCCAGCTGGTCGCCGTCATATAACCTGCGGGCCCGGGCGAACGACGAGAATGTCAACCTGCAGTATATGGCCCAGATTCAGCAGATGACCGGCGAAGACTGGACCGGCGTCACCCTCACCCTCAGCACCGCCTCGCCTGCCATGCTGGCCGATTCCCCCTCGCTGACGCCCCTCTGGGTCGTGCTGAGCGATGGACGTAACCAGCAGGCCGCACAGACGCAGGGCTACCAGATTCCCGGCAGCAACGCCGAAGTCCAGAGATACAGGCAGCAGACCAAGGACCAGCTCGATCAGACGCTGAACGCACTGCCCCTGGCCAACCGACCCGAGGATCAGTACCGCTACAACGAGAGAGCGAACGATTACGGCAATGCCCTGCAACTGCTGGACCTTGTCGCCAGCCGCAAGGCCCTCTTTGACGGACCAGCCGCGCCCAGCGCCGACAGGGCCCTCAGCGTCACCTATACCCTGCCCTCGCCCATCAGCCTGCCCAGCCGCAACGATCAGCAGATGATCCAGATTGCCGCCCTGGAGCTGCCGGCCGAATCCTATTACGTTGCCACGCCGCTACTTACGCCCTATGTTTACCAGCAGGCCAAGGTTTCCAACAATAGCGGCATGGCCCTGCTGGCCGGGCCGATGACGGCTTATCTCGATGGCCAGTTCCAGGGCCAGGGCCAGATTCCGCTGGTCGCCAAGGGACAGAAGTTCTACGTCGGTCTGGGGGTCGAAACGCAGTTGCGCAGCAATCGCGAACTGGTCGACAAGACCGAGAACGTGCAGGGCGGAAACCAGGTCATGGACGTCAAGTACCGGCTGGTTATCGAGAATTTCATGGATAAGGCCGTCAAGGTCCAGGTTCTGGACCGCCTGCCCGAGCCCATGTCGCCCGACATCCGCCTCTCGCTGGTCAGCCAGACGGCCGAGATCAGCCAGGAACCACTCTACCAGCGCACCCTGCGACCCAAGGGCATATTGCGCTGGGAGGTCGAGGTTCCGGCCGAAGCCGCCGGCGCCGAAGCCGCCACAATCGAATACTCCTATCGCATGGAGTTCGACCGCAACCTTACCCTGGCCGAGCCCGTGGCGACCATACTGCAGCGAAACCGCGAAGAATTCAAATTAATGAAAGATTCCTTGCTCGTACCATAACCGCCAAAGCCTCGGCGGAAGCAGATTGCCGCTTCGTTCTGTTGTTAAATCCCCTGGCCGCCGCCGGGGGATTATGTTAATAAGAGGAATATCCCCCCAGGACACTTGCGGGGGAATTGCATTGCCAAGTGGGCCCATGACGGGCGAAGAGGCCGTCGCCAGAGGAGCAGATCATGACCGAGATGGTGTCGGGGTCGGTTACTGCGAGGCAGGGAAAATCCGTCGGCCGGATTCTGCTGGGCTGGGCAATGGCGTTCATGCTTCCCGCGACACTCTGGGTTGCGGCCGTGGCCTACCTCTGGCGTGAGGGACGGAATTTTGTGGCAATCTTTGCGGATTTCGGCACGGAGTTGCCGTCGCTGACGCAAGCTTTCACTATATTGCTGAGGCCTCCATGGATTCTGCTTCTGCTGGCCGCGGGGTTGGCCCTGCTGCTGGTTTTTGCCGCCATTGGCGCCCTCTGGCAGCAACGCCGCGGGCGTTCTCTCAAAACGCCCTACCTGGCTTTCTCGCTGATCGGCATTATTATCATTTTCAACATCGCGGTTCTGGTGCTGTGGCATCCGCTGCATACGCTTATGACTTCTGCTGCGACTGATTAATCCCATCATTCCGCAAGGTGCTTGACGCTTTAGCGCAAAGAGGCTTACAATGCCGATTCGGACGGGCTGAAGCCGGTCGCGGCTTCCGGCAGCGGTTTTGCCGACGACGCGACAGGCACCAGCGCCCTCTGGTGTTGTTTTCCCCAAGTGCTGGAGTGCCTCATGCCTAAAGTGCGTCGCCTGTCGATGATCGAGGAGTTGGGACAGCACACGCGGTCGGCTATCCAGGACCTTGGCCAGTTCAGCGTCTTCAGTTTCCGCATGTTCTTCTGGATTTTCCGTAGTTTTACCCGCTGGCAACTGCTTGGTCCGCAATTCTACGAAATCGGCGTGCGCAGCGTGCCGGTCATCGCCATTACCGGTTTGTTCGTCGGCATGGTTCTGGCGGTGCAGGTTTTCGAGCAGCTCGATAACATGGGCTTTGGCAGCCATGCCGGCTTGCTGGTCAACCTGAGCGTGGTCAAGGAGCTTGGGCCCGTGTTGGCCGGTGTAATGCTTGCCGGCCGCGTGGGCGGCGCCCTCTCGGCCGAGCTGGGCACAATGAAGGTAACCGAGCAGATTGACGCTCTGGTCTCGCTGGCCGCCGACCCCATCCGCTACCTGGTTGTGCCGCGATTTCTGGCCTGCCTGCT
>JAWLHX010000143.1:0-3399 GCA_041690105.1 Phycisphaerae bacterium
GCCCCGAATTTTCCGGGCTGGCGCGATCTGCCGGTCCGCGATACGCTCCGCCGCGTTCTGAAGGGCAAGCCGGTAGCTCTTGAAAACGATGCCAACGTGGCCGCCTATGGCGAATTCCGCCTGGGCATGGGGCAGGGGCTGAACAGTCTGGTGCTGATTACTTTAGGCACGGGCATAGGCGCCGGCATAGTCGTGGACGGTAAAATCCATCGCGGCGCGACCGACACTGCCGGAGAACTGGGCCATGTGACGGTGCAGGTTGGCGGACGCACCTGTGGTTGCGGGCGTATGGGGTGCCTGGAGACTTACGCCAGCGCCACCGGCACGGTCAAGCGTTTCCGGGAGGCTCTTCGCGATGGCCGCAGCAGCGTGTTGCTCGACAACGGCAATCCGGATCAGGAAGTAACCTCGAAAGATATTTTCGAGGCGGCGGCCAACGGCGATGCTCTGGCCTGGGAAATTGTGGACCAGACGGCCCGCTACCTGGCCATTGGCTGCGATATTATGGTGAACGTCATTGACCCCGACGTAATCGTTTTTACGGGGGGAATGATTGCGGCAGGCGATTTGTTGATGAAACCATTGGAAAAGTACGCCCGCGAGTTATTTTTTCCGCGGCCCAAGGGGCACACGCGGTTGGTTTTAACCAAACTTGGCGGCGACGCAGGAATTATCGGAGCAGCATTGTGCGGTCAGGACTTATACGAAACTTCTGCATCATAGCTCACATTGATCATGGTAAAAGCACGCTGGCCGACCGTCTGCTGGAGCGGACTCAGGCCGTCAGCTCGCGAAAGCTGCGCGCCCAGATGCTCGACAGCATGGACCTGGAACGCGAGCGCGGCATTACCATCAAGGCCTCGGCTGTGGCCATTGTGCATAAGCAGAACGGCGAAGCCTACACGCTGAACCTCATTGATACGCCCGGGCACGTGGACTTTCATTACGAAGTCAGCCGGGCCCTTACGGCCTGCGAGGGCGCCCTGCTGGTGGTCGATGCGGCCCAGGGAGTCGAGGCACAGACGGTGGCCAATGCCATCATGGCCATGGAGCACGACCTGACCATCATTCCGGTGATCAACAAGATCGATCTGCCCAGTGCCCGCCCGCTGGAGGTGGCCCTGGAGGTGGAGTCGGCTCTGGCCATCGACAGTAACGATTGCATCTTCACCAGTGCCAAGACAGGCGAGGGCATCGACGAACTTCTGGCTGCCATTGTCGAGCGGGTACCGCCGCCCAAAGGCGATGCCGAGGCGCCGCTGAAGGCCCTGGTATTTGATGCCGAGTATAACGATTATCGCGGCGTGGTGGTTTATCTGCGAATTATCGACGGCTCAATCCGCACCGGGCAGAAGATACGCATGCTCGGCACGCAGCGCGACTTCATTGTGCAGGAGCTTGGCAAGTTCAAGCCCGAGATGACCCCCCAGCAGGAATTAGGCATGGGTGAGGTCGGATATTTCGTGGCCAACATCAAGACCCTGGCCGACGTAAATATTGGCGACACAGTGGCCAGTGTCGCAAACCCGGACATAAAGCCGATGGAAGGCTACCGGCCTCCTCAGCAGATGGTTTTCTGCGACATTTATCCGACCGCTACGACCGAGTATACTACTCTGCGAGAGGCCCTGGAGCGGCTGCATCTAAACGATGCCAGCTTCACCTTCCGTCCGCGTACCAACGAGGCCCTGGGATTCGGCTTCAATTGCGGTTTTCTGGGCATGTTGCACATGGACATCATCCAGGAGCGGCTGGAACGCGAGAGCGGAGTCGACCTGGTGCAGACTGCTCCCAGCACCAGCTACGAGATTCTGACCAATGGCAATGTGCTGGTGCGTGCCGACACTCCGAGCGACATGCCCGACATGGCCGAATGGAAAGAGATTCGCGAGCCGATTGTGCGCGGCAGCATGATTATCCCGCTGGAGTCGATCGGTCCGGTCATGTCACTTGCCGAGCAGCGTCGAGGCGTGTACGTGCGGCAGGAACATCTGAGCCAGAGCCGGGTTGTTCTGGTCCACGATTTTCCGCTGGCCGAGGTTATTTACGATTTTTACGATAAGCTGAAAAGCGCCACGCGTGGTTATGGTACTGTGGACTACGAATTTCTTGGCTTCCGGGCCGATAAGCTGGTGCGCGTCGACATTCTGATCAACGGCAAGAGCGTGGACGCCCTGAGTTTCATCTGCCATCGGGATTCGGCCGAGGATCGCGGGCGGAGAATTCTGCGCAAGCTGAAGGATGAGATTCCTCGCCACATGTTCATCGTGCCCTTGCAGGCTGCTATCGGGGCCAAGGTTGTAGCCCGCGAGACAATCAGCGCCATGCGCAAGAACGTGACGGCCAAGTGCTATGGTGGCGATGTATCGCGTAAGCGCAAGTTGCTGGAGAAGCAGAAGAAGGGCAAGAAGCGGATGAAGATGGTCGGCAATGTTGAATTGCCCCAGCAGGCATTCCTAAGCGTTCTGGAGAACCAATGACCTTCCGGAATATCTCCCGGCTTCTGCCAAGCTGGCTTGGCGGACAAAAGAAGAAGTCGAAACAGGACGATCCGCCGCCGCACAAGCGCGACAGCTTTCTGGAGACCATGGAATCGTTCGTGGTGGCTTTCATCCTGGCCTTCATCTTCCGGGCCTACGTGGTGGAAGCGTTTGTCATTCCCACCGGCAGCATGGCGCCAAACCTGCTGGGCGAGCATGCCGAGTTCCAATGCCCGAATTGCAGCTATCGTTACGAGGTGAACCTGCCTCCGGATCCGGCCTGTCCCCTGTGCCATACCCGCGTGCACAGTGCCGAGCATGCCGTGGGGCGCTTCTTCGGCGACCGTATTCTGGTCGTCAAGTATATGTACGACCTGTTTGACCCACAGCGATGGGACGTCGTGGTATTCAAGTTTCCGTCGGATCCGCAGCAGAACTACATCAAGCGCCTCATCGGCCTGCCTGGCGAGAAGGTGGAGATTATCGACGGCGACATTTACATCAATGATGAGATTGCGGCAAAGAGCGAACGGGCACAGGAAACCCTGTGGATGCCGGTATACGATACCAAGTACTGGGACTGGGCGCACGATCCGCGGTGGCGGCCGGCCGAAGATCAGCAGGGGAGGTGGCAGTACCAGGAGCCGCCCATAAAGCTGGAGGCGGTGGGCGATGGGCCGGCCCGGATTGATTATCATCACCTGGGGCCCGATTTTGAGCCGGAGCCGATCAAGGATAACTATGCCTATAACGGCGGCCGCAGCGGGGTCAATATCGTTACCGACCTTAATTTAGTCGCCGACGTAACCGTGCAGCAAAGCGGGAGCGTCAGCCTGATCATCCGAACCGACCACGATGTCTTCAGTTTTGTCTTCCCCAGCGCGGGCACGGGCCTGCAATCGCAGATTATCCGCAACGG
>JAWLHX010000144.1:0-3087 GCA_041690105.1 Phycisphaerae bacterium
GTTAAGCAGCTTGACCAGTTCCACGCTGCCCAGGGCCTTGCCATTGATGGAAACCGGCACGCCCTGCTCGAAACCGATCTCAACATATTCGGCCTTGGCCGGAGCCTTCTCAACAGTGCTGGAGATGGAATAGACCGCGTTCTTTGGCTCGTTCCACGGGTTCTCCAGTTCCGCCCCCTCGTGGCTCAGGTGCCACAGGTTACCGTCCTCGCTGTAGATTTTCTTCTTCGTCTGGCGCACCGGCACGTTATGAGCCTTGGCGTAATCAATGGCCGCCTCGCGGCTGGTGAGCGTCCAGCGCGGATCGCGCCACGGCACGATGACCTGCAGATCAGGCGCCAGCGACATGTAGGTCAGCTCGAAGCGCACCTGGTCGTTGCCCTTGCCGGTGGCCCCATGGGCCAGGGCATCGGCCTTGAATTTGCGAGCGGCCGCCACCTGCCGGGCGGCAATCAGCGGACGGGCAATGCTGGTGCCAAGCAGATACTCGCGCTCGTACACCGCGCCGGCCTTCAGCATCGGCCAAAGGTAATCCTCGACGAACGTTTGCCGCAAATCCTCGACCACTATGTCGCGAGCGCCGCACTGCATGGCTTTCTCACGGACGCCCTCCAGCTCGACGCCCTGCCCGAGGTCGGCCGCATAGCAGATGACCTCGCAGCCATAGTTCTCGCGCAGCCAGGGCAGAATCACGCTCGTATCGAGCCCGCCACTGTAGGCCAGCACGCAACGCTTTACGCCGCTCTCGTTCGATCCGACACCGCTCGTCCCACTCTTCGCCATGCTGATGCTCTCGCTTTCAAAGTTTCCTGTAACGCCAGTTCGTGGCCCACAAAAGCCGGCCCATGATTTACACGAGCAACGACGCCAGCAACTGCATTGCCGCCGGCGAGCTGCCTTCTCTTGATCAATTCCCTCAGGCCTTCTTGCCCGGCTTCTTACCCGCAGCCTTCTTTTTGGGGCTCGGTTTGCCCACATTCCGCTCCGTTCGCCGCCGCCGGGCCATCAGCCGATTGGTGGCATCGACGTAAGCCAAGGCACTGGCCTCCAGAACATCAGTGCTCAGTCCGCGGCCGCTGATGGTCACATCGCCAGCCCGCACGCTGATGCGCACCTCGCCCTGGGCCTCCTTGCCACCGGTAACGCTGCGAATCTGGTAATCCTCCAGCTTCATCGATTCGCCCGACAGTCGCTCGATGGCTTTGAAAATGGCATCCACCGGACCATCGCCGGTCGAGGCATCGCACTGCCGATTGCCCTGACTATCGTCAAGCTCCACCGTGGCCGTCGGAATGCTGCCCGTGCCGCTGGAGACGTGCATGCTGGCCAGCTTCCAGAACTCCTGCCCGCTCTGCAGTTCGGTCTCGACCAGGGCCTCGATGTCTTCGTCAAAAATCTCTTTCTTCCGATCGGCCAGAACCTTGAAGCGGTCGAAAAGCGTTTCCAACTGCTCGGGCGCCAACTTCTTGAAGCCCAACTCCTCCAGCCGCACGGCCAGAGCATGCCGGCCGCTGTGCTTGCCAAGTACAAGGTTCGACTTCTTGAAGCCCACGGTCTCGGGGGCCATAATCTCGTAAGTCGTCCGCTCCTTCAGCACGCCGTCCTGGTGGATGCCCGATTCGTGCGAAAACGCGTTCTCGCCGATAATCGCCTTGTTCCGCTGCACCACCAAGCCTGTCACGCGGCTCACGAGGCGGCTGGTCGGATAAAGCTTTTTGGTGTCGATGCCCGTGGTAACGTCGAAATGGTCGCGCCGCGTGTGCACGGCCATGACAATTTCTTCCAGGGCGGCATTGCCGGCACGCTCGCCGATGCCGTTTATGGTGCACTCGACCTGCCGCGCGCCGGCACGAATGGCCGACAGAGTGTTGGCCACGCTCAAGCCCAGATCGTCGTGGCAGTGCACGGCGATGACCGCATTATTGATGTTTCGCACATCGCGGAACAATCCGCCAATGACTTCCTCGAAAACCCAGGGCAGCGTGTAGCCGACGGTGTCCGGAATGTTGACCGTCGTCGCTCCGGCATCAATTACCGCCTCTACCACTTCGGCCAGAAAATCAGGCTCGGTGCGGGCGGCATCCTCAGGGCTGAACTGAACATCGTCCGTCCAGTCGCGGGCCATCTTCACGCCGGCCACGCTCATCTTCAGGATTTCGCTGCGAGCCTTGCGCAACTTGAACTGGCGATGAATGGCGCTGGTGGCCAGAAAGGTATGAATGCGGCCGCGCTTGGCCGTCTGCACGGCCTTGCCGGCAGCCACAATGTCCTTTTCCACGCAGCGGGCCAGGCCGCAGATGACCGGACGGCTGACCTCGCGGCCGATGGCCTGCACGGCCTCGAAATCGTCGGGACTGGTAATCGGGAAACCGGCCTCTATGACATCGACGCCAAGCAGGTCCAGGGCGCGAGCCACCTCAAGCTTCTGCGTCAGATTCATACTGGCGCCGGGACTCTGCTCGCCATCGCGAAGCGTGGTGTCAAAAATGACCAACCGCTGCTGATTCGCACCTGCCATCTCTAATACTCCTTCACCTGGTTTGGAAACAGCCATTTTACTCTTGCAGCACGGCCGGACAACACTTTTCCAGCCCCGCCGCCGCCGGCAACGCGCCGACCATGAAAAATTCGCTTCAAACGCCGCCTAAAGTCACAATTAGACGAAAAAGCCCGCCACCGGTCTTCCGGCAGCGGGCTTTCATGTCTCGATTCACAACACCACAAATCGTTACGCGAAGCCTCCTGCCGTCCGGCCGCCCGCAAGGAGCAGACCCAGGGCGCACAGTCGAAGGCCGCACAGTCGCAAGGCGACTGTCGTCTCCGGCATAAAACCCTGATGATGGCAAAGGCTCGTCATTTCACTCATCCAGACAGCGGACTCCAGTAGCTCGAAAAACTTCAACCACCGGACGCTTCCGCCAATTTCACAGAAACCATAAGCTGTAGAGTATATCGACCCATCGGCCGACTGTCAATCAACGAAAACTGTGAGGTTGCGTCAAGTCTTGTGTGTAATATGTTCTGTGAGGTGCCATCGGAGGAGTTGTCCGAAGATGGCACGCTCTGCGGCGGCTTTATTATAGAAGG
>JAWLHX010000145.1:0-3085 GCA_041690105.1 Phycisphaerae bacterium
CTTGTGACGATGGCTGCCGCCGCCAGGCCGCACATGTGGCTCTACCTGGTCAACACTCGCCGAGGAATGTTCCTGGGCAAGTGGTTTACCGACCAGCCGCCGGGAGATGGCGCCTGGCTGCACCCGGACGAGGTGCTGAGCGCCTTCCGCTCGCAGGATCGGCGTATTCCCTTCGTGCCGGTCAATCAGGACAGCATTTACGTCGATTCCAGGTTCTATAACCTGATGATCAACAATGGCTTGTGTGTCGATGACCTGACTCCGCTGCACGATCCGGACCCGAGCCTGCAGCCGCTGACGCCAGAGGCCATCCTCGAAGCTCCTGGAAAATAGCCGACTGCCATGTTCAAACTGACCATTCATCATCGCGATGCAGCCAGCCGAGCCCGCGCGGCCAGCTTCAGCACGCCGCACGGCAGTTTCGATACGCCCGCCTTCATGCCGGTCGGGACGCGCGGAACGGTCAAGGGTATTCTGCCCGAGCAACTGCGGCAGGTTGGGGCCCAGATAATTCTGGCCAACACCTATCACATGGCCCTCAGGCCGGGGGCCGAGATTGTCGCCCAACTTGGCGATCTGCACGACCTTATGGCCTGGGACGGCCCGATACTCACCGATTCCGGCGGCTTCCAGATATTCAGCCTCAGCCGCTTGTGCAAGGTTGATGACAACGGGGCCAGCTTCCGCAGCCACATTGACGGCTCCATCTTTGAGATGTCGCCCGAGAGTTGCATGGATATTCAGCATGCTCTTGGGGCCGACATTATAATGGCCCTCGATCAGTGTCCGCCATATCCGGCTTCGCGCGAGCAGGTGGCCGAGGCCACCGAACGGTCTCTGCGATGGGCGGTTCGCTGTCATCGGCAGCACGCTTCGCATGTTGACCGCCAAGCCCTCTTTCCGATTGTACAGGGGGGCGAATTTGACGACCTGAGGGCCCATTGCGCCAGCTACCTGGCGAGCGAGGTGCCCAGCCCCGGCTATGCCGTCGGGGGCGTAAGTGTCGGCGAGCCTCACGAACTGATGATGCGAGCTGTGGAGACTTCGGTCGAGCACCTGCCCGATGATCGGCCACGTTACCTGATGGGCGTCGGCCAGCCTCGCGACTTGCTGGGCGCCATTCGCCGCGGCATCGATATGTTCGACTGCGTGTTGCCCACGCGCAATGGTCGCAACGCCCAGGCCTTCACCTTTGGCGGGGTCATGCGCCTGCGTAACCAGCAACACGAGCGCGACCGCCGCCCGTTGGAAGAAGGATGCGACTGTCCGGCCTGTGGCGGGGGCTTTTCGCGCGGGGCGGTCAGGCACTTCTTCCAGGTGGGCGAAATGCTCGGGCCGATTCTGGTCAGCATGCACAATCTGCGATTTTTCGCCCGATTTTTCCAGCAGATACGCCAGGCTATAGCCAATGACAAGTTTGATGACTATGAAAAAGAGTTCCTGAAATCGTTTGCAGCACAATAGTGGCACGGCTATAGTACAGAGTCTGAATAAGCTGAAGTTTATTACTCTATGAGGAACGGTACGATGGAAGACAATACGGAAGCACAGGTTCCGGCCGCCGATGACGGGCAGGCACCTGCCGATGCCGCCGCTGACAATGCCGCCGCCACTGGCGAGCAGGCGACCGATACTGCCGCAGGCGCCCAGCAGGTGCAGCAGCCTCAGGATGGCGCTGAAAATCAGGCAGACGGACCGCCCGATGGTCAGCCGCTCGTTGAGCAGCAGCAGGATGGCCAGAATGGGCCAGGCCCCAGCATATGCGAGGGCCCCGGCAGTATGATCATGCTGGCCGTGCTTCTGGTCATGATGTACCTGCTTTTCTGGCGTCCTCAGCAGAAGCAGGCCAAGCAGCGCAAAGAGATGCTCAGCCAGATCAAGAAAAATGACCGCGTGGTCACCATCGGCGGAATCTACGGCATTGTCTACAGCATTGTGGGCGATGAGGTTACGCTGAAGATTGACGAGCGCAACGATGTCCGCATCAAAGTCTCAAAGGGAGCCATTTCGCGCGTTTCAGGCGATGAAATTGCCGGCGGCGACAGCGGCTCAACAATCGAGGCTCAGTAACGGCGGAAGTCAACACGGCATGCAATAAGCCTCCGCGCCGCCTGTCTCCGGGGCGCGGTTTTGGCCATGGGGCAGGGCATTACGGCCGCAAAAGGGGGCCGCTGTCGCCCGGGCGATTGCTTCGCTCAGCTTGCTTCTGGCAGCTATTATTGCAGCCAGTGCCGCAATTCGGCCGATATTCTGATAAATTGATCAAGTTGACCATGCTGCAGACAGGTCTATAATGATCAGTTGCTCTTTAGCGCATGCTAATAATGTGCGGACCGTCCAGCCTGCGAAGGTCGCGGAATGAGATAGTGGACTGTTCTTCCTTCACTTACAGGAATTAACCGCCCTATGAATCGAAATGCAAAATTGCTGGTTCTGGCCATTGCCGTGGCCGCCTTCCTTTATCCGCTGGCTATTTATCTGACGGACCCCGGCGCGCTTTTCAAGAAGGACATCGACCTGGAAGGCGGCACCAGCCTCGTCTACAGGGTGGTCCAAAAGGATGAGAATATTCAGAGTTCGATCGCTGTCCTTAAGAAGCGCATCGACCCTATGGGTACGCGCGGCTACAACATAACCAGCAGCGCCGATGGCCAGACCATTGAAATTACCATGGCCGGCAAACAAGTTATGGGCGATGCCGGTGACAGCCAGGAGATCGAGACGGTCAAAAGTCTTGCCACCCGCACCGGTCTGCTGGAGTTCCGAGCCCTTGCCGTGCCGACATCGCAAGCCGACATCGACGAAATGACGCGGTTGGCACTCCAGCGCAAGAACAACCAGATGCTGGTTGCCGGCGGCAACTATGCCTGGGTTCCCTATCGCTACAACAGCCGCACCCAGTGGCCCCAGGTAAGTCGTTTCCTCGGCCTGCAGGCGAACACGACCCGCGCAGAGGCCATGGAACAGCACATAGGTTACAGCAGGGATGACGACGGCAATGTTAAACCGAGCCGCGTTTTCGTCATTCACGAGAATCCGCTCGACAGCAGCGCCCTTAAGACGGCGATTGTCGATCCGGCCGAGC
>JAWLHX010000146.1:0-3060 GCA_041690105.1 Phycisphaerae bacterium
CATCCTTAACCGGATCCCCCGCCTGTTTCGCCTTGGCCTGGCATTGCCCGATGATGTCAGTGGCAATCCTCCAACTCGCATACAACCCGGCGGGCGGCCGGCCAGCTTGCCAGCGCTCCGGTTTCAGCCGTTCGACCAGGTCTACCAGCAGTCCCGCTGCCCGCGTGAGCTCCGGTGTCCATTGACGGCAATGAAAATGCGATAGCAGAGTCACATGCTTTAGCCCGTAACCAGCGAGTGCGTCCAACTGGCAAGGGAGGCGACGATGTGCAATCCAAGCCAGCTTATACAGCAGACAGCGACACGCCATGTCAATGCTACACTCATCGGGCCTGTAGATTGGGGATTGCTCGCAAAGCTCCAACTCACGGCAGACGGTCGTAGCGCTGTGGTGCACCATCTCAAGATACTCCGCCACTGCCCTGTCACCGTCTCGGAAATTATGCTTCATTGTTATAGCCTCCAGTTGGCATGGCCGAAATCCTCATCTTCTCCGGTAGTGGTGCTGGCTCGCCAGCAACAGAACCCCGCCTGCTCTTGCAGCAACAGGTTTTGTTACTGTTACTGCGTTACCGCGGCTGTCTATGATTCTCCGCGCCCTGCCCCTTCGCCTTCGATCAGCAACGGCAGTTCCTTGGCGGCCTGTCCGCCGGCGGCCAGTATAGCCTCGGCGGCCTGATGAACGCTTTGCTTCACCGGGTCCAGGTCGAGCCGGGCATAAACCTGCGTTGTCGCAACATTCTTATGGCCCAAGCTGCGGCCGATAATCGGCAAGCTTGCCCCCATGGCCGCCTGCCAGCTTCCAAGGGTCCTTCGCAGATCGTGCAGCCGCAGATCGCTCAGCTTCGCCCGCGTGAGAAGTTCGGCCCATACCTTCTTCGGTTCCATGACGTGCCCTGTCTTGCTCGTCGCGGGAAAGACATAGGGGCTCTGCCTGCTGGCGGGCTCGGCAGCATTGACCGCCTGCCGGCGTTTCAAAATTTCCACTGCGGAAGGCGGCAGAACGCATATAAGCGGCTCCTTGTTCTTGCTCTGGCCCTCCGGAATCCGCCACAAGCCGCGGTGCAGTTCAAGGTCGCTCCAGCGCAACGCCTGAACGTTTGAGCGGCGGGCACCTGTCAGCAGGCAAAGCATGAAAAAGTCTCGCCAATGTGGCGGGGTGTCCTCATGCTCCAGGGCGGCAAAGAACGATTTCAACTCATCGGCCCTCAAGAAACGGTCTCGGCTCTGCTCCTTGAAGCGTTTCACTCCCTTGGCAGGGTTGGGCCGCTCAAAGCCAAGTCCGGCGGCATAGTTGAACATGCTGGACAGCAGGGCCAGCAGGCGATTAGCACTATACGGCCCATGGTCGCGGCCTACCTTGGCATGAAGCGTGGCGACGTCTGCCTTGCGGACCTCGGAAAGCTTCCGATGCTTCCAAGCCGTCAGGTATCGGTCATACTGGTCCTGATCTCCCTGCCAGCTTCTCTTGTGGGGCTTAGAATGGCCCTCCAGATAGAGCGAGAACAGTTCCCCTATGGTTGTCTCACCTCTGGCCTTGCGTCGCTCCTGGGCGGGATTTCGGCCCTTGGCGATTTCGCCGGCCACGGCGTGCGCCACCTTCCGCGCCTGCTCCGCCGTCAGGTCGGGATAATGGCCGATGGTCAGGCGCGTTGCCCGGCCACCGAAACGGCGCACCACTTGGAACGTTTTCACTCCCGTAGCACTGACTACCAGTTGCAGCCCGGTTGTCTTTGTGTCGCGGTAAACTTCGCGGCCTTCGACGGGACAGGGCAGCTTTCCAATTGCCGCCTGAGTAAACGCAAGAGTCTTAGCCATGTCTCGAACCCCCTATGTCCTGCGCAACGCCTGCGCAACGGCCAGCAGAAAAAACAGTCAATGTCAACGTTGCGCAATCTAACTCGGAAGCTACTTAACGTCAATAGAAATAAAAGGTAAGACAGGATGGAGTATCAGCGGGTATAGCCAAGCTTTGTGACTCTTAATCAGCGGGTCCGGGGTTCGAATCCCTGGCGGCGTACCAAACATAAAGCCCTGTAAGCCAAAGACTTACGGGGCTTTTTTTACGCGTTGATGGTCGGGCCTTCAGGCTACTTGGGCAAACCTGCCCAACGCTCGCTGCCGAGCAGCGTAGGATGCGGTCTTCTCCCCATCTTTGGTCGGGTCGGCGTGAGAGTTGGTCAAGGCCCGGTGCCTCGGCCACGGCTTGTCCCGCAAGTCGTGGTGATTCGTCAGCAACGTGGACGAATAACATGGCCGTGACGCTCTGGTCAAGCCTACATAATACCCCATTACTCCGCTGGAGTCGCCAAGTCACTCTGTTGGCTCAGCCATTTGCGCCAGGCAGCCTGATCGTAGCCGAAACTCCTGCCGCTCAGGGTGCGGAGGGCGTGCAAGATCTGCGGGTGAGCGACCCGCACAGTCTTCCAGCTGGTCGTCGCCTTTTGTTCGGAGCCACCCAGGACTGACGTATTAACTGTCGTCCCGCGCACGGTGGGCAGGGTAATCTTGTTGCTGTAGGTGCCATTGGGAGTCGTCGTGGTGACCGTCGATTCCCGCGACATGTCGACCACACTATTATTGGAGGCGGTGATGCCACTGTTAGCCATTCCAACGCGCGGGCCTTCAGGCTCCTGGGCCACAAGTCGCCTCTCTTCGGTCACCAGTTTCTCGATCATGATAGACATCGCCTGCCGGTCGCGCAGCGTGGCCAGCATGGCTGCCGCACGGCTGCGGACTTCGGCCTCATCGCTGTGCGACAACAGGTGACGTAGCCGCTCCGGATGGCGCGGTGTGTCCGGATGCAGCACTGCCGAACGGGCCTGCGTGCGCAGTTCGGCCCGCGGATCGAGCACGGCAATCTCCGACAGAAAGTTAACGGCCTGCTCATGGCCGGAACGGGCAAATTGTCGGGCTACTTTAATGAAGGTCCCGCGCCAGCGGATCTGATTGCCATACAGGGCCAATGCCAGCGGCTCGAGGGCCTCCGGCTCGGTCATCTCCAGCAGCTTTGCTTCCGCCTTGCGATAATCTTCAAACAAAACGCGCGGCCCCATCGAA
>JAWLHX010000147.1:0-2995 GCA_041690105.1 Phycisphaerae bacterium
CCACGGCCGCCACTCCGCCCGCAAGGCAGGTGCCGCACATGCATCGGGCGGGCTTACTCTGCTTTGCGAACAGTACGCCCTGCAGCACCGTAACAAGGGCCGGCAGAATAAGCAGCGTGGCCAGGCCCGAGATAAACAGTATGGTGGCCATAAAAATACCGACCGTCTTGTACGGAACAAGCGGAGCCAGCAGCAAAGGCAGAAAACCGACCGCAATCACAATTACATTGCGACCGATGGCCCGGGCCGGTTCGCCAAAAATGTGCGGCGCGGCAAGGGCCCAGCTGCCATATTCATCCACCAGTTTGCGGCCGCGGGCCAGAAAATGAATGGCAAAATCGACCGCCAGCCCAAGGGTCAGCGAACTGAGCACTGCAATGGGCATATTATAATCAACGCCCAGATGCCCCACCATGCCGTAGATCAGGGCGATGGTCACCGTCAGCGGAATCATCGAAAGCAGACCCCAGATGGCCGACCGGAAGAGGGCCGTCATCATCAGAAACACAACCAGGAAGCTGCCCAGGAAGGCCATCAGCATGCCGCTCACCATGCGGTCCTGCCAGACCACGTTAATGTAGGTCAGGCCGAACCAGTGACTGGGCGCCTCACGCTGCTCGTCGCCAAGGCTTATCATGCCCGCCACCATGGCGGGTTCGGTCCGAGGCTCCAGCGGTACCGGCGGCGGATTCTCAATCATGAAGGCGTCGCTCAGGGCCACCACGCGGTTCATGTCCTGATTATCTCCGCTGGTCAGTTGAACCCAGATGCTGGCCTGGTCAAACTCCCGAGTAACCAGGTGCCACAGGTCTCCCGGACGGTGGCTGTTCTGGTATTGGTCGATGGTGCCCGCCACCCCGCGGCGCGAATCTGGAATGGCGAACCACTGCGAATCGCCATTGTGCAAATCCCGGTTGATTGTCTTGACCACCGTGGCAATGCTGGTCGACTTGCCCACGGTGTCGCTGTCGCCCAATGCCGCCTGAAGCTGATCGATCCAGCGGAGCATCTCCGGGCTCTTGAACGGCTCCACCAAGGCCAGCCGCGATATGCCTACTGACTGGTAGGCCTCCTCCCAGGCATAGTACAGATCGTCATCCAGATTCGCCGACATCATCCGCGAGGCATGCTCTTCAGCCTCGGCCAACAGTTCATCGGCACTGCGCTCCTCTGTAGGCAGCTTCTCAATATAGTCGGCCAACTCGCCAAACACGCCTGTAGCTCTCGGATAACGTTCGCTCAGCGCCTGGCCCTGTTGCCGCAACTGGTCCGCTATGCGAGGCTGCATGGCCTCGGCCGACAGAGCCGCAAGCTGTGGCCGCAAAGCCAGGTAACCCATGTAGGTGCCGCCGAAGTGGGCATTCAGTTCCCGGTCGGCGATGCGAATAGGATGCTCTTCCTCGAACCATTTGACCGGGTTGTCATTTATATTGATGCGCGTAATGCCCCAGGCCGCCACTGCCGCGGCCATTATTGTCACCACCAGTATCGGTCGGGCCCGGCGCTGGGTAAAGTGCCCCATCCGCTGCAGAAAGCGGCCCAGCAGGCCATGGCCTTCGCCTTCATGGTGGTGCTTGCTGCCAAAGTTCTCGAGCCTCTTCTCGCTTATCAGCATTATGTAAGCCGGGATAAAAGTAATCGTCAGCAGCCAGGCGATCATAACACCAATTGCCACGAAAATACCAAATGTCTGGACCGGCGGGATGGGCGTCAGGGCCAGGCTGGCAAAACCCGCAGCGCTGGTCAGGCTGGTATAAAGCATTGGCATGAACAACTCGCCCATCACGTCCCTGATTGTCCGCTGCCGGTCGCGAGTCAGCTGGTAACGGTCGAAAAACTCCGACAGAATGTGTATCGAGTCGAGCACTGCTATGGGCATGATGAAAATCGGAATCATGCTGCTCATTATATGAACCGTGTTACCGGTACCTATCAGCAGTCCCATGGTGGCTATAACGCTGACCAGGGCAAGAATCAGCGGCGACATGATCAGCGTCAGCTTCCTGAAGAATACCAGCATCAGGATGAATATTACGGCCATGGCGGACGGCGCACTGATAGCCATCTGCTTGAACATCTCGACGCCAAAAGTATCCTCGGCAACCGGCAGCCCGGTTATGTGAAACTCCTCCGGACCACCAAGCGCCGCTATCTTCTCCTGAAGAGCCACATAAACGCTGTGACTTAGAGCTTTGTCGCTCAGCGGCAGGTAAATGGCCAGAGCATTGCCGTCCTCGCTGACTATCGTCCCGTGCAGCATCGGGTTACGCTGCGCCCGATCCCTGACCGCCAGGGCCTCCGCCTCTGTCTCCGGCGGCTCCGGCATCAGCCATTCGAATTTCACCGAGTTGTTGCCCGTCGGCTCCAGGTAATCCACCTCGCTGGGGGCAAGCACATCACGGGCTATGACTCCGTGCACCGGCCTGCGGCGAGTTGTCACGTCCTCTGCCGGCGGCAACGGCTCGTCTGTCTCCGACTGCGACGCATCCGGCTCGCCCAATTCGCCCAAGTCAATTTCAAGTTCCGGCGAGCCCGTGCGAGGTGAGTCGGCGGCCACATCAGCCTCGCCAGGTTCCGGTGCAGGGGAGGGCGCCGCCTGCTCCAACTGCGGCGCTGACGACTTAGCGCCCGGCAACTCGTCCGCCTGTTCAGGCTCTGTCTGCCTGTCGCTTTCGCCGGCAACCGACTCCCAGAGCATGCCATAACGGGCGGCAAGATTATCCCCGACGCTGCGATTTTCGGCCGGCGGAGCAAAGTCATCCAGTTTCAGGGCGTGCTGCGTAAGCTCGTACACCTTTCGTAACGACTCTGTGTTGAACACGCCGTCAGGGTGGCTCGGATTCACCACGCCCACCACAACCATGTCATGCAACGCGAACTGCTGCTTCATCTGGTTATGAAACTGGCGAACCGGAGCATCGGCCGCCAGCATGTTCTCCGGATCGGTATCGACCTTTACTGCCGGAATCAGTACCGCCAGGGCCAGTGTCACCAG
>JAWLHX010000148.1:0-2869 GCA_041690105.1 Phycisphaerae bacterium
ACCAAGGCTGCTCTTGACGCTCGAAACCGGCACCTGCGAGGCACGCTCGCCGAAAAACTTCTTCAGGCTCAAAGTCTCGATCTTGTCGTTCTCTTCGGTGCTCGTGCCGTGGGCGCTGACGTAGTCAATCTCGTCCCGCGAAATGCCGGCATCCTGCAAACAGGCTTCAAGACAAGCCACCGGACCACGGCCTTCCGGATGAATGTCAGTCATACGATAGGCGTCGGCACTGCTGCCGTAGCCCAGAAGTTCGCCGTAAATCGTCGCCCCTCGGGCCAGGGCATGATCAAGCTCCTCGAGAATCATAATCGTCGAACCTTCGCCCATGACGAACCCGCTGCGATTGCGGTCGAATGGCCGCGAAGCCTTATGGGGCTCGTCGCGCGGTTCGGTGGCAATGGCGGTTAGCAGATTGAAGCCCATCACGCCAAACGGTTGAATCATGCTGTGCGTGCCACCCGAGAACATGATGTCCGCATCGCCGCGGCGGATCACCATGGCTGCCTCGCCGATAGCCTGCGTACTGGCGGCGCAGGCGGTCAGTGTGTTGGAATTCGGTCCCAGGGCATTGTAAAGACGGGCCAGGTGAGCGGCGCTGCGGCCAGGCTGCTGCTCAACCTCGCACACAGGATCGTAATGATTCAGCCCCGCGACATAATATTGTGGAATGTCAACGTGGTCGTCCTGCCAACCGTCGCGGATGCTGGCCGTGAAGGCCCGGAAGTCGGCCGGACCTTCTCCGCTGCCCAGGTAAACGCCAAGACGCTCCGGGTCGAACTTGCCCGCCTCCAGACCACTGTCGTCCCAGGCCATCCGCCCCGCGGCCATGGCAAACCGAACGTTAGGCCCGCTGCTGGCATAGGGACTGGCATCGTCCACGTAGGCCGCCAGATCAAAGTCGGGAACCTGGGCCGAAAACGTGGTCGGGTAGCCCGAGGCGTCGAACCGGCGGGTCTTGCTCACCCCGCTCTTGCCGGCCAGAACGTTGCCCCAGTTCTCCTCGTAGGTCAGTCCAAGCGGAGCAACCATTCCCAGTCCGGTGATGACAATTCGTCTTCGCGCCATATTGCCAGCTTACCTCGATTATTTGGAATTGCGGCCATTACCGCCAGCCGCGAGCAAATCAGTCTCTACTGCTCCGCCACAAAAATCGCACATTATTCGCCATGCCAGTTGCCTGATTTGATGGGGTGCCATCCATAAGCGGCTGTTTGCTTGTGGGTGTCGAGATGCCCCCACAAACAAACCGCAACGACGTTTGTGGGTGGCACCCATTGATCACCAGCGACAGAGCACCAGCCCTCGTCAGGCCTTGCCAAGAACCATGGCCGCCGCCTGGCCGGCAACAATCGCGCTTATCACCACAACATGTCGCAGCGGTCGCTCAACGGCCTGGCCTCTGATCACGTTGATCGGGCAACCCGGTCGCAGCGTCTCGCAATTGGTAACCGCAGGCACCACGCCGGCTTCAAGCATACGGCAGGCCAGGGCCACGTCAACCGGCCCCTGGGCAGCTCCAACGTTGCCCATGCCGCCACTGGAACTTGTAACCGGAACCTCGCTGCCAAGGGCCTTGGCAATGCCCGCCGCCTCAGCCGCCTCCTGGTCCGCGCAGCCCATGCCAGGGGTAATCACTGCGTCAATATCAGCCGCCTGCAGGCCGGCATCACGCAGAGCAAAGCGAATCGCGCGGTCGATGGCAGCACCGCTCTCTTCGGCCACATTTACCGGCGTCTGGGCGCAACTGGAACCAAAACCAAGCACCCGGGCCTGCACCTTGGCCCCGCGGCCGGCAGCATGTTCCGCCGATTCAATAATCAGGGCAGCCGTCGCTTCGCCGCAAACCATGCCGGCGCTGTCGGCATCAAACGGCCGATGCGCCGCTTCAGGCCGATCATTATACCGATCGCTCACCCGGCCAAGCAGTTGATGACGCAGCATGGTGCTCGGATGCACCACGCTCTCGGCCGCGCCGCTGATGAAAATGTCACCTGTGCCACGAGCCACATGACGCACAGCTTCGCCCGCGGCCAGCAATCCGCTGGTCCCGTCGCAGGTAATGGAATTGCTTGGCCCCTGGCAGTCCCAGATGATGCCGATGTGGCAGGCGTGCATGTTCGGAAGGTACTTCAGCATCCACAGCGGAAAGGCCAGCGGCAGCCCCTCCTGGCCCCACTTGGGCATGCTCAGCTCGTTCTGCTCGTCCAGGCTTGCCTGCACGCTGCGCGACATCTCTTCCAGTTCGCATGGGATGAAGCCCGAACCGTAAATTATACCGAAACGAGCGTGGTCGATGGTCGGCAGCACGGGCTCTTTCTTATCTTCGCCCAGCGGCAAGCCGGCATCGCCGACAGCCCGCCCCGCACCGCCAATGGCCAGCTGAATGTCGCGGGCCATGACCTTGGCATTCTTGCGGAAGTAACGTACCTGCTCTTTCCGCATGCCGGCCGAGAGGTCGGCATCTGCAGCCAGCGGCGCCGCCACGCGACACAAAAACGTATCGGTCTCGAAAGCAAGCTGCCCGCTTATGGCCGACTTGCCGCCAATAAGCGCCTCGAACAAAGCTTGCGACGAATCGCCCAGAGGCGTAACAACTCCGCACCCGGTAATGACGACCTGTCTTTCGTCCTGATTCACGATTTCCCTCGGTAGTCCACCGCGCCAACGCTCCTGGCCCGGAAATTCTCGCCCCTCAAATCTGGGCCGCCCGTTCTATTCGTTGCCGGCGAAATCCGTGGCCAGCGACCGCATCCGCAACAGCTTGACAAATTCCGGAGAAAACACAAAGTTCTCCTCCCCGAAGCTCTGCCCCTTCATGTTCTGATCCAGATGCACGAACATCAGCTCAATCTCGGCCACCAACTGCTCG
>JAWLHX010000149.1:0-2868 GCA_041690105.1 Phycisphaerae bacterium
TGCCCGCTTCCATGCCGCTGTTCCTTTCAAGCTCGTCTGATCTTTCAGACGTTTGCCGCGTGAGTCTTATTCTATTGTAACCCATCACTGCTCGGCCGCGAGCTGCTTTGCCGGCACAAACAGCACATTCATCGCTTCCCCGACCTGAGAATTGTATCGTCACCCAAGGCTTTGAATCTTAATCCCTTCCACCCCCGGGGCCATAGACAATTCGAAAAAGAAACGCGGAAGTTAATATCGGTCGAACACGCGGCATTACAATAGGCCCGATAATCCGCTAATTGCTATGTTATTGCCTCGGGCTGGCGGTGGAGTTAAAATGAGCCTTTTATGGGGGCAGGAACCAATCATGAAGAGAGAACTGGGCGGCACTGCCGACAGTAGCGCGAGCGGGAATATGGCCAGGGCCGGCTTCGCGATTATAACCATCGTGGCCTGCCTGATGATTGCCGGGTGCGGCAACGGCGAGCCTCCGCAGTCGGACACTGCCTCGACCATGCGCATCCGCATGCCGATAGCCTCCTCCGAGGGTGCCACTATCCGCCCTCCGGCCGAACCGATCCGCTCGGAGCCGGGCCGCGAGGTGCCCATGGACGCCCAGTCCGCGGCGGCCCCTGCCCCGCGTGCGGCCGATCCGTCGCAATCGATGGAATCGTTGGAGCAGTCCATTGGTGCAGGCCGGGGCTACGAGCCCGACCTGTCGCAACCGTTGCCGCAGGATCAGGCTGCCGACGATGCCCTGCCGGGGCCAGCCGTGGCCGACAGCCAGGAAGACGAGGCTGAGGAGGCCGGGCAGAAGCTGCGGCTGATCAATACCATAGTTGCCGACGTCAATGGCGAGATTATCACCCGCGAAGATTTGCTGCGCGACTTGCGGCCCAAGATGGCCGAATGGGTCAAGTCGGTTCCGGAGCAGGAATTTCAGAATCGCGTGCGGCAGGAGATGCACAACCGCCTTATTCAGCAGGTGCGGCAGAAGATGCTGACCCAGGAGGCTGCCAGCAAGACGAACGAAGAGTTCATGCAGCAACTCGAGAAGCGCGTTCAGGAAGAGCGACAGAAGGAAATTATGATTGCTGGAGGCGAGAATGCCTGGCGGCAGAAGTTGTCGCAGGAGCGCATAACCGAGGAGACCTGGCTGCGCCAGCAGCGCGACCACTACTTGGTGATGTCCTACATTGCCACGGAATTTTCGCCTCGCGTAAGCGTGACCCGCAAGGAGCTTGTTGATTATTACGAGCGGATGCGCGATGAGCACTATACTGTAGTCGGGCAGGCAAGGCCGCAGATCATCAAACTGCGCCTGCAGGATTACGCCGATATGGCTGCCATGCTGGCGGCGGCACGCAGCGTGCTTGGCCGGGCCCGGCAGGGCGAAGACTTTGGCAAGCTGGCCACCGAATTCAGCAAAGACCCAATGGCCCAGCAAGGTGGCGACTGGGGCATGGTCGAGCGTGGCAGTTTCCGCGAGGAGGCCGTAAACGAGGCCCTCTTCAGCCTGCCCGTGGGCAGCATCAGCGATCCGATAGTGACCGAGGACAGTGTTTACCTGGTGCGGGTTGCCGAGCGGGTCGAGGGAAGGGTTAAGCCCTTCACCGAAGTCCAGGGAGAGATAGAGCAGGCTGTGCGTCGCCTGAAGCTCGACCTGATGCTGAACGAGCATCTGAACCGCATCCAGAGTCGCGGTTATATCAGGATTTATCAGGAAAACCTTTAAAGGCCATTAGGAGCTGAGATAATGCCTGTAGTGCGCTTCGAACCATACGGCGTGGAGGTGGATGTACCGGAAGGCACGACGCTGATGACAGCCGCCGACCAGGCCGCCGAGCATGTGGTTGACGAGTTTTTTGTGGGCGAATGCTGCGAAGGTCGGCTCGAGTGCGGCAACTGCTGCCTGCAGATTGTCAGCGGCATGGAGAACCTCAGCCCGGCCAGCCAGGCGGAGCTTGATCTGCTGAAAGTAGTGAGCAAAGGACCGAACTGGCGGGCCAGTTGCGTGGCCAAGGTCCAGGGTAATGTAACCGTACGGGTTCTGGCTTACTGATCGGCTGGCGCCGGCGTCGGCGGCGGCGGACTGGTCGGCGAAGCATCGTCGGCCGTAGTGGCGTCGGCAGGCGGTCGGTCTGCATTCTGGCTGACGCGGTACAGGTTATAGCCGATGATGCCCGCCATAATCCCCAGGCTTAGCAGCAGGAAAAACAGAAGCAGCAGCAGACGCCGCGGCGTGTAAGTGTATCGCATGCCGGCAGTATAAGCCGCAGGCGTCGGCCCTGCAACAGGAGGCAGCAGAATCATGAAACCAGCACCATTGCCCCGTCGCACGCTTGGCCGCACCGGTCAGCAAAGCACAATAGTGGCTCTTGGCGGCATTACGCTGATGCCCATGGAGCGTGATGATGCCATTCGCCTGACCCATGAGGCTATCGACGCCGGGGTGAATCATCTGGATGTTGCCCCGACCTACGGCGATGCCCAGGCCAAAATGGGCGAGGTGCTGAGGTCGCGTCGCAACGAAGTCTTTCTGGCCTGCAAAACGACAAAGCGCGATGCCGAAGGCGCCCGCCTGGAGCTGGAAGAAAGCCTGCGGCTGCTGTCGACCGACCACATAGACCTGTACCAGTTTCATGCCCTCGATACCGAGGAAGATCTGGAGCAGGTCTGCGGGGCGGGTGGTGCGCTGGAGACTTTCCTTCAGGCCAAAGAGCGGGGCATCATCAGCCACATTGGCCTGACCGGTCATTACCCGCTGATGCACATGCGGACCATTGCCCGCATCAGCGAAGTTGACACTGTCATGTTTCCGCTCAACTTCCGCACGCTCGATACCACTCTGGCTCCGGGCATGCTCATGGAGCAGGCTCGCAAGCG
>JAWLHX010000150.1:0-2761 GCA_041690105.1 Phycisphaerae bacterium
GCCGAATCGCTGGCTGCGGGCCATCTCGGCCAGACCGTAGAGCATGACGCTGCGGATATCGTAACTGGTCGGCTCCTGGTGCGTCTGGAAGATGGCCTCCGCCTTCTGGCGATGGGCCGAGGAGAGTGTGGCCCGCAGCTCCTGCCGGGTCATGGCTTGCGGCAGGCTCTGGATCATTTCGTAGATGACGTGCGGCCGCAGGTGCAGATGCTCGGCGCTGAGGTCGCGCAGGTATTCGATCAGGTGAGCGTAGTGCGGATAGCGGTCGAGAATCATCATCAGGGCGAACTCGTAGGCGGCCACCTTCTGGTTGAAGACGTCCTTTGCGTTGGCGCTCTTCTGGGCCCTGATCTGCGAGTTGAAGACGACCAGGCGATGGGTCTCGGGGATGCCCGGGACGTACTCGAAGGCGAAGGGGAAGAACCTGACGCGCGAGACCTGTGCCCGGCGTCCGAACTTCATGGCCGCATGGTCGCCGGCCCCGCCGCGCGAGCCCACGTACCATTCGCCCTCGCCGCAAAGGTCGACAAAGTCGCTGGCCGTAACGTCCAGCCTGTTGCAGGCGATGCTGGCCTCGCCGGTGGCCACGACAATGGCTGATGAGCTGGACAATCCGGCGGCCATGGGTATGTCGCCGATGACGGCGGCATCCATGCCCAGCAGTCGGACATCGCGGAAACTTTGCTGCAGCCGCAGTACGCCGGCCTTAACGTAATTGATCCAGTCGCCGCGGGCGTCCAGCACCATCTGCTGCACGCGCCGCGAGTTAATGTAGCTGATCCAGTCCTCCCAGGGCACGGCGGCAAGCTCCTGGCTGATGTGGAACTGACGGTCGGGGAAGTTGCTGCGGTCGACGTTTGTGACGCGGACCAGGTCGTCCTCGCGCGGGGCGGCCACCATCAGCACTTCGCGATTGATGGCCATGGTATTGATGTAGCCGCCGCGGTGCTCGACGTGCCGGCCCATGAGGTTGATGCGTCCCGGCGAGCGGCTGATGACCACCTGGCGGTCGGTGCCATAGCGTTTGCCGAACAGCTTCAGCACCTTGACGTACATGCGGCGTCGCTCTTCCAGCAGCGATTCGTCGGAGCCGTAAATCCGAGCCAGAGCCCGCTTGGTTGCGGCATCGTTTTTCTCCATCAGCTTGAGCCAGGCGGCCAGGGGTTTTGCCGTTCGCGAATCGAGCGGTCGCAGGCTGGGGGCCTGTCGCTGCACGGTAACCTTTTTTTCGCGCGAGGCGACAATGGCCTCCACCGCCACCAACTGGTCGGGCGTGTTAAAGCCGACGACGTCGGTTGGTTCGTCCAGAACCATGGCCCGGATCTTGAACCGCGATTGGCCCTGGTTGTCGCGGGACCGCAGCAGCCAGGAGATGACGTCGGGCAGATACTGCTCGCCCTGGGCGGTGCGGCCGGAGAGATGGCTGAGGCCCTCGGAAAGGGCCTCGGCCCGAATCAGGTAGACGCTCTCGTTTACATAGCGGCCGCGGCGCACGGCCTGCTCGCCTGTTATGGGGCCGGCGTTTGTCTGGGCTGTGTCGGCGCCTTCGTCCATGGCGGCGGCCACTGTGGCGGCGGGAACGGGGTCGCTCGCGCTGAGGAGCGGGGTCAGCTTCGGTCCGACAATGGCTGCAATCTTGCTCTTGCTGCTGATGGTCTCCTCGGCCAGCTTTTGCAGGGTGCTTGGGCGGATTGGTTTTCCGTCGGTCTTGGCCAGCAGGGTTTTCAGTCGGCCGAAGAATCGCAGGCGGTCGATGTCGGCCGTCTCCATCAGCCATTCGACGGTGCCGTCGTCGCCCACGGCCACGCGGCCCTGGTCCTCGGTGCTCTTGCGGTTGACGACGAAGACGGCATCGCTCTGGGTGCGGTAGAATTCTTCCTTCAGCCGGCGGAAGACACCGGGGGCGACTATTTTATCGCCCATGGTAACCAGCACCGGCCCGCTAAAGCCCAGTTGCTGGAGCGGCTGAAAACCGGCCCTGGCCGCATCGCCGGTGCCTCGCTGCTGGCTCTGCAGGGCAAAGGTCGTTTCGGGGTAGGCCTGGCCGACGGTGCGGACGACGTCGCCGGCCAATGCTCCGACGACCACCACTACGGCATCCGCGGCTTCGGCCCGCAATGCGCCAACCATGCGATTGATAGCCGGAACGCCAACCACCGGGAAGCAGACCTTGTGCTTATCGGCCGAGCCCATGCGCGTGCCGGCCCCTGCGGCCAGTACCACGGCGGCAACTTTTTCGTTGGAACCAATTGTCATTGACGTTGTCCTCGTTCGGTGGTCTCGGGGATGTGTTGCCGCGAGCGGCAGCCAACTGCCGGCGCAGTGGAAGGCCAGCCGGCATCAGCCATTCAGCATGGGCTCCAATTGCTGTCGCAGAGCCCGGAGGGCCTTGCCGCGATGACTGATAGCGTGCTTCTCCTGCGGCGAAAGCTGGGCCATTGTGCGGCCATATTGCGGCAAGTAAAAGTATGGATCGTAGCCGAAGCCGCCACTGCCGCTGGCCTGGTCGATGATTATGCCTTCGCACGTGCCGGAGGCCTCCAGCATTGGGCCATCGGGGCCGGCCAGCACCACTACGCAGACGTAACGGGCCTGGCGTTGTTCGGGCGGAACATCTCGCAACTCCTGCAGCATGCGCTGGTTGTTCAGGGCGTCGTTGCCATCCTCGCCGCCCCAGCGGGCACTGTAAACGCCGGGACGATTGCCGAGGGCCTGAATCTCGATGCCGCTATCGTCGGCCACGCACCATTGCCCGGTGGCT
>JAWLHX010000151.1:0-2727 GCA_041690105.1 Phycisphaerae bacterium
GTCGGCCACCGCCTGGTGCAGCCGTTTGCCAACCGTCTCCAGGGCCTCCGGCGGCAGCTTCAGGGCCGAAGTTAAGATGCGTATCTCGTCATTACCCCAGACCGGACTGCCAAGGCCTATCTTCTGCTGCCGGGCCAGCACGTCGGCCAGATGCACCAGCAGCACAAGGGGCCTGCCGACCGTTTGCTGAGGTATCTGGTCGGGCACCTGGTGATGCAGCCAGGCGGTGTTGACCAGCGCCGGCGGAAAATCCCAGCCGGACAGCAACCGCTTGCCGATCACGGCATGATTCAGCCCCAGAATGCGACCCTCAAGATCAATATAAGACCCCTGCCCCTCGCCCACCCGGGCAGCAACCTGGTTGTACGTTCGCGGGAGCACGCAATGCAGAGCGACCTTGCCAAGGTCGTGCAGCAATCCGGCCACGAAAGCCTCGCTGTCGCTGGTGCCGCGCACATACTGGGCCAGCATCTGCGAGGCGGAGGCGACAGCCAGCGAATGTTTCCAGAAGCTGATCCGGTCGAAGGCCTCGCCCGGAGCGTCGTCGCCGGCCGCCGCGGCATCTTCCATCAGGTCAAAAACCTTCAGCGACAGGACACTGTTGCGAATGGTCTCGAAACCGAGTAGCGTAACCGCCCGGTCGATGGTCGAGACGGCATGGCTGCCGCCAAAGCGGGCGCTGTTGACCAGCGAAAGAATGCGGGCCGTCAGCGACGGGTCGCCCTCGATTATGCGGGACAGATCGCGGGCGTTGGCGCCTTCGCTGGCCGCCATCGTAAGCACCTTCGCGGCCACTGCCGGCAGCGTGGGCAGACGATCCACCTGGTCAATTATCATCTGAAGTTTATGGGCCGCAAGCGCCGTCGGTGCAGTCATGCTTGGTCGCTTATCTCCGTACCAGTAAGGCCTGGCGCTCAGACGTTAAGCATTTCGCCGAGGCGATGCACAAGGTCCGTAATTTTGAACGGCTTCTGCAGGAAATCGTCGATTCCGGCCTCGTAAAGCTCCTGAATCTTGTCTTCCTCAATGAGCCCGCTGATGGCGATGATTTTCGTGTCACGCAACAGTTCGTTGCTCCGGATAGTTTCGCAGACCACCTTGCCGTTGATGTCGGGCAGCATGAAGTCCAGCACAATCAGGTCGGGCTGAAACTGCTGCGTCAGCAGTCCGGCATCGTAACCGCAACTGGCCGAACGGACCTCAAAGCGGCCGTCGCGCTCGAGTACGGCAAGAAACATATCGACGATTTCTTTATCATCGTCAACAATCAGCACCTTTTTTTTGCCAGTATCAAGGTTGCTGAGTGGTATCTGGTTGTCTTTCATGAACTTAACGAGCGAATCGCGCGGGATGCGCCTGAACTTGCTGCCCGGAACAAGAAACCCCTTGAGTCTTCCGGCGTCGAAACAGCGGATGATTGTCTGCTGGCTGATCTGGCAGATCCGAGCAGCCTCGCCCGTGGTGTATACGTCTTTCATGCTGCCGCGATTCCTTTCATGGTAACGCAACTCTATTATCCGCAGGACCTTGCGCCGCCACCTGGCTCCGCAGCGGCCAGAGACCAGGCCGACAGTTTTCCCGGTCCACGTAAAACCAGACCAAGGTGCCCTGCTCGATTCTTATCGAACTTCTGCCGCAATCAACGCCTCATCATTGCGGCCATTCATTGCGGCCAGCAAATGACGTTGCCCATCTTTCCTATTTTGACACAATCTATTATCGTCCCCCCACACCCGTCAACTTGAAACTTTGCTTATCTGCAACTTACCGGACGCTATCGGACCTCCAATCACTTCAGGCTCTGCGTTGCAGCAATGGCCGCGGCGCGTTATAATCTTCCTTTTATCCCGACACAAGGGGGCGATTCAGCGTGAGAATCTCGGTCGTTCTGCCCGTCTATAACGAGGCTGCCAGTGTGGCCGATGCAGTTGCGGCCATTCTGTCAGCCCCGCTATTGCCGGAAGACGATCTGGAAATTGTGGCCGTCGATGACGGCAGCAGCGATGAATCGGCCGATATACTCGAGGCTCTGGCCGGCAACGAGCCGCGCCTGCGGCTGGTGCGTCACGAAAAAAATCAGGGCAAAGGTGCAGCACTTCGGACAGCATTTGCCGCCGCCGAAGGTGAGGTCGTCATTATTCAGGATGCCGACCTGGAGTACGATCCGACGGATTACGACAGTCTGCTCGAACCAATCCGCAGCGGCCGGGCCGATGTTGTCTTCGGCAACCGCTTCGGCAGCCGTTCGCACCGGGTGCTCTACTTCTGGCATTACGTGGGCAACAAATGGCTGACCACCATGTCCAACATTATGACCGGCCTGAACCTCTCGGACATGGAGGTAGGCTACAAGGTGTTTAGACGCGAAGTACTGGCCGGCATGACCTTGCGCAGCAAGCGCTTCGGAATAGAACCCGAACTGGTGCAGAAGGTGGCCCGCGGCAACTGGCGGGTTTACGAAGTGCCGGTCGGCTATTACGGCCGCACCTACAGCGAGGGTAAAAAAATTACCTGGAAGGACGGCCTGGCAGCAATCTGGCACATTATTCGATTCCGGTTCAGCCGCTGAGCGGGCCAACTCGCCCCCACGCGACCACAACCGGCAGCAGCATCAAAACGGGCAGTAAGGAGTTCGAGACTGATGAAAATCATACGCATGACACAGGACGACGCCCAGCAGGAACTGGCCGGCTTGCGCGACGACCTCGGGCTGGAAAAGGGACTGGT
>JAWLHX010000152.1:0-2695 GCA_041690105.1 Phycisphaerae bacterium
TCGGGCTCGACAGGATAAACCGTGTCGGGAGCCGGGTCCAGCGGTCCGGGCACGGTGCCATCAGGTGCCGGATATTGCGGATTGCCGGCATCGGGCTGTGTACCATCTGCTGGCGGCACGGAACCATCGGGCAGCAATGGGACGCTGCCATCAGGAACAACCGGTGCAGTGCCGTCTGGAACGACCGGCACAGTGCCATCGGGATTGAGGGGCACCTGCTGCCCGTCGGGCAATGGCTCCGGCTCGGGTTCCGGCTCGGGCTCCGGTTCGGGCTCGGGTTCGGGCAGTGCCGGTACTTCAATCCTCATGCGTGTGAGAACCTCTCGCCAGTCGCCGCTGAAATCTTTGTCGGTGGCGAAATGGTGCTTGGCCTCATCCAGCATGGCGTCGGCCAGTTCAAATTCTTTCATCAGCCCAAGCAGTCGGATGCTGCCCAGGTAGGCGGGCTTCAGGGGGCGGCCTTTTATGAGTTGCATGTAGACCTGCAGGGCCTCCTGGCGTCTGCCGGCTTTTTCCAGCAACTTGGCATAGTTCAGGGCATTCTCGACCTGCTCGGGGTTCATGTGATAGATGGTACCGCTGGCGGCAAGAGCCTGCGCGGGATTGTTCATGGCTTCGAAAATGCGGACGCGCTCCATGTGCAGGGCCAGATCGGCATGGTTGTGCTGAAGGCCGAGCCTGAGCGTATCGAGGGCCCGTTCATACTGTTTGTTGAGTCTGAAGGCCTGGGCCAGCAGCAGGACATCCTCCGCCTGGCGTCCGCGGCTCTGCGACACTGCCTGGCGCAGAGGCTCAATCGCCTCCTGATGGCGTTTCAGTTCCATGAGGCTTATGCCAGTGCGTCGCAGAACAGTTGAGGACTGATCACCATGTTTTTGCAGAGCCAGGTAATATCCGGCGGCGGTTGAATGGTCGCCGGCCTCGAAGGCGGCCCCGGCCTTTTGCAGCAGGTCATCGGCCGACATGGCGTCCAGATTCTCGCCCTGGCCCGACATCAGCAGGAAAATGGTTACACCTGCAGCCAGAGCAACGAGGGCTACGACGGCGGCAACAATTTTTCGGGACCTGTTGGCTTTTGCGGCAGGCGCACTTGATCCCGTAGAGGCGCTGGCGGAAGTTGCGCCGCTGATGAGCGATGAGGGGGCGGCGCTTGGTATGGCTTTATCCGGCACGTCGAGCCTGTCGTAGGGGGCCACCAGCAGTTGCTGCCACTGGGTAACGCCGGCCAGACCACCGCGGCTCTGTTGTCCGAAGAAGACAAGCGTGGCCCGCAACTGCCTGGCATGTTCGGCCGACTTAAAGAGGACGATCAGGGGTTCCTGCCGCCCCACCGACTCGATTTTGACGGTGGCCGGATGCAGCAGGCGGACATGCCTGAGGTCGGCGATGGCAATGGTCCGCTCATCGTTGACATACAGAAAGTGAGGAGTGACCAGCAGGCGCATCTTCGGCCCGGGCTTGGCCGCCGGCGGCCTGGGAGCCTGGCGTCCGCTCAACTTCAAGATGATCTCACTGTGCTGAGGCTTTGACATTTTGTTTGCCGCCACTGTTTGGGATGGCTGAAGTGAAGCGTCAGATATTTGACGCCGCACATTAACTATAAGCGCGAGCGCAGGCGGCGTCAAACTGAAACACCCCCGGCTGAAAGCAGGCTGTCCGTCCGGGCCGCAGAATGTATAATCGGCGGCATGAACAACTCCCGGCCTCAAAGCCTCTACGTCCACGTGCCCTTCTGCCTCAGCAAATGCGCTTATTGCGACTTTTACAGCCTGGCCGCCTGCTCCCGGGAACTGATGCAGCGATACCTGCGGGCGGTTGAACTGGAAGCCAGGCAGGCCCCCAGGCGACTGCACTGCGAAGCGACCGGGCCGATGACGACAATATATATAGGAGGCGGCACGCCCTCGGCATTACCAGCGGACTTGCTGGCCGGCCTGCTGGGGCTGATTGGCGAGTGTGCGGGCGATGGCGAAGAGGTGGAGGAGTTTACCGTTGAGGCCAATCCGGGCTCGCTTGACGCCTCGAAAGCCGGATTGCTGCGGCAGATGGGGGTAAATCGGCTGAGCCTTGGCGTGCAGTCGCTACAGAGTGCGACACTGGCGACGCTGGGGCGGCAATGCGATGCGGAGACTGCCCGGGAGACGGTGGCGATGGCCCGTCGGGCGGTTTTTGATAACCTGAGCCTCGACCTGATATTCGCCGTGCCGGGGCAGACCTTGCAGGACTGGCTGAAAGATCTGGACGACGTGCTGGCCCTGGAAAGCGAACATCTCAGTGTCTACGGGCTATCGATTGAGCCGGGCACCCCTCTTGGGGTGCGTGCGGCGGCGGGCGAACTGGCTGCGGTGGACGAGGGTCTTTACGTGGAGATGATGTTTGCGGCCCGGGAGCGCCTGGAGCGGGCGGGCTTTGAGCACTATGAAATATCGAATTACGCCCTGCCGGGCAGGCGAAGTCGGCACAACATGACCTATTGGCATAATCGGCCTTATGTCGGTCTGGGGCCGGCGGCGGCCTCTTATGTTGGCGGCGTGCGGTGGAAAAACGTGAGCGATGTTGAAGGCTATTGTCAGGCGCTGGAGCGGGGCCAATCGGCCATAGCTGAGAGCGAGCAACTGGATGCCGAGTCGCGGGCCCGGGAGACGGCCATGCTGGCCCTGCGTCTGCTGGAGGGTCTGGAGCTTGATGATTTCCG
>JAWLHX010000153.1:0-2691 GCA_041690105.1 Phycisphaerae bacterium
GCTTGATGTCGCGATGAATCAGACCGCGACGATGAGCGTGAGCCAGCCCGCGGGCCGACTCCGTAATGATTCGCGTAGCTTCGGTGGGCGACAAACGTCTCGAACGCAACATGTCGGCCAGGCTCTGCCCGTCGACCAGCTCCATGACAATAAAATAAACCTCGTCAATCTGGCAGATCTGGTGAACGGTGACCACGTTGGCATGGCTCAGCTTGGCAGCCGAGCGGGCTTCCTGCAAAAACCTCTGTACCTTGTCGCGTCCGGCCCGGGCCAGCGAGAGCGGCAAAACCTTGAGGGCCACGTCGCGATGCAGGCTTTTATCGAAGGCACGATATACAGCTCCGAAGCCGCCCACGCCCAGCAAGGCATCGATGCGGAAGGTGCCAAGCTCGCGACCGATCAGCTTCTTGGCCTCTTCCCGGGCTTTGGGACCGCTGGTCTCATCGGCCGCATGGGCAGCCATTCTGGCCCCGGCTTCATCTCCCGCCTTGCCCTGCGTTCCGCAGCCAACGTCCTCTGACTCTTCAGCCACCGCCGCGGCCTTTTGTCCGCCGGCACCCTCAAGGCTGACCGGCTGAGCCTTAACCGCCTGCGGCTTAACCGCCTGCGGCTTGACGGCCTCAGGCTTAACTGCTTCCGGCTTCACGGCCGAAGGTTCGACCGCCTGGGCCATGACAGGCTGTTCGCCAGCCTCCTCGGCGACGGCCGATGGAGCATGCCCGGCATCGGCGGTCGGCCGATTTGCGGCCTGGGTCGCAGGCACCGGCACTGTCCAGACATTCCCGCACTTGCAGCGTGCTTGTCGGCCCTGCCGGTCGGCAGGCACTTTATAAGCCTTCCCGCACGCGGGGCAAGTTACCAGAAGCGTTGACACGGCATACTCCTTCCGCCCGTCCGCATGACAGAAATGAACGACATCTCATCCGGGAGCGTCTGTTATGACAGTGATACCGAGAGCTGAGGGTGCAGCAACCTCCCTACTATTCTAATCAGCGGCAGCAGGATGTCAAAACTTTGTGCCCTGCTCCGGTCCATCAAATTAGCTTGACCGGTGGCCGTGCTGGTTTTAGAATCCTGCTCTGATTGAAGCAATTAGCGGTGGTCCGGCCTTCTCGGGCCCGCCTGGAGATGCTTCATTCTTGCAGCAATGGAGGTGCATTGCGCCGTGGGCCGCAGCTTGCGTCATAATCGGATATTGCCGAAAACGACCGCAACGCCGCCCCTGCGCGACGATATTATTGCCCGCCGCAATCGGGCTGCTGCAGTTTAGTACGTGCCATACAATGCTGATGGCCAAGGCGCCCCGAAGGCTCGACTTATCCGGCTTCGGGGCTTTTTTAGTTTCATCATTACGGATGCGAGACGACTAATGGCTGAAAACAAAAATTATAAAGATACCCTCAATCTGCCGCGGACAAGCCTCAACATGAAGGCCAACCTGATCCAGCGCGAGCCCGAACTGCAGAAGAAATGGCAGTCAATCGACCTTTACGGCCAGATTTGCAGCAAACCCTCTCCGCGCGGCCGATACTTCCTGCACGACGGACCGCCCTACGCCAACGGCGATATTCACATGGGCCACCTGATCAACAAGGTGCTCAAGGACATGGTGGTCAAATTCCGCACCATGGCCGGCTACCAGTCGCCCTACATTCCCGGCTGGGATTGCCACGGCCTGCCCATCGAGCAAAAGGTGATGCAGGAGACGGGCACCGAGGCCGCAGCCGCAATGAGCCAAGCCGATATTCGCAAAAAGTGCGACAAATACGCCCGCAAATGGGTCAAGATGCAGTCGCAGCAGTTCAAGCGGCTGGGCATCCTGGGCGATTTCGAGAATCCGTACCTTACCCTTAACCACACTTACGAAGCCGGCGTTCTGGAATGCCTGGCCCGCTGCGTGGAGCGGGGAATTGTCTACCGCCAGAAAAAGCCCATCCACTGGAGCTATGGTTGCCGCACTGCCCTGGCCGAGGCCGAGCTTGAATACGAAGAAGTTGCCGGCCCCAGCATTTTCGTCAACTTTCCGGCCAGTGCCGATGTCGAGGCCCTGGTGCCCGAGCGCAAGGCCGGCGAACCGCTGCACCTGATGATCTGGACCACCACGCCCTGGACCCTGCCGGCCAACCTGGGCATCATGGTCGGCCCGGACTTCAAGTACCAGGCCGTCCGCTACGAGTTCCACGGCGAGAGCCAGGTAAGCATTCTGGCCGCCGAACTGGTCGAACGGGTGATGAAGGCCGGCAACATCGAGCAGTACGAGGTAGTGGCCGAGTTGCTCGGCAGCCAGCTTGTCGGCAAGCATTATGGCCATCCGTTCGTCGACCGCGTCGGCCTGATCGTCGAGAGCGAATACGTCAGCCTGGAAGAAGGCACGGGCCTGGTGCACTCGGCTCCCGGCCATGGCCAGGAAGACTATATTGTCGGCCTGCGCAACGGGCTTGAGCCCTATGCTCCGATTGACGACGATGCCCGCTTCGACGATACCGTGCCGGAGTGGATTCGCGGCATGTTCGTCTTCGACGCCAACCCGGTCATCTGCAATCGGCTTGAAGAGCTGGGACTGATGTTCCAGCAGGGCCAGATGACGCACTCTTATCCGCACTGCTGGCGGAGCAAGACCCCCGTGGTCTTCCGGGCCACCGAGCAGTGGTTCATTGCCGTCGACAGGCCCATGAGCGAGAGCGGCAAAAC
>JAWLHX010000154.1:0-2546 GCA_041690105.1 Phycisphaerae bacterium
TCTCACCGCCCTGAGCTCCGTCGAAGGGCTTGACGGGAGAAGGTGGCCCGCAGGGCCGGATGAGGGTGATGCTTGTCCACCACGCAAATCGGTCGCATGCTTCATTAACTAACTGCAGTTCGCCTGTTGTCAGCGGTGTAGCAATCGGCTAGAGTACGCCCTTTGGTTCATGCATGGAGATTTCCACCAATGACGCGACTCTACCGCGATCCGGTTCACGGCGACATTCTGCTGAGCGACCTGGCAACACGACTGTTGGACACGCCGCAATTTCAGCGGCTCGGACGGATTATGCAACTGGGCTTCGCCCACCTGGTCTTCCGCGGCGCTACGCATACCCGCTTTGCCCACAGCGTGGGCACTTATTGGATGAGTCGCGAAATAATCAGGCATGTCAGGCAGAACCACGAGCGGCTCGCCCTGCCGCTGCCGGCCTCGCCATGGTGGTCGGCCAAGGGGCAGGGCGGCGGCACATGCTCGCCGGGCTTCGAGGCACTGTCGGAGGTCGTCTCCATTGCCGGACTGCTGCACGACATTACGCATATACCCTTCGGTCACACACTGGAGGACGAATTGCAGGATTTTTACCTGAAGCACGACGCCCTGGAGAGCCCACGGCTGCGGAGCCTGCTGTTCGACCCGCGGAGCGAACTGGCGGCAATTTTCCAGCAACCGGAGCCGCATGTCGCGGGCATCGACAACAGCACGCTGCGCTGGCTGATTTACCTGATTCTTTCCTTCCGGCAGCGGCCCGACGCTTCGCCCCCGCAATCGTTCGAAGATCTGCTCGTTGCCGCCCGCAACCGCTGCGCCGCGGCCGGTGCTGGCGGCGAGCAGGAAGCCACCGATGGCAATGGAGGCGCTACAGGCGACAATGAAGACGCCGGCCGGCGGCAGAGCGTCGCCTTTTTCGACCAAGCCATCGAGCAATACCGCCGCCTGTCGTCGCAGGGTTTGTTTCAGCCTTTCATGGCCGATATTGTCTCCGGTGACGTTGCGGCCGATTTTCTTGATTACACCGCTCGCGACGTGGCCTTCACCGGCCTCAGGGCAGCCTTCGATCCGCGCGTGCTGCACTATTACTTTATTGCTCAGGATGCCCCCGGGGCTATGTTGCGGCTGGCCCTGGACGTGCTGAATCCGCGTGGTTACGTCCGCATCGATATCGCCACCGAGATAATGACCCTGATGCGTCTTCGCTACCTGATGGCCGAGCGGGTCTATTATCACAAGAACAAAGTTGCGGCCTCGGCCATGCTGGCCCGCGGGCTTGTGGGCCACGGCGTGCCGCGCGACAGCAATCCGTTTGACGACCCCGAGAGCGTATTGCAGCCGATGATGGGCGACGAGGAGATGATACGGCGGTTGGCCTGCGCCGCAGGTGCCGAAGAGCGGCCGACCGTGGCCGGCTCCGCCGATGCCGGTGCCTTCAGCGGGCGGCAGGCTCGCGAACTGGGCGGCATGATCTACTCGCGCCAGCTGTACGTACCGGCCCTTATTCTGACGGCCGAAGCTGCCCGGGAGGCGGGTGGTGTGGGGCGTTTTGTCGATTACTTCCGCGGTGCCGATGGCGGGCGGCAGCGACTCATCGATCTGCAGAACGAACTGTCGGCCCTGGGCGGTCTCGGCTCGCACGGAGTGCTGGTCTATTGTCCGCCATTCAAAATGCAGGCCAAGGCCATCAGCGTGCCGGTACGCTTTGGCCGTCAGGGCACCGTGGCCCTGAGCCACCATCCGGAGTTTGCCGACGAAGCCGAGTTGCTCAACCGCCGCTATCAGGAACTATGGAAGGCCTTCGTTTTTGTTCACCCGGACCTGCTCGGCAAAGCGGGCATGGCTCAGCGCATCGCCGCACTGCTGGCCAGGCGGCTGAATATCAAAGAGTCGATTATCCGACGTACAATGGCCGTCAACCCAGGCGGGCAGTATACCGAAGACGATGTCGGCTGAGGCGTGTTGTCGCTCCGGCAGCGGCCCGGCCAGTTGCCCCGGCCGACGGCTAAATCTCATCCTCAACGTACGAGTCATCGCTAAGCTGGTCGTCGTCCTCGTCGCCAACTCCGGCAATTGATCCCACGCCTTCGCCGCGCGAGGCCTCCCAATCATCCAGCGAAACCAGTGTCTCGCGGGCGTTGCTGCCCTGGTACTCGCCAACCAGTCCAGCCTCGGCCATGAAGTCGATCAGGCGGCTGGCCCGACCGTAGCCGATGCTCATCTTCCGCTGCAGGAGCGAAACGCTGCCCCTCTTGTGCTGCAGCACAATGCGCACCGCCTCGTCGAACAACTCGTCGCGCTCGCTGAAGTCGCCACCTTCGCCACTGTACGAGCCGCCGTCTGCACCGCCGCCGCCGCGACCGCGCTTTTGGGCCGGCGGCTTTGGCTTGATCTGCACAAGCTCGCGATTGA
This sequence comes from Phycisphaerae bacterium, assembly GCA_041690105.1. GTDB lineage: Bacteria > Planctomycetota > Phycisphaerae > FEN-1346 > JAACEH01 > JAWLHX01. The sequence continues at coordinate 2,407 of JAWLHX010000154.1, forward strand.
ATTCCGGACCCGGAACGTTCTTGCTGATGTAATCGACCACGCTGCTGATTTCCGGCTCGCTGATAAACGTGCACTGTCCGCGCATCAGGCGGTTCAGCCCCGGAGCCATCAGCAGCATGTCGCCCTTGCCCAGCAGTTTG